>DBFJQM010000001.1:0-21566 GCA_048404665.1 Candidatus Pelethomonas sp.
TTCGTGGCGGCAGGGTTGATTCATTTATCCTTCAAATTGCTTTTGTGGGTTCCCGCACCCACGGGCGGGTTCCTTTTCCCTCGCAGGAAAAGGAACCAAAAGTGCGCCAAGACCTACGGTCTTGGAACCCCTTGATGTCGAACTGCAATACAGGTGAAGAGCCGTAAGTGCCTCCGAACAACAGATTCCTTCGGGTTTCTGATCTATACAATGATCTATTCCGACTCCGGCTATCGCCCTGTTAAAGGGACAGAGCCATCTATTCGTGCGAAAAACGGAAGCCGGTCTCTCTTTAACAGGGCGACAGCCGAAGTCCTTCGAGATGGTTCTGGAGATTGGAAACCCGTAGGAAATCGGTGATTGGGAAGCACGAGCAGCTCTTGGATTGCACAGCCTCCCGATATAAGGAGGTTCCCAGGGGGAACCCCCTGGGCGTGTTTTTGGTCACTTTTTGCACGAGCAAAAAGTGACCGCAGGTCTGGGGGCGCGGAGCCCCCAGAATCCCCCCCCGCCACGAAGTGGCGGAGAAACGACCGGGGCGCGGAATAACCCCAAACAGACTGAAAGTCAGAAAAATTGTCGTTCCCGCCCGCAGGGCGGAGAAAAGGTTGGGGGCCGCAGGCGGCGGCAAAAAGCCCCGGGGGCCGCAGGCCCCCAGAACCCCCCAGCCCCAAAACGAAAAAAACAAAAATTTCTTCTTGACCTTTTGCAGGCAGATATGGTAATATAGTGCCACAATTCCATAGCGGCCCTTAGGGCCGCCCACAAAGACTGTGACGGAGAAGGGCTTCGAAGGTAGTTTTTCAGAGAGCCGGCGTTTGGTGCGAGCCGGTAAAGCGAGATCGAGGCTTGTAGCTCCCGAGTCGGAAGGAAGAAACCGGCGCTTTCGCCGGGATTAGACCCTTCCCGTATGGCCGCGTGAAGGCATAGGGCTTGTTGGAGCCCGATGAGAGGCGCTTTATAACAAAGCGCAATTTGAGTGGTACCGCGGGTATAGAAATACTCGTCTCAAAGATTACCATATCTTTGGGGCGAGTTTTATTTTTTGCCCCAGGCGCGGAGAGCGCGAGGAGGAAAACGCTATGAAACAGCAAATGACCGCCGGACTGGACCTGAAGCTGCGGGAGATGTCCCAGCGTATCCGGGAGTTGCGGGAGATCGTGGGCCTGACGGCGGAGGAGATGGCCGGGTTCACCGATGTGACGGTGGAGGAGTACCGGCGGTGCGAGGCGGGGGAGACGGACCTGAACTTCGCCTTCATCTACCGCTGCGCCCAGGCCCTGGGCGTGGACGTGACGGATATCATCGAGGGCGCCAGCCCCCGGCTGAGCAACTACACCCTCACCCGGGCGGGGGAGGGCCAGCACATCGAGCACGCCCACGGCATGACCTACTACAACATGGCCGCCCGGTTCAAAAAGCGCGTGGCGGAGCCGCTGTACGTCATTGCGGAGTACAGCGACGAGGCCCAGCTGCGGCCCATCGAGTGTACCAGCCACTCCGGCCAGGAGTGCGACATCGTCCTCTCCGGCCAGTTGAAGGTCCAGGTGGGGGAGCACATCGAGATCCTCAACCCCGGCGACACCATCTACTACAATTCCACCGCCTCCCACGGCATGATCGCCACCGGCGGAAAGGACTGCGTGTTCTACGCCATCGTGCTGGAGGGTGACGCCGACGCCCAGCCCCTGCCGGAGCCGGAGAAGAAGCTGGAGCGCCGGGCGGAGAAGCCCTCTCCGGACCGGGAGCCCAGAATCTGGGAGAAGTTCATCTCTGTGGAGGAGGGGGAGGACGGTTCCCTGAAGAAGATCGCCTTCAAGGACCCGGACCACTTCAACTTCGCCTTCGACGTGGTGGACGGCATGGCCCGCCGTCACCCGGAGAAGCTGGCCATGCTCCATGTGGACCGCCAGAAGGTGGAGCGCTACTTCACCTTCCAGGACATGTCCCGGTACTCCAGCCGGGCCGCCAACTACTTCAAGGCCCTGGGCATCAAGCGGGGGGACCGGGTGCTGCTGATTCTGCGGCGGCACTACCAGTTCTGGTTCGCCATCCTGGGCCTGCACAAGCTGGGAGCCGTGGCCCTGCTGGCCAGCAACCAGATGATGACCCACGACCTGGAGTACCGCTACGAGGCCGCCGGCATTTCCGCCGTGGTCTGCACCGCCGACGGGGAGGTCTCCCTCCACGCCGAGGAGGCTGCCAGGAGCTTCCCCAACATGGTGAAGATCATGGTGGACGGCTGCCGGGAGGGCTGGCACGACTTTGACAATGAGTTCCGCCTCTACTCCGACGAGTTTATCCGGGAGAAGGACGCCCCCTGCGGCGAGGACACCATGCTCATGTTCTTCACCTCCGGCACCACCGGCTTCCCCAAGGCGGCGGTCCAGTGCTACAAGTACCCCCTGGGCCACTTCATCACCGCCAAGTACTGGCACTGCGTGGACCCGGAGGGCCTGCACCTGACCATCTCCGACACCGGCTGGGCCAAGTCCATGTGGGGCAAGCTCTACGGCCAGTGGCTCAATGAGGCCGCCGTGTTCGTCTACGACTTTGACCGGTTCGACGCCTCGGATATCCTGCCCATGTTCGCCAAGTACCACATCACCACCTTCTGCGCGCCGCCTACCATGTACCGGATGCTCATTAAGCAGGACCTGAGCAAGTACGACCTCAGCAGCATCCAGCACGCCACCATCGCCGGGGAGGCGCTGAACCCAGAGGTGTTCCACCAGTTCCGGAAGGCCACGGGCCTGAGCCTTATGGAGGGCTTCGGCCAGAGCGAGACCACGGTGATGATCGGCAACCTGGTGGGCATGAGCCCCAAGCCCGGCTCCATGGGCAAGCCCGTGCCCCTGTACCCGGTGGACCTGGTGGACAGCGAGGGCAACAGCGTGGCCGACGGCCAGGTGGGCGAGATCGTCATCAAGGCGGAGAAGACCGACATCTGCGGCCTGTTCCGGGGCTACTACAACAACGAGGAGAGCACCAACGCCGCCTGGCACGACGGCTTCTACCACACCGGCGACACCGCCTGGCGGGATGAGGACGGCTACTTCTGGTATGTGGGCCGGGTGGACGACCTTATCAAGTCCAGCGGCTACCGCATCGGGCCCTTCGAGATCGAAAGCGTCATCATGGAGCTGCCCTATGTGCTGGAGTGCGGCGTCAGCGCCGCCCCCGACCCCATCCGGGGCCAGGTGGTGAAGGCCAGCATCGTGCTGGTGAAGGGCACCGAGGGCACCGAGGAGCTGAAAAAGGAGATCCAGACCTACGTCAAGCAGCACACCGCCCCCTACAAGTACCCCCGCATCATCGTGTTCCGGGACGAGCTGCCCAAGACTACCAGCGGGAAGATCATTCGCAACAAACTGTGATGGGGGTTTGGGGGCTTCCGGCCCCCAGCTGTTTCTCCGCCCTGCGGGCGGGGGCAGAATGATTTTACTTACAGTCTGTTTGGGGCTGTTCCGCGCCCCGGCGCGGGTTACTTTGCCCTCGGCGGCAAAGTAACCAAAACGCCGCCGGCCCCCTTCGGGCCGGTCCACCGCTTTTGCCGAACTGCGGCAGAAATGAAGAGTTTGTCATGCCCCTGAACAACAGATTCCTTCGGGTTTCTGATCTATGCAACCATCTATTCCAACTTCGCCTGTCGGCCTGTTAAAGGGACAGAGCCATCTATTCGAGCGAAAAACGGGAGCCGGTCTCTCTTTAACAGGGCGACAGCCGAAGTTCTTCGAGATGGTTCTGGAGATTGGAAACCCGTAGGAATCGCTAGTTGGGAAGCACGAGCAGCTCTTCACCTGCATCGCAGTTCGACAAAAGCGGTGGACCGGCCCGAAGGGGGCCGGCGGCGTTTTGGTTACTTTGCCGCCGAGGGCAAAGTAACCCGCGCCGGGGCGCGGAACAGCCCCAAACAGACTGTAAGTAAAATCAGTCTGCCCCCGCCCGCAGGGCGGAGAAAAGGTTAGCGGCGCGCAGCCCCCAAAATCCATCCCCGGGGCTGGAAGCCCCAATAGAAGCCCGGGGGGCGGAGCCCCCCAACCCCCTCACGCTTTGATCCACCGGATCTCCTCCCGGTCGGAGGGGCACACCGCCGCGGTGTACCCCTCCAGCAGGTCCTCCCGCCATTGGCACAGGCCGTCCGGGTCCGGGGCCGCCAGAAGGGCCGCCAGGCCCTTCCCCTCCCGCTTCACCGTGGCCTCCCGGCCGGTCCACAGTCGCCAGAAGGCCTCCGGCTCCATGCCCGCCGACAGGCGGCGGGGGGGCTGACGCCGCAGCTCCACGTCCACCCCCACCGGGCCCTGGGACAGGGCGCACACCGCCGCCCCATGGCTGTGGCTGAGGTTGAAGTGTACCTGCGGCCAGTCCGGGAACCAGGGCTTGCCGCCGGGCAGCCGCTCCATCCGGGGCAGGTCCGTCATCCCCAGCTCCCGCTCCAGGGCCAGGGCCAAAAGCCGCCGGGCCAGGGCCCGCTCCTCCCCCTCGGGACACCGCCCGCAATATACCGCCGTCACCTGCCGCCGCCTCCTCTGCCGTGGTTTTCTCCCCTCAGTATACCCGCCGCCGGGGAACATGGCAAGAGCGGCGGCTTGTTTTTTCTGTTGAAATCAGCCGGTGAATCAGGTATACTGAGGACGGCCCCGCCCCTCTGGGCGGGGACTGACAATGCAGTGAGGAACGACCTATGAAAATCATCCGCAGGCGGCTGGCCCTGGCGCTGGCCCTTCTGATGCTGATGGCGGCGGCGGGCTGCGGCGCGTCCAATAACGCCCAGTCCCCCGCAGACGTTCTGCCCCCGACAGACGCTCTGCCCCCCACAGACGAGCCTTCCCCCGACGGCGAGGCCGGCGGCGAGACCGCCTTCCCCTATACCTTCACCGACAGCACCGGACGGGAGATCACCCTCCCCGCCGCCCCGGAGCGGGTGGCGGTGCTCATGAGCTCCTACGCCGAGGTGTGGCAGCTGGCCGGAGGCACGGTGGACATCACCGTAGGCGAGACCGTGGAGCGGGGCTTCGCCGATGAGGACGCGCTGCTGGTGGACGACGTATCCGGCAAGAGCATCGACGTGGAGCTGCTTTTGAGCTATGAGCCGGACCTGGTCATCGGCTCCGCCGACATCCAGGCCCAGGCCGACGCCTGCACCCTGCTGGCGGAGGCCGGCGTCCCCGCCGCCCTCTTCCGGGTGGACGTGCTGGAGGACTACCTGGCCATGCTGAAGGTCTGCACGGACATTACCGGCGACGGCGCGGCCTATGAGACCTACGGCCAGGAGGTGGCGGACCGGGCGGCGTCCATCCTGGCCCAGGCGGAGGACTACCTGGCCCGCTCCGGCGGCGAGGCCCCCCGCATCCTCTTCATCCGGGCGGCCAGCAGCTACTCCGCCACCAAGGCCAAGCGGGCCCCGGACAACTTCGTGTGCGTCATGCTGGACCAGCTGGGGGCCTACAACATCGCGGACAACGCCCCCCTGCTGCTGGACGGCCTGAGCCTGGAGGAGGTGCTGCGGGAGGACCCGGACTACATCTTCCTCACCACCATGGGCAGCGAGGACGCCGCCAGAAGCTACATTGCCGAGCTTTTCGCCCAGGACGGGTGGAAGGACCTGTCGGCGGTGGCGGAGGGCCGGTACAGCTTCCTGCCCAAGGACATGTTCCACTTCAAGCCCAACGGCCGCTGGGCGGATGCCTACGCCTGTCTGGCGCAGCTTCTGTACCCGGACCTTGTCCTCCATGACTGACCGGCGGCAGCGTCTGCGGCGGGGCGGCGCCTTCGTCCTGCTGGCTGCGGCGGCCCTGGCCGCCGCCCTGCTGGGCCTGGCCCTGGGCAGCGCCCCGCTGACCCTCCGGCAGGTGTGGGAGGGCCTTTTCGGCACGGAGCGGACCACCTCCTATCTCATTCTCCGGGCGGTGCGGCTGCCCCGGGTGGCGGCGGCGCTGCTGGCGGGGGCGGGGCTGGCGGTGTCCGGCGTGCTGCTCCAGAGCGCCACCAACAACCCCCTGGCGGGGCCCAACGTCATCGGCGTCAACGCCGGGGCGGGCTTCGCCATGATCCTGGGCATGTGCCTTTTCCCCCTGTCCTACCGGCTGCTGCCGGCGGCGGCCTTTGTGGGGGCCTTCGCCTGCACGGCGCTGATCGTGGCGGTGTCCGCCAAGGCCGGCGGGGCCAAGGTGACCATCGTGCTGGCGGGGGTGGCGGTGTCCACCCTGCTCAACGCCGGCATCAGCCTTTTGAAGCTGATCTACCCGGACATGGCCGTCACCTACACCCACTTCTCCGTGGGGGACGTGGACGGCGCCACCTTCCAGCAGCTGGCGGTGCCGGCAGTCATCATCGGCGGGTGCCTGCTGGCGGCCATGGCCCTGGGGGCCAGGATGGACCTGCTGTGCCTGGGGGATGAGCTGGCCGCCAGCCTGGGGGTGCGGGTGAAGCTCCTGCGGGGCGCGGCCCTGCTGCTGGCCAGCGCCTCGGCGGCGGCCGCCGTGTCCTTTTCGGGGCTGCTGGGCTTCGTGGGGCTGATGGTGCCCCATATCGCCCGGCGTCTGGTGGGGACGGCCCTGCGCCGCCTGCTGCCCGCCGCCGCCCTGCTGGGGGCAGCCCTGGTGACGGCGTCGGACCTGCTGGGCCGGGTGCTCTTCGCCCCCTCCCAGGTGCCGGCGGGGATCATCACCTCCTTTGTGGGGGTGCCCTTTTTCTTCGTACTGCTGCTGCAAAGGAGGGACCGGTCATGGACCTGACGGTGGAGCATCTCTGGGCCTCCTACGGGAGCAAGCGCGTCCTGGAGGACGTGTCCTTCACCGCGGACGCCGGTGCCGTCACGGTGGTGGTGGGCCGCAACGGGGCGGGCAAATCCACCCTGGCGGCCTGCGCCATGGGGGAAAAGCGGGACTACCGGGGCCGCGTGGCCGTGGGCGGACAGGACGTGCGGGGCCTCACCGGCCCCCAGCGGGCAAGGCTTCTGGCCTGCCTGCCCCAGTCGGTGCCCCGGCCCCATGTGACGGTGCGGGAGCTGGCGGCCTTTGGCCGGGCCCCCCACACCTCCTTCGGCGGGCGGCTGTCGCCGTCGGACTGGCAGGCGGCGGACCGGGCGGTGGCCTCCGTGGGGCTGGCGGACATGGCGGACGCCTATGTGGACCGCCTCTCCGGCGGGGAGCGGAAGAAGGCGTTTTTCGCCATGACCCTGGCCCAGGACACGCCGGTGGTGGTGCTGGACGAGCCCACCGCCCACCTGGACGTGGTCAGCCGGTTCGCCTTCATGGACCTGCTGGCCCGGCTGAAGGAGGAGACCGGCAGGACCTTCCTGGTGGTGATGCACGAGCTGCCGGAGGTGCTGCGCTGCGCCGACCGCATCGTGGTGCTCCACGACCGCCGGGCGGTCTTTCAGGGGGACGCGGCGGCGTGTCTGGCCCAGGAGATCCCCCAGCGGGTCTTTGGGGTGTCCGTCTCCGGCGACCGCAGCCGCGGCTACGCCGTGGTCCCGCTGGATTCTGGAAACGTCTAAAGGCTGAGGCCCGGGGGGAGCCCTATGGCTCCCCCCGGGCCCTTTTGCCCTCAGCGCGGCCCCCTCACCGGTATCGCGACTGCAAGGTGTAGCTGCCGCCGCTTTCGGTCATCAGGAACCCCACCGGGCTGGCCTGGTACAGGATGTCGATCCACTGGCCGCTGCTGGGGCCGACGGGTGAAAGGGTCCCCTCATATTGGTATTCCACGCCGATCTCCACGATCCAGGTGTTTTCGCCAAGCTCCTCCCGGCGGAGGTCGTAGACCGCCCGGGTCTCCTCGTCCATGGACAGCGTCGGCAGGACCTCCACGGACAAGCCCCTGTAGGCGGTGATTCGGAAGGTCCGCTCGTCGGAGGGCGTACACAGGTCCTCCAGAAACATCTGTGCCAGAAGCCGCGCCGCCTGCTCCGGCGTCTCCACCTGCGCCGCATGGGCCCGGTCAACGCGGCCGGAGGCCGTATAGCAGTAGAGCTGGGTGTTCTCAATGGGCGACGCGTATCTTCTGGCAAAGGAATAGGCCGTGGCCGCCAGGGCCGCCAGCATAGCGATGACCGCCGCCAGCAGCAGCGCCTTCCGCACGGACAGCCTCCTGCCCCCTGGGGGATAGGCAAGCGCCGCGCCCTTTGGGACGGCCGCCTCGATCAGGTCGTCCCGGATGCCCCCTGCCGCCATGAGAAGCTCCATACCCGTCATAGGCCGATCCCCTCCTCCGTCAGCGCCGCGCGCAGTCCCTGCCTGGCCCGGTACAGCACAGACTTCACCCTGCTCTCCGTCGTGCGGTGCTCCGCCGCAATGTCGGCAATGGAGAACAGGAACCAGTATCTTTGAATGAACATATTCCTGACCTCCGCCGGGAGGCCGTCCAGATAGGCGTTCAGCACATCGGCAATGACGATGCCCTCCAGCATATCCCCGCCACCTGCCAGGCACTGGTCCAGTTCGCTGAGCGCCGCCGGGACCTGCCCGCCGCCCCGCTTTTTCGCCGTGCTGCGGTGGTATCTGTGAAGGGCCAGGTTGCGCGTGATCCTCCCCACAAAGGCGGAGAGAACGCCGGGGCGCTGGGGCGGCATGGCGTTCCAGGCGTGCAGGTAGGTGTCGTTCACGCACTCCTCGGCGTCCTCCCGGCTGCGGAGGATGTTGTACGCGATGGAGGCGCACAGCCCGCCGTATTTGTCCGCCGTCTCCTGAATCGCCCGCTCCGAGCGGAGCCAGTACAGCTCGACGATCTTGGAATCCTCCATGGCGCGCCTCCCTCCCCTGTATGTCCTCTCATTGATTTAGACCCGAAACAGGGGTCTCAGGTTGCGCCGAACCAGGCAAAATTTTCATGACCGCGGCACTTTTTACCGCTTCCGCCGGTCTCGGCGCCGCTATGAGCGCTTTTTTGCCCCCGCCTTTTTCCAGCCATATTCCGGTTTTTACGGCGCATACTGGTCCCATACGGTTTCGATCACAAGGAGGGATCATCTATGCGCCATCGACGCTTTGCCGTGTTGGCCGTCTGCGTCTCCGCCTGCGCCCTGACCGCCCTGCTGGTTCTGGGGCGCGGGGAGGCCCCGCCTCTGGCCGCCGCCGGGGACGCCGTCGTGCCCGCCGCCGCGGGGAACTGGGGGCTGTCCTTCCCCACCCCGGGCCAGGCCCCCGTGGGCAACGCCACCCGGGAGGAGCTGGCGAAATACGACGCCTGGTATCTGGGGGACGCCGGGCAGAAGGTCATCTACCTCACCTTCGACTGCGGCTATGAGAACGGCCACACGGAGGCCATCCTGGACGCCCTCAAAAAGCACAAGGCCCCCGCCGCCTTCTTCGTGGTGGGGAACATGGTGGAGACCGCCCCGGACATCGTCCGCCGCATGGCCCGGGAGGGCCACATCGTGGGCAACCACACCTACCACCACCCGGACATGTCCGCTATCAGCGACCTGGACTCCTTCCGGAAGGAGCTGGAGAGCCTGGAGGACCTATACCGGGAGACCACCGGCCAGACCATGCCCAGGTTCTACCGCCCGCCCCAGGGCAAGTACAGCGAGGAGAACCTGAAAATGGCCCAGGAACTGGGCTATCAGACCATTTTGTGGAGCCTTGCCTATGTGGACTGGTACGTGGACGACCAGCCCACGGCCCAGCAGGCCTACGACAAGCTGCTGCCCCGGATCCACGACGGGGCCATCGTGCTGCTCCACTCCACCTCCGCCACCAACGCCGCCATTCTGGACGAGCTGCTGGGCAAATGGGAGGCCATGGGCTACCGCTTCGCCCCCCTGACGGAGCTGGCCGGGACCGTGTGAGAGGGACGATACCGCCGGGGAGGACGCTGACCGCGTCCTCCCCGTTTTTCACCGTTTTTCATGGGGAAATCTCCAAAAACCGCTTCCTTTCCCGCCGGCCCTGTGGTACAATAGAGACAGGAAACCATTTGAAAGGAAGCGAGGAGCGAAGCTATGAACGTGCTGGTACTGGGCGGCGTTGCCGCCGGGACGAAGGTGGCCGCCAAGCTGCTGCGGGAGGACCGGAGCAGTCAGGTCACCATCCTGACCAAGGGGAAGGACATCTCCTACGCGGGCTGCGGCCTGCCCTACTACGTGGGCGATGTGATCCACGACAAGGAGCAGCTCATCGTCAACACCCCCGCCAAATACGAGGCCCTCACCGGGGCCAGGGTGCTGACGGAGACGGAGGCCGTGGCCGTCCACCCCCAGGCGCACACCGTGGAGGCCAGGGACCTGCGCACCGGCGAGACCGCCGTCTACGGCTATGACAAGCTGGTCATCGCCACCGGCGCGTCCCCCTTCGTGCCCCCCATCCCCGGCCTGGACCTGGAAAACGTCTTTTGTATGCGCACCCCCGACGACGCCATCGCCCTGCGGCAGGCCGTGGAGGCCGGCGGGATCAAGCGGGCCGTGGTGGCCGGCGGCGGCTTCATCGGCCTGGAGGTGGCGGAGAACCTGGCCGCCCGGGACGTGCGGGTGACGGTCATCGACTTTGCCCCCCACGTGCTGCCCAATTTCCTGGACCCGGAGCTCAGCGAGTATGTGGAAAACAAGATGAGCGACGCCGGGGTGGTGGCCATGACCGGCGTGGCCCTGGAGAGCGTCCTGGGCGAGGGCAGGGTGGAAAAGGTCCAGACCAGCCGCCGGGCCATGAAGGCCGACGCCCTGGTGCTGGCCATCGGCATCCGGCCCAACACCGCCTTTTTGGACGGCTCCGGCATCGAGATGGTCAAGGGGACCATCCTCACCGACGAGAAGCTGCGCACCAACCTGCCGGACGTCTACGCCGTGGGCGACTGCGCCATGGTACATAACCGCCAGACGGGAAAGCCCGCCTGGTCCCCCATGGGCTCCACCGCCAACATCGCCGGGCGGGTGCTGGCCCGTGACCTGGCCGGGGCGGAGGTGTCCTATCCCGGCGTGCTGGGCACCGGCGTGGCCCGGCTCCCCGGCGGGCTGAACGTGGGCCGCACGGGCCTGACGGAGACCGCCGCCAGGGCCGAGGGCTATGACGTGGTCACCGCCATCTCCGTGGTGGACGACAAGGCCCACTACTACCCCGGCGCCGGGTCCTTCACCGTGAAGCTCACGGCGGACCGGGCCACCCGGAAGCTGCTGGGCGTCCAGGTCCTGGGGCCCGGGGCCGTGGACAAGCTCACGGACATCGGCGTCACCGCCATCTCCCTGGGGGCCACCCTGGACCAGCTGGCCACCATGGACTTTTCCTACGCGCCCCCCTTCTCCACCGCCATCCACCCCTTCGCCCACGCTGTGGACGTGCTGCTCAACAAGCTGGACGGGGCCATGGACAGCCTCACCCCCGCCCAGTACGCCCAGGGGGAGGCCGAGGGCTACGAGATCGTGGACTGCGCCCTCCAGCCCTCTCTGGACGGCAGGCGCTATCTGGACCTGACCAAGATCCAGGGGCCGGTGGAGGGCTTCGCCAGGGACGATAAGCTGCTGCTGGTCTGCACCAAGGGCAAGCGGGCCTATCTCACCCAGAACCGGCTGAAGTTCTACGGCTACACCAACACCCGGGTGCTGGAGGGCGGGGCCTCCTTCACCGAGATCGACGACGGGGACTGACGCGCCCTCCCCCGGCACAAACCGTCCGACACCAACATCAATTCAGGAGGAAACAGAGCATGGCTACTCTCACCATCAGCCCCGCCGACGAGAAGCGGGTCAAGGCAATGGGCTTTCTCAGCAACAAGGGCACCGACAACTTCTCCGGCCGCATCATCACCGTAAACGGCAAGATCACCGCCGCCCAGCAGCGCTGCATCGCCGAGGCCGCCGAAAAGTTCGGCAACGGCCTCATCACCTTCACCACCCGCCTGACCGTGGAGGTCCAGGGCATCCCCTACGACAAGATTGAGGAATTCCAGGCATACATCGCCCAGGCGGGCCTCACCACCGGCGGCACCGGCTCCCTGGTGCGCCCCGTGGTGTCCTGCAAGGGCACCACCTGCCAGTACGGCCTGCTGGACGCTTTCGCCCTCAGCGAGGAGATCCACCACCGGTTCTACGAGGGCTACCACACCGTGAAGCTGCCCCACAAGTTCAAGATCGCCGTAGGCGGCTGCCCCAACAACTGCGTGAAGCCGGACCTGAACGACCTGGGCATCATCGGCCAGCGCATCCCCGTCTTTGAGGAGGACGAGTGCAACGGCTGCAAGAAGTGCTCCGTGGAGAAGGCCTGCCCCATGGGCGCGGCCAAGGTGGTGGACGGCCTGCTGGAGATCAACAAGGACCTGTGCAACAACTGCGGCCGCTGCATCGGCAACTGCCACTTCGACGCCCTCAGCGACGGCATCTACGGCTACAAGATCTACATTGGCGGCCGCTGGGGCAAGAAGATCGCCCAGGGCCGGGCTTTGAGCAAGGTGTTCACCGACAAGGCCGAGGCCCTGGACGTGATCGAGAAGGCCATCCTCCTGTTCCGGGAGCAGGGCAAGACCGGCGAGCGCTTTGCCAAGACCATCGAGCGCCTGGGCTTTGAGAACGTGGAGGCCCAGCTGCTGGCAAACGACCTGCTGGCGCGCAAGCAGGAGATCCTGGACGCCCCCCTCCACCTCACCGGCGGCGCCACCTGCTGACCGAACGCCCCCTTGCCAAGGGCGCTGAAACGTGGTATCCTGTATCCAACGATACCCGTCAAAGGAGGGCCCGCCTGTGAAGATTCAAGAATCCGCCGAGAACTACCTGGAGGTCATACTGATCCTCAGCCGCCGCAACGGCGACGTCCACGCCATCGACATCGCCGCCGAGCTGAACTTCTCCAAGCCCAGCGTCTCCATCGCCATGAAGCGCCTGCGGGAAAACGGCTACATCGCTGTGAGCGGCGAGGGCCACATCACCCTCACGGACAAGGGCATGGAGATCGCCCAGCGCATCTATGAGCGCCACACCTTCCTCTCCAAATGGCTGGCCTCCATCGGGGTGGACCCCCTGGTGGCCGCCGAGGACGCCTGCCGCATGGAGCACGTCATCAGCGCCGAGACCTTCGACGCCCTGCGGCGGCTGTACCCCGAGGAGAACGCCTGAGGGCGCGCGCCGGACGATAGACCAAAGGGCGGACCGCCGACGCGGTCCGCCCTCCTGTTTTTGCAAAAAAAAGAGAGAGCCCAAGGGCTCTCTCTTTTCATCAATAGAAGCGCTTATTGCGGTTCTTCCGAGCGGCCTCGGACTTCTTCCGGCGCTTGACACTGGGGCTCTCGTAGTGCTCACGGCGGCGGACCTCAGCGATGACGCCGGCCTTGGCGCAGCTGCGCTTAAAGCGCTTGAGAGCGCTGTCCAGGCTCTCGCCTTCCTTGACATGAACTTCAGACATCTATTTTCCCCTCCCTTCGATGTATCCGGCTCGATCCAGGATACTCTTTCAGGGCCAACTACATGGCTTAACGGATAGATTATACCGATTCCAGTCTATCTTGTCAAGGCCATTTTATGCAAAACCCCTCAAATTCCCCAAAAATTTTGGGTGCGGCAGGCCCCGCGGAGGGCTTTGGGCCCGCCAGGCGGCAGGCGGACGCCCTCACTTGGCGGGCTTCACGATCAGGTTGATGAGCTTGTTTCTCACAAAGATGACCTTCACGATCTCCATGCCGGCCAGGAACCGGGCCACCTTCTCCACGTCCCTGGCGGCGGCCAGGACCGTATCCTGGTCGCTGTCCATGGGCACCACCACGGTGCCCCGGAGCTTGCCCTGGACCTGGACGGCCATCTCCACCGAGGCGGCCACGGTCTTGCTCTCGTCATAGGCCGGCCAGGCGGACTGGGAGATCATCTTCCCGGTCTCGGCGGCAAAGCCCATGATCTCCCACTGCTCCTCGCACAGGTGGGGGGCGAAGGGGCTGAGCATCAGCAGCAGGGCCTTCATGTCCCCCCGGCTGGCGCCGTTGGCGTAGTAGTCATTGACCAGGGCCATGAGGGCGGCGATGGCGGTGTTGAACTTCATGCTCTCGATGTCCTCGCTGACCTTCCGGATGGTCCGGTGGACCGCCGCCATATTGGCCTGGGAGTAGTCCTCGCCGGTGTGCTCCATCTCGCACAGGTTCCACACCCGGTCCAAAAACCGCTTGCAGCCCTTCACGGCGTTGGCGGACCAGGCGGCGGCCTTCTCAAAGTCGCCGATGAACATGATATAGGTGCGCATGGTGTCCGCGCCGTACTGGTCGATGATGTCGTTGGGGTTGATGACGTTGCCCCGGCTCTTGGACATCTTCTCCCCGCCCTCGCCCAGGATCATGCCGTGGCTGGTGCGCTTCTGATAGGGCTCCTTGGTGGGCACCACGCCGATGTCGTAGAGGAACTTGTGCCAGAACCGGCTGTAGAGCAGGTGCAGGGTGGTGTGCTCCATGCCGCCGTTGTACCAGTCCACCGGGGACCAGTACTTCATCGCCTCCGGGGAGGCCAGGGCCTTGTCATTGTGGGGGTCCATGTACCGCAGGAAATACCAGCTGGACCCGGCCCACTGGGGCATGGTGTCCGTCTCCCGCTTGGCCTTTCCGCCGCAGCAGGGGCAGGTGGTGTTCACCCAGTCGGTCATCTTGGAGATGGGGCTCTCGCCGTCGTCGGTGGGCTCATAGGACTCCACCTCCGGCAGCAGCAGGGGCAGCTGGTCCTCCGGCAGGGGCACCCAGCCGCACTTGTCGCACCAGACCATAGGGATAGGCTCGCCCCAGTACCGCTGGCGGGAGAACACCCAGTCACGGAGCTTGTAGTTGACCTTGGCCCTGCCGATGCCCTTCTCCTCCAGCCACTTGGTGATGACGGGGATGGCGTCCTTGACGGTGAGGCCGTTTAAAAACTCGGAGTTGACCAGGATGCCGGTCTCGTCCTTGGCGGTGAAGGCGGCCTTCTGCACGTCCTCGCCGCCGGAGACCACCTCGATGATCTCGCAGCCGAACTTTTTGGCGAACGCCCAGTCCCGGTCGTCGTGGGCGGGGACGGCCATGATGGCCCCGGTGCCGTAGGTGGACAGCACGTAGTCGGAGATGAAAATGGGGATCTCCCGGCCGTTCACCGGGTTCACGCCCCGCACGCCGTCCAGCTCAACGCCGGTCTTTTCCTTGTTCAGCTCCGTGCGCTCCAGATCGCTCTTGGAGGCGGCGGCGGCCTGGTAGGCCGTCACGTCGGCGGCGTTGCGGAGCCTGCCGCTCTCCAGCCAGCCCTTTACCAGCTCATGCTCCGGGGACAGCACCATGTAGGTGGCCCCAAAGAGGGTGTCGGGCCGGGTGGTGAACACCACAATGTCCTCGCCGGTGGTGGCCTTGAAGGTGACCTCCGCGCCGGTGGAGCGGCCGATCCAGTTCTTCTGCTGGATCTTCACCCGCTCGATGAAGTCCAGGTCGTCCAGGTCGTCGATGAGCCGCTGGGCGTAGTTGGTGATGCGCAGCATCCACTGGCTCTTCTCCTTGCGGACCACAGGCGCGCCGCACCGCTCGCACACGCCCTCCACCACCTCCTCGTTGGCCAGCACGCACTTGCAGGAGGTACACCAGTTCACAGGCATGGAGGTCTTGTAGGCCAGGCCGTGCTTGTAGAGCTGGAGGAAGATCCACTGGGTCCACTTGTAGTAGCTGGGGTCGGTGGTGTTCACCTCCCGGTCCCAGTCGAAGGAGTAGCCCAGCATCATAAGCTGCTTGCGGAAATTGGCAATGTTGTCGTGGGTGACCTTGGCGGGGTGGATGTGGTTTTTGATGGCGAAGTTCTCCGTAGGCAGGCCGAAGGCGTCGTACCCGATGGGGAACAGCACGTTGTAGCCGTCCATCCGCTTCTTCCGGGCCACCACGTCCATGGCGGTGTAGGGCCGGGCGTGGCCCACGTGGAGGCCGTTGCCGGAGGGGTAGGGGAACTCCACCAGGCCGTAGAACTTGGGCTTGCTGGCGTCCCCGGTCCGGGCGGCGAAGGTCTTTTCCTCCCGCCACTTCTGCTGCCATTTCTTCTCAATGGCCGTAAAATCGTACTTCATGGCTGTCTTGCTCTCACTTTCTATGATGAAATTTCTTTTTGGAATAGATAAAGCCCCCGGCCGACAAGTCGGCCAGGGGCGTTGTTGACGCGGTACCACCCTGGTTCCGTCCGGCGAAAGGCGCCGGGCGCTCATTGGGCCGGTAACGGGGCCAGCCGTCCCGCCCTACGGGAGCACGCTCCCATCAGGCGGAAAGCTCCGGAGCCAGTATCACCCGGGACCTCCGCCGGCTCCCACCAGCCGCCGGCTCTCTTAGGGCAGGTCCCCCGGGCGTTTTCTCCCTCACCGCTGTTTTGCTTGCTCTATTTTATGAGATAGAATCGGTTTTGTCAAGAATCAGTTGTCCTCCGCCGCCGCTATTTGTCCGCTTCCTCCGTCTTTTCCGCCGGGGCCTCCGCCGGGGCGGGCGCGTCCTCCCCGGTCTCCGTCAGGGGCAGGTCCATAAGGCCGGCCAGGTCGGCGGTGGTGATGGTGAGGATGTCCTGGTCCGTGGGGGCCTCCAGCTTCGCCACCCGGTTTGCCTGGTTGGCCACGATCTTCTCAAAGAGGTTGCGCACGTCCCGGGCGTTGCCGAAGTTATCGTCCCGGTCCTCGTACAGCTCCGTCAGGTGCTCCTTCACCGCCGCCGCGGCCTTGTCGTCCAGGCGGTAGTCGTTGCGCTCCACCCGGCCCAGGAAGATATCGTAGAGCTGCTTACCGTCGTAGTCCTCAAAGTACAGGTACTTGTTGAACCGGGACTTCAGCCCCGGGTTGGAGTCGATGAACCGGGGCATGAGGCTGGCGTACCCCGCCACGATGACCACAAAGTCGTCCCGGTGGTCCTCCATGGCCTTGAGGATGGTGTCGATGGCCTCCTGGCCAAAGTCCTTGTCCGCGTTTTCCGGGGCCAGGGCGTAGGCCTCGTCGATGAACAGCACGCCCCCCAGGGCCTTTTGGATGACCTCCTGGGTCTTGATGGCCGTCTGGCCCACATAGCCCGCCACCAGGCCGCTGCGGTCCACCTCCACCAGGTGGCCCTTGCTGAGGAGCCCCAGGGCGGAGTAGATCTTTCCCACGATCCGGGCCACGGTGGTCTTGCCGGTGCCGGGGTTGCCGGAGAACACCAGGTGGAAGCTCATGTCCGGGCATTTCAGCCCCCGCTCCTTCCGCAGGGTCCGGACCTTCACCAGGTTCACCAGGCTGTCCACGTCCTTTTTCACCGTCTCCAGGCCGATGAGCTCATTGAGCTCCGCCATGGCCTCCTCCAGGGTGGGGCGGGGCGGCTCCTCCGGCGTCTCCGGCGCGCTCTCCCCCTCCGCCGGGGCGGCGGGAGCGGGCTTCTCCCCCTCCTCCGCCGGGCCCTCCGGCACCGGCAGGGGGTCCCTGGGGTCCTTCATGGGGGGCTGTCCCCCGAAGAAATCGTCGTACATGCCCTTGGACTTGTCCCGGGCGATGACCTTGGTGAACTCGTCCATCAGGTCCGTCAGCTCCTTGGCGGGGTCCCGCTTGGGCTGGAGGGTCAGGCTGGGCGCGCGCCCCAGGTAGTCCTCCGGCCCCGGGGTGACGGCGACGGGGGCCACCCCCGCCTGGTCGCAGGCGTCGGTGAGCAGGCGGTACATCCGGGTGATGCGGCGGCTCTCGTCGAAGGAGAAGCCCCCGTCATAGGCCGCCAGCAGCATCAGCAGGTTCTTCTGGATCTCCGCGAAATTGCGGCTGTAGCTGGTGCCGTGGGCGCGGTCCCAGTCCGTCAGCTTCCGGAAGAAGGGCGGCGCGCCCACCAGGTAGGTGGGGTTGTCCCGGTAGTGGGCCAGGGCCTTTTGGAACTGCTGGGGGGTAAAGCGCACGGGCTTGTCCGTATAGATCTGGCCGACGCCCACCACGTCGCCGCCGTCCTCCGTGCTCCACAGGCACAGGGCGCAGGCCCGGAAATAGGCGTCCACCTCCTGGGCGGAGACGCCGGCCCCGGCGGGGACGCTCTCAACGAAATGGCCGATGCTGTCGGCGTAGTCCTTGTGAAAATTCTTGCTCATGGCCGCGGGCCCTCCTGGTGGAGAATGATTTCCCCTAGTATACCACAGCTTTTTCCCAAATGGAAGCGCCATTTCTCCGCCGAATCGCCCCCATTTCCTCCCCCGGCCTTGACGGCGGCGGGGCTTTATGGTAGATTGAGGCATACCAAACCGCGCCGGACGCGCCTGCGCCCGCCGCCTCCCCGCCATGACAAGGAGGTCCATATGGAACTGTCCCGCTCCACTATGAAAAAGCTGCTGCTCCTCATTACCTTCGCCGCCCTGGCCTTCACCTTCTTTCAGGAGATGGACGGCGTAGGGGCTTTTCTCCGCTTCCTGGGCGGCATCTTGTCCCCGTTCCTGGTGGGCGGGGCCATCGCCTTTATCCTCAACGTGCCCATGCGCTTTCTGGAGCGGAAGCTCCTCACCCCCCGGCCCGGGAAGGGCAAGGCCCCCCGCCGGGGCCTCCCCGCCGGGCTGCGCCGGGCTCTGAGCCTGCTTTTGACCTTCGCCCTGCTGATTTTGATCGTCCTGGTGCTGGTGCTGGTGATCGTCCCGGAGCTGGCCGCCACGGTGGCCAGCCTCAGCGTCACCATCCAGGCGGCCTTCGCCCGCTTCCGCCCCTGGGCGGAGGAGCAGTTCGCCAACAACCCCCAGGTCATCGCGTGGCTGGAGGGCCTGACCCTCAACTGGGACGGCATCCTGGCCGCCGTGGTGGACTTCCTGAAAAACGGCGCGGGCAGCGTGGTCTCCTCCACCATCTCCGCCGTAGGCAGCGTGGTCAGCGGCGTGACCACCGCCTTTGTGGCCCTGGTGTTCGCCTGCTACCTGCTTCTTCAAAAGGAGCGGCTGGCCCTCCAGTGCCGCAAGGCCCTCTACGCCCTGCTGCCCCAAAAGGCGGCGGACCGGACGGTGGAGATCTGCTCCCTGAGCCACCGGGTGTTCTCCAGCTTCATCACCGGCCAGGGCATCGAGGCCGTCATTTTGGGGGCCATGTTCTTTGTGGCCATGAGCCTGCTGCGGATGCCCTACGCCCTGCTGGTAGGCTGCACCATCGCCGTCACCGCCCTGATCCCCATTGTGGGGGCCTTCATCGGCTGCTTTGTGGGGGCTTTCCTGCTGCTCATGGTCTCCCCCATGCAGGCGCTGATCTTTGTCATCATGTTCCTGGTGCTCCAGCAGGTGGAGGGGAACCTGATCTACCCCCACGTGGTGGGCTCCTCCGTAGGGCTGCCCTCCATCTGGGTGCTGGCCGCCGTCACCGTAGGCGGCAGCCTCATGGGCGTGGCGGGGATGTTGCTGTTCATCCCTCTGACCAGCGTGCTGTACACCCTGTTCCGGGAGTTTGTCTATAAACGGCTGAAGGAGCGGGGGCTGACCATAAAGTAATGGGGGGTTTGGGGGCCTCCGGCCCCCGGCGGTTTCTCCGCCACTTCGTGGCGGGGGGAAGATTCTGGGGGCTACGCGCCCCCACCCTTTTCTCCGCCACTCCGTGGCGGGGGGTTGATTCATTTATCCTTTAAATTGCTTTGTGGGTTCCCGCACCCACGGGCGGGGTACTTTTCCCTCGCAGGAAAAGTACCCAAAAGTGCGCCAAGACCATACGGTCTTGGAACCCCTTGATGCCGAACTGCGGTGAAGATGAAGAGTTTGTAATGCCCCTGAACAACAGATTCCTTCGGGTTTCTGATCTATACAATGATCTATTCCGACTCCGGCTATCGCCCTGTTAAAGGGGTAGAGCCATCTATTCGCGCGCAAAACGGAAGCCTGTCTCGGAATTTCAAGAACTATAACCCGCCTATCAGAACCATCTTATTCACGCGAAAAAAACGGGAGCCGGTCTCTCTTTGAAAGGGCGACAGCCGAAGTTCTTCAAGATGGTTCTGTAGATTGGAAACCCGTAGGAATCGGTAGTTGGGAAGCACGAGCAATTCTTCACCCGCACAGCCTCCCGATATAAGGAGGTTCCCAGGGGGAACCCCCTGGGCGCACTTTTGGTTCCTTTTCCTGCGAGGGAAAAGGAACCGCAGGTCTGGGGGCGCGCAGCCCCCAGAATCCCTCCCCCGCCACGAAGTGGCGGAGAACCCATCCGTCGCAGGCGGCAAAAAAAATAGAGGGCCCTTTCGGCCCCCTATTTTTATGTCTTTCTCAGCCAGTCCGGCAAGGACCTGCTCCGAACGCCGGAGACGATCCCCATGGCGGCCAGCAGCGTCACCACAGAGCTGCCGCCGTAGCTGACAAAAGGCAGCGTCAGGCCGATCACCGGCATGACGAACAGGCACATGCCCACGTTCTCCACCGTCTGGAAGATCAGCATGGTGCCAAAGCCCACGCAGATCAGGCTTCCCATGGTGGTCTTGGCCACCCGGGCGGTCTGGAAGCACCGGTACACCACCAGGAACTCCAGCAGCAGCAGGAGCAGGCACCCCACCAGCCCCAGCTCCTCCCCGCACACGGCGAAGATCAGGTCCGTGTGCCGGGCGGGGAGATTGGTCCTGCCGGCGGCCTGGGTCTGGATGCCGTGGAACAGCCCCTGGCCGAACAGTCCCCCGGAGCCGATGGCCATGAGGCTGCGGGTCTGCTGCCAGCCCTTGTCCATCACGTCGTAGCTGTGGTCAAAGACCACCTTGAACCGCTCCACCATGTAGGTGGGCATCTTGTCCAGCAGCAGCAGGGCGGCCACCGCCGCCCCCATGATCCCGGCCCCGGCGGCAAACCAGTACCAGGCCAGCCCCGCGGCGCAGGCCATGCCCGCGTAGATCATCAGGTACACCAGGCCGCTGCCCGCGTCGCCGGAGATGACGAAGATCCACAGGAACATCAGGGCCATGTGGGCCGCCGGCCAGAACAGGGAACCGAACCCCCGCATCCGCCGCTCGTCCCGGAACCAGGCCAGCTGCTTGGCCAGCAGCACCGTGTAGGTCAGCTTCACGATCTCCGCCGGCTGGATGCTGGTCAGGCCCGGAATGGCGATCCAGGCGTTGTTGCCGGTGCCGTCGTCGGTCCCCAGGAAGAACAGCAGCCCGATGAAGCCCAGGTTGAACAGCAGGAACAGCTGCCACTTCTCCGCGTAGTGCTCGATATCCACATGGGTGGCGATGAAATAGGCCGCCACGCCAATGGCCGCCGCCGCCCCCTGGATGATGAGCCGCCTGGCCTGGGTGCCGGAGCCTAAGTAGTTGGTGGCGCTGGCGATGAGCACCAGGCCGAAGGCGGTGAGCGCCAGGCACAGGCCCAGAAGCACCAGGTCCGCCTTTTTCAGCATCCGCCGGGTATCCTCCAAAAACCGAATCCATCCGCTCATGGCCTCACCTGCCCTCTCCCCCGGGGCGCGCCCCGGAAATGTCCAAGTATGAGTGTACCACACATCCCGCCCCCTGTAAACCGGGGGAGTTTTTATATTTTCGTGAATTTTTTCTCGTTTCCCCCTTTCCCTCCGGCGGTTTCTATGGTATATTACTGGTTTAGAGCCTGTTCAAAATCTTTGACAAGCGAAAGGAAAAGAGGGATAATAAAAGAAAAAGAGGCAGGAGTAGAGGAAAAATGAGACAGTACCCAAGTGATATCAGCCGGGAAGAATATGACCTGATCCGAGAGGAACTAGAAG
>DBFJQM010000002.1:0-118613 GCA_048404665.1 Candidatus Pelethomonas sp.
CGCCGCCTCCTCATTCGGTCCCAAGCCGTACAGGGTGTCGTCCGCCGTGGCGCAGAAGCGGTACGCCCCGCCGCCGTCGTGGGCCATGAACCAGAACCCCGCCTTCACCGGCGGCAGCTCCCAGGAATCCCCCCAGGCCTGCTTCTCCGCATCCACCGCCCGCAGGGTGTACCGGTCCTCCGCCCCCTGGGGGCCTGCGGTGGAGGACCGGCACAGGGCCGCCACGCCCCCGTCAGCCAGCCGCACCGGCGGCTGGTCCGCCGTCAGCAGGGGGTCCTCCAGGGCAAACAGCTGGCTCCCGCTGGAGTCCAGGACCGTCAGCGAGCCCGGCCGCGTCACATAGCAGGCGCCGCTCCGGTCCACCGCCAGCGAGCCGCTGAAAACGCCGTTGCTGTCCGGCTCCACGATCTGCGCCGTCACATCCGCCTGGGACAGCTCCCGGCCGCTCTCATCCAGCCGGCGCAGGAGGATCGTCCGCTCCGATGTATACTCGTAGTTCCACCGGCTGTCCCTTTCCCTGTCAAAGCCGTCCGGCAGGTCGAAGTCATAGGTCCGCCGGGACTCCGCCAGCCACAGGCCCCCGTCTTCGCCGCGGCAGAGGCTCATGACCTCGCCGGAGATGCTCTCGCCGGGGACCGCGCCGCTCCACAGCTTCTCCGCGCCGCCGGTGGCCGCAATGCGGTACATCGCCGCCGTGTGCGTCTCCGTCTCCTCCTGGTAGACCGACGCCCCTACGTAGACCGCCTCCCCATCCGTACACGCCGCGGTCAGGGTGCAGCCCGCCGGCAGGGCCAGGTCGTGGTATTCCGGCAGGTACACGGTGTCCCCTAGCTTCCCGGCACCCTCCCGGGCGTCTCCATTCTCCCCGCAGGCGGCGAGGGAGAAGATGAATATGACTGCAAGGAATAGGGCTGTGATTCGCTTGATAGGTTTCATCGCGGTGTCCTCCTTTTTTCGCCTCAATTTGTTCGGATTCAGGGGACCGCCGGGGTTTTCTCACTTTATTGTACCAGAAGAATACACTATTGTCACTGGACTTTCTGCGCATAAGGCATGGACTTATCCATATTTTTAAACATTTTCGGCAGTTTTTATCAAAATACTGGCAATAGGCGCTATTTTGCCGGGCAAATATTCGCCATCTGCGGGCAGTGCAAAAGCCGGGAGGAAGCGTCTGCCTCCTCCCGGCTCTTTTCCTCCGCCGGGCCTCACACCAGGCGGTCGTTATGCAGGCCGAAGCTCACCGCGATGGCTCCGTCCACTTTGTCCATCACTTCCCTGTCCACGCGCCCCATCTTCTCCCGGAGACGCCGCTTATCCAGCGTCCGGATCTGCTCCAGCAGCACCACGGAGTCCCGGGAGAGTCCATACCGCTGCGCCTCCAGCTCGATATGGGTGGGCAGACGCGCCTTCCCGGTCTGTGAGGTGATCGCCGCCGCGATGACCGTGGGGCTGTACCGGTTGCCGGTGTCGTTCTGCACGATCAGCACGGGCCGCACGCCCCCCTGCTCGCTGCCCACCACCGGGCTGAGATCGGCGTAATAGATGTCGCCGCGTTTTACGCTTGTATCCACAAAGTTCACACTCCGCCGGAAGAAGTGTCCAATCAACTGGACCACTATCATTCTCCCACGCGACCGCGGAATTTATACCGGGGTTTTCCCGCCCCCGCAGTATTCTATGCCGCCGGGCCCCGGCGGGGGACTGTCCCGGACCTGCGGAATGGAAAAAAGGCGGGCCTCCGCCCCCGGCAGGGGAGCGAGGCCCGTCCTCCTTCTCTCGTTTCCGTCAGCCCCGGAGCAGCAGCTCCCGGAAGATCTCCCTGCCGCCCCGCAGATACACCCTGGGCACCCGCTTGCTCACGGCGCAGGTCAGCTCGTAGGGGATGGTGCCGGCGGCGGCGGCCGCTGCGTTGACGCTGAGATGGGGACCGAAGATCTCCACCTCGTCCCCCTCCTTCACCTGGGGCAGGTCCGTCAGGTCCACCATGCACATGTCCATGCAGATGCGCCCCAGCAGAGGCGCGCTGCCGCCGGGCGTCCACACCTGCCAGCGGTTGGACAGGGCGCGGTGGAGGCCGTCGGCGTAGCCGATGGGCAGCACCCCCACCCGGCTGGGCCGCGCCGTGCGGCAGGTGAGGCCGTAGCTGACGGCGGTGCCCGCCTCCAGGCGGCGCACGCAGCCCACGGTGGACTTCAGGGTCATCACCGGCTTCAGGCCCAGCTCCTCCGCCTGGTCCCCGGCGCCGTAGGTCAGGATGCCGGGCCGGAACATGTCGTAGGCGAACTGGGGGTAGCAGGCAGTGGCCCCGCTGTTGGCGCAGTGGCGGATGGCAAAGGTCACGCCCCGCTGCTCCAGGGCGCTGAGCATGGCGGCGAACCGCCGGTGCTGCATAAGGGTATAGTCCCGGCCCGAGGGCTCGTCGGACACGGCGAAATGGGTAAAAATTCCCTCCGGCTCCAGTCCCGGCAGGCGGCACGCCTGGCAGATGTCCTCCAGGGACTGCCGGAAGTTCGCCTCGTCGCAGGAGAAGCCCAGCCGGGACATGCCGGTGTCCAGCTTGATGTGGCAGCGCATCCTCTGTCCCAGGGCCTCCGCCCGCCGGGAGAAGGCCTCCGCCGCCCCCAGGCTGTACACCGACTGGGTCACGCCGCAGCGGAGCACCTGCTCCGTCTGCTCCGGCGGGGTCAGCCCCAGCTGCAAAATGGGCAGCCGGACCCCCGCCCGGCGCAGCTCCCGGGCCTCGTCGATGCTGGACACCGCCAGATACTCCGCCCCCAGCTCCTCCAGGGTACGGGCGGTCTCCACCGCCCCGTGGCCGTAGGCGTCCGCCTTCACCACCCCCATAAAGCGGGAGGCCGGTCCCATCCGCTCCCGCAGGCGGCGGTAATTATGGGCCAGGGCGTCCAGGTCGATCTCCGCCCAGGTCCGCTTCAATGTACTCTCCATGGTCGTTCCTCTTTGCTCTTTTGTAGAGATTTCCTGCCGCCGGGCAGTGCTCACCGGTCCAGCAGGTCCGGCGGGACCCGCCTGTCCTTGAAATAGAACTCCCGGTCGCGCTCCCCCACCGGGCGCATGACCCGGCAGGGGTTGCCCACGGCCACCACATCTGAGGGCAGGTCCCTGGTGACCACGCTTCCCGCGCCCACCACCACGTTGTCCCCGATGGTGACGCCGGGCACGATCACGACGCCCGCCCCGATCCAGCAGTTCCTGCCGATGCGGACAGGCGCGTTGTACTGATAGCCCTGCTCCCGCAGCTCCGGCAAAATGGGGTGCCCCGCCGTCGCCACCACCACGTTGGGGCCGAACATCGTATGGTCCCCCACGTAAATATGGGTGTCGTCCACCAGCGTCAGGCCGAAATTTGCGTAGATCTTCTTGCCGAAGTGGACATGGCCGCCGCCGAAATTGGAGTGGAGCGGCGGCTCAATGTAGCAGCCCGGCCCGATCTCCGCAAACATTTCCTCCAGCAGCTCCTGCCGCTTTTCCTGCTCGGTGGGCCGGGTCCTGTTGAACTCGTACAGGCGGTCCAGCCGCCGGAGCTGATCGTCCATGATCTCCTGGTCGTGGGGCAGATACAGCTCCCCTGTGTGCATTTTGTCCTTCATCGCCATGGTCGTTTCTTCTCTCCTGTGTACAGTGATTTCTCCCCTGTGCGCTACTGCCGGGCGGCGCCGGCCTCCCCGGACTCCGGCGGGGCCGCCTCATCCGTCCCGGCGGGCGGGTCCGTCTCCGGCGGGGACGCCGTCTCACCCTGGGCCGTCTCACCCTGAGCCGTCTCCGGGACCTCCGGCGCGGTCTCCGTCACCTCGAACCGGCTCCAGGCCACATCGTAGACCACCGCCCCGTCCACGCTGATCTCGCTGTGGAGGGGCAGCAGGGTCTCCTCGTCAAACCAGGTGGTGTACAGGGTCCCCTTCTGGCTGTCCAGGTCGCAGGCCAGGCGCAGGCACTGCCGGTCCCCCACCGTCTCCCGGCTCTGCTCGGTGATGTAGCCCCGGGCGGCCGCCTCCATGAGCTTGGGCATGGCCGCCACCGGCGAGATGGCCGCGGCGGAGTAGCTGCCCGCGTCCAGGGAGATGTCCTCATAGCTCAGCCGCAGCTCCCCCTGGGACACGGTGGCGGAGATTCCCGCCAGGTTGGACGGGGACAGCACCGTCACGGTGCTGCTCTCCGGCGTATAGGCGCACAGGAGCGTATACTGCCGGACCTCGTCGTCGTAGTTGCAGGTAACGTCCGCCTCCATGGTGGCGGCGGACAGCGCGGCGTACTCCTGCTGGAGCGCGGCCGCCGGATCTTTCTCCTCCCCGCCGCAGGCGGTGAGCAGGAGCAGCAGCATTGGTGCAAAAAGCAGGGCTTTTCGCACAGTTCTTCCTCCTTGATCTTATTCCACAAGTTCCCGGAACACGTCCGGCAGGCAGTCGATCATATCCGCCGGGGTCATGGCGTAGGCGGTGAGCCGGTCCCGGCACAGGTCCGCCGCCCGGCCGTGGAGCCATACGGCGCAGCACGCGGCCTCCCAGGGCGCCGCCCCCTGTCCCATCAGGGAGGCGGTCATCCCCGCCAGCACGTCGCCGCTGCCGCCCTTGGCGCAGCCGTCGTTGCCGGTGGTGTTCTCCGCCAGCCGTCCGTCCGGCGCGGCCACCACGGTCCTTGGCCCCTTCAGCACCAGCACGCAGCCGTGGCGGCGGGCAAAGTCCGCCGCGGCCTGCCGCCGCCCCAGGGTCAGGTCCCCGCCCAGCCGCCGAAACTCCCCCTCGTGGGGGGTGACCACGGTGGGATACTGTCTGCCTGTCAACCCATCTATATGCGCGGCGGCGGCGTTTATGCCGTCGGCGTCCAGCACCACCGGCGCTTTAAGCGCCGCCAGCAGGGCCATCACCGCCCGCTCCGTCTCCGCTCCCCGGCCCAGGCCGGGGCCGATCACCGCCGCGTCGGCGGCGGACAGTGCCTCCAGCAGGCCGCCAGCGTCCTCCGGCGCGGGCCTGGCCATGGCGCAGACGCACCGGGCGGCCACGATGGGGTAGACCTCCCGGGGCGTCAGGGCCGTCACCAGCCCGCTGCCGCAGCGGACCGCGGCCTCGGCGGCAAATACCGGCGCGCCGGTATAGCCCACGGCCCCGCCCCAGACGCAGACCCGTCCGAAGGTGCCCTTGTGGCCCATGGGGTCCCGCTTCGGCAGCAGACGCCGGGCCATGTCCCGGTCAATGCGCATTGCTCCGCCCTCCATACAAGCCTCCCCATGTTTCGCGCTTTGCGGAATTCAAAAAAGCGCCTGCGCTTTTTCGATGTGTGCTATTATAGTGATTTCCCTCTTGCATTTCAAGCGGTTTTGTGATATAAATAGAAAAGTTCAAATGCGAGGAACGGGAAAATAACGAGCTTGCGGTCCTAAGAGAGGGCGGGTCACCGGCTGAGAGCCTGCCTGGAGCGTGTCGTTTGGTTCGCCCGGGAGCGGCCCGTGAGAGCGGGACGGAGGCCCACCGTTACAGGGGCGTAAGAGCGCGCGCCGTCAGGCGCGAATGCGGGTGGTACCGCGGAAGGTTTGCCTTTCGTCCCCGAAGATGGGGATGAAGGGCTTTTTTATTTCTCCCGCCGGGGGCGGGCAGATCACCATGACATCTGAAAGGAAGAAGCACAGATGAAAGAACAACTGGCAAAGATCAAGGAGGAGGCCCTGGACTCCTTCCGGGCGGCGGCGGCTTCGGCAGACCTGGACGCCCTGCGGGTGAAGTACCTGGGCAAGAAGGGGGAGCTGACCGCTGTTTTGAAGCAGATGGGCAAGCTGTCCGCCCAGGAGCGGCCCGTCATGGGCCAGCTGGCAAACGACGTCCGCGCCGCCCTGGAGAAGGCCCTGGAGGAGCGGGGCCGCGCCCTGGAGGCCGAGGCCCTGGAGCGCCGTCTGGAGGCGGAGGCCCTGGACGTGACCATCCCCGGCAAGCCGGTGGAGCTGGGCCACAAGCACCCCATGTACATCGCCCTGGACGAGCTGAAGGACATCTTCGTGGGCATGGGCTTCACCATTCTGGACGGCCCCGAGGTGGAGCTGGCCTACTACAACTTCGACCGGCTCAACGCCGAGGAGGGCCACCCCTCCCGGGACTGGTCCGACACCTTCTACTTTGACACCGACAGCCGGGTGATGCTCCGCTCCCAGACCTCCCCCATGCAGGTCCACGCCATGGAGACCATGAAGCTGCCCATCCGCATCGTGGCCCCCGGCCGGGTGTACCGGAAGGACGAGGTGGACGCCACCCACTCCCCCATGTTCCACCAGGTGGAGGGCATGGTCATCGACAAGGGCGTCACCATGGCGGACCTGAAGGGCACCCTCAACGCCGTTATGGAGCAGCTTTTCGGCAAGGGCACCGTCACCCGGTTCCGCCCCCACCACTTCCCCTTCACCGAGCCCAGCTGCGAGATGGACGTGCAGTGCCACAAGTGCGGCGGCAAGGGCTGCCCCACCTGCAAGGGCGAGGGCTGGATCGAGGTGCTGGGCGCCGGCATGATCCACCCCAGGGTCCTGGAGATGAGCGGCATCGACCCGGAGGTCTACTCCGGCTGGGCCTTCGGCATGGGCCTGGAGCGCATGGCCATGCGCCGGTTCAAGATCGCCGACCTGCGGCTGATCTTTGAAAACGACATCCGCTTCCTGGAACAGTTCTAACCTGCCCGGAAGCACACATCTGCGCCCCAATAAAGTTTAGGGCCGCCCTTTTCAAAGGGCGGCAGAGTCCAGGGACAGCGTCCCTGGCGGGCTTGGGCGAAGCCCAACCCTCCATCGCATAACACCAACACTCTTTCGACATAAGGAGTTACATCAGATGAATTTAAGCAGAAAATGGCTCAGCGAGTTCGTCACCGTTGACGCCAATGACAAGGAATTTGCCGAGGCTATGACCGTCTCCGGGTCCAAGGTGGAGACCACCACCGACCTGGGGGCCGAGATCTCCAACGTGGTGGTGGGCAGGATCATGGCTATGGAGCGCCACCCCAACAGCGACCACATGTGGGTCTGCCAGGTGGACGCGGGCCAGGCGGAGCCCGTCCAGATCTGCACCGGGGCCTGGAACATCCACGAGGGGGACCTGGTCCCCGTGGCCCTGCACAAGTCCACCCTTCCCGGCGGCAAGAAGATCGAGAAGGGCAAGCTCCGGGGCGTTTTGTCCAACGGCATGATGTGCGGCCTGGACGAGCTGGGCCTGGACACCCGGGACTTCCCCTACGCAGTCATCACCGCCGCCGCGCTGCTGAACGACTACCACCCCATCGACCCGGCCAAGCCCTCCATCCCCGCGGACATCCAGCCCGGGGACAAGGTGTTCGGCCCCGTTATCGCCGCGAAGGTGGAGGAGGTCAAGGCCGCCGGGACCGAGGGCCTGTGGACCTGCCGACTCTCCTACGCGGAGAAGGACGGTCCCACTGCCGCCATCGTCACCACCCCCTGTCAGAACCTCCATGCCGGCGACCTTGCCGCCTACAACACCAGATTCGGCGCCATCTGCACCCTGGCGGACCTCCGCGCCCAGCAGGCGGAGTTCCCCCACTGCATCCCTGACGGCATCTTCGTCCTCCACGAGGACTGTAAGCCCGGGGACGACATCAAGCCCGTCACCGGCCTGGACGACCACGTGGTGGAGTTTGAGATCACCCCCAACCGGCCGGACTGCCTCAGCGTCATCGGCCTGGCCCGGGAGGCCGCCGCCACCTTCGGCTCTGAGCTGCGCCTCCACACCCCCGAGGTAAAGGGCGGCGCGGAGGGCTGCCTGTGCGACCTGCTGGACGTGGAGACCCCCGCCGCCGACCTGGTGCCCCGGTACACCGCCCGGATGGTGCGCAATGTGAAGATCGCCCCCTCCCCCAAGTGGATGCGGGAGCGGCTGCGGGCCATGGGCGTGCGCCCCATCAACAACATCGTGGACATCACCAACTACGTCATGCTGGAGTACGGCCAGCCCATGCACGCCTTCGACTACCGCTATGTGAAGGGCGGGAAGATCATCGTCCGCCGGGCCCAGGAGGGCGAGGAGCTGACCACCCTGGACGGCCAGGTCCGTAAGCTCAGCGCCAACCACCTGGTCATCGCCGACGAGACCCGGGCCGTGGGCCTGGCGGGCATCATGGGCGGCGAGAACTCCGAGATCGTGGCCGACACCACGGACGTGGTGTTCGAGTCCGCCAACTTCGACGGCACCTGCATCCGCAAGGGCGCTCTGGCCCTGGGGATGCGCACCGAGGCCAGCGCCAAGTTTGAAAAGGGCCTGGACCCCCTGAACACCCTGCCCGCCGTTGACCGTGCCTGCGAGCTGGTGGAGCTGCTGGGGGCCGGCGAGGTGGTGGACGGCGTCATCGATATCCTCAACTACGTGCCCCAGCCCACGGTGCTGCCCCTGGAGCCGGACAAGATCAACGCCCTGCTGGGCACCGATGTGGACGAGAGCGAGATGGTCCGCATCCTGTGGAGCCTGGGCTTCCAGGTGGAGGACGGACAGGTCACGGTGCCCTCCTGGCGGGGCGACGTACAGCGGATGCCCGACCTGGCGGAGGAGGTGGCCCGGTTCTTCGGCTACAACAACATCCCCTGCACCCTCCAGCGGGGCGAGACCACCCAGGGCGGATACTCCCCCATCCAGCAGCTGGAGCGCCGCCTGGGCGAGCTGGCCCGGTCCTGCGGCTACAGCGAGATCATCACCTACTCCTTTATCTCCCCCTCCTACTACGACAAGATCGGCTGGGCCGCCGACGATCCCCGCCGGCAGTCCCTGCGCATCTGCAACCCCCTGGGGGAGGACACCTCCATCATGCGCACCACGGTGCTGCCCTCCATGCTGGAGATTCTGACCCGGAACTACAACTTCCGCAACAAGTCCGCCAAGCTCTATGAGATCGGCCGGATCTACCTCCCCGGCGGGGAGAACGGCCTGGCGGTGGAGCAGAAGCTCCTGAGCATGGGCGCCTACGGCGACGGCGTGGACTTCTTCGCCCTGAAGGGCGCGGTGGAGGCCATTTTGAAGGACCTGCGGGTGGAGAACGTCTCCTTCCGGGCGGAGCGGACCAACCCCTCCTACCACCCCGGCCGCTGCGCCCAGGTCTATGCCGGGGACCTGCTCCTGGGGGTCCTGGGCCAGATCCACCCCCAGACGGCCCAGAACTACGGCGTGGACACGGAGCTGTACTGCGCGGAGCTGTCCCTGGAGGCCCTGTTCCAGGCCAAGGGCGCCGATCCCCTGTACACCCCCCTGCCCAAGTTCCCCGCCGTCAGCCGGGACATCGCCGTGGTCTGCAGGAAGGACGTGACCGTCGGCGAGCTGGAGACCTGCATCCGGGAGGCCGGCGGCAGGCTGCTGAAGGACGTGGCCCTCTTCGACATCTACCAGGGCAGGGGCGTGGCCGAGGGCCGCAAGTCCGTGGCCTTCAGCCTGACCCTCCGCTCCGACGAGCGGAGCATCCTGGCCGCCGAGGCGGACGAGGAGGTCGCCGTCATCCTGGCGGCGCTGAAGGAGAACCTGGGCGCGGTGCTGCGGTGAGGCGGCGGGCTCTGCCGTCTCACCCCCGGCAGCCGGGGAATCACAGCGAAAAGCGCCCCATTTCCGCCTGCGCCCCGGCGAAGCGCGGCCGCCCCGTCTGATCCTGTCGAATATTACATCTCTGTAACAATCGGTTTTTCCTCTTTACAGCGGCGGAAAAAATGAGTATACTAGAGTTACTATGATTCGAAAGGTGGTGCAGGCATGGACGATTTTACCCGTAAGTTTGATTTTACCGGTGAGCAGGACGCGGAGATCCACCGCATCATGGTGACGGTCTATCAGGCTCTGGAGGAAAAGGGCTACAATCCCGTCAATCAGATCGTGGGCTATATCCTCTCTGAGGACCCCACCTACATCACCAACCACAATCAGGCCCGCACCCTGATTCGCAAGATCGACCGTGACGAGCTGCTGCAGATTCTGGTGCGAAATTATCTGCTGAAATAAGTTCTGCTCCACAGGCCAAAGGGGAGAGAGGCAAGCGCCTCTCTCCCCTTTTTTGTTTTCCCTCCGGTCTCTCCTCCGCCGGTCCGGCGTTTGGCGGCCGGGGCGTCTATTCCTCCTCCGGCGTCTCCGTCTCCAGCAGGAACTCCGTCAGGTTCTTGCTGAGGGTGGCGACCACGGCGGCGGTGGTGACCAGGCCCTCCCCCGCCTCAAGGATGCCGCTCTCCCCCCGGATATGCCGGACGAAGGCCGCCGCCGCCACCTGATACTGCTGGGTGAAATCGCAGTACAGCTCCCGGACCGCCTCCTCGCTGTGCTCCTCCGGCAGCATCCGCCGGATGCAGGAGATGCTCAGGCTCTGCTTCAGAATGCAGATCATCAGTAGGTAGGCAATGTGGGCCCGGGAATACTTTTTCTTCACCGGCGGCGGCATGAGCTTCATGCGCACATAGTTGTTGATGATGCTGGCGGTGACGGCCTTGTCCTCGTCCCGCTGCAGCGGCCCCAGGTACTGCTTGAGCAGGATGATGACCTGGTCCATATACAGCTCCAGCCCCGGCAGCTGGTCCCACTGGGGGGGCTGGAACCGCTCCACATTCGCCGCCCACTCCGTTACGCGGCGCTTTGCCGCGTCCTTGTCGTATGCCATTGCGCGCCTCCTTGCGGTTTTTCTTTAGTATACCTCTCTTTTGCGCATAATGCAATCCATAACATCAAAAAATATCGTTGGCAAACCGCTTGACATATTCATTTGAACGATGTAATATAATATCAAATATTAGATAGCGGTGTTTTGAAAAACAGGAGGTATCGTTATGGCAAAGGAAAAAATTCGCCGGCAGCAGACCTTTGGGGAGGAGCTGGCCAATACCATATCCCACGGCGCGGGGGCGCTTCTGGCGCTGGCGGGGGCCATTCCCCTGGTGATCCGGGGCAGCCGCAGCGGCTCCACCCTCACCGTGGTCAGTCTGGTGGCCTACGCCGTCAGCCTGGTGGTACTGTACACCGCCTCGGCGGTGTACCACGGTGTGACCCAGCCCCGGCTGAAGGCCATTTTGCGGGTCATGGACCACTGCTCCATCTATCTGCTGATCCTGGGGACCTATATCCCCATGTCCCTGCTGGTGGTGGGCGGCCGAACCGGGTGGATGCTGTTTCTCACCAACACCACCCTGGCGGTCATTGGCATCACCCTGAACGCTGTGGACCTGAAGCGGTTCGATAAGGTGTCCCTGGTGCTGTACGCCCTGATGGGCTGGCTGATCGTGCTGGCCATGGGGGCCATTGTGGCCACGCTGCCCCCGGCGGGGCTGGCTCTGCTGGTGGCCGGCGGCGTGGCCTACACCGCCGGAATCGTGTTCTACAAGTCCCAGCGCCACTATATGCACTTCGTCTGGCACCTCTTCGTGCTGGCGGGCAGCATTTTGCAGTACCTGTGCATCGCGCTCTACTGCGTGTAAGCAAAAAAGAGGCCGGACCCAAAACGCAAGGGCTTGCCGTCTGCAAACAGCAGACGGCAAGCCCTTTTCACTTCCCCGGGGTCATCCCAGCCGGGACCACGTACCCTGCTGCAGGGACCCGGCGTACACCGGGCGGTCCAGGGCAGCCGCCAGGGTCTCGGCGGCCTCCCGCGCCTCCCGGCTCTCTGTCTGGTTGAGGAACACCGCGTCCCCCAGGCCCTCCCGCCCCAGCAGGACGGCCAAATTCCCAGCCGTCACCGGGTCCTCCGGTCGGGCGCCGGTGAGGCGGCAGAACTGCTCCGGCCGGTGGACGGCCTCCCCTGCCGGGCGGCCCAGGGCCGAGGCCCCCGCCACCAGGACGGTCCTGGCGGCTGTCTCCGGAATCACCGGCTCATGGGGCAGATGGGCCTTGACGGGCCTGTGCCGGGAGCCGTCGGCCTCCACCAGCACATAGTCCGCCGCCTCCGCCAGCGCCGCCAGCGGCAGCGTTGGGGCCGTCAGCTTGCCCTCCGCCGCCGGCGTCCCCAGACAGAGGCAGGGCGTCCGGTCCAGGGCCGCCGCCAGCTCCTCCCGGGAGGCGGGGTCCAGCACCGGCAGATGGGGCGGCGGCAGGATGTGGGTGGTGGTGCAGAGAATCACCCTGGCCCCCCGGGCCAGCTCCCGGGCCAGCGCATACAGCATGGTGGTCTTTCCGCCGCCGCCGATGACGGCGGTGACGCCCCTGGGAATCTCCAACAGGCGGTACAGCTCCATAGCGTCCTCCCAACAGCAGTTTTTTGTTCTTCCCGGCGGGCAGGCGTCACTCCACCTCCAGATAGGGGCGGGCCAGGCCCACGATGAACCGGGAGCCCCGGCCGGGCTGGGACTCCACCGACAGGGTGTGGCCCAACCGGCGGCAGATCTCCCGGCAGAGGTACAGCCCGATGCCGGTGGACCGGCCCTCCAGACGGCCGTTGCCGCCGGTGAAGCCCTTTTCAAAGATGCGGGGCAGGTCCTCGGTGGGGATGCCCACGCCGTTGTCCTCCACCACCAGGTCCTGGCCCCGAGCGTAGACCGTTACCCTGCCGCCGGGGGCGTACTTCACCGCGTTGGACAGCAGCTGCTCCACCGCCAGCTGCAGCCACTTGCCGTCGGTGAGCACCTCCAGCCCCGTCTCTCGCAGGTCCAGGGACACCCTGCCCCGGATGAACAAGGTGGCGTACTTCCTGGCCGCCTTTTTCAAAATGGGGTCCAGGGGCTGGCGGCAGATCATGTAGTCGCTGGCGTCCTCCCCCAGCCGCAGGAAGCTGAGCACCAGCTCCACGTACCGCTCGATGCGGAACAGCTCCGAGCGCAGCTCCAGGTCCCTGGGCTCGTCCCGCAGCAGCAGGCCCATGGCGGCGATGGGCGTTTTGATCTGGTGGACCCACATGGTGTAGTAGTCGATGGTCTCCCGCCTGCGCCTGTCCGTCTGGACGGCCAGCTCCCGCCGGTCCCGGTCCAGCTCCCGGAGCAGCTCCTGATAGGCCCGCTCCTGGCGGTCCGACGGCTCCGGCAGCTGGTCCAGGGTCAGGGCCGCCCGGCCCAGCATCTCCTCCAGGGCCAGCGTGCGGCGGCGGTAGCGGACGAAGTCCACCGCCACCCACACCGCCGTCAGCAGCAGGCACAGCAGCGACGCGTAGCCCACCGCCTCCACCGGCAGATCGTACAGCCACAGCACCGCCCCGAAGGCCCCGGCACAGGCCAGCAGCAGCGCCCCCATCCAGGCCCGGCGGGCCAGATATCCTCTCAGCATATCCTCACCCCACCTGGTAGCCTACGCCCTTTTTGGTGCGGACCATGTCCTGGAGCCCCAGCTCCTCCAGCCTCCGCCGCAGGCGGGTCACGTTCACCGTCAGGGTGTTCTCGTCCACAAAGCTGTCCGTCTCCCACAGCTTCCGCATGAGGGTATCCCGGGACACCACGGCCCCCCGGTGCTCCATGAGCACCTGCAAGATGCGGTACTCGTTGCGGGTCAGCTCCAGCCGCCGGCCCCGGTAGGTCAGGGAGTTATCGCCAGTGTCCAGCACCGCCCCCTTCCACTCCAGCAGGGCCGTGGGCGCGCCGAAGGCGTAGGTCCGGCGGAGCAGCGCCTGGATCTTGGCGGTGAGTACGTCCAGGTCGAAGGGCTTGGCCACAAAGTCGTCGCCGCCCAGGTTCATGGCCATAACGATGTTCATGTTGTCCGAGGCCGAGGACAGGAAGATGATGGGCGCCTGGCTCAGCTTGCGGATCTCCGTACACCAGTGGTAGCCGTTGCGGTAGGGCAGGCCGATGTCCAGCAGCACCAGATGGGGCGCGGTGCGCACGAACGTCCCCACCACGTCGGTGTAGTCCTCCGCCCGGTAAACCTGCCACCCCCAGGAGGCGATATGGTCCGCCACCGCCCCGGCGATGGCGTCGTCGTCCTCCACCAGCAGGATCTTGTACATGGGCGATTCCTCCTTTGCTTGCTGATGGTATCATACCGTATCCGGGGCAAAAGCGCAAGGAGGAAGGAGTTTAAGATTTCCTGAACACCGGCAAAAGCCGCCGGAGCGTGCAGCTCCGGCGGCCTTTTGAGAGAGAGGGGATCACCGCTCCACGATCTTGTAGTACGTCCGGGCGGTGAGCAGGTACACCGCGCCGTAGACCAGGAAGAACACCAGCACCGTGCCCAGGGTACACAGGGCGGTGAGGGTGGTGTTTTGCAGCATAAACAGGGTCAGCAGCTTCTCCACCATGTTGAAGTCGAACAGGATGTGGACCGCCGCCACGGCGATGGGCAGGAAGAACACCATCAGGATCTGGCTGCGGATGGAGGTCTTGACCTCCTGGCGGCTGAGGCCCACCTTCTGCATGATCTCGAACCGCTCCTTGTCCTCGTAGCCCTCGCTGATCTGCTTGTAGTAGATAATGAGCACCGTGGCCATGAGGAAGATGAAGCCCAGGAAGATGCCCAGGAACAAAAAGCCCCCGGCCAGGCCGTACATATCCACCTCCATATAGTACCGTATGCTATAGGAACAGGAGGCCCAGGAGCCTGTGTGGGCGTATTCCTCCCGGGTCTCCGGGACAGTGAGCTGCCACAGGTCGTCATACAGGCCGATCAGCTCCTCCTCCGTGGCGTCCACGTTGAAGTAGGCGTACCACCGGACGTAGGAGCGCCTGGCCCCATAGGCCGCCGCCTGCTTTTGGAACACATCCAGCATGGCGTCTTCGTCCGCCACCACCACGGTGACGATTTGCGTCATATTCGCGCTGGGCGTGGGATTTTTGGGCAGGTGCTTTGCCACGGACCAGCTGTCGGTCCCCAGCTCCTCACCCGCCCGGTACGCCTCGTCCACCGCCACCCAGTGGATGGTGAGGGCGTCGCCCGACGTTTGGCCGTAGACCGCCGCCTGGCCTTCCTGGAGGCCCAGCTTCTCGCCGGTGACAGCGGCGTACTGGTCCTGGGTCATGACGGTCATGGTAACGATGCCGCCCTGGGCGTCCTCGTCATAGCAGTCCGTGGTGTAGCTGCCGTCCGGCAGGCGGCCGGCGCCGAAGGACAGCTGGGTCCCGGTCCATGCCTTGGTGACGGGAAAGCCCTGGTCCTCGATGAACTGCCGGTGGACGGACAGCATGGCCGCGGGGTCGAAGGGGTCCTCCGAAGCGGGGTCGTACTGGACCTCCACGTTCACGTCCCCGGGGGTCTGGGCCTCCACGATCTCCGCCGTGCCCAGGTACAATGACAGGGTGCCGGAGAGCATGACCATCACCATGGTACACAGGATGCAGATGTTGGCCAGGCCCACGGCGTTCTGCTTCATGCGGTAGAGCATACCGGACACGCCGATGAAGTGGCTGGTCTGGTAGTAGAACTTCTTGTTCCGGCGCAGGGCCTTCAAAACGAAGATGCTGACGGCGGTAAAGAGGCAGTAGGTGCCGATGATGACCAGAAACACCGCCAGAAAGTAGGTGGCGATGGCATCCACGCCGTTGGTGGCCCTGACGGCGATGATGTACCCGGCCCCCAGGGTGACGATTCCCAGCAGGGTCAGCAGCCACCGGGTCTTGGGCTCCCGCTCCCCCACGTTCCCGCCCCGCAGCAGCTCGATGGGCTTGGCGACGCGGACCTTGTTCAGGTTCGTCAGCAGGGTCAGGAGGATGAGGCCCCCAAAGAGGGCGGCGGTGAGGGCCATGCCCGGCAGGGACACCGACATGCCGAAGGGGACGGGCAGGCGCAGCAGCTTGTGGAGTGCCAGGGTCACCAGCTTGTGGAGGACCACGCCTCCCAGCAGTCCCCCGGGGATGGCGATAAGGGCCACGTACACCGTCTCATAGAACAGCACGGCGGCGATATGGCCCTTGCCCATGCCCAGGATGTTGTAGAGGCCCAGCTCCTTCTTCCGCCGCTTCATAAGGAAGCTGTTGACGTACAGCACGAAGATGGCGGAGAACAGGAAGGCGATGACCATGCCCATGGTCATCATCACCTGGACATACATATAGCCGTTGGGCCGGCCGGGGGTCATGTTCTCCACGCCGGGGTCCAGCACCAGGGCGGACATGATGTAGTAGGCGGCGATGTTTCCGATAAGGGCCAGCAGGTAGGGGACGTAGAACCGGCGGTTGTTGCGGATGGCCTGCCAGGCCAGACGGGGATAGAGGCGCTTACCCACGGTCCTCACCTCCGGTGGCCAGCAGGGTCAGGGTGTCGGAGATCTTCTGGTACATCTCCTCGGTGGTGTGCATCCCCCGGTAGATCTGGTGGAACACCTGGCCGTCCCGGATGAACAGCACCCGTCCCGCGTGGCTGGCGGCCTTGGTGGAGTGGGTGACCATGAGGATGGTCTGGCCCTCGGCGTTGACCTGGTCGAAGAGGGACAGCAGGGAGTCGGTGGCCTTGCTGTCCAGGGCGCCGGTGGGCTCGTCGGCCAGGACGATGCGGGGCCGGGTAATGAGGGCCCGGGCCACGGCGGAGCGCTGCTTCTCGCCGCCGGACACCTCGTAGGGGTACTTCCCCAGCAGGGCCTCGATGCCCAGCCGCCGGGCCAGGGGCGTCAGGCGCTTCTCCATCTCCGGCCAGCTCTTGCCCGCCAGCACCAGGGGCAGGACGATGTTGTCCCGGATGGTGAAGGTGTCCAGCAGGTTGAAGTCCTGGAACACGAAGCCCAGGTGGTCCCGGCGGAAGGCGGCGATGTCCTTCTCCCGGATGTTGACGATATCCCGCTCGTCCAGCAGCACCTGGCCGCTGGTGGGCTTGTCCAGAGCCGCCAGGATGTTCAGCAGCGTGGTCTTGCCGGAGCCGGACTCGCCCATGATGGCCACATACTCCCCGGCCTCCACGGCAAAGTTCACGTTGGTGAGCGCCTGGACCTGCTGGCCGCCGAAGCGGGTGGTATAGATCTTTTTCAAATCGTTGACAGCTAAGATCGGCATACTTGATCGGACCTCCTTGTGATCGACTGGGTCCATTATAGGCGGCCACGCCCCGCCGCGCCATGGATTCATCTTACAAAACGGCGCCCAACCTTACACCGCTGTAAGCTTGGGCGCCGCGCGTCACAGTTCGATGATATACCGCTCGCAGGCGTTGACGATGGTGGTCTCCCCCCGCTGGAGCACCCGGGGCCGCTGGACGCCGTAGTTGAGGTGGACGTGGCCGTGGACCATGTACCGGGGCTTGTACCGGTCCAGCAGGGGCAAAAACGCCTCAAACCCCCGGTGGGCATAGTCCTCCCCGTCGCCGTAGCCCTTGGCGGGGGAGTGGGTCACCACGATGTCCACGCCGCCGGCCCGCCACAGCTTCCACCCCAGCCGCCGGATGCGCCAGGTCATCTGCCGCTCGGAGTACTGATGGGGCCCGCCGTTGTAGACCGGGCAGCCCCCCAGGCCCAGGATGCGGATGCCGTTTACCGTCACCAGCTTGTCCTCGATGCAGTCGCAGCCCTCCGGCGGGTCCCGGTCGTAGGTCACGTCGTGATTGCCGTGGACGTACAGCAGCGGCGCGCGGCCCATAGTCACCAGGAATTGCAGATACCGGGACTTCAGGTCCCCACAGGAGAGGATCAGGTCGATGCCGTCCAGCCGCCCGGGCTGGTAGTAGTCCCACAGGTATGGGCTCTCCTTGTCGGAAACCAGCAGGATCTTCATGAACGTCCCCCTCTCGCCGCGGCAGCGCCGCCGGGCTTGCTGATGGTATTATAGTCTCCCGTTTCCGCCTTCGCAACCGTCTTTTACAAAAAATCGGGGCCGGACCGCAAAAAGCGGCGGCAAAAGCGCCCGGAGCGCTGGGCTCCGGGCGCCTGCGGCGGCGGACCGCCGGTCTTACTTTTTGGACAGGTACTCGTCGATGGCCTTGGCGGCGGTCTTGCCCGCGCCCATGGCCAGGATCACGGTGGCCGCGCCGGTGACGGCGTCGCCGCCGGCGTACACGCCCTCCCGGCTGGTGAGGCCGTCCTCGTTGACGATGATGCCGCCCTTCCGGTTGATCTCCAGGCCCTTGGTGGTGGACTTGATCAGCGGGTTGGGGCTGGTGCCCAGGGCCATGATGACGCAGTCCATCTCCATCTCGAACTCGCTGCCCTCCTTGACCACGGGGCGGCGGCGGCCGGAGGCGTCAGGCTCGCCCAGCTCCATCTCCACGCAGCGGATGCCGGTGACGGTGCCGTTTTTGGGGTCGCGCTTGTCCTCAGGGTTGTTGTAGCCCAGGATCTCCACCGGGTTATTGAGGGTCTTGAAGACGATGCCCTCCTCCTTGGCGTGCTCCACCTCCTCCTTACGGGCGGGAAGCTCGGCCTCGCTGCGGCGGTAGACGATGTACACCTCGGCCCCCAGGCGCTTGGAGCAGCGGGCCGCGTCCATGGCCACGTTGCCGCCGCCCACCACGGCCACCTTCTTGCCCCTCAGGGGCATGATGGGGGTGTCGGAGCCGTCCTTGTAGGCCTTCATCAGGTTGATGCGGGTCAAAAACTCGTTGGCGGAGTAGACGCCCTTCAGGTTCTCGCCGGGGATGTGCATGAACATGGGCAATCCCGCGCCGGAGCCGATGAACACGGCCTCAAAGCCCTCCTGCTCCATCAGCTCGTCGATGGTGATGGACCGGCCCACCACCACGTTGGTCTCAATCTTGACGCCCAGCTCCTTCAGGCCGTCCACCTCCTTCTGAACGATGGACTTGGGCAGACGGAACTCGGGGATGCCGTAGACCAGCACGCCGCCGGCCAGGTGCAGGGCCTCGAACACCGTGACCTCATAGCCCTTCCGAGCCAGGTCCCCGGCGCAGGTCAGGCCGGAGGGGCCGGAGCCGATGACGGCCACCTTGTGGCCGTTGGAGGCGGGCTTGACCGGCTTTTCGGTGGCGTTGGCGTTGTGCCAATCGGCCACGAACCGCTCCAGGCGGCCGATGCCCACGGCCTCGGTCTTGATGCCCCGGACGCACTTGCTCTCGCACTGGGTCTCCTGGGGGCAGACGCGGCCGCACACGGCGGGCAGGGCGCTGTCCTGGGCGATGATCTGATAGGCGGCCTCGAAGTCGCCCTCCGCCACCTTGGCGATAAAGTCGGGGATGTGGATCTGCACCGGGCAGCCGGAGACGCAGGGCATATTCTTGCAGTGGAGGCAGCGCTGGGCCTCGTCAATGGCCTGCTCCCGGGTGTAGCCGAGGGCTACCTCGTTAAAGTTCCCCGCGCGGACCTGGGGGTCCTGATGGGGCATGGGATTCTTATGCGGACACATATTGGGCATGTCACTTTACCTCCTGCTTGAACAGATTACAGGTCTCCTCCCGGGCGTGGAGCTCAAAGTCCCGGTACATGGCGCCCCGGGCCATGGCCTCGTCGAAGTCCACCAGGTGGCCGTCAAACTCAGGGCCGTCCACGCAGGCGAACTTGGTCTCGCCGCCCACCGTCAGGCGGCAGCCGCCGCACATGCCGGTGCCGTCGATCATGATGGGGTTCATGCTGACCACAGTGGGGATGTTGTACTGCTTGGTCAGCAGGCAGACGAACTTCATCATGATGACAGGGCCGATGGCAATGACCCGGTCATACTGGGCGCCGGCCTCGATCTGCTCCTTCAGCAGGTCGGTGACCAGGGCCTTCTTGCCGTAGGAGCCGTCGTCGGTGCCGATGATGAGATTGGTGGAGGCGGCGCGGAACTCGTCCTCCAAGATCACCAGGTCCTTGTTGCGGAAGCCCACGATCAGGTCCACATGGCAGCCCACGTCGTGGAGCTTCTTCGCCACGGGGTAGGCGATGGCGGTGCCCACGCCGCCGCCGATGACCGCCACCCGCTTCAGGCCCTCGGTCTCGGTGGCCTTGCCCAGGGGGCCCACGAAGTCCTGGAGGTATTCGCCTTCCTGCTTGTGGTTCAGCTTCTCCGTGGTGGCGCCCACGATCTGGAAAATGATGGTGATGGTGCCCTTCTCCCGGTCATAGGCCGCAATGGTCAGGGGGATGCGCTCGCCGTTCTCATCCACACGGAGGATGATGAACTGGCCCGGCTCCGCCTTGCGGGCTACCGCGGGAGCTTCCACCTCCATCAGGGTAACGGTGGGGTTCAACTCTCTCTTCTTTACGATCCGATACATAGTGTTTCCTCTTTCCACTTAGATTCGGTTGCGTATATGTATTGACGCGCCGTTTTCATACATTCAGGCACATCAGCTTTAGTGTAGCACAGATTCTTCGCCTCGTCAATTTTCTTCCGCGGATTTCCACGATTTTCAGAGGAAAAAACGTCTCCCCAGCCGGCGGCCGCCGTGAAAAATCTCCCGCAAATGCAGGTAAAACCCACCTTGACGAGCGGGCGAGGATGTGGTATACTACCTTCGTTGCCGCGGGGCAGGTCCCACTGGCGGCGCTCGCTCCCGTCCCATTTATATACGCTGGAATAGCTCAGCCGGTAGAGCAGCTGATTCGTAATCAGCAGGTCGCGTGTTCGAGTCACGTTTCCAGCTCCACGATGAGCCTCTCAGCGGCTTTGCCGCTGAGAGGCTCATCGTGCATATTGGGGCAAATCGCTTTGACCTAATATTGCAGGATTGCCCTGAAATCGCAGGATTTTGGGGCAATTTTGCGTTCTAAGAGCATTTCGGATGGGCGGCGGTCTTTTGCGCATCCGCTTGCGGAGGTTTACCACTGAGCCGGGGGTACTTCAATGCTTGGGTGGAGGCCGGCGTGAGACGGAAGTCGGTTATCCTGTACTGCTCCACTGCCTCCTCTGTCTTCAGCAATGTCTCGGCCTTTGCGGCCCCGGCAGCACTTCGCTGAGGGCAAGATAGGTGCAACCATTTTTGCGGGTGCTGCCGTTTATCAGCAGGACTTTCATCGTCACCGCAGGTTTTCCGCGAAAAACCGCTCCAGCTTATCAAAGGGGATAGCGTCTTTCCCGCCGCCGTCGTAGAGGTCGGTGTGCACCGCGCCGGAGATGATCAGCAGCCCCTTGTTGTCCCCGGTGAGCTTCTGGAAAGCGTCCTCGCCGAAATAGCGGGAGTGGGCCTTCTCCCCGTGGACGACGAGCACGGCGGAGCGAATCTCATCGGCGTAGCAGAGAATAGGCTGGTTGAGGAAGGACAGGCACCCGGTCTTGTTCCAGCCGCCGTTGGAGTTGAGGGAGCGGGGGTGATAGCCCCGGGCGGTCTTGTAGTAGTCGTAGTAGTCCTTCACGAAGAAGGGCGCGTCCTCCGGCAGAGGGTCCACCACGCCGCCGCCCAGCTCATAGCTGCCCGCCCGGAAGTCGGCGGTACGCTGGGCGTTGAGGGCCTTTTTCTTCTCGTACCGGGCGTTGGCGCTGTCCTCGGCGTCAAAGTAGCCCTTGGCGTTGACCCGGCTCATGTCGTACATGGTGATGGCGGCTGTCGCCTTGACCCGGGTGTCCAGGACCGCGGCGTTCAGGGCCATGCCGCCCCAGCCGCAGATGCCGATGATGCCGATTTTCTCAGGGTCTACATTGTCCTGAACGGAGAGAAAATCCACCGCCGCCTGGAAATCCTCGGTATTGATGTCGGGAGAGGCCATATACCTGGGCGTGCCGCCGCTCTCGCCGGTAAAGGAGGGGTCAAAGGCGATGGTCAGAAACCCCCGCTCCGCCATGGTCTGGGCGTACAGCCCGGAACACTGTTCCTTCACCGCCCCGAAGGGCCCGCACACGGCAATGGCCGCCAGCTTTCCGGTCGCTTCCTTGGGCCGGTACAGGTCCGCCGCCAGGGTGATGCCGTAGCGATTGGGGAAGGTCACCTTGCAATGCTCCACCTTGCCGCTCCGAGGGAAGGTCTTATCCCACTCCCGCACCAAATTTAATGTTTCTTCCACAGTCAATTCCTCCTGCAAATTAGTCCTGTTTTTCAATTTGATAGACCAGATAGTCCAGACAGTCAATGCGCTTTTCGCTTTGGTGGACCAAGTCCAGCAGCTCCCGTCTGTGGCGGGAGAGGACCTGGAGCAGCTCCCTGCGGTCCTGTTTCCTTGCCAAGTCCATACACCGCCGGACCGTATCCCCGCTGCACCCCGCGTCAAGTAGGTTTTGGCGGAGGAGGCCCTCGGCGTCCGATGCGTTTGGCACACCCATCACCTCCACTGACCTTATGATAACGTGGGCGTTCAAAAATAGCAAATACTTTGTTTCTATATCAAGTTATTCTTGAACGGCATAACTAAAGCTGCTATACTGGGGACGGAGGTGGTCTTGATGGAACTTCGGGTGCTGCGGTATTTTCTGGAGGTGGCGCGGGAGGAGAGCGTGACCCACGCGGCGGAGCGGCTCCACGTCTCCCAGCCCACGCTGTCCAAGCAGCTGAAGGACTTGGAGGGGGAGCTGGGCAAAAAGCTGTTTGTCCGCACCAATTACAGCGTCCGGCTCACGGAAGCCGGGATGCTGCTGCGCAAGCGGGCGGAGGACATTTTGGACATGGTGGATAAGACCGCCGGGGAGTTCCGCTCCCTGGAGGAGGATATGGGCGGCGACGTCCACATCGGCTGCGCGGAATCCGACAGCATCAAGTATCTGGCCCGGTGCCTGAAGGAGCTGCGGCAAAGCCATCCCCGCATCCGCTATCATCTGCACAGCGGAAATACGGAGGACATTGCCGGACGGTTGGACAGCGGCCTTTTCGACTTTGCCTTCCTGGTGGAGCCCCCCAACCTCTCCAAGTATAACTATCTGGAGGTCCCGTCGGCGGACGCCTGGGGCGTGGTCATGCGAAAGGACGCCCCGCTGGCGCAAAAGGAACAAATCCGGATTGATGACTTGATGGGACTGGACCTGATCTGTTCAGAGCAGGCCATGCAGGTGGACATTCCCCGCTGGTGCGGAGAGAAGGCCGACCTGCTCCGCCTGACCGGGACGGTCAATCTGGTCTATAACGGCGCCGTCTTTGTGCGGGAGGGGCTGGGCTATCTGCTCTCCTTTGACAAGCTGGCGGACACCGGGCCGGACAGCGAGCTGTGCTTCCGCCCCCTTGTCCCCGCCCTGGAGACGAAGATGTATGTGGTCTGGAAAAAGTACCAGATGTTCAGCCCGGCGGCGGAGGAACTGCTGCGGGAAATGAAGCCGCGGTTTGGGGCAATGTGATATCCGTATATTCTTTGATCGGGCGTATCACGTCAGGAACAAAGGCTGTCAGGCTGTTAAGGTGATCCCCCTGATTCTGAGCCGCATGGGGCAGGGAATTGTGAGGGGTCCCCCTTTGATTATAAGAAAATCTCTCCGGCTATGGTGGAAACCCATAGCCGGAGAGATTTTTTGACCACATAAAATGCCGCAGACGGCTCAAAAAGTGATTGGCCTGCTTCTGCGCCTATCTATGTATCGCAGCGCAGATCACGCCAGATACCCGTCCCGGGCCTTGACGCCGAAACGCTGCTCCAGCAGGTGCATCTGCTGGTCGGTGATGGTCTGCTTCAACGGCAGGTGGGCGATCTTCAGATAGATCTCGGCGGCTTTCTCGGCGGTCTCGATGAGGCCGAAGGTCTCGTCCAGGTCCTTCCCCGCGCCGTAGATGCCGTGCTGGGCCCAGACCACCAGCCGGGCGGTCTTCATCTTCTCCGCCGTGGCCTCGCCGATCTCGTTGGTGCCGCAGAGCATCCAGGGCAGCACGTTCACCCCGTCGGGGAACACCACGATGCACTCGGTACACATCTGCCAGAGGGTGCGGGTGAAGGCCCGCTCGTCCAGGTCGTGGACGTAGGTCATGGCCAGCAAATTGGTGGGGTGGCAGTGCATCACCACCCGGTTCTCCGGGTCCACCGCCAGCCGGGCCATGTGGCTCATGAGGTGGGCAGGCAGCTCGCTGGTGAACTTCCCACCGTCCTTGTAGCCCCACAGCAGCTCAGCGGTGGCGCCGTCGGCGGCGATGCGGAGGATGCCAAGGTTGGTCTCCGGGTCGTCCTCCACGTTTTTGAAATACTTGCCGGTGCCAGTGACCAGAAAATACTTCCCGGCCAGGGGCTTGGCCTCAAAGCCGATGGGGATGGTGCGGAGGACCTTGTTCAGGTCCAGATACTCCCCCACCTCCTTCTCGTCCAGCAGGAGGCTGATGTTGCCGCCGTTGCGCTCGTCCCAGCCCAGGCGGTACATGTTGGCGGTGGTTTTCTTCATCTCCTCCACAAAGGGAGTCGTTCCCATAAAAGCCCTTAAAATGTCCTTCATACCCGGTTCACCAGCACTTTCTTCTCATAGTCCTTCACCTGGTCCAACCACGCCCCGTCGGCGGGCACGCCCTGGCGGCGGCAGTACTCGTCCCAGATCTCCCCAAAGGGGGCGGTCTTCAGCTCCTCCTGGGCCACCATGAGCCTGGTCCAGTCGTCGCCGTCCTGGAGGGCTTTCAGCTCCCCGTTGGGCTGGAGCAGGGCAAACAGCAGGGCCTTTTGCAGATTGCGGTAGCCCACCGTCCAGGCGGACACCCGGTTGATGGAGGCGTCGAAGTAGTCCAGGGCAATGTGGACCCGCTCCGCCCCGCAGCGGACGATCTCCCGGCAGATCTCCCGCGTCTCGTCATCGAACAGCACCACATGGTCTGAGTCCCACCGGATGGGCCGGGTGACGTGGAGGGCGATTTCCGGGAAGAAGGCCAACAGGGCGGGAATTTTGTCGCTGACCACCTCGGTGGGGTGGTAGTGGCCGTTATCCATAAGGGGGATGCACTTGTCCCGGTTGAAAGCGGCATAGCTCAGGGCGAACTCGGCGGAGCCGGCGGTGTAGGCCTCCACGCCGATGCCGAACACCTTGCTCTCGATGCAGGGCTTGACCTTCTTGAAGTCATAGGGCTCGGACAGGATCTGGTCAATGCTGTCCCGATACCGCTCCCTGGGCCCCAGGCGGTCGCCGGGAATGTCCTTAAAGCCGTCTCCGGTCCAGATGTTCATGACGCAGGGCTGGCCCAGCTCCTGGGCCAGGTAGCTGGAAATGCGGATACAGGCCTTGCCGTGGTCGATCCAGAACCGCCGGGTCTCCTCGTTGGGCGAGCTGAGGGTCAGGGGGTCGCACTTGGGGTGGGAGAAGAAGGTGGGGTTGAAATCGCAGCCCAGGCCACGTGCCTTGCAGAACTTGACCCAGGGGGCAAAGTGCTTCGGCTCCAGCTTGTCCCGGTCGGCCCACTGGCCGGGCTCAAAAATGGCGTAACTGGCGTGGAGGTTCAGCTTCTTGGCGCCGGGGCAAAGCTTCAGCACCTGGTCGATGTCGGCCATCAGCTCCTCCGGCGTCCGGGCCCTGCCGGGGTAGTTCCCCGTGGTCTGGATGCCGCCGGTGAGGGGCTTTGTGGGGTCGGTGTCGAACCCCCGCACGTCGTCTCCCTGCCAGCAGTGGAGCGCCACGGGGATGGTTTTCAGCCGCTCCATGGCCGCCTCGGCGTCCACGCCCAGGACGGCGTATTTTGCTTTCGCTTCCTGATAGCTCATAGCGTTACCTCCATCTGGATTTTTAAGTTGCCTAAGGCGGTTGCCTCGATGGGCAAAGCGATGACCTCTTTGCCCGTGGCTTCCTGGGTCAGTCGGTTCAGGAATTGGTTTTTCGCCCCGCCGCCCACGATGTACAGCTTTTGATAGGTCTTGCCCGTGTTCTGCTCCAGCTCCCGAATGGCGTCCCGGTAGCTGAGCGCCAGCGAGCGGTAGGCACAGCGGAAGTAGTCCCCCACGCTCCGGGGCTGCTCCGATAAAGTGGCGTCAAAGGCGGCTCTCATACTTTCAGGGGCCAGGAACGCCGGGGCGTTGGCGTCCACGGTGTTCTCAAAACCGCTTTGCTCCGCTTCGGCTACGATCTCAGAAAACGGCTTCTCCGGGCACAGCTCGTCCCGGAGGCGGTTCACCAGCCACATGCCCATGATGTTCTTCTGATAGCGGGTATACCCCACGCCGCCCTCGTTGGACCAGTTCCCCGCCCGGCTTGCGGCGTCGGTGATAGGCTCAGGGACCTTCACCCCCAGCAAAGACCAGGTGCCGGAGGAGATGTAAGGCTCGTTCCCCTCCATGGGGATGCCCTCCACCGCCGAGGCGGTGTCGTGGGTGGCACAGAGGACCACCTGGCAGGTCCCGCCCACCTCGCTCGCAACAGACGGCAGCAGCGGCCCCAGGACAGTTCCTGGCCCTCTGAGCCTGGGAAACAGCCCCTCAGGCAGGCCCAGGCGGCGGACGGTCTCCCGGTCAAACTCCCCGGTCACTGCATTCACCAGCCCGGTGGTGGTGGCATTGGTGTACTCGTGGGCCTTGACTCCGGTGAGCTTCCACAGCAGGTATTCCGGCACCATCAGGAAATCCGCAGCTCCCTCCAGTCTGCCCGCCCGCAGGTCGTCGCAGAGCTGATAGATGGTGTTGAAGGGCTGAAACTGGCAGCCGGTGCGGGCGTACAGCTCCTCAAAGTGCGCCTTTTCATGGACGGCGGAAAGGACCGCCTCCGTCCGGCTGTCCCGGTAGGCATAGCAGGGCCAGACCTCCCGGTCTCCCCGGAGCAGCACATAGTCGCACCCCCAGGTGTCGATGGAGAGGCTCACAATGTCCGGGAACCGGGCAAAGGCGGCCTTGACGCCCGCCTTGACCTCCCGGAACAGTCTCTCCATGTCCCAGGTCAGGTGGCCCTCCCGCTCCACAACGCCGTTGGGGAAGCGGTAGACTTCCTCCGTCCTGAGCGCGCCGCCCTCCCGCCAGCCCACGATGTGCCGGCCGGAGGAGGCCCCGATATCAATGGCAAGGTAGCGCTTCATAGCTGTCCTCACTTCCTCAGCATCGCCCGCAGTCCCCGGAAAAAGTGCCCGTTGGCCATCTCCAGCAGCCCTTGGGCCACCCCGTCGGTCATGCTCCCGCCGGCGTTGATGACGGTGGCCCGCAGGGGGCAGTCGGTGGCGCAGATCATCATCATGCAGAACGCGGGGTCGGAATAGTCCTTCCGGCCGCCGAAGCTCTTGGCGATGATGCCCTCGGTGACTTTGTATTGGAGCTTCATGACCAGGGAGCGGTCCTTCATCTCCATGCAGGAGTTGTCCAGGGTAAACTGTCCCTTTTTCGGCTCCGCTGCCAGAGGGACCAGACGCCCCATGACCTTCTCCCACTCCTGCCGGGTGGGGACGCCGTCCAGGGTCTCATACCAGCTGCCCGCCTGCCATTCCGGCGCCGGGACAGCCTCCCCGTCGATATGGAGCGTCCCTTTCAGCCGGATATCCCGGCTGGAGGAGGCCAGCAGAAGCCCATAGTCCCCGCCGGGGACGTTCCAGCCATGATTATACACCGCAAAGCTGCGCTCGTCCAGAGGGAACTCCACTCGCCTGCTCTCCCCGGGCTGAAGTGCCACCCGGGCAAAGCCTTTCAGCTCCTTCTCCGGGCGGTGGAGGCCGCCCCTGGGCGGGGCCACATAGAGCTGGACCACCTCGGCGCCGGGAACCGCCCCTACATTGGTGATGGCGGCGGACACGCTCCCGCCCTCCACTTTCAAATCGCTGTACGCAAATTGGGTGTAGCTGAGGCCGTGGCCGAAGGGAAACCGAACCGCTTTTTTGGCCTTGTCGTAGTACCGGTAGCCCACGTAGACGCTCTCCCGGTATTCCACATTCCGCTTTCCGAAGGTGTCCCTGGAGATCACGTCCTCATAGGTCAGCGGCCAGGTCTCGGTGAGCTTGCCGCTGGGGCTTGCCTTTCCCGTGAGCAGGTTGGCGCAGGCCCGTCCGCCCGCCTGGCCGGGCAGGCCCATGTACAGGATGGCCTTCACCTTGCCGCACCAGGGCAGCTCCATAGGGCTGCCCCCCAGCAGCACCACCACGGTGTTGGGGTTGGCGGCGGCCACCGCCTCGATCATACGGGTATGCCCCTCGGGCAGGGCCATGCTCGCCCGGTCAAAGCCCTCGGATTCGTAATTGTCCGGCAGTCCGGCCACCACCACGGCGATTTTTGCCTCCTTGGCCCCCTGGACCGCTTTCGCAAGCTCCGCCTCGGTGACGCGTCCGTCCCTGTCGCAGCAGGGGACGAAGGGCACATCCGGGAGGGCGTCGGTCAGGCTGGTGAGCCGGGTGGGGTTGATGTGGCTGGAACCGGCTCCCTGATAGCGGAAGTCCTTGGCCATGCGGCCGATGAACACCATATCGGCGGGGGAGGCCGGCAGCAGGCCGCCCTCGTTTTTCAGCAGCACCGCCCCCTCCTCGGCCACGGTGCAGGCAAGGGCGTCGTGGCCGTCCACGTCAAAGGTCCCGTCCCCCTTCTTCCGCCGGGCGGAGCGGAAAGCCAGGCGGAGGATGCGCTCCACGGCGGCGTCGATGGTCTTTTCGTCCAGCGTCCCGCTCCTGACCGCCTCCAACGCGGCCTTCTCCATGAACCTGGAGCCGCCGGGCATATTCAGATCGCAACCGGCCCGGAAGCCCTCGATTCGGTCATTGAGGGCCCCCCAGTCGGTGACCACCATGCCGTCAAAGCCCCACTCCTCCCGCAAAACCTCCGTGAGGAGCCATTTGCTGTCGCTGGCGTGGACGCCGTTGATCTTGTTGTAGGAGCACATGACGGCGCCGGGCCTGCCCTCCCTGACGGCCAGCTCAAAGGGGGCCAGGTAGATCTCCCGCAGGGCCCGGTCGTCCACCTGGCTGTCGCCGTTTTGCCGCTTGTACTCCTGGTTGTTGGCGGCGAAGTGCTTCAGGCCGGCGGACACCCCGGTCCCCTGCAAGCCCTTGATAAAGGCGGCGGCCAGCTTGCCGGCCAGGTAGGGGTCCTCGGACAGATACTCAAAATTCCGCCCGCAGAGGGGATTGCGCTTTATGTTGCACCCCGGGCCCAGCACCACGTCCACCCCGGCGGCTGCGGCCTCCTCCCCGATGGCCCGCCCCTCGGCGGCATAGAGGGACCGGTCCCACGCCGCCCCGGCGGTCACCGCCGCAGGGAAGCAGGTGGCGGGAATGGAGTCGTTGACGCCGATCATGTCCGCCTCCCCGCTCTGGCAGCGCAGGCCGTGGGGGCCGTCGGACATGGTAACAGCCGGGATGCCGTACGGTTCCATGGCCTTGCTGTGCCAGAAGTCCGCCCCGGTGCAGAGGCTGATCTTGTCCTCCAGAGTCATTTTTGCCATGATTTCAGAGATATTTCCCACGGTCAGCCCTCCTCAAAGGTATAGGTCCCCGCCGGCAGCTCCCGCTTCAGCCCTCCGGGCAGCGCCAGCTCCGCCGTGCAGTTGGCGGGGACCGTGACGGTGTATGCCGTCTTTCCGTTCCGCCGCTCCCATCTGCTCTCCACTGTACCATATACGCTGTCATAGCGCAAGCCCGCGGCGGTAAAGTGTCCGCCGGGACGGGGCGCAACGGTGAAGCGGTTTTCTCCGGCCACCTGGATGCCGCACATGACCCGGAACACCCACTCGCATGCCGCCCCCTTGGAGTAGTGGTTCAGAGAGGCGATGCCCCCCTGGGCCCGGGTACCCTCCCAGCTCTCCCAGATGGTGGTAGCGCCGCTTTTGGGCATGGCCAGCCAGCCGGGAATCTCCTCGTTTTCCAGTAGCTTGTAGGCGTATTCAATATCCAGGTCCGAGAGCACATAGAGGATCAGCGGCGTGGACAAAAATCCGGTGCCCACCCGCCAGCCGTAGTGCTCCAGCGCCTGAAGCAGCCGCTTTTTCGCGTACTCGGTCTGCTTCTGGCTCAAAAGCCCGAAGTACAGCGGCCGCACCAGCCGGGCCTGCCGGTCGGTGTCCAGGCTGTAGGTCCTTGTCTCCACCAGCTCCTGATAGGCGGCGGTGCAGCCCCGCTGATATTCCCGGTACAGGGGCACGTCCTCCGTTTTCCCCAACGCCTGGGCCATCTCCGCCATGACAGCCATCACATAGGCGGTGTAGGCGGTGGACACCTCCGGGTGGGGCGCCACCATGTCCGTCCACCGGTTGGGGTACACGTCCGCCGGCTCCGCCCACTCGCCGTAGGACTGTCCGGCGTTGACGGCGTATTGCTTCGCTTTGCCTTTCAGCCCCAGGGGCTTGGCAAACAGGCCCAGCCTGCCGCACCGCCTCATCATAAAGCGGGCGTACCGGGCCATGGCGTCGTAGTTGTCCCGGATAAAGTCCATATCTCCGTACAGCTTCCAGCAGCGGTAGGGAATCAGCACCCCCGCGTCCGACCACCCCACCGAGCCGTTCATGGTGTTCATATAGGAGTCCACCCCGCCGTAGGGGGCGATCTGTGGGAAGCAGCCGTCCTTCCGCTGCCAGTCGGTCAGGTCCCGGATGTGCTTTTTGGCGAAGGGAATGTAGTTCATCAGATAGCCCGCCGTGACGGCAAAGAGCTGGCTGTCCCCCGTCCAGCCGTGGCGCTCCCGGGTGGGGCAGTCGGTGGGCACGTCGGCGGAGTTGTTCTTGGCGCTCCACAGGGTACAGTCCACGAACCGGTTGAGAAGCGGGTTGGAGGAAGCGAACCGGGCCGTGACCTCCAGATTGGAGTAGACGGCGATGGCGGTGAAATCCTCCGGGGCAAAGGGCGCATCGGTCTCCACCAGCACATACCGGAACCCGAAGATGGCAAAGGCGGTCTTGTATTCGTTCTCCCCAGCCTTGCAGATGTACTCCACCTGCTGGAGGGGCGTGGCGATCTTTTTGTTGGAGCATTGGATATTCCTTTGGGTAAATTCGCCCGTATCGTCCAGCATCTCGCCGAACCGCAGGAATACCCGCTGCCCGGCCCGGGCCGTCAGGGAGAACGCCGCATAACCCGCGATGTTCTGCCCGAAGTCCAGCACCTTCCTGCCGGTGGGCGTGGTGATAAGCGTGGGCTTGAACCGCTCATGCTCGGTGACAGGCACATTGTTGGAGGCGGCAGGGACCACGCTGTGGCCGGTTTCCCGCGCTTTCCCGCCGCAGCTTGGGACCCGGCGGGCGTCCACCACCTCGCCGTCCTTGTTGTCGGCAAAGCGGACGGGGCCGTCGTTGGACCACTGCCAGGTCTCGTCGGTGCCGATGGTCTCCACCGTGCCGTCCGGGCCGGTCAGCTCCAGCTGAGCCAGCAGCTTGGTCTGGACGCCGTACTGGTTCCGAAGCCCCCAGGCCCCGCAGCTGCCCCGGTACCAGCCGTCCGCCAGCTGGAAGGTCAGCTCGTTTTGACCCTCCCGCAGCAGGGCGGTCACGTCGTAGGTCTGGTACTGCACCCGTTTGCGGTAGTCGGTATGGCCGGGAGCCAGGACAAAATTACCGATCCGCTCCCCGTTCAGCCGCCCCTCGTACAGCCCGCAGGCGGTAGCATACAGCCGGGCCTTTACAATGTTCCGAACGACAAAGGTCCTGCGGAAGCAGTCCACGGGGTAGCGCTGCTTTTTGTTCACCTTATAGTCCCCGGTGATCCATTTGGCCGTCCAGTCCTCCGGCCTGAGCAGCCCCATCTCAAAAAACGCCGGCTCCGACCAGGGGCCCTCGGCCCCGTTTTCGTCCCACAGGCGCACCCGCCACGCCACTCTTGTCCGGGAGGTGAGCGTTCCCCCATAGGGGATGTGGGTCATCCGGCCGCTCTCCACTTTTCCGCTGTCCCAGACAGCGGTTCCGCCGGCCTCCGCCGCGATCTGATAGGCGGTCTGCTTCACCCCGCCCTCGCAGCTCCAGAACAGCCGGGGCTGGAGCGTGTCAATGCCCATGGGGTCTTTCAGATATTCCGTTCTCAGCCGAATCGCACGCATACTATTCACCCTTCCTGCGGGCCTTGATTTCCTCCTGCTTTTTGCTGATGTCCTTCTCCACATTCAGGAAGATGAGCAGCGCCGCTAAGACAGCGCCGGTGAACACCTCCAGGCCCACAAAGCCGAAGGTGATGACGTTCTGCACCGCCGGGGTCTGGGCGGCGGCCACCGTCACCCCGTCCACGATCTCGGGGGCAATGTAGCCCGCCCCGGCCAGCCAGCCGTTAAAGATGCCGGTACACACCCCCACCATGGCTACGGCGATGATGTTGTACACCGACATGGCGATGCCGTCGCAGCGGAAGCCGGTCTTCCACTCCAGGTGGTCCAGCACGTCGGCAAACAGGGCCATGAACACGTAGGAGCAGGGCAGCCCGCCGATATTCTTGATGAACTGTCCCACCAGCATGATGGTCATATTGTGGGGGAAGGCCCAGCAGATGGCGCCGCCGACAGCGTAGAGGACAAATCCGGCCAGGGTCACGTTCCGCTTGCCGAACTTTTTCGCCAGGGGCCAGACGGCAAAGATGCCGATGCCCATGGGGATGCCGCCGATGACCGAGATCATGGTCTGGGTGATCCCGTCGTTGTAGGCGCCCAGCACATAGTTGCAGAAATAGACCAGGCTGATATTTTTGATGCAGCTGCCCGCGGTGAAGATGAGGAAATAGATGTAGATGATGAGCATATACTTATCGGTAAAAATGGCCTTCAGCTGCCGGGCAAAGGGGGCGGGCGGTTCCCCCGCCGCCTGGTTTTCCAGGGTGACCCGCTCCTTGGTGAAGAAGTATTCCACCAGCGTCAGCGGCAGGGCCAGAATGGACAGGCCGCTCATAAGTCCGATCCACTTGCCCTGGTCCACCCCCAGCATGGGCATGATGACCATAGGGAATACAAGGGCCACCAGGATGCCGCTCATCATAATGGTGGTGATCTGGTTAAAGACCGACAGCCCGCCCCGCGCCGTGGTGTCCCGGGTAGACAGGGGCACCATCAGGTTGTGGCTCATGTTGAAAATGGTGTAGGCGAAGGAGTAGAACAGGTTATAGGACACCATGACCCAGATGACCTGCACTGTCTCTCCGGCGTTGGGCACCGTAAAGAGCAGGACGCCGGTGACGGTCAGCAGCGGGGCCGACAGCAGAAGCCACGGCCGGGCCTTGCCCTCCCTGGTGCGGGTGTGGTCGATGATATAGCCCATCACCACGTTGGTAATGGCGTCGATGACCTTGGACACGATGGGGAACACCACCAGAAAGGCCCCGCCCCACACATGGGTCAGCTTCAGCACGTCGGTATAGTACACGTTCAGATAGGTGGCCAGCACCGCGTTGAGCAGCAGCGCCCCGGCGGGACCCAGCAGATAGCCCAGCCATTTTTCCGGGCGGGTCACGTTGTCCGAACGGATGCGGCTTGCCGGCAGGAGCCTGCTATGCCGGGCGCCCTTGTTCCTTGTTTTCTCCATCAAATAACCCCTCCTCAGTGCCTTTTGCGGCACAGTTTATACCAGTATTGTCACACATTTTTTACGATGGATATATCATTTTTCAGCAAAGTGTGATATCATTCAGAAAAAGCACTGTGAGAAGGGATCATTTATGACAGATACCGCTCTGCTGGACCAGTTCCATGAGCTTACCGGGCTTCCGCTGTGCCTCTGCTCCGGCGCCGGGGAGGCTCTGCACTACTGTCCCAACTTCCCCCGCCTTCCCATGTCCCGCGACTATCTCACCTACTGCGTGATGGATTTTTCCCTCCAAAAGCGGGACGGGGACCACCCGCTGGTGCTGGTCTTTGAGCCGGGATACTTCCTGGGCGTGGCCCGCCTGGCGGAGGACGCCTACCTGATGCTTGGCCCCGCCGGACCTCAGCGGCCCCGGCGGGAGGCCATTCTGGACATGTGCCGGGAGGTGATCGTCCCCGACCTGCTGCTTGCTTTCTGCGAGCTCCTCGCCAATATGCCCACCTATTCCTACCGCCGGTTTTCCATCGCCCTCTCCCTGGCCATCCGGCTGTGTGCCGGGCGGCGGGTCCCCCTGGAGGACATTCTGCTGTGCAACAACACCCTTCAGCAAAACACGGTGGAGCAGGTCTGGCAGGACACGCTGTTTCACGCGCGGGAACAGGAGGAGCCCGCCCGCCACGCCAGCGTCAGCTTTGAAGCCGGGGTCTTGGACGCCATCGAACGCGGCGACCCGGCGGAGCTGCGGCAGCGGTTTCTCCAGCCCACCGGCGGCAGCGAGGGGCTGATGTCCCTGGACCTGCTGCGGCAGAGCAAATACACCTTTGTCTCCTTTGTGACCATGGTGACCAGGGCGGCCATCCGGGGCGGGATGCCCCCGGAGGAGGCCTTCTCCCTCAGCGACAGCTACTGCCAGCAGATGGACCGGCTGATGGGCCCCGTCGACGTGGACGCCCTCAGCTACAAAATGGCCATGGACTTCTGCGGCAAGGTGGGGCAGCTTCAGGCGGCGGGAGAACGCTCCCCGGAGCTGCGGCGGTGCCTAGACTACATCGGACAAAACCTCCACCGCCCCATTCGGGCGGAGGAGCTGGCGGAGTATGCCGGCGTAAGCACCCGCAGCCTGTCCGACCGGTTCCGGCGGGAGCTGGGCGTGAGTCTCCCGGTCTATGTCTTGGGGGAGCGGCTCCGGGAGGCGGCATACCTCCTGACAGCGTCGGAGCTGTCCCTCTCGGAGATCTCGTCCTATCTGCAATTCAGCTCTCAAAGCCATTTCACCAAGCGCTTCCGGGAGCAGTTTGGCTGCACGCCAAACCAATATCGCAGGCAGGGCGGAGGCACCTCCCCCGGCTAAAACGGCAGGGCGTCTTACACCAAGTGTTTTCTCGGAATATCGCCCCGAAAGATTTGAACCGCAGAGAACGGGAGACTTACAGGAAGCATTGCCCGGGCAAGAAAACGCCCTCCGGCTATGGCGATACCCCATAGTCAGAGGGCGCTTTTGACCATATGACATACCGCAGACAGGCGCGGAGAGCAGGGAAACCGCTGCCTTCAAAGGGGGATAAGCGTATGCGGCGGCTTCTCCCTTTACCCCAGGGACCAGGTCTGGCTCTCGGTTTGGAGCTGCACCATCCGGGCGAAGGCCCCGTTTGGGGCCATCAGCTCAGCCGGCGTACCCAGCTCGGCCACGGCGCCGTGGTCCAGCACCACGATCTGGTCGGCGTTCTCCACGGTGCGCATCCGGTGGGCGATGATGAGCACCGTCTTGTCCTTCACCAGCCGGGAAATGGCCTGCTGGATCTCGGTCTCGTTCTCGGCGTCCAGGGAGGCGGTGGCCTCGTCCAGCAGGATGATGGGGGCGTCCTTTAAAAGCGCCCGGGCGATGGAGATGCGCTGACGTTCACCGCCGGAGAGAGTGGAGCCGTTTTCCCCGATCATGGTCTGATACCCCTGGGGGAGCTTCTGGATAAACTCCTCGCACATGGCCGCTTTCGCCGCCGCCACGACCTCGGCGTCGGTGGCGTCCTTGCGGCCCAGGCGGATGTTTTCCATGACCGTATTGTTGAACAGGGTCACGTCCTGGAACACGATGGAATAGGCGGTCAGCAGCTTTTCCGGGTCCACCGTGGACACATCCACGCCGCCGACGGTGATCCTGCCCCGCTCCACATCCCAGAACCGGGCGGCCAGCTTTGCGGCTGTGGACTTGCCCCCGCCGCTGGGACCGATCAGGGCGGTGACCTCGCCCTGCCGGGCGGTGAAGGAGACATCCTTCAGCACGGTCTCGCCGCTGTTATAGGCAAAGCCCACATGTTCAAAGGTGATGTCGTAGCCTTTCGGCGCAAACGCCGCCTCGCCGTCCTGCACCTTGCTGCCCCAGATCTCATTCATGCGGTCGATGTTCACCTGCAGGGAGTTCATGGCCGCCAGGTTTTGCAGGGAGAAGGACATAGGCTCGTAGAGCCGGGAGACCACCAGCAGGAACAGGAAGAAGGTGACAAGGGACAGCTCGCCGCTGATGAGGCGCATACTTCCCACCAGGGCCACCGAGGCTATGCCCAGCTTCAGGATCATCTGGGCCGGGACCACGAACATGGCCGCGCCCAACTCACTCTTGATCATTCGGCCTTCCAGCCCATCTATTTTCTTGTTCAAGCCGCCGAGATACGCCTGCTCCGCCTTGTTGCTTTTCAGGTCACGGATGGTTTCCAGGCACTCCTGCACACCGTCTGCAACGGCGATCAAGGCGGCGTTTTGCCTGCGGGTGAAATAGTTCTGCATCTTCTTGGAGAAGCCCACGATGACCAGCGCCACCGGCAGCACCCACAAGGCCGCAATCGCCATCTGCCAATCGCAGCACAGCAGGCCGGCCGCCACCAGGCAGGTGGAGAGGATGGAGCCATAGAACTGCGGGACATAGTGGGAGAACATCTGCTCGGTGGTGGACACGTCCCCCATGATGGTGTTGGTCAGGTCCGCCAGGTCCTTTCTGCCGAAGAAGGAGAGGGGCAGCCGCCGCAGCTTCTCCGCCAGTCTGATGCGGCACGCGCCGGATTCCCGGTAGGTGGAGAAGTACGTGGCATTGTACTTCCAAAACTCCGTCAGGAGCACCAGGGCCAGGGCGGCGGCGATACCGACGCCGTAGAAGACGCAGCTCCGAAGGACCGCGCCGCTGCTGAGAAAATCACTGACAAGCAGATAAAGAAGCCCCACCGGGAACATCAGCGCCAGATCCCCCACCGCGCAGGCAATGGTGGCCCTGACAAGCCCTTTTGCCCCTTCTTCGGAGAGGGCGAAGCGTTTCATCAATCGCTGCGTCATTTTGCCGCACCTACCTTCCAGTTCACAGAGGTCTGATAGTCCTGCCACATCTGGGCGTAGAGTCCGCCCTGCGCCACGAGGGAATCGTGGGCGCCGCTCTCCTCCACACGGCCCTCCCGCAGCACGAAGATTCGGTCGGCGTTCCTGACTGTGGTGAGCCTGTGGGCGATCATAATAACGGTTTTCCCCTTGGAGAGCCGTTCAAAGGCCTGCTGCACCAGCGCCTCGTTTTCCGGGTCGGCAAAGGCGGTGGCCTCGTCCAGGATCAGGATAGGGGCGTTTTTCAGCATGACGCGGGCGATGGCGATGCGCTGCTGTTCCCCGCCGGAGAGATACACGCCCTTGGTGCCGATCACCGTGTCGATCCCCTGGGGCAGCTTGGCGATGATGTCGTCGCATTGGGCCTCATGCAGCGCCTGCTCCACCTCCTGCCGGGAGGCGTTGGGCCGGGACAGCCGCACATTTTCGAGAATAGAAGCCTTTAACAGCCGGCTGTCCTGAAAGACATAGGCCACGGTGTCCGCCAATGTTTCCTTGGAGATGTCCTTCACATTGACGCCGCCGATGGTGATGGCCCCGCCGCTCACATCCCAGAACCGGGAGATCAGCCCGGCTGCGGTCGTTTTGCCGCCGCCGGAGGGGCCCACCAGGGCAACCGTCTCCCCTGCGCCTATCCGGATGCTTACGTCCCGGAGCGCGTCCCCCGCGGCGTTCTGATAGCGGAAGGTCACGTTTTCAAGCGTGACCGAATTGTCTGCCGGGACCTTGCCGCTGCGGGGTTCGGGCAGCGGCTCCACATCCAGAACGGAGTGGATGCGGGTTAGGGCGTCCGTCACGATCATGCCGTTTTCGCTCATATACATGACCTTGGTCATGGCGGTGGCGATAACGGGCGTAAAGATCACATAGAAAATGAAGTTCAGCAGCACCGACTGCGGGATGGCCTCGCCTCCTGCCAGTATCAACGCCAGTACAATGAGGAACGCGAAGGCGCTGTTGAAAATACGGTGTAGGCCAGCATAGGCGGGCGGCACTTCTTGCAGTAGCTGATGCAGTATTTGTAGTAGTTGTCAATGGTGTCCTTGAACCGCTTGAAGGAGTGGACGGTCTGCCCAAAGGTCTTGACCACCGGGACGCCCCGCACATACTCCACCGCCTCGTTGTTCATGTCCGCCAGGGCGTCCATGTAGTCCTTCATATCCTTCGCCATGCCGGGACCGGCCATTTGGAACATGGACGCAAAGCCCAGAGCGAAGGGCACAAGGCTCACCAGCCCGAACCGCCAGTCAAAGAGGAACAGCATGACCACCATGCAGACCGGCGTAGTGATCGCTGCCGCCATGTCCGGGAGCTGGTGGGCCAGATAGGTCTCGGTGGCAGCGCTTGCGTCATTGACGATACGGCGGATCTTGCCGCTGCCCATCTCCCCGATGAAGCCCAGGGGAAGCTGGGCGATGTGGGCCATCAGTGCCTTGCGGATGTTCGCCGCAATGCGGAAGGCCGACAGGTGGGAACACATCAGGCCGCAGATGTAGACCAGGATGGACAGCACGGCAAATCCCACCGCCAGAGCGCCATTTTGAACCACATGGGTGGCCTGGGCATAGTTGGGAGCAGCTTCGAGGACTTCCCGGATGATGAAGAATAGGAACACAAAGGGGAACAGGGTCAGGACCGCGCTGACGGCGGACAGCAGCAGCGATAAATAGGTCAGATACCTGCGTCCCCCGGCGTAGCTTAAAAGCTGGGACAAATTCGACTGTTTTTGATCCATTTGCAATACCCTCCTTGTAAAGCAGTAGGCGAATACAGAGGCCGGCGGGCTGGTGAGTGGATGTTCCAAGCCCGCCAGGCCCCTCATTCAAACAGATTTTCTGTGGAGAAAAGTCCAATGACGCTCTCCATGCTCACTTGGCCCCCTTGGCAATGGCCTGGGCCATAGGCACCGCTTCCCTTAAAATTAGTTAGTTATAACTAACTCTCTTTGAGAAGATCGGCGCTCCCCCAGATGATGGGAGCGCCTTCTTCTGCATATGGGTGGTACAAGGCTCACAGTTAGTTAGTTTAAGCTAACTACAATAGAGATCATAGCAGACCCGTGTCCACTTGTCAAGCAGATTTCCCACTAGCAGTCTCTTTTTTTGCCGCCGCGCAGCACAGCGGGGCCAGGGAGCCGCCCAGCACCGCCTGGTCAAAAACGGCAAAGCCATGGGCCGAGAGATACTCCGCAAACCCCGCGGCGCTCCACTCGTGGTATGTACGGAACCCCGCCAACTTCATGATACGCACCCGTACCCGGAAGCCCTTCCCCTCCCCGTGGACAAAGGTGGGTGCAAACAAAAATCCACCCGGTTTCAACACCCGGCGGATCTCCCCCAAAGCCTTGTCCGGGTCGGGTATGATGTGCAGGGCGTTGGCGATCACCACCGCGTCAAAGCTCTCTGGGGCATAGGGCAGGGCCGTAGCGTCCTGGACGGAAAAGTGGAGGCGGGCCGAGCAGTTCTTCTTTTTCGCCTGGGCAATCATGTTTGGGGAGAAGTCGGTGGCCTCCCACAGCCGAACTCGGCTGAAGAGTGGATAGGAGAGCTGCCCTGTGCCGCAGGCCAACTCCAGCACATCCATGTCCCGACTCAGATGGGGGCGGATCCGGTCACAGATGTCCCGGTAGAACTTTGCCCCGCTTTTCTCCATCACCGGCCCGTAAAGTCTGGCGAACCGCTGCCAGAATGCTTTATTGTCAGATTTTAATTCAGGCATACAATACCTCCCCCTACCACAGCTTCACAAATTCCAGCGTTTTCTCCAGCGAATCCATGCGGGCTCTCCGCCCCGGCTCCTTGTTCCTGCCCCGGTCGCCCCGGAAAAACTTTGCCATGGGCAGCTCCATGGGAACGAACAGGTGACTGCCGCAGCCGTAGCTCAAGTGCCGGCAGGGATAGGGGAAATTCTTCTCCTTCAGCCGCTTCATGATCTCCTCCGCCGCAGGCTCCGAGGGCCACATGGTATCCAGCTTGGAGGAGATCAGCAGGATGGGGCCGGTGGTGTTCTCCACCTGGATGACCGCCTCCGGAACAGGGCGGCGCACCATGGGCAGATACAGGTCAAACATGGTGACCTCTCTGGCCTTCAGGCTCTTCCAGAGGATGGGGCCGTAGGGGGTCTTCTCGTACCCAAAGGGGGTGTAGGGCAGCTCCTTGCCGTGGAAGCTCCAGGAGCTGCCCGGCATCAGCTCAATGCCCTTCCCCTTGGCAAAGCCCTGGCATACGGTGCTCATGGGGGCCACCGCCACCACGGCGTTTATAAGCCCCGGCAGCAGACTCCCGGCGGTAAGGGCCAGCTCCGCCCCCTTGGAGATGCCCCACAGGCCCACCTTCTCATAGCCCATCTCATGGAGCCGCTTGGCCGCCGCCTCCAGGGTGTCGATAGGCACACGGAAGAACTTGTCGGGCAAGCCCTCCTCCATCACATAGGCCAACGCCAGGGCGGTCAGTCCCCTCCCCTGAAAAATCGCCGCCAGCTTCCGGGCCAGCTCAAAGTTCCCGTCGCTGCCGCCGAAGCAAATGAGCGCCTTGCCGGGATAGTTGTCCTGTGCAGGGCGGAACAGCTCCCCGTGGAAGCCGTCGGTCTTTACGCGGAAGATTTCATTTTGCTTCATAGCCCCACTCCTTTTCTCTCAGAAAATCCATACCACCAGCGCCGCCGCCACGGCCGCGCCCACGAGCCAAATCAGTGTCAGCGTCCCCCGCTTTTTCAGCACCTGGGGCCAAGTCTGCACGAAGGGAAGGTCCTCTGTGCCGGGGAGCACCCAAAACCTGCTGTGCCCCACCCAGAGCCGGTCGATGACGACGCCGTCATACCAGTTCATCACCTCCAGGAACAGGAGAGACTGGAGGTATGCGGTCCTGAAGTCCCGCACACCGTTCCAGGCCCCGACGATCAACAGCAGGGCGGCAAGCATCATAAGAGAGAAGAAAATCAGGAACAATTTGTGTTTCCGTGCCACGTCCGCCCGGTCCGCCAAACCGATTGCAAAGGCCCGCTCCTGCACAGGCTTGGGATAGAAGTACAGGGCATTGACCGCCTTGCCCCCGGTGAAAAGGTACACCAGTGCGGTGAACAGGGCACAGAAAAGGCAAAGTTGAATGAACAGCATCACGGTTTTCCCCCTCTACGGTCGGATCAGCGCCACAGCACCGCCCACAAGCAGCCCGAGGATCAGCGCGAACAGGCTGCCTGGAAACAGCATCCCTTTCACATGGAACCACTTCTGGGCATATTCCCTGTCCATATGCTCCGTGCCGGGCAAACGGAATAGTTTCAGCCTGGGAAATAAGACCCAATCCAGAAAAAAGGTGTCGTAAGCGCCGACCACCGCAAACAGCAGCAGGGCAAACCAAAAGCCGTCCCCAAAGCTGTCCGCCCCGGCCAGCAGCGCCCCGCCCGTCAGCACGATGGCAAAGAGCACGATCCCCGCGGATTTGATCAGGACCGTGCGCTTGCTCAGCGGAGCGGTCTCAATGCGGGGATGGGTCTTGAAGTATTCCTCCTGGATCTCCGGGGGATAGTTGTGGATTCCCGCTGCGGGGTTTTTGATGGCGGGGATCGTCACCAGAGCGGTAAACAGCGCGAGAAAAACCGCCATCTCGATCAGAATGGTCAGCCAGTTCATACAGGGCCTCCTTCTTTTTTCAGCGGCTCTCAAAGCCGTTCATTCACGTCAGATCCTCCTGCCTGACATATTTCCCGTAGCCCACGAACAGGGCCAGGAACATGATGATCACGGCCAGACTTTTGTTGGAGGTGCCAATGCCGTTTATGATGGCGTAGTTGCCGATACCCCGGAAAACATTGAAGCATACCGCCAGGATCAGGAGATTGAACAGCGCATACCACTTGGGAAGCGGCGTATATCCCTTGATGATCCCGACAAACTGCACAATACTGCTGCCCGCAAAGAAAACATAGAACACAGCAGCGACTGGGAGAATGAAATACAAAATGTAGTGCAGCGCAATATGGTATCCGACCTCCGGCCCGGCGGCGTCCGTGACCGAGTGATAGAGCCACATGAACACACCGCAGGGCAGATGGACTGTCCCGCCTGCAACAGCCAGATAGACATACATGGACAGTTTGTAGAACGCAGCGCCCCGGGGCATATTCTGCTTCAGCAGGGGGTAAAGGGTCATGAGCCCGAGAAATTCCAAAGAGATGCCCAGAAAGCCAATCATACCGCCCAGAATGGGACGCCATATGGGCAGCGCCAGCGCTGCGGCGAAATAGCCCTCCAGCATTCCTGCTCCCTCCGGAAATGTGACATATCCGATCAGCAGGTCCCCGACCAGCGTCAGACATGCGCCGGCCAGGCCGATCAAAAGAAAGGCCCTCGCCTTTTGTACTGTTTTGATCTCCATTCTTATCATCTGCCTTTCTCCAGAAGCGCCAACATTCGTGGAACGCCGCCCTCTAAATGAGTGTGCCGGTAAAGTCCAACGCCGCATGGATCAGCACAGGCAGCCACAATGTTCCTGACCAGCAGCGCAGCCAATAAAAGGCACAGGCAGCCCCAACATATCCCAGGGAGGACATCAGCAGTTCCGGCGAGAAGCCATCCCGCATGACCGGAAGTACAGAGTGCATCAGGCCCCACAGCAGGCCAGGCAATACCCAGACACACCACGCCGGCAGCTTGCTTTCTTCAAACAGCAGAGGCAGCACGGCGCGGAAGATGAGTTCCTCAAAGAGTGCAATAAATACCCCATAATAAATCCATTGATATGCCACTGCCAGCAACGATATCCGTCCAAGCAAAAGGGCCGCAGCCAAAAGCATCAGGTAAACGCCCGCCGCAGCACCGGCGGCAACGCGGCCGCGCTTTTTACCGACGGTGAAACCCATCACGCGTCCAAAGTCCCGCCGCAGTATAAGCACAGCAATGGCTGCTGTCAGGAGAGCGGGCAAGTTGACCACAATGTGTTGAACCAGCATCGTTCCGAGGTTTTCTATCGTTATCTGAGCCGCGGAGAGAATTGTTCCGGCCCGGTACAATCCGCCATAATACCACAGGGTCCAAATATAGTCTGCCGCGCAAATCAAGACGGCCAAAAGCGGCAGCAGCATTCTTTTTTCTGCTTCCCTCCGGCGCTTCATAATTCTATCCCGCGGCATATCATCCCTCACTCTTCTCATACAGCCGGTGCAGCGTCTCCCAGTCCGGCATGGCTGTGTGCAGGGCGTCCCAGTTGGGCATGGGGAAGTCCGGTGCCTTTGCCCGCAGCTCCTCCCAGACCCGGTCCAGCCCCTCCATTTCCGTCACCGCATGGCGGCAGTGATCAGACGCCGCCAGACGGCCAAGGGCCGTCTTTGCCATGACCCACATCATGGCGTAGGACAGCGCTCCCCTGACGCCCGTCAGCTCCTCCATGGTTCCTTCCGGCAGGATCGGATAGTGCAGAGTGGAAAGCAGGCCATAGCCCTCCCGGACGGCGTCCATACCCTGGCTGAGCTGCCGCCGTGTGCAGCGGGTCAGATCGCAGCCCAGGAGATAAGAGAGATAGCAGATGGGCAAAATAAAGGCCAAATGGCATTTACACCAGGCGTCCATGTCCGACACCCAGGTCAGCCGATACTTCGTTCCCTCAAACAACCCCGTAATCGCTGCTTTGACCTCCCCGGGCACTTCCCTCCGCAGGCCGCCGATGCTCATGGACCCGCCGCCGAACCGCACGCAGAGGACCTTGCCGCCCTCCCGCCGCCCGGCCGTGCCCTGGAAGCCAAACAGCACCGTCTTTGGCGTCTGCGTGTGGGCCTGGATGTACGCCTCCATCTCCGGGGCCGACATGTTGTTGCCCACCAGCACCACCAGCGGGGCGTCCGCCCCGGCCAAATCGTCCAGGATGCCCCACATCTGCTGATGCTGCATGACGGCGAACACCGCATCATAAGGGCCCATGATCCCGCTGACGATCCTGGGTCGGTCGGTGGTGATCTTTCTTTGCAGGACGTGGCGGATCACCAGCCCGTCCCGCTCCAGAGTTTCTTTCCACGCGCCCCGGGCCAGCAGATCCACATCGTTCCCCGCCCGGCACAAAGCATGGGTCAGATAGCACCCGATGACCCCGGCGCCATAGGCCAAAACCTTCATTCCTCATTCCTCCATTCCACGGCAGCGCCGTTTCCGTGAGCATGTCCGGGAGGCAGCAGGGTCGCCGGGGCATCTTCTTTTCCAACGGTGCAAAATTTCATATGCGCTCGTCTCCCTTTTGCCGCTCCTGGTCCCACTTGGACCCCTTGCGGCAAACATAGAAATCGCATTGGTCCCCGCCGGAGGCCAGGGTCTGGGTCCGGTAGAGCCGGCCCCCTGTCCAGTCTGTAGACATGGTATCCACGGCGCACATATAGGGCACCAGATGGGGCCGCCCCTCCTGCTTCCCCAACGCGCACAGGCCGCACTGACGGTAGAGGATGGTGTACTCGTCCGCGTCCCGGCCCAGGATCACTTCAGTCTTCCAGTTGAAGGCCCCGCCTGGGGCGGCGTTGCCCCGGAGGGAGTTTTCCTGCCGCTTTTTCTGTCCTGCAAGGGTAAAAGCGCTCTTCCCCTTGGCCTGGAACGTTTTCTTCACCAGGGGAGCGTTCATGCTGGCGTCCATCATCCCGGCGAAGCGCGTCTCGCTCATGCGCCCCTCAGCCGCCTCGTAAACCGACAGCCACAGCATCCCGGCGGCCTGGCAGATTCGCAGGGAGTTTTCCCTCAGGGAGCCGATGTCCGGCGTCCGGCCGATCATCTGCCGGTAGGTTTCTTTCGTTTTCCGCTTCAAATCGGGAATGTCCCAGTCCGGTTCCGTCTCCCTCAGATACCCCAGCGCCGCCGGCGCCATAGCAAGCCATATCATCGTCTCGCAAACAGAACGTCTCATGCTCCCTCTCCCTTCACACAGGTAAAGCAGGCCATGGCCTCCACGGTCTCCAAGGCTACCTGGGCGTACATGCGCCCCAGCCGCTGTTTCAAGCTTTTTGCCGTCTCGTAGGGCGGGGTGAAAAAACCCTTCGGCGTGTAGAGCTTATCCACGAACCAGTCCGTGCGGCGGTTTTCCCCCTTGATGTAGAAGCACCCGCAGAAGGTCCCGCCGGGCTTCAGCACCCGGAAGGTCTCGGCGTAGGCGGCCTCCTTGTCCGGAAAGGCGTGAAAGCCGTTGAGGGACAGGACCACGTCGAAGCTCCCGTCGGCGAAGGGCAGAGCGCCCACGTCCCCCTGGACGAACCGCACGCTGCCGGGAGCGCGCTCTTTGGCCCGCTCCATCATGTCCGGGGAGTAGTCCAGGCAGGTGATCTTCGCCTGGGGCAAGGTCCGGTAGACGGGCATGGTGAGCACGCCGGTGCCCACCGGCACCTCCAGGAGCGTCCCGGAAAAGTCCTCCGGGATGCCGGACAGAGCCTTTTCCAGATACGCCCGGTTTTCCTGCTCGCCCATGCTCCACACCAGACGGCACACCGCTTTGCCCGGCAGGGTGGAGCAGGTGATCATGCCGTCGTAAAAGGTGGCCTCGCCGCCCAGGGACTTGTAGGCGTTTTTGATCTCATCGTGCCGGTTCATCCCTCTACCTTCCAAAGCCAAACAAGCCCTTCTTCTCGTAGGGCCCGCGCTCCACGCCCAGCACCCGGTAGCCCGTGGGCTCGATGGCAGCGCGGAGCTGTTCCTCGCTGATGTCCGTCTCCGTCAGGATGACGGCCTCCCCCTTCTTGTGGGAGGAGGTGACCTTCTTCACCGGAAGGGCCCGCCGCACCGCGTCGTTGACGTGGCTTTCGCACATGCCGCAGGCCATGCCCTCGATTTTGACTGTGATCTGAATCATATGTACCCTCTCCTTTTGGAGCTTAAGTTAGTTGTTGCTAACCATAGGATAGTCTACCACATTCCCCGCATTTGTCAATGCCTTTTTGCATGGCGGGCGTCTCCGGCGGGGCAGATGCCTGACATGGTTCCCCCAGCCGGCAGAAAGGGAGCCCCGCCTGCGGCCGCAGGCGGGGCTCCCTTTCTTGTATCAGCGGTAACGCTATTTGGCGTACTCCACGACCTTGGTCTCCCGGATCACGTGGACCTTGATCTGACCAGGGTACTCCAGCTCGTCCTCAATGCGCTTGGCCAGCTCCCGGGCCAGAATGACCATCTGGTCCTCGCTGATCTGCTCGGGCTTGACCATGACGCGGACCTCCCGGCCCGCCTGGATGGCATAGGACTTCTCCACGCCGGGGTAGGAGCCGGTGATCTCCTCCAGGCGCTCCAGGCGCTTGATGTAGTTCTCCAGATTCTCCCGCCGGGCGCCGGGCCGGGCGGCGGAGACCGCGTCGGCCGCCTGGACCAGGCAGGCCATCAGGGTCTTGCACTCCACGTCCCCGTGGTGGGCCTGGATGGCGTTGAGGATGTCGTCCCGCTCCCGGTACTTCTTGCAGAACTCCACGCCCAGGCTGACGTGAGTACCCTCGTACTCGTGGTCCAGGGCCTTGCCGATATCGTGGAGCAGGCCCGCCCGCTTGGCGGAATTCACGTCCAGGCCCATCTCCCCGGCCATCAGGCCGGCGATGTGGCTGACTTCGATGGAGTGCTGGAGCACGTTCTGGCCGTAGCTGGTGCGGTAGTGCAGACGGCCCAGCATCTTGATGACCTCGGGGTGGAGGCCCCGGACGCCGGTCTCAAAGGCGGCGCGCTCGCCCTCGCTCTTGATGACGGCGTCCACCTCCCGGCGGGCCTTCTCCACCATCTCCTCGATGTGGGTGGGATGGATGCGGCCGTCGGCAATGAGCTTCTCCAGGGCCACCCGGGCGATCTCCCGGCGCACCGGCTCGAAGCAGGACACGGTGATGGCCTCGGGGGTGTCGTCGATAATGAGGTCCACGCCGGTGAGGGTCTCGATGGTGCGGATGTTGCGGCCCTCCCGGCCGATGATGCGGCCCTTCATCTCGTCATTGGGCAGGGGAACCACACTGACGGTGATCTCGGAGGCGTGGTCCGCGGCGCAGCGCTGGATGGCGGTGGCCACGATCTCCCGGGCGCGCTGGTCCGCCTCCTCCTTGGCCCTGGCCTCGATCTCCTTGATCTTCAGGGCCGTCTCATGGGTCACCTCGGACTCCACCTGGGAGATGAGGTAATTCTTTGCCTCCTCGGCGGTAAAGCCGGAGATCCGCTCCAGCATCTCAGTCTGCCCGCGCTTGATGGCCAGGATCTCCTCCTGCTCGCGGTCCGCCTGGGCGTGCTTTTGGTTCAGGGCTTCTTCTTTCTTCTCAATGTTCTCGGTCTTGCGGTCCAGATTCTCTTCCTTCTGCTGCAGGCGGCGCTCCTGCTTCTGCAGGTCCGCCCGGCGGCTCTTCTCTTCCTTCTCGTACTCACTACGGGAGCGCAGGATCTCCTCCTTGGCCTCCACCAGCGCCTCGCGCTTTTTGCTCTCGGAGCTCTTGATGGCCTCGTTGATGATGCGGCGCGCCTCCTCCTCGGCGCTGGAGATCTCCTTTTCGGAGACCGACTTGCGATAGTGATACCCGATAAGGAAGAACGCCACGGCAGACACCACGACGGCGATCGCGATCACCACGAAGTGAATGGGTCCAAATGGCATTTCAGGTCTTCCTCCTACTGACAATTGTTTGTATGGCTTGGGGTTTTTCGCCTGTCCCGGCGGTTTTCGCCGGGCATGGAAAAAACCGGCGCGGGCCCCTATCCCCCGCCGATACTGATCTTACTTAATAATACTCGCTTTACCCGTCATCTGTCAAGAGAAAACCGACGGAAAAGTCCATCCCTTTTCCGCCGGTTCGGTATTCTGGCCCTTTTCCCCTCGCTGGGAGACGGTCAGGAGATATAGCGGCTGGCGGCGTAGCCCACATAATCGCCGTAGCGCACCACGGACCAGGGCCCGGTCTGACCGTAGACCCGCACCGCGGCCCCGTGGGGGATGCTGGCAATGACGGCGGCGTCCGTCTCCGGCCTGGCGCGGAGGTTCAGCGTCCCGCCGCCGGCACGGACGGTGCCCTCCCAGGGGTCCTCCGGCCAGATAAAGGGGAGGTCGAAGTAGTCGGTGAGGCTGATGACCAGGTTCCGGGCGATCTCCGTGACGTTGGATTCGATCCATCGGGCGTCCTTCTCGTTGTCGTGGTAGCCGATCTCCAGCAGCACCGCCGGGAACCGGGAGTCCCGCACCTCCCCCAGGCTGGTGGTGGAGCGGGTGGTCACCTGATTGGGCAGGGGATAGATGTCCTTCAGGTTGTTGGCAAAGATCTGGGCGGCCCGCTGGCCCTGGCTGCTGGTGGGGTAGTAAAAGGCGATGATGCCCCGGTTCCGCCCCTCGTTCCCGGCGCCGGAGGCGTTGGAGTGGATGGCCAGGTAGAAGTCGTACCAGCCGGCGTTGGCCTGGCGGATGGAGCTGCCGGCGGTCATCTCCGGGGTGTTGCGGGTGTAGCGGATGCCGGAGCTGTTGAGATAGGGGATCATGGCGTCGGCGATGCGGTTCATCCAGTACTCCTCGCTGCCGCTGCCGGTGATGTAGGGGTTGGATTCCTGGGTGGACGGGCTGAGATAGATGATGGGCATGGTTGGACCTCCTTTTCCTTTGCCCCAGTGTATGCAAAAGGAGGCGCAGGGGGTACGCGCAAAGGCCCGCCGCACGGGAGCGCTCCCGGCGGCGGGCCTTCATTCATCGCAGGTGATAGCAGGACTTACAGGTTGAAATACCGCTCGAACTCAGCGGGATGGGGGATGGCGGACATCTGGCTGCACTCCTTGCGCTTGGTGTCGATCAGGTTGCGGATCAGATGCTCCGGGAACACGCCGCCGGCGGTGAGGTAGTCGTGGTCGGCCTCCAGGGCGTCCAGGGCGGCCTCCAGGGTGGTGGGCAGACCCTGGAGCTTGGCCTTCTCCTCGTCGGACAGGGTGTACAGGTTGAAGTCGTAGGGGCCCCAGCCGTTGGCGTGGGGGTCGATGCGGTTCTTGATACCGTCCAGGCCGGCCATCAGGATGGCGGCATAGCACAGATAGGGGTTGCAGGTGCCGTCGGGGGTGCGCAGCTCAAAGCGGCGCAGATTGGGGGTCTTGGCGTAGGCGGGGATACGGATCACCGCGCTGCGGTTGGAGGTGGCGTAGCCCACAGTGACCGGCGCCTCGAAGCCGGGGACCAGCCGCTTGAAGGAGTTGGTGCTGGGGTTGGTGATGGCGCACAGGGAGGCGATGTGCTTGAGCAGACCGCCCATGAAGAAGTGGGCCGTCTCGCTGAGGTGGGAGTAGCCGTTGTCGTCGGAGAACACCGGCTGGCCGTCCTTCATCAGCAGGACGTGGACGTGCATGCTGCTGCCCGCCTCGCCGTAGACCGGCTTGGGCATGAAGGTGGCCACCATGCCGTGCTTCATGGCCACATTGTGGATGATGTACTTGATCATCATGGCGTTGTCCGCCATCTTGGACATCTGCCCCAGCTTAGGCTCGATCTCGAACTGGCCGGAGGCGCCCACCTCGGGGTGGTGGTACTTCACGGCGATGCCCATTTTCTCCATTTCCAGGCACATCTCACTGCGGCACTCGTAGGTCTTGTCCAGAGGCTTGGCCACATGGTAGGCCTTCTGGTTGGGCACCACGCAGCCCAGGCCCTCAGCCCCGCTGTTCCAGTGGGCCTGTCTGGCGTCCAGAGTCATGCCGATGCTGTTGGGCTGGACCTCCCAGCCCACCTGGTCGAACAGGTAGAACTCAAACTCCGGCAGCACCAGCATGGTGTCCGCGATGCCGGAATCGCGCATATACTGCTCCGCGGCCAGGACGATATTCCGGGGGTACTGACTCAGGGGGTGGTTCTCCGGGTAGCCGATGACCATGGCGTTGCCCGTCATCGACAGGGTGGGGACGTCGCAGAAGGGGTCCACCACGGCGGTGTCGGGGTCGGGGATAAAGACCATATCGCTCTTCTCCACCACGGCGTAGCCGTAGTTGGACGCGTCGAAGCCGATGCCGTCCGTCATGGTCTCCTCAGAGAAGTTCCTGGCGGGGATCGTCACATGGCGGAACTGCCCGCTGACGTCCACCATCTTGAAATCCACCATCTGGATATTCTGCTCCCGAATCATCTCCAGAATATCCTGCACTGACCTGCTCATGTTATTGTTCCTCCTGTACTCATATTTCTGTTTGTGATCTGGCACGCGGTCCTGTCCAGCAAAAAAATTGCCGGGCATGAATTACATGTCCGGACAGCAGAAAGCCGCGCGCTTCCAGAGATCAAAGACCACGCAGCTTGTCTGATATAAACGAATTTATCCGTACATTTCATCTACCGCTATTATATTAGAGAACGGCCTCCATTTTCAATGGTAGAATCTTATGAAGAATTGGCCGCCGTATTTGTCTACTTTGCACAAAGTCAGAGGCATCTGCGGCAAAACGGGGCGGAAAAGGCCCGCCGCCGGGGTGAACCCGGCGGCGGGCCTTGGTCTAAGGCACCGGCGGTCAGAGCTGCGCTGTCCGCTCCCGTTTCGCGGCGAGATAGTCCCAGAGGCACACGCCGCCCACCAGCGCCAGCCCTACCACATCGGAGGCCGCGCCGGGGATCATCATGCCCAGGCCGCCCACGATGCACAGAGCCCTGCCCCACCGCTTCATGGGCCGGAACACGTAGCCGCCCAGGCCGGCGGCAATGCCGAAGATGCCCAGCAGGGCGGTGACGACGATCAGGATCACCTCGTACCACACGGTATCCACCAGGAGCATGGCGGGGTCCATGGCAAAAATGTAGGGCACTACAAAGGCGGCGATGGCCAGGCGGGTGGCGTTGACGCCGGTCCGCATGGGGTCCGCCTTGGCGATGGCGGACCCGGCGTAGGCCGCCAGGGCCACCGGCGGCGTGATGTCCGCCACGATGCCGAAGTAGAACACGAAGAAGTGGGCCGCCATGCGGCTGATGCCCAGCTCAATGAGGATAGGGGCGCAGGTGGAGGCCATGATGCAGTAGTTGGCGGTGGTGGGCACGCCCATGCCCAGCACGATGCAGCACAGCATGGTCAGAAACAGGGCAATGAGCATGGCCAGCGACGGAATGGGGATCAAGCTGCTGATGTTCACCACCGCGCTGACCAACCGGGAGGCCAGGCCGGTGACGGTGATGCAGCCGGCCACCATGCCGGCCATGGAGCAGGCCACCGCCACGGTGATGCAGTCCCGCCCGCCGGCGTCCAGGGCGCTGAGGATGGTTTTGCCGGTCTGCCTGGCGGCGGCCAGCAGCGTCCCCCTGCCGCTGCCGCACCGGCAGGAGCGCACCGTCCCCGGCAGGCTCACCAGGATGGCCGCCACGATGGCTACGGAGGCGGAAAACTGGAGGGAGCGGGTGTTGGTGGACACCATCCACACCAGCAGGACCAGGGGCGCCAGCAGGTAGATGCTGCGCAGCAGCAGCCTCAGCTTAGGCAACTGCTCCCGGGGGACGCCCCGGAGGTCCAGCCGCTTCGCCTCCAGGTGGACGGAGAGGAAGATGCCGGTAAAGTACAGCACGGCGGGCAGAATGGCCCGCAGGGCCACCTCGCCGTAGGTGACATCCATGTACTCCGCCATCAGGAAGGCGGCGGCCCCCATGATGGGGGGCATGATCTGGCCGCCGGTGGAGGCGGCGGCCTCCACCGCCCCGGCGAACTCCCCCGGGTAGCCGGTCTTTTTCATCATGGGGATGGTGACGGAGCCGGTGGTCACGGTGTTGCCCACGGAGGAGCCGGACACCATGCCGCACAGAGCGGAGGAGATGACGGCCACCTTGGCGGGGCCGCCGGAGGAGCTGCCCGCGATGGAGTTTGCCAGGTCGATGAAAAAGCCGGAGATGCCGGTGCGCTCCAAAAACGCACCGAAGATGATGAACACGGCGATGAACTTGGCGCACACCTGCACCGGGGTGGCCAGCACGCCGGAGGTGCCGAAGAACAGGGTGTAGATGATGCGGTAGACGGCCATCTGCCAGTTCTCCAGCCCCTGGCTCCGGACGCCGTATAGGACCGTGTACACCAGCAGGACGCCTACCACGCACAAAATGGGGATGCCCACGCACCGGCGGCACAGCTCCGCCAGGCACAGGATGCCCACCACCCCCAGAATCGCGTAGAAGGGCGTCATCTTGGAGGCGCTGGTGATGGTCTTGACGATGGTCATGTAGTGGAAGCAGTAGAAAAAGAAGGCCCCGGCCCCCAGGGCCATGAGGACCGCGTCGTACCAGGGCATGGCGTTGGGCCTCACGTGGCGGGGACTGGCGGGGTAGGTCAGATAGCCCATGACAATGATAAGGCCCAGGAAGGCGCTCAGCCGCACCGGCAGGTCCGCCGTGCTGAACAGGGTGGACCAGATGCAGTACAGGGAGAACACGGCCATGACGCAGCGCACCACGGCCCGGGGCTTCCCCTCCCAGACCCGGGTGGCGGATTCCCGGTCGTACTTGCGCATGACCTCCTCCATGGAGCCTTCGGCCCCTGCCTGGGTCACGGCGGCGTTCGTGTCGTTCCTGGTTTTCTCGTTATGCGGCATTGATTCGATTACCTCCATTCTCAGCGGTCGTCCGCGCCGCCGGGCGGGGGCTGCGGACCTTTGCCGCGGCCCCCGCCGTCAGGCTCCGGGGGATGTCAATAGGTGCCAGCGGGGATGGTGTAGGCGCTGTAGTAGGGGGAGGCCGCCAGCAGGCTGCCCACGTGCTCACGGTCCAGGCCCACCAGGTAGACGCTGCCGGCGGTGGCCAGGTCCACGATGGCGTTGGTGGGGGCCCCAGCCACAATGAAGGCGGCGTCGATCTTGCCGTCCTTCAGGCTGTCGGCGCTGTCGCCGAAGCTCTGGAACACGGGCTTGATGTCCTCCTCATTAAGGCCGTAGGCGCCCAGCACGTCGATGGCGTTGAAGTACACGCCGGAGCCGGAGGCGCCGATGGAGACCTTCTTGCCCTTCAGGTCGGCCACGGACTTGATGTCCGGGTCGGTGGTGACGATCTGGACCTGCTCCATGTACAGGGCGGCCACCACGGAGAAGCCCTCCACAGGGCTGTCAAAGAGGCGCTCGCCGTTATAGGCGTAGCTCATGACGTCGGACTGGACGAAGGCCAGCTGCACGCTGCCGGAGGCGATGTCCTCGATATTGGCCTTGGAGCCGTCGGAGGTGACGGCGGTGACGGAGAGATCGGTGTTGTTGGACACATAGCTGGCCAGCACGCCGCCGAAGCCGTAGTAGGTGCCGGTGTCCCCGCCGGTGCCGAAGGTCATCGCCTTGGAGGTCCCCTCCCCCGCGCCGTCCTTCACGGCGGCCACGGAGACGCCCTTCTCCTCAAAGTACCTGGCCGCGCCGGGGTGATAGGGCACGGAGGTGACGGATGCGGCAAAGGTCAGGTCCAGCTCCGCGCCCTTGTTGTGCAGGGAAGTGATGGTCTCCATGTTGTCAAAGATGGTGGAAACGAAGGTATACACGTCCTCCTCCGGAACGTCGTCCCGGGCGATGACTACCGCCCCCACCGCCACGGTGTCCGTGTCCACAGGCGCAGGGGCGGCCCCGCCGTCCGTACCGCCGCCGCAGGCCGCCAGGGCCAGGGTCATCGCCAAAACCAAAAGCATCGCAAAAAACTTCTTCATAGCCGTGCTCTCCTTTTCTCCAATCCGTTTCAGCTGCCTCGCAGCTGTGTTGTGCATTTATCATACACGATACTTGCATCTATTGCAAGAACATTTCCTATATTTCTGCATTTTATTTTCCGGCGGTTCTTGGTGGTTTTGACTAACATATTCATTATTTCTTGAATTATTCGCAATTTTCCCTGATTTTTCATTGATTTATGCAGAAAGTCCATGCCGCAGGTTTTGCCGGGCCGTCCTGCATTTTTGGCAGGCTTTCTCCTTCTTCTCTCCTTTTCTGCAAGTTCTAATTCAGATTTATTCATTTTCAGGAATCCGCCGCCCGGTCGGGAGCGCAGAAAGAGGCCCCGCCGTCAGGCGGGGCCTCTTTGCACGTACAATGTCGCTCTTTTGGGGAGCGCGCTCACTTCATGGACTTGGTGTCCACGACTTCCTTCAGCATGGCGGCAAACTCGTCCATGGACATGGCGCCCAGGTCCTCGCCGCTGCGGTGGCGGATGGAGACCGTCTGGTTCTCCATATCCCGGTCGCCCACCACCAGCATGTAGGGGATCTTCTCCAGGGTGGCCTCACGGATCTTCTTGCCGATCTTCTCGTTGCGGCCGTCCACTTCCACGCGGAAGCCCTGGGCGTCCAGCTTGGCGGCGATGTCCTTGGCGTACTCCGCCGCCCGGTCGGTGACGGGCAGGACCTTCACCTGCACCGGACTCAGCCAGGTGGGGAACGCGCCGGCGAAGTGCTCGGTAATGACGCCGATGAACCGCTCGATGGAGCCCAGCAGGGCGCGGTGGATCATAACCGGGCGGTGCTTCTCGCCGTCCTCGCCCACGTACTCCAGCTCAAACCGCTCGGGCATCTGGAAGTCCAGCTGGATGGTGCCGCACTGCCAGGTCCGGCCCAGGGAGTCGGACAGGTGGAAGTCCAGCTTGGGGCCGTAGAACGCACCGTCCCCGGCGTTGATGACGAAGGGCTTGCCCATCTCCTCCATGGCGGCCTGGAGGGTGCTCTCCGCGAAGTGCCAGACCTCCTCGTCGCCCATGTGGTCCTCGGGCATGGTGCTCAGCTCGATCTGGTAGGTCAGGCCGAAGGTGGAGTACATCTCGTCAAAGAGCTTCACCACGTTCTTGATCTCGTCCTTCATCTGCTCCGGGGTCATGAAGATGTGGGCGTCGTCCTGGGTGAAGCACCGCACACGGAACAAACCGTGGAGCGCGCCGCTCATCTCATGGCGGTGGACCAGGCCCAGCTCCGCCATGCGCAGGGGCAGGTCGCGGTAGGAGTGGGGCTCGTTTTTATATACCAGCATCCCGCCGGGGCAGTTCATGGGCTTGACCGCGTAGTCCTCGCCGTCGATGACGGTGGTATACATGTTGTCCTTGTAGTGGTCCCAGTGGCCGGACTGGTGCCACAGGTGCTGGTTGAGGATGATGGGGGTGGAGATCTCCACATAGCCGTAGCGCTTGTGGCACTCCCGCCAGTACTCCAGCAGGGTGTTTCTCAGCACCATGCCCTTGGGCAGGAAGAAGGGGAATCCCGGGCCCTCGTCGCTCATCATGAACAGGCCCAGCTCCTTGCCCAGCTTGCGGTGGTCCCGCTTCTTGGCCTCCTCGATGCGCTCCAGGTACTCGTCCAGCTCCTCCTTCTTGGGGAAGGCCACGCCGTAGATGCGCTGGAGGGTCTGACGGCTGCTGTCGCCCCGCCAGTAGGCGGCGTTGCAGGCGGTGAGCTTGATGGCGTTGCCCTTGATGCGGCCGGTGGAGTCCAGGTGGGGACCGGCGCACAGGTCGGTGAACTCGCCCTGCTTGTAGAAGGAGATGACCGCGTCCTCGGGGAGGTCGTTGATAAGCTCCACCTTGTAGGGCTCGCCCTTCTCCTCCATGAACTTCACGGCCTCCTCCCGGGGCAGCTCGAACCGCTCCAGCTTCAGCTTCTCCTTGCAGATCTTCCGCATCTCCGCCTCCAGCTCACTGAGCTGGTCCTCGGTGAAGGGCTCGGGGGTGTCGAAATCGTAGTAGAAGCCGTTTTCGATGCTGGGGCCGATGGCCAGCTTCACCTCCGGGTGCAGGCGCTTCATGGCCTGGGCCAGGACGTGGGAGCAGGTGTGCCAGTAGGTGCGGCGGTACTGCTCGTTTTCAAAGGTATACTGGTTGTTTTCTTCGGACATGACAAAAGCCTCCATTCGTTCGTCTCGGGGCAAAGAAAAAGCGCTTCACCCCTGATTGATGGTCAGGGGTGAGGCGCGAAGATACGTCCCACGGTTCCACCCTGCTTGCGTCCACAGGACGCCGCTTTGTGAGCGCTGTAACGGGCGCTTTCCCGTCCCGGTCGTCCCGGGCGGCTCGGGAGTGGTACAGCCGCCGCCTGCCGCAGGGCCCTTGCACCATACAGGCCCCTCTCTGCGCGGCGCTATGCGGTTTCTTCTCCGTCAAAGCCGTTTTGTTAGAGCTAAGTCTACCACCGGCGGACGAAAATGTCAATGGTCTTTTTCCCCAGTGTCCGGGGCCTTTTTCCCCTCCAGATACAGCTCCTCCGCGGCCTGCTGGCCCTTCTTCAGGATGTCCGCCGCCTGACCGTAGTTTTGCCGTTCCAGCGCCTCCAGCGCGTCCGTGATGCTGTTGAACAGCTTCAGATACATCTTCTTATACATGGCGATTCCTCCTTCTATAAACTGATAATTCAACTATAAATGTGGAAAACTAACTTGTCAAGAGTTTTTCTACTTTTGACAATCGTTTATTTTCAAGTCGAGATTTGCATTAATAGTATCAGTAGAAAGTGAGGGGTGAATCATGCAGCTGGATTATACTGTCATCGGAAAGCGAATTGCTGCCCGCCGCAAGGCCCAGGGCCTGACACAGGCTGTTGCCAGCGAACTGGCTGATATCAGCCCCACATACATGTCCAGTATCGAGCGGGCGGTTTCCATCCCCTCCACGGAGGTCATCATGCGTCTGGCGGCGGCGCTGGACACCACGCCGGACGAGTTCCTGGTGGGCACCGCCCGCCGGGAGGGGGACGAGTGGAAGAACGTGGCGGAGCTGCTGCGGCCCATGGACCCACAGCAGCTGGCCCTGGCCCGCAGCTTCCTCCAATGGCTGTCGGAACAGAAGCTGTAGGAAAGATAGAGCCAGGAGAATATGCTCCTGGCTCTATCTTTCCTCTGGTCCCTGCCGCGGCTTCGCCTTGGCAAGGGGATTCAAAAAAGCGCGCTTACGCGCGCTTTTTTGATGATATTTTACTTCAGGCTCTCGGCAACGGCCACGGCCACGGCGACGGTAGCGCCCACCATGGGGTTGTTGCCCATGCCCAAAAAGCCCATCATCTCCACATGGGCGGGGACGGAGGAGCTGCCGGCGAACTGGGCGTCGGAGTGCATCCGGCCCATGGTGTCGGTCATGCCGTAGCTGGCGGGACCGGCGGCCATGTTGTCGGGGTGCAGGGTGCGGCCCGTGCCGCCGCCGGAGGCGACGGAGAAGTACTTCTTGCCCTGCTCGATGCACTCTTTCTTATAGGTGCCGGCGACGGGATGCTGGAAGCGGGTCGGGTTGGTGGAGTTGCCGGTGATGGAAACGTCCACGCCCTCGGCGTGCATGATGGCCACGCCCTCCCGGACGTCGTCAGCGCCGTAGCAGCGGACGTTGGCCCGCTCGCCCTCGCTGTAGCGGATCTCCCGGACGATCTTCAGCTCGCTGGTGTAGTAGTCGAACTGGGTCTGGACGTAGGTGAAGCCGTTGATGCGGCTGATGATCTGGGCGGCGTCCTTGCCCAGGCCGTTGAGGATGACCCGCAGGGGCTCCTTCCGGGCCTTGTTGGCGTTCTTGACGATGCCGATGGCGCCCTCGGCGGCGGCGAAGGACTCGTGGCCGGCCAGGAAGGCGAAGCACTTGGACTCGTCGCTGAGCAGCATGGCGCCCAGGTTGCCGTGGCCCAGGCCCACCTTGCGGTCGTCGGCCACAGACCCGTCAATGCAGAAGGCCTGGAGGCCCTCGCCGATGGCCCGGGCGGCGTCGGCGGCGGTCTTGACGCCCTTCTTGATGGCAATGGCCGCGCCTACGCAGTAGGCCCAGCAGGCGTTCTCAAAGCAGATGGGCTGGATGCCCTTGACGATCTCGTAGGGGTCAAAGCCCTTGGCCTTGCAGATCTCCCGGCACTCCTCCACACTCCCGATGCCGTACTGAGCGAGGACGCCGTTGATCTTGTCGATTCTTCTCTCGTAGCTTTCAAACAGAGCCATTTTCTATGTCCTCCTCTCTTATTCCTGCCGGGGGTCGATGTACTTCACCGCGGCGTCAAACTGGCCGTAGTGGCCCTTGGCCTTCTCCAGGGCGGTGTTGGCGTCGTCGCCCTTCTTGATGAAGTCCATCATCTTGCCCAGGTTCACAAACTCGTAGCCGATGACCTCGTCGTCGGCGTTCAGGGCCATGCGGGTGCAGTAGCCCTCGGCCATCTCCAGGTAGCGGGGGCCCTTGGCCTTGGTGCCGAACATGGTGCCGATCTGGCTGCGCAGGCCCTTGCCCAGGTCCTCCAGGGAGGCGCCCACGGCCAGGCCGCCCTCGGAGAAGGCGGACTGGGTGCGGCCGTACACGATCTGCAGGAACAGCTCCCGCATGGCGGTGTTGATAGCGTCGCACACCAGGTCGGTGTTCAGGGCCTCCAGGATGGTCTTGCCAATGAGGATCTCGCTGGCCATGGCGGCGGAGTGGGTCATACCGGAGCAGCCCAGGGTCTCCACCAGGGCCTCCTCGATGACGCCGTTTTTCACGTTCAGGGTCAGCTTGCAGGCGCCCTGCTGGGGAGCGCACCAGCCCACGCCGTGGGTGAAGCCGCTGATGTCCTGAATGTCCTTGGCCTGGACCCACTTGCCCTCCTCAGGGATGGGAGCGGGACCATGGTACGCGCCCTTGGCGACGGGGCACATGTTCTGTACTTCGGTGGAATAGATCATGGCGGATATTCCTTTCTATCGTATTGTCACTAGCCCCGCCGTCGTTTGCGGGACCGGATGGCGAAAAGCGTTCCGGAATGGAGAATCCCATTACCCGGCACTATAAATTATAGAAAACAGCGCCCGCTTTGTCAAGGCGAACGTTTTTCCTTTTCCCACAAAAATCACGGCTCTGCCCTCCGTTTTCCCGGCAAACGGGCCTCTCTCCACGGTTTATCCCCTGAAAAAGCGCCAAAGAGGCGTCCGGGCGGTCTTGAGACCCGGACGCCCCCTTGGCGCTTTCATATAGACACGTGTGAGAGGAGAGAGCTGTTCCTGTGCCGCCGCCCCATCGGCCGCACAGAGAAACACGATTCAAGCGGGCGCAAAAAACGCGCCCTGCACCGATTCCCAGGACGCGCAAGGCCCCCCTGCGGATGCAGTGAGGCCAAAACAAAAAGCGGCGCTTCCGGTTTCGGCGGAGTGCCGTCGCCCGCCATGTATCTGACTGATCCTCTCAGGGAGGCTTCACAGTGACCGACTCGCAGGGAATTTCACCCTATTCCATGGGCCGCTGACGCGGCGCGGGGCGACGCAGTATTCTCTTACTTGTGATGATACCACACCAAACGCCGTTTGTAAAGCGCCCGGGCGAGAAAAATTTTATTTGCCCTCCCCTCTCCGGCGGAAACATCTTGCCAATCCGTGCGCGCCGTCGTATAATGAAAGACAAGCGGCCTTAGACGCCGGCCCCGTCCCGGACGCCGGCCCTTGAGACCGTCCGGACAGATCCTGCGCAGCAGCGATGATTATTTTTTTGACATAGGAGGAACTACCAATGAACGTGCTGGAAACCAAGAACGCCCCCGCCGCTATCGGCCCCTACTCCCAGGGGTATGAGGTGAACGGCTTTGTCTTCACCTCCGGCCAGATCCCCGTGGACCCCGCCAACGGCCAGGTCCCCGCGGGCATTGAGGCCCAGGCGGAGCAGAGCTGCAAGAACGTGGCCGCCGTGCTGGCCGCCGCAGGCGCCGGCCTGGAGCAGGTCTTCAAGACCACCTGCTTCCTGGCGGACATGGGCGACTTTGCCGCCTTCAATCAGGTCTACGCCCGCTACTTCACCTCCAAGCCCGCCCGCTCCTGCGTGGCGGTAAAGGACCTGCCCAAGGGCGTCCTGTGCGAGATCGAGGCCATCGCGGCCAGGTAAGCGGCCCCGCCGGGAAAAAGCCACCCCTCCGCCTATGGCGGAGGGGTGGCTTTTTGTCCTTATGTGGCCGGTTCCTTGAACTGGTGGGCGTCGGCCAGCACCATGTCCTTCACCTTCATCAGGCGGGTGATGTTGCCGCGCTCGTTCTCGTCCAGCTTCATGGAGATATACCGGATCTTCTGCTGGAAGTCGGGGATCATCACGTACTCCAGGGCGTTGACCCGGCGGCGGGTCTTTTCGATGTCCTCCGCCAGCAGCTGCATGGTCTTCTCCACCTGGGCCAGCTCCAGCATGTCCTGGAACACCGCCGCCAGCTCCTCCAGGGCGGCGTCCAGCTCGCCGGAGGTCTGGGCGAAGCCGTAGGGATAGATCTCCGTGGGGTCGTCGTTGCGGGTCTTGAACTGGTACTGGGGCACGTTGACGCTCATGATGTTCTTGAACGTCATGTCCAGCTCCACGCTCTGCTTGGGGTACAGCAGGGCCTGCTCCAGCATCTCCGGGCTCATGACGGCGGAGGTCACGGTAAAGGCGGCGTTGGCCCGCTCCAGGCCCTGCTCCACCTTGGCCCGCAGCTCCCGGTTCCGGCGGACGATCTCCAAAAACTGCTTCATCAGCTCATCCCGCTTGTCCTTCAGCAGCTTGTGGCCCCGGGAGGCGGTCTTGAGACGCCCCTTCAGCCGGGTCAGCTCCATTCTGGTGGGATTGATGGTCGTGGAAGCCATGGTTCACCTCCTCCCCCCTATCGGGGAAAATCGCCGGGTCATTCCTGCTTGGGCAGGTACTTGTCGATCATGTCCTGCTTGATCCGCTTCAGCTCGCCCCGGGGCAGGATGCTCAGCAGCTCCCAGCCCAGGTCCAGGGTCTCCTGGATGGTGCGGTTCTCCTCCTGGCCCTGGCTGACGTAGCGCTTTTCAAACTCGTCGGCGAACTTGGCGTACAGCAGGTCCGTGGGGGTCAGGGCGGACTCACCCAGAATGGTCATCAGCTCCTTGGCCTCCTTGCCGGTGGCGTAGGCCGCGAACAGCTGGTTCATGGTGGCGGCGTGGTCCTCCCGGGTCTTGCCCTCGCCGATGCCCTTGTCCTTCAGACGGCTCAGGGAGGGCAGCACGTCCACCGGGGGCAGCACGCCCTTGCGGTACAGGTCCCGGCTGAGGATGATCTGGCCCTCGGTGATATAGCCGGTCAGGTCGGGGATGGGGTGGGTCTTGTCGTCCTCGGGCATGGTGAGAATGGGGATCATGGTGATGGAGCCGGGCTTGCCCAGCTGGCGGCCGGCCCGCTCGTAGATGGTGGCCAGGTTGGTGTACAGATAGCCCGGATAGCCCCGGCGGCCGGGGACCTCCTTCTTGGCGGCGGACACCTCCCGCAGGGCCTCGGCGTAGTTGGTGATATCCGTCAGGATCACCAGCACGTGCATATCCTTCTCAAAGGCCAGGTACTCCGCGGCGGTCAGGGCCATACGGGGGGTGGCGATACGCTCCACGGCGGGGTCGTTGGCCAGGTTGGTGAACAGCACCGTCCGGTCAATGGCCCCGGTGCGCTTGAACTCGTTGACGAAGTACTCTGACTCCTCAAAGGTGATGCCGATGGCGGCGAACACCACGGCGAAGTTGGCGCTCTCGTCCCCCAGCACCTTGGCCTGGCGGGCGATCTGGGCGGCCAGCTGGGCGTGGGGCAGGCCGGAGGCGGAGAAGATAGGCAGCTTCTGGCCCCGAACCAGGGTGTTCAGCCCGTCGATGGTGGAGACGCCGGTCTGGATAAACTCGTTGGGGTAGTCCCGGGCGGCGGGGTTCATGGGCAGGCCGTTGATATCCATGTACTTGTCCGGCAGGATATCGGGGCCGCCGTCGATGGGACGGCCCATGCCGTTGAACACCCGGCCCAGCATGTCGGCGCTGACCCCCAGCTGCAGGGGGTGGCCCAGGAAACGGATCTTGGAGTCCCGCAGGTTGATGCCGGCGGAGGACTCGAAGAGCTGGACCACGGCCTTGTCGCCGTTGACCTCCAGCACCTGGCAGCGGCGGATGCCGCCGTCGGGGAGCTGGATCTCCGCCAGCTCGTCGAAGGTGACGCCCTCCACGTGCTCCACCACCATCAGGGGGCCGGCGACCTCGTGTATGGTACGGTATTCCTTTATCATAGCTCAGCACCTGCTTTCTCCACGGCGGCGTCGATCTGCTCCGCCATCGCCTGGGCGATACCGGCGTAGACCTGGACGTAGCTGTCGGCGTCCACGCTCTTGGCACGGCCGATCTGCTCCTTGGCGGGGATGGCCAGCAGGTCCGTCAGATGGGCGCCCTTGGCCACGGCCTCCCGGGCCAGCCGGTCATAGTCGAGGATCAGCCCCAGCAGGCGCATCTGCCGGTCATGGCTGGAGTAGCTGTCCACGTCCATAAAGGCGTTTTGCTGCAAAAAGTCCTCCCGGACCATCTTGGCGGTCTCCAGGGTCAGCTGGTCCGCCGGGCTGAGGGAGTCCTTGCCCACCAGCTGGACGATCTCGTTGAGCTCGTTCTCCTCCTGGAGGAGGCTCATGGCCTTGTTGCGGTTTTCCATGAAGGCGGGGCCGAAGTGCTGGTCGAACCAGGGCTTCATGGTGTCCAGGTACAGGGAGTAGGAATTCAGCCAGTTGATGGCGGGGAAATGGCGGCGGTAGGCCAGGGAGGCGTCCAGGGACCAGAACACCTTGACGATGCGCATGGTGCCCTGACTCACCGGCTCGGACAGGTCGCCGCCGGGAGGCGACACCGCGCCCACGGCGGTGAGGCTGCCCTGGCGGTCCTCCGTGCCCATGCACTGCACCACGCCGGCCCGCTCGTAGAACTGGGCCAGGCGGCTGGCCAGGTAGGCGGGGTAGCCCTCCTCGCCGGGCATCTCCTCCAGGCGGCCGCTCATCTCCCGCAGGGCCTCGGCCCAGCGGGAGGTGGAGTCGGCGATGACGGCCACGTCGTAGCCCATATCCCGGAAGTACTCGGCGATGGTGATGCCGGTGTACACCGACGCCTCACGGGCGGCCACAGGCATATCGGAGGTGTTGGCAATGAGCACCGTCCGCTTCATCAGGGACTCCCCGGTGCGGGGGTCGGTCAGCTCCGGGAACTCCCGCAGCACGTCGGTCATCTCGTTGCCCCGCTCGCCGCAGCCCACGTACACCACGATGTCCACATCGGACCACTTGGCCAGGGCGTGCTGGACCACGGTCTTGCCGGAGCCGAAGGGGCCGGGCACGGCGGCGGTGCCGCCCTTGGCGATGGGGAACATGGTGTCGATGATCCGCTGGCCGGACTGGAGGGGGACCACGGGGTTGAACTTCTTCTTGTAGGGGCGGCCCACGCGGACCGGCCACTTCTGGACCATGGTCAGCTCCTTCGTCTCGCCCTTGTCGGTGCGGACCTTAGCCACCACCTGGTCAACGGTGTAGTCTCCGGGCTGGATGGCCCACTCCAGGACGCCGCTGACGCCGTTGGGGACCATGATCTTGTGGAGCACCACCTCGGTCTCCGGGACGGTGCCCAGCACGTCGCCGCCGGTCACCTTGTCCCCCGCCTTGGCCACGGGGGTATAGGCCCACTTCTTCTCCCGGCTCAGGGCGGGGACCTCCACGCCTCTGGCCAGGTTGTTGGAGTTGGTCTTTTTGACGATCTCCTCCAGCGGGCGCTGGATGCCGTCGTAGATATTCTCGATGATGCCCGGCCCCAGCTCCACGCTGAGGGGCGCGCCGGTGGATTCCACCTCTGCGCCGGGGCCCAGGCCGCTGGTCTCCTCGTAGACCTGGATGGAGGCCTGGTCGCCGGTCATGGTCAGGATCTCGCCGATCAGCCGCTGTTCGCCCACCCGGACCACGTCCGCCATGTTGGCGCCGGCCATACCGTCGGCCACCACCAGAGGGCCGGAGACCTTGATGATCTTTCCTTGGCTCATTGCTTCACTGCCTTTCTTGTAAAGGTCGCTCTTTTTCTTGTAAGAAAAAGAGCCAAAAAGAACTTTTGCGGCAAAACTGCGTTTTGCCTGTCAGATACATACCGAAGTCCGGAGCCGCCTGCATATCATTTCCACGCAAAACGGAGTTTTGCGCAAGGTTTTTCTTTTGGTTCTTTTCTTTGTCCACAAAGAAAAGAACGGCCACTTTTTTGATTTTTTACGCGATATCGGCGCCTACTGCGCGTTCGACAGCGCTCTGGAGCGCCTGGGCTCCCAGGCCCATGGCGCCGCCCCTACCGGGAATCAGGATCACCGCGGGGGTCACCTGGGTCTTGTACCGGTCGATGTCCTCTGCCAACTGGCCCGCCAGCTGCTCGGTGACATAGATGATGGCGTAATTCTCCCGGGCCAGACGGTGCAGCGTGTGCCTGGCCTCCTCCGCATCCTCCGCGAAGAAGGTATCCAGACCCAGGGCCTTGAAGCCCAGCACGCTGTCCCGGTCCCCCAGGACCGCGATCTTATACATACGCCTCACGCAGCCTTTCCCGGATGGTGTCGCCGCTGATGCCCGCCATGCGGCCGGACATGATGATGCGCACCGCCGTAAATTCGATCTCCTTGGCGATCAGGTAGCCGATGACCGCCTCCACGCCGAAGGGAACGGACTTGGCCCCCGCCGCCACGGCGGTGACCGCGTCGTCGCAGGCCTTCTCAAAGGCGGTAAGGCTGCCGCCCCGGGCCGCCTCCGCCCCCAGCTGGGCCGCGCGGCGCATGGCGGAGGAGCGGAACAGTCCCTCCACGTCGCCGCCCAGCGCGCCGGCCAGGATATTCACCGCCGGGACCCGGCCCCCCTCAAAGAAGACCACCTTCCGGAGCATCTTGTCGCTCCCCTTCATCCGAAGGGTGCGCACCACCGTTCTCAGGTTGGCGCTGTCGATGTTGGCCCGGACGTAGTCCACCAGCAGCTCGCTGCCGGATTCCTCCGCCAGGGAGAGCATCTCCTTGTAATAGGCCTCGTCCAGGGCAAAATCCGCCAGCTGGGGGTCGCCGGTGGCGGCCAGGGTCTCATAGGCCGCCTTGGCCGCTCCGGCCAGCACGGGGGGCAGCACGTCAAAGCGCCCCTCCGCCAGCGCCCGGGCCATCTCCTCCGCCGGGACGCGCCCGGCGTCGATCAGCAGCCGCCTGCCGTCGGCGTCCATGGCCTGGGCCTTCAGCAGGGTCTTGATATTGTGGTAGTCGTACTTCACCTTGAACACGTCCACCACCGACCGGTCCGGGACGAACCGGTACAGGTCCGCGAACATGCGCTCCCGCTCCCGGGCCAGGGCGGCGTTCAGCTCCCGGTCGCTGTCCGGCGAGAACTCCCCGTAGCCGATCTCCTGGAGGACCTTCACAGCGTCCGCCGGGGTGGCGGCGTCGATCATCCGCTCCATGCGGGCGGCGGTGAGCAGGTTCCTCTCCCGGGCGCGCAGGCAGGTGGAGATAAACAGATAGTCCGTATCCTTCAATCTCTTTGCCAAAAAGCCATCCCCTTTCCTGGATCTCCCGTCATCCGGACGGCCCCGCTCAGGCGAACAGGACCCCGGCGATCTCAGACGCCATGGTCTCCCGCAGCGAGCGGAGCTGCGCCTCGAAGGAGCAGTTGATCTCCACGTTGCCGTCCTTCAAAATCAGTCCCCCGGTGATGTCCCGGGTCTCCTGGGACAGGGTCAGCAGGGCCTTGCCCTGCAAAACGGCGCTGGCGCCGGTGACCACCCGGGAGAGGATCTCCCCCCTCCGGGAGCCGTCGGCCAGCTCATGGGCCAGCTGGGGCGCGGCGCGCTCCGCCAGCAGGGCGTTGGCCTGGGCCGCCGCCTGGGGGCCCACCCGGTCCCGGTCCCGGGCGTTCAGGATGATCTCCTCCCGTCCGGTCCTGGCCTCCCGGGCCGCTATGCGGGCCAGCAGGGCGGCGTACTCCGCCTCCGGCAGCTCCGTCAGACGCCTGCCCGCGGCGGCGAAGGTCTCGTCCAGGCAGGCCTGCTTGGCCGCCAGCAGCTCCTTTTTCGCCTCCATGTGGGCGGCGCTCTCCAGCCGTTCCAGCTGGCGCTGGGCCGCCTCCTCCCCGCTCCGGTGGGCCTGCTCGCCCTCCGTTTGGGCCTGCTGGGCATACTCCGCGCGGGCGGCGTCGGCCCGCTCCCGGGCCTGACGGAGGATCTCCTCCACCGCCGTCTGGCCGTCGGCCTCGATCCGCGCGGTGATCTTTTCGATTCCGTTCATGTATGGGCTACCGCCTTTCCAATGAGGATCGGTGCGCCGCCCATCAGAGCTGATACATCAGCACCAGCAGGATGGTGGCCACCAGGGACAAAATGGCATAGAACTCCACGATACCGCACAGGATGATGCCCTTGGTGGACTCCTCCGGGCGCTTGGCCACGATGTTGATGGAGGCGGCGGCCACGCGGCCCTGGGCGATGGCGGAGAGCAGGCCGCCCAGCGCGATGGGCAGGCAGGCGCAGAACAGGGCCATGCCCTGGGGGATGGTGAGCTGCACCATGCTGCCGCCGAACACGTTCAGCTTCAGCAGCACCATGAACCACGCCACGATGCCGTACAGGCCCTGGGTGCCGGGCAGCACCTGCAGGATCATGCACTTGGAGAAGTTCTCCGGGGTCTCGCTGATAACGCCGGTAGCGGCCTCGCCGGCCATGCCGGTGCCCTTGGCGGAGCCGATGCAGCACAGAGCCACAGCCAGGGCGGCGCCCAGATAGGCCAGGCCGATGCCGCCAAAGGATTCAAAGAAAGCTGCCATGTTATTGTTCCTCCTTGATAACGTCTACATATTTTGTTTGGATGGACAGGGGGGTGAAGGGCTTGCCGCCCTCCTTATAAAACCTGCCGAAGAACTCCAGGCACTGCAGGCGCAGGTCGTGGACGTAGCAGCCCAGCAGGTTCAGCGCAAAGTTCAGGGTGTTGCCCAGCATGGAGATGATCACAAACAGCACCACGTTCCCGAAGGTGGCCCCCAGGGTGTTGAACACGGAGGCGATGACGCTGCCGGACACCATCAGGGCCATGAGGCGGATATAGGACAGCGTGTCGCTGAAATATCCTGTGACGCCGGTGTAGATAATGCCCACCAGGGCCGTCACCTTGCCGAAGCCCTTGGCGTTCCGGGTGCCGCCGATGGCCAGCATCAGCGCCCCGACGATCAGTGCCGCCTTGCCCGCGGTCCCCAGCGCCGCCGGGACGCCGGACACCATCATGCCGCAGATCCACATGGCCAGGCCCGCCAGGATGATCCACCAGGAGATCTCGCTGAACAGGGCGTCGATGAAGTCGCCCTCCTTCACCTTCCGGTACACGCTGACGCCCATGCCGGTGAAAATCTGGATCAGCCCCAGGATCAGGGACCCGATCATGATGGCCACGATGTCGTCCAGGGGGGTGATCAGCGCCGGCATCTCAAAGGTGCTGGCGGGGTCGATGATGCTCAGCAGCTGGGGGATAAAGTCCCCGAAGAAGCCGCCGGTGAGGGCCCCCACGATAAAGGTGCTGATGCCGCACCAGAAGATCATCTCCATGAAGTAGGGGTTCTTGGGCCTGGCCTTTTTCAGGTACACCGCCGAGGCGGCGATCATCAGCAGGCCGTAGGCCATGTCCGCCATCATGAACCCGAAAAACAGGATGAAGAACGGGGCCATAAGGGGGTTGGGGTCCACGCCGTCGTAGGCGGGCAGGGAGTACATCTCCGTAATGGTGTTCATGCACCGGCTGAACGCGCCGTTTTTCAGCTTCACCGGCGTCTGGGGGTACTCCTCCGGCGCGGGGTCCGTCAGCTCCCAGGCGCAGTCGTAGCCGCTCAGGAGCTTTTCCAGCTTCGCCGCCTCCGGCGCCGGGGCCCAGCCGTCCAGATACAGGATAGCGCCGCCGGTGAGCAGGCGCTCCTTGGCCTCCTCCACCGCCAGGACCTGCTCCATGCTGTCGCAGGCCAGCTGCAGCTCCTCCCGGTGCGCCGCCAGGGCGCGGATGGACTCCGTCACCTGCTCCCGCTCCTCCTCCAGGGCGACCAGCTGGCCGTCCAGGGCGCGGATATTCTCCCGGGCCGTGCCCGTCAGCTCCTTCAGCTGGGCCATGGCGAAGCCGAAGGACCGCAGACACTCCAGAGCCTCCTGCTCCCGGGGCCGGTACACCAGCACCTCCAGGTACTGCTGCTCCCGGTCGGCGGAGAGCCGCGTGACCTCCGCCTCCTCCACCGTCTCCGCCAGAGCGCCCGTCATGGCGCTGAAGTCCACCGCCGCGGGCACGGTGCCCAGCAGCCGGGACACGGAGCGGGTCCCCTTATCCTCCAGGGGTACGCCGCAGTCCGCCCAGGGCGCCAAGGCCAGCGCGTCGGCCCGCAGGCGGGTCTCCCGGGCGGCCAGCTGCCCCAGGGTCCTGGCGCGGCTGTTGACCTCCTCCGCCAGGCGGCAGGCCCGCTCCCGGGCCTCATCGTCCAGCAGCTCCCGCTGTGCCACCTGACGCCGGGGGGCAAGCAGCCCCTTCTTGGCGGGCACGTGGCGGCCAAGCTCCTTCAGGGCGCTTTGCAGCTGGCTGAGGGCGGCGCGGTCCCGGGGCAGCTCCGCGCTGTCCCGGCACAGAAGGCCCTCAAGGTCCTCCTGCCGCTCCCGGGGCGGCTGGCTGATCTCCACGCAGCCCGCCTTCAGCAGGTCCGCCATCAGCGCGTCCCGGTCCCGGGCCATCGCAATGAGCCGCAGGCGCTTCATTTTGACAATGGCCATTTACTCCTCTACCACCCTTTCTACGATCCGCCGGACCGCCTGGTCCATACGGGCGGCGGCCTGGGCCTTCAGCGCCCGGCAGTCCTCCGCGGCCTGGGCCAGGATCTCCTCCCGGCGCTTCGCCGCGGCCTCCTCCGCCCGCTCCATGGCCCTCTGGGCCTCCTGGGCGGCCTCCCGGCGGCTGCGCTCCAGGGCCTCGCGGCCCTCCCGCTGGGCGTCGGCCAGCAGCTTCTGGCCCTGGGCGCGGGCCTGGGCCTGGGACTGCTCCACGCCGTCCTCCACCGCCCGGATCTTTGTCATGGCTTCCAGTGACATCAGTTCACCCCTTTCCTCAGCGAGGCGATACGCCTCAGGGTATATGGATTAGTGTAACATATTTTTCCGGAAATTGCCATAGTCATCTTACCAAAATTGTCCGAAATTTAACAATTATTTCCGGCCGGCCCCAGCTCCGCTGTCCGGGACCGCTCCAGGACGGCGGCAGTCTCCTGGGGCCGGTCCTCCGTCTCGCCGCCGGTGGGCGCCGCGGGCTGGTCCCCGTCCGTCTCCGCCCTCTGGGAGAAGAAGGGCAGATCCAGCCGCATCCCTCCGTCGTCGGTATAGGTGATATAGCGCTGCGCCAGCAAATAAACGCAGGAGGCCGCAAGGATCAGGGCCAACACCGCCATCAGCAGCTTATGGCCCCGGTCCCTCCGGCCCCGATAATTCTGATATCCCTTGGTCACAGACCTTCCCCCTTCCTCACATCCCGCCCCGGAGGCCCGGCCTCCTCAGCGGAAGATGGGAGGGGCCGGAAGACGGCAGACGCCTTCCGGCCCCCTGACATATTCTTTCTCGTTCGCCCGCATTTTATTGCCCCATGTGCCGGCGGACCTTACTGCTCCTCAATGGACATCATCTTGTCCACGCGTCTCTGATGCCGCCCGCCCTCGAACTCATAGGTGAGGAAAGCGGTGACGATCTTCCGGGCCAGCAGCGGCCCCACCGCGCCGGCCCCCATGGCCAGCATGTTGGCGTCGTTGTGGCGGCGGGTCATCTCCGCGCTCCAGGGCTCGCTGCACAGCGCGCAGCGGATCCCCTTCACCTTGTTGGCGGAGATGGAGATGCCGATGCCGGTGGTGCAGATGACGATTCCCCTCTCACACTCCCCGGCGGCCACCTTCCGGGCGGCGGCTGCGCCAAAGTCGGGGTAGTCGCAGCTCTCCTTCCCGAAGCAGCCGCAGTCCACCACCTCGTGGCCCTGCTCGGTCAGCCAGGCGCGCAGATCCTCCTTCAGGTCAAAGCCGCCGTGGTCCGACGCCATCGCGATCTTCATGATCTCTTCCTCCTTCACACTGCTGGTTATTTCTTGAATTTCTTAAAGAAGCTCCTGCGCTCCTCGTAGTTGTTCTCCTTCAGGGTCTCGCTGAACTTCTTCAGCGCCTCCCGCTGCTCCCGGTTCAGGTTCCGGGGGGTCTCAATGTAGACGGTGACATACTGGTCGCCCCGGCTGCGGCTGTTCACATTGGGGATTCCCTTGCCCCGCAGGCGGAAAGTGGTTCCGGTCTGGGTCCCCTCGGGGATGTCGTACTTCACCTTGCCGTCGATGGTGGGAATCTCCATCTCCCCGCCCAGGACCGCCTGGGTGAAGGTGATGGGCGCGTCGCAGTACACGTCGGGGCCGTCCCGCCGGAAGAGCTGGTGGGGCCGGACAGTGACCACGATCTGCAGGTCGCCGGCGGGGCCGCCGTTGCGTCCGGCGTTGCCCTGGCCCCGCAGGGAGATGATCTGCCCGTTGTCGATGCCCGCCGGGACGGAGACCTTGATGGTCTTCCGCTGGCGCAGCTGGCCGCTGCCGCCGCACTTGGGGCAGGGGCTCTTGATGATCCTGCCCTTGCCGCCGCACTTGGGGCAGGGGCCGGTGGTGGCGAACACGCCCATGGGGGTCTGCCGCCGCTGCTGGACCTGGCCGCTGCCGCCGCAGCCGGGGCAGGTCTCCGGGCTGGTCCCCGCCGCCGCGCCGGTGCCCCGGCAGGCGTCGCAGGACTCCACCCGGTCCACCTGGACCTCCTTCTCACAGCCGAAGGCCGCCTCCTCAAAGGAGATGGTCAGCCCCAGCCGCAGGCTCTCCCCCCGCTGGGGGCCGGTGCGGGTCCGCTGGCTCCCGCCGAAGCCGCCGCCGAAGAAGCTGCCGAAGATGTCCCCCAGGTCCCCGAAGTCGAAGCTGCCGTCGAAGCCGCCGCCGTAGCCGCCGGCGCCCGCGCCGTAGTTCGGGTCCACCCCGGCGAAGCCGAACTGGTCGTACCGGGAGCGCTTATCGCTGTCGCTGAGGACCTCATAGGCCTCGTTGGCCTCCTTGAAGCGGGCCTCCGCCGCCTTGTCCCCGGGGTTCAGGTCCGGGTGGTTCTCCTTGGCCAGCTTCCGGTACGCCTTTTTGATCTCCGCGTCCGTGGCGTTTTTCTGGACGCCCAGGACCTCGTAATAGTCTCTCTTATTCTCTGCCATACTCTCTCACATCCGATCTTGCCGGAAGGAGGCGTTTCCTCCCCGGCCGGGAATAGATAGGCTCATGCGGAGCCGCCCGGACAGCGGCCCCGCATAGCGTATGCTCACTTGTTCTCGTCGTCGTCCACGACCTTGTAGTCGGCGTCGTAGTACTGCTGGCCGCCCTGGCCGCCGCCGGGCTGCTGAGCGCCCGCGTTGGGATCGCCCTGGGGCGCCGCCTGCTGGTACAGCTTCTCGCTGACGGCGTAGAACGCCTGCTGCAGCTCCTCGGTGGCCGCCTTGATGGCGGCGGTGTCATTGCCCTTCAGGGCCTCCTTCAGCTTGTCGATGCCGGACTGGACCTTGTTCTTGTCGTCGGCGGGGATCTTGTCGCCCATCTCGCCCAGGGTCTTCTCCGCCTGATAGACCATCTGGTCGCCCTGGTTGCGGGTCTCCACGGACTCCTTCACCTTGGCGTCCTCGGCGGCGAACTGCTCCGCCTCCTTGACGGCCTTCTCGATGTCCTCCTTGGACATGTTGGTGGAGGAGGTGATGGTGATGTGCTGCTCCTTGCCGGTGCCCAGGTCCTTGGCGGAGACGTTGACGATGCCGTTGGCGTCGATGTCGAAGGTCACCTCGATCTGAGGCACGCCCCGGCGGGCCGGAGCGATGCCGTCCAGGTGGAAGCGGCCCAGGCTCTTGTTGGCGGCGGCCATCTCGCGCTCGCCCTGGAGGACGTTGACCTCTACGGAGGTCTGGTTGTCGGCGGCGGTGGAGAAGATCTGGCTCTTCTTGGCGGGGATGGTGGTGTTGCGCTCGATCAGGCGGGTGCACACGCCGCCCATGGTCTCGATGCCCAGGGACAGGGGGGTCACATCCAGCAGCAGAAGGCCCTTCACGTCGCCGGTGAGCACGCCCGCCTGGATGGCGGCGCCCATGGCCACGCACTCGTCGGGGTTGATGCCCTTGAAGCCCTCCTTGCCGGTGATGCGCTTAACGGCCTCCTGCACGGCGGGGATACGGCTGGAGCCGCCCACCAGCAGGACCTTGGAGATATCGCTGCCGCTGAGGCCGGCGTCGCTCATGGCCTGGCGCACGGGACCCATGGTGGCCTCCACCAGATGGGCGGTGAACTGGTCGAACTTGGCCCGGGTCAACGTCACATCCAGGTGCTTGGGGCCGGTGGCGTCGGCGGTGATATAGGGCAGGTTGATGTTGCTGGTGGTCACGCCGCTCAGCTCGATCTTGGCCTTCTCGGCGGCCTCCTTCAGACGCTGCATGGCCACCTTGTCGCCGGTGAGGTCGATGCCCTCGGTCTTTCTGAACTCCTCCGCCAGGTACTTCATGATGCACTGGTCGAAGTCGTCGCCGCCCAGGCGGTTGTTGCCGGCGGTAGCCAGGACCTCGATGACGCCGTCGCCGATCTCCAGCACGGACACATCGAAGGTGCCGCCGCCCAGATCGTAGACCATGATCTTCTGGTCGCTCTCCTTGTCCAGGCCGTAGGCCAGGGCCGCGGCGGTGGGCTCGTTGATGATGCGCTTGACCTCCAGGCCGGCGATCTTGCCGGCGTCCTTGGTGGCCTGGCGCTGGGAGTCGGTGAAGTAGGCGGGGACGGTGATGACGGCCTCGGTGACGGGGGAGCCCAGATAGGCCTCGGCGTCGCCCTTCAGCTTCTGCAGGATCATGGCGCTGATCTCCTGGGGCGTATAGCTCTTCCCGTCCACGGTGACCCGGTGGTCGGTGCCCATCTCGCGCTTGATGGAGGAGATGGTGCGGTCGGGGTTGGTGATGGCCTGGCGCTTGGCCACCTGGCCCACCATGCGCTCGCCGGTCTTGGAGAAGGCCACTACGGACGGGGTGGTGCGGGCGCCCTCGGCGTTGGCGATGACGACGGACTCGCCGCCCTCCATGACGGCCACACAGCTGTTGGTCGTACCCAGGTCGATACCGATAACTTTAGACATAATGATTGCCTCCTGTATATAGAAAATATTTTTTATACGAATTGGATCGAACTATGCCGGCTGCGGCATAGGGATTTGCTCGGTTGGTGCTCACGCTTCGCCTGCTCGCGGCGCACGGCTTCCATCCGTGCTGCTCGCGGCGGCTCAGCGCTTAGTTGGCCACCTGTACCGCTGCGAAGCGGATGACCCGGTCCCCCAGAAGGAAGCCCTTCTGGAATACCTGGGCCACGATGTTCTCCCCCAGGTTCTCGTCGTCCACGTGCATGACGGCGTTGTGCTTGGCGGGGTCGAAGGGCTGGCCCGCCGGGTCCTCGATGGTGACGCCCATTTTCTCCAGGGTGCCCTTCAGCTGGCTGAAGATCATGGCCATGCCCTTTTTGTGGACGTTGTCCTCGTCGCCCGCCTGGCTCACCGCCCGCTCCAGGTTGTCGTAGACCTCCAGGAACTTGGCGATGGTATCCAGCTTGGCGTCCTGGTAGACGCTCTCCTTCTCCTTGGTGGTGCGCTTGCGGTAGTTGTCGTACTCCGCCGCCAGGCGCAGGTGCTGATCGTTGAGGGCGGCCAGCTGGGCCGCCAGGCCCTCCATCTTCTCCATCTGCTCCTTGGTGACGGTGTAGGTCTCCGCCGGCTCCTCCTGGCGGTACTCCTCCGTCACCTCCTGGGGGGCGGCAGCTTCCTTTTCCCCGGCGGGGTCCGGCGTCTCTCTTTTGTTCTTGCTCACGGTGTATCCTCCTTGGGAGGCAGCTGGTTCTTGCCTCCAAACATTTTTGTCAGGCTCTCGGCAAAGTAGCTCAGCCGGGCGGCCACGGCGGCGTAGTCCATCCGGGTGGGTCCCACCACGCCGATGAGGCCCCGCATGTTGTCGCCGATATCATAGCTGGCCACCACCACGCTGGCGTCCCGCAGGGCCTCGTTCACATTCTCCGGCCCGATGAGGATCTGCATGGGGGTGTTGGCGTCCAGCACCGGCAGCCGGTCACGCTGGTCCGTGAGCAGGCTCATGAGGTCGTTGGCCCGGGAGGGGTCCTGGAACTCCGGCTGGCGCAGCAGCTGGGACTGGCCGGTGGTGAACACATGGCTCCGCTGGCCCGCGTCCATGACCGCGGCGGCGTACTCCACCGTCTGGCTCAGGGGCATAAACAGCTCCCCGGTCAGCTGGCCCGCCAGGGCCATCAGCTTCTCCCCCAGCTCCTCGGGCGCCAGCCCGACGAAGTGGGTGTTCAGGAGATTTGCCAGCGCTGGCAGCACCTCGCCGCTGAGGGGGAGCTGGGTGCGCAGCACCTGGCTCTTCACCCGGCTGTCGTCGGTCATCACCACGGCGATGAAGCTGCTGCTGTCCACCGGCAGCAGGTCGTACCGCCGCACGGTGAGGCGGGTCTTGCCCTCCGCCACCGCGTAGGCCGGATAGCTGACGATGGAGGACACCATCTGGCCCGCCTGGGCGATCACGGTGTCCAGCTCCTGCATCTTCCCGGCCAGGGCCGCGTTGATGGCCTCCGCCTCCTGCTCCGGCACGCTCTTGCGCTCCATCAGCTCGTTGACGTACAGCCGGTAGCCCTTGGGGGAGGGCACCCGCCCGGCGGAGGTGTGGGGCTGCTCCAGATAGCCCATCTCCACCAGGTCGCTGAGCTCGTTGCGGATGGTGGCGGAGCTGACCTTGCCGCCCATGGCCTGGGCGATGTACTTGGAGCTCACCGGCTCCGCCGCGTCGATATAGCGCTCGGTGACTACCTTCAGTATTTGCTTTTTCCGGTCTGTCAATTCCATGGGGCGCTCCTTTAGCACTCCTTTCCCTTGAGTGCTAAACGCAGTGTATCACCAATGGAAGCGCTTGTCAATACGCCCCGGCCCCTCCAATTGGAAACAATTTGTGAACGCCCCCGTTTCCCGGCCCCGAGCGGGGAAAACCGGGCGGGCGCGCCCGCCTGCCCGCAAAATAGATAGACCCGGGCAGCGCTTTCAGCGCCGTCCGGGCCTATCTAATGTTTAGGAGGATTGGATGAAAAGAAGTTACTGTCTCTTGCAAGTATGATGATACCCAAGGATTGTTACAAAAGGAAGCATCAATTGTTACAGAAGTTTAAAATCTCGCTTCTCACCCAAAAAAGTTTTTCGCACTACTCCCCGTCCATGACCACGGGGGCCACCTTGCCGGTGTCGTGGATGTTCACGATCAGCTTCCGGGGGCACTTGGTGACGCAGGTCCCGCAGGAGGTACACTTGTCGTAGTCGATGACCGCCACGTTCTTGTTGACGGTGATGGCCCCGCTGGGGCAGTTCTTCTCGCACAGCTTGCAGCCGATGCAGCTGATGGCGCAGTGGGTCTTGGCCAAAGCGCCCTTCTCCTTGTTGGCGCAGGGGATCAGGATGTCCACCGCGTAGGGCCGGGTGACGATGACCTTCCTGGGGCAGGCGGCGATACACTGCTTGCAGCAGGTACACTTGTCCGGGTCTACCTCCGCCACGCCGTGCTCGTTGATGTGGATGGCGTCAAACTTGCAGGCCTTGACGCAGGAGCCCAGGCCCAGGCAGCCGAAGGCGCAGTCCAGATGGCCGTTGCCGGAGACCTTGGTGGCGGCCACGCAGTCGTCGATGCCCACATACCGCTCGAACTTGTGACCGGCCCGGTCTCCGCCGGAGCAGCGGACGAAGGCCACCCGGCGCTCCACGCTCTTGACCTCCACCCCCATGACGGCGGCGATGCGGGCGGTGCGCTCGCCGGTGTTGCTGGGGCAGGCGTTGACCGGCGCCTTCCCCTCCAGGATGGCCTTGGCGCAGGCGGCGCAGCCGGCGTAGCCGCAGCCGCCGCAGTTGGCCCCGGGGAGGGCGTCCTGGATCTCCGCCAGGCGGGGATCGCTCTTGACCTCAAAGACCTTGGAGGCGACGGCCAGCACCAGGCCGAACACGCCGCCCAGGATGCCCAGCACCAGCAGGGCATAGATAATGTTCGTCATACTCTCACCCTCCTCTTACCAGACCTGCAGGCCGCTGAAGCCCATGAAGCTCAGGGCCATAAGACCGGCGGTGATGAGGGCGATGGGGAAGCCCTCGAAGGACTTGGGCGGCTCGGCGAAGGTCAGCCGCTCCCGGATGCTGGCAAAGAGCACGATGGCCAGCAGGAAGCCCACGCCGCCGGTGACGCCGTAGACCACGGACTCGATGAAGGTGTAGTGCTCCTGGACGTTCAGCAGCACCACGCCCAGCACCGCGCAGTTGGTGGTGATCAGGGGCAGGTACACGCCCAGGGCCTCGTACAGGGTGGGGATGGACTTCTTCAGGAACATCTCCACGAACTGGACCAGGGCGGCGATGACCAGGATGAAGGCCACCGTCTGCATGTACTCCAGCTGCAGCTTCTCCAGCAGCAGGTTCACCGGGTAGCACAGGGCGGAGGCCAGGCCCATGACGAAGATCACGGCGAAGCCCATGCCCACGGCGGTGTCCATCTTCTTGCTGACGCCCATGAAGGGACAGATGCCCAAAAACTGCACCAGGATGAAGTTATTGACCAGGATCGCCCCCAGGGCGATGGAGAGCAGTTTCGTAATATCCATGGCTTATTTCCCTCCCTTGACCTTGCTGCGGGCCCACTGCATCAGGGCGATGAGGCAGCCCAGGGTCAGAAAGCCGCCCACCGGCTGGGCCAGCAGCATGGCGGCGTACCGGCTGGGGTAGACGGGCATCCCTGCCAGGGTGCCGCTGCCCAGCACCTCGCGGATGGCGCTCATCACCAGCAGCACCGCCGTATAGCCCAGGCCCTGGCACACGCCGTCCGCCGCGGAGGCCAGCACGCCGTGCTTGGAGGCGAAGGACTCCGCCCGGGCCAGGATGATGCAGTTGACCACGATCAGGGGGATAAACACCCCCAGGCTCTCGGCGATATCAGGCAGGAACGCCTGGAGCAGCAGGTCCACCATGGTGACGAACCCCGCGATGACCACGATGTAGGCGGCGATGCGAATCTGGTCGGGGATGATCTTTCGCAGCAGGGAAATGACGATGTTGGAGCAGGTCAGGATGATGAGCACGCTGAAGCCCATGCCCAGGCCGTTGGACACCGTGGTGGTGATGGCCAGGGTGGAGCACATGCCCAGAAGCTGCACCAGCACCGGGTTTTCGGTGATGAGGCCCTGCTTGAGCTGTTTACCAAAGTTCATAACGCTTCTCCTCCTCCCTACTGTACAGAGGCCACGGCGTCCAGGGCCGCGTTGACCCCGGCGGTGACGCCCCGGGAGCTCATAGTGGCCCCGGTGACGCCGTCGAACCGGTTGGCCCCGGTGTTGACGGTGATCTCACCGCCGTCATGGCTCATGCCGATGAACCGGTCCAGCACGGACTGGTCTCCCACCACCTTGCTGCCGATGTTGGCGGTCTCGCTCTGCTTGGTGACGGCCACGCCGGTGACCTTGCCGTCCATGCTCACGCCCACCATCATCTCGATGGCTCCGCCGAAGCCGCTGGAGGACACCTGGGCCACGTAGCCCAACTGGGCCCCGCTGCCCCAGGCCGCGTAAAGGACGGTCCCGTTCTCCCCGCCGGTCTCCAGCTTCTCATAGCTCAGCGCCGGCAGCACCTGGGCCATGGCGGCGGCGTTTTTCTCCGCCTGCATCTGGTCGATGATGGGCTTGGTGACGTAGTTCACCGCCCCCAGCAGCAGGGCCACCACCAGGCAGATGCCCAGCAGCGTCCCGGCCAGCTTCCCCACAAATTTGGGGTCCAGCGCCAGCTTCTGCTTCTCCGCGGACTTGGCCGCGGCAGTTGTCCCGCTCATTTGGACGCCGCCTCCTTCTTCTCCTCCTTGGCCTTTTTGACCCTGGGCTTCTTCTCCACGCCAAAGCGGGCGGGATGGACGTTCTTGTCGATGAGCCACACCGTCAGGTTCATCACCAGGATGGCGTAGCACACGCCCTCGTTATAGGCCCCGAAGTACCGGATGAACACGGTGATAAGCCCGCAGCCGATGCCGAAGATCACCTGGCCCCGGCGGCTCACCGGGGAGGTGACGTAGTCGGTGGCCATGAAGAAGGCCCCCAGCATCAGGCCGCCGCCCAGGAGGTTGTAGAGCATCCAGGTCATGGGGTCGTTGCCCCGGGGGAACAGGAAGGTGAGCACCGCCACGGTGCCGATGTAGCTGACAGGGATGTACCAGGTGATGATCTTGCGGAAGATGAGCCACACGCCGCCCAGAATCAGCAGCAGGGCGCTGACCTCCCCCAGGGAGCCGCCGATAAGGCCCACCAGCATATCCTTCAGGTCGTAGTACTGCGTCAGGCCCGCCAGATCGTTCTCCGCCAAAAAGGCCATGGGGGTGGGTCCGGTGACCACGTCCGCCGTCCCCCACAGGGGAGCCAGCGCGTCGGCCCGGGCCCGGGGCACCACCCAGCTGCCCATCTCCCCGGCCCAGGACATCATGAAGGCCCGGGCCGCCAGGGCGGGGTTCAGGAAGTTCTTGCCCACGCCGCCGAAGAGCTGCTTGACCACCACGATGGCGAAAAAGTCGCCGATGAGGAGCACCCAGTAGGGCGCGGTGACGGGGCAGACAAAGGCGATGAGCACGCCGGTGACCGCCGCGCTGAGGTCGCCCACGGTGTTGTTCTTCTTCATCATGGCCCGGTAGGCCCACTCGAAGAAGCAGCAGCCCGCCACAGAGACGGCGGTGGCGCTCAGCGCCCGCCAGCCGAAATTGTAAATGGCGAAGCACAGCGCCGGCACCAGGGCCAGCAGCACCTCCCCCATGATGTGGCCGGTGCCGGCCTTGGTACGGACATGGGGGGACGAGGACCCGATCAGATTAAGCTCTTTGTAGTCCATGCTCAGACCTCCTTCTTCGGCCCGGCGGCCTTAGCCGCCTTCTCCGCCGCGGCCTTGGCGGCGGCGCGGGCGTTGTTGATCTTCTGTTTGCCGGCCCGGAAGGTCTGGACCAGGTGGAGCCGTCCGGGACAGATGTAGGTGCAGGCCCCGCACTCGATGCAGTCCAGCACATTGGCGCTCTCCAGCTCCGTCAGCATCCCGGCCCGCTCGTACTGGTACATGAACACCGGCTGCAGGTGCATGGGGCACACGCTGATGCACTTGCCGCAGCGGATGCAGGCGGGGTGCTCCACGGTGCGCTCCTCATCCTCGCAGAAGGCCAGGATGGCGTTGGTGCCCTTGCCGATGGGGGCGGACATGTCGTACTGGGAGTGGCCCATCATGGGGCCGCCCATGAGGATCTTGAAGGTGTTCTTCTTCACGCCGCCGCAGGCGTCCAGCAGCTCGCTGATGGGGGTCCCGATGGGGCACAGCAGGTTCTTCGGCTCCTTCACGCCGGAGCCGGACACCGTCACCACCCGGTGGGTCACCGGCGCGCCGGTGGTCACCGCCCGGTAGATGGCGGCGGTGGTCACCACGTTGAACACCGCGCAGCCGATGGCGGCGGGCAGCCCGCCGGGGGGCACCTGGCGGCCGGTGATGGACTGGCACAGCTGCTTTTCCGCGCCCTGGGGGTAGCGGGTGGTGAGCACATCCACCACCACGGGGGCCTTGGCCTGCTCGATCTTCATTTTCAGCAGCTCGGCGGCGTTGGCCTTGTTCTCCTCGATGCCGATGTGGACCCGATCCACGCCGAAGGCCCGGGCCAGGATGGCCGCGCCGCCGATGACCTCCTCCGGGTACTCCAGGAGGAAGCGGTGGTCGCTGGTGATGTAAGGCTCGCACTCGCTGGCGTTGATGATGACGGTGTCCACCTTGCCCAGGCCGGAGCTGATCTTCACGTGGGTGGGGAACGTGGCGCCGCCCATGCCCACGATGCCGGCGTTTTTCACCAGCTCCACCAGCTGCTCCGCCGTCAGCTCCCCGGGGTTCTCCACGCCCTTCAGATCCGGGCAGGGGGTGTCCTCAAAGTCGTTTTCGATGACCACGCTCATCACCGGCACGCCGCTGAAGTGGATGCGGGGCTCCACCGCCGCCACCCTGCCGGAGATGCTGGCATGGATGGGCGCGGACACAAAGGCCGTCGCCTCCCCGATCTTCTGTCCCACCGTCACATGGTCCCCCACCGCCACGCAGGGCTGGCAGGGGGCGCCGATGTGCAGGGACATGGGGATCACCACCTGGGCGGGAGGCGGCAGCAGCTCAATGGGCTTTTTATTCGTGGCGGCCTTTTTATCCTGGGGATGGATGCCGCCAAAAAACGATTGTGCCATATCCTTCACCTCGTTTGACCGCGGAGGGTCTGTCCGCGGGTTGTATGTTCGCCAGCTCTCATCATACTCTCATCTTCCTCTGCTGTCCAGAGAAATTTGTGCATTTTTTGGATTTTTGTGTTGGATATCCCTGCGATAACTGGTCATGTTTGTTAATTCACTAACGATTTTCCCGGGATACGCCCACTTGCGCCCGCCGGTTTTTTCTGGTATGATAGGGGCAAACCTGCCCGAAAATATCAAAATCTCTGGATCGGAGGACACTTCTATGCTGGACCGGCAAGAGATCAAGCTGCAATCGAAGTCCATTTTGCGCACCGCCCGGGTCAACCCCCTGCTCATGACCGCCATTCTTCTCATCATCCAGTATGTGCTCAACAAGATCGTCACCTACGTGCAGTACGGCTCCCTCACCACCTGGGACATGGACTACCGCCTGCTCCAGGCCATGGCCTCCGGGGATCTGAACGCCTACTACGCCCTGCTGGACTCCCTGCCCCAGGTCTCCGCCGCCGGGAGCTTTCTGTCCATTCTGGTGGGGCTTGTGGTGACGGTGCTCACCGCCGGGTACTATATCTACTGCATGGGCATCCGCCAGGGGCTGGAGATGCCCTACAGCTCCCTGCTGGACGGTCTCAGCCTGGCGGGGCGGCTGATCTGGTGCAACATCCTCGTGGGCATCAAGGTCGCCCTGTGGTCCATGCTGTTCTTCTTCCCCGGCGTGGTGGCCGTGTACCGCTACCGGTTCGCCGTCTACAACCTGCTCACCGACAGCTCCCTCACCGCCTCCCAGGCCATCCGCCTCAGCTGCGAGCAGACCCGGGGCATCAAGGGGCAGCTCTTTGTCCTGGACCTGAGCTTTCTTGGCTGGTCCATCCTGGCCAGCCTGACCATGGGCATCCTGAACATCTGGCTGACGCCCTACATGGCCCTGTGCGACCTGGCCTACTTTGAGGACGCCCAGCTGCGCCTGGGCCGCAGCCCCTACGGCGGCCAAAGCGGCGACCAGGGCGCCGCCCCGCCCCCCTCCTGGGAGCTGTAAGGTAAAAACTTTCCCCGGAAGAAACGAGACGTGTACCGCATCCGGTACACGTCTCGTTTTTCATTTGGGAAATCGTATTATACATGGATCTGGAAGCCGTCGAAGGAAAAGACCCCGCCGCCCTGGGCCAGCTTTCCCTCCTCCGCCAGCCGGTCAAAGGCCCTGTCGATCTCCCCCACAAGGGACGCGGGGACGTCCAGCCGGTGGTGGCCGGGCAGCACCCGCTTTACGTCCAGGGCCCGGACCTTTTTCACGGACTGCCGGAACAGCGCCGGGTCCGTGGTGGGGTAGAAGGCGTCCAGGCAGCCGCTGTAGATCAGGTCCCCTGCGTACAGATACCCCCGGTCCGGCTCGTAGAAGCAGCAGTGGCCCGGGGAGTGCCCCGGCGTATGGAGCACCGTTACCTCCCTGCCGCCCAGGTCCAGCCGGTTCCCGTCCTCCAGAAGCCGGTCCGGCTCTCCCTGGTAGAGCTGATAGTCCTCCAGGCGGAAGTCCGCCGGGAAGCCGCAGGGCCGGGCGGTAAGGCTGCCCTTCACCGCCGCCAGGGGCAGGGGAAAGCGCTCCGCCAGCCAGCTCCGCTCCGCCCGGTGGACGGCAATACGGTCAAAGTCCCCCAGGCCGCCGATGTGGTCCCAGTGGACGTGGGTGACCGCCGCCGTGACGGGGAGCCGGGTCAGCCGGTCCACCTCCGCCCGGATGTTCCCCACCCCCAGGCCGGTATCAATGAGCAGCGCCCGGTCCCGGCCCAGCAGGAGATAGCAGTGGGTCTCCTCCCAGTGGCGGTACTCGCTGATGGCGAAGGTGCTGCCGTCAATGGCCTCTACCGTGAACCAGCTGTCCACGGCGTCACTTCTTTCCGCTCAACCGCCCCAGGCACTGGAGCAGCACCAGCTGGTCCGTCAGCTGGTCCCGGTAGCTGTCGTAGCCCTTCCACAGGTACATGGGTGCGTTGGACCAACAGCCGTAAAGGTCCCAGCCGTCCTCCTCCGCTCCCCCGGCCCGCCTAAACAGCCGGTGGAACAGGTCGTGGAGGGTGTCCCGCAGCTCCCCGTCGCTCTCCGGGTCCGCCGCCAGGGACGCAAGGCGCGCCTCCAGGTCCCCTGGGATGCCCTCCAGGGCGCCCTCCGCCCGGGCCTGGAAGGCGGGCAGCTCCGGCAGAGCCGCCAGCTCCTCCCGGCTTTGGAGCAGCTTTTTCTCCTCCTCGGCCCAGTACAGCAGCACCTCAAAGCCGTGGCGCAGCCGCTCCCGGGTGTGCTCCAGATCCTCCCCGGTGTTCCGCCAGTCCGGCTCAAAGTCCAGGCAGCCGTCGTTGGTGACGGCGATCTCCCGGACCCGGCCCAGGCTGTCCACATCCACCAGGCACAGGAAGGCGTAGCTGTCAGGCCGCCCGTCCCCGATGAGGAGGCACCGCTTGCCGCTCTGCCAGTAGAGGGGCTCCGCCCCGGTGTGGTCCACGCCGGTGATGGTGCCGGGGGTGACGGACCACAGGCCCGCCTCAAAAAGCTGCTCCCCTACGGTGTCCAGCAGGGCCAGAGCGCTGTCCAGCCCCTCCTGGCGGTTGTCCATAAAGGTGACGGCGCAGTCGCTGCGGACCGCGCCCCGCAGCCGCTGGACGCCGCCGTGGGCAAAGAAGTAGGTCATTAGCTCCAGGGCGTGCTGCTCGCTGTACACCGCCCCGGCGGCGTACTCGCCGATGGCCGCGTCCCCGGAGAGGGTACACAGGGCGGAGACGATGGCCCCCACCTGCACATTGTCCTTCTGGTCCTCCGCCACCATGTCCATCGGGTGGCACAGCTCGATGTCCCCGAACCGGGTGGAGACGGTGACGCTCAGGAACTTGGTCAGGGGCTCCATGCCCAGGTAGGTCTCCCCCACCCGGGCGTCCTTCACCACGCCCCGCAGCAGCACCGCGTCCGGCTCCAGGGCGGGGCAGTCCGGTCCCCGGCGGGGAGCGCCGCCGTTATGGGCGGCCTCCCAGGCGTCGGCGCCGGCCCACTGGCCCGCCTCGTAGAGGTCCCCCTCCGCCAGGACCAGGTCCTCAAAGGGAGGCTTTTTCTTCTGGGCGGCGGCGTAGTCCGCCTCAGCGGTGAAATATTCCACCCACCGGGGAAAGGCCGCCATGTTCAGCCGCACCGGCTCCCGGCCCGTCCAGGTGAGCACGTCGGCGTTCACCACGGAGATGGGGATGCTGGTCACCTCGCAGCTGTACTCCCCGGTGCGGCGGGTCTCCGTCCGCTCCACCCAGCGCTGGAGCGGGTCGTAGCCGTAGACGGCGGGGTCATCCTCCGCCCCGGGCGCCGGCCGCTCCCCCTCCGTCCGCCGGGGGCACAGCTCCGGCGGGAACTCCCAGACGCAGCGAGACACGGCGTGGGTGTCCATACCCAGCAGCAGCTCCTCCCCGGTGTCCGGGTCCGGCATGGTGCGCACGTTCACCATGGCGTCCCCCAGGTACAGGCGGTAGTAGTCCCCCCGCCAGCCCCGGATGCGCTGGCCCTCGGCCATGGCCAGGGAGCACAGCCGGAAGGCGTCCTCTCCCTTGGCCACCAGGTCCTGAAGGCCGAAATTCTCAAACCGGGCCGCCACCGCTTACACCTCGTAGTCCACAGCCACCCGGTCCAGCCGGATGGCTTTGCACAGGGAGGCCACCGCCACATGGCGGGGGTCGGTCTTATAGGTCTCCAGGTCCTCCAGGGAGTCAAAGGCGGACACCAGCACCGCGTCGTAGTTGCCGTCCACGCAGTTGACGCCCACCTCCTGGGCCTTGATCTGGGGGATGACGCCGAAGAGGCCCCGCAGGCCGATGACGAACTCCATCATCTCCTTCTCCGTGCCGTGCTTGAATTTCCACATAACGATATGCTTGATCATGGTCGCAGCTCCTTTTTTGGTAAAATGGCGGGGGCAAGCCCTTGCCCCCATGCAAGTTCTTGCCCCCATTATACCCATGCGCTATATAAAAATCAACCGACAACTTTGCGCCCTTCGCTGTACACCGCCCGGATGTCACCGCGGCCCATAAGGTACACGGCCCGCTCGAACCGCTCCGCCAGGCTCAGGGGCCGGGCAGGCTCCGGGAAGCGGCTCTCGTCCACCACCATGGCGTGGAGGGGCCTGCCGGCCTCCAGACCGCCGCCGCCCAGGACGGCGTGGCCCGCGGCGGAGCCTAAGTAAAACGCCTCCGGCACCGTGAGAAAGGCCGCGCCGGTCTCCATCTGCCGGAGCTTGGAGGCCCGGATGGACATGACCACCACCCGGCTCATCTCCAGCTGGTCGCCCCCGGCGATGTCGCTGCCCAGGGCCACGCTGACGCCCCGGTCCAGCATCTCCCGCACGGAGGCGGTGCCGCTGCACAGGTTCACGTTGGAGGCGGCGCAGTGGACCGCCGTGACGCCGTGGGCGGCCATGGCCGCCTGCTCCCGCCCGTCGCTGAACACGCAGTGGGCCATCAGGGTCCCCGGCCTCCACAGGCCGTACTTCGCATAGGTCTCCCAGTACTGCCGGCAGTCCGGATGCAGCTCCTTGACCCAGGCGATCTCGCCGCTGTTTTCCGACAGGTGGGACTGCACCGGCAGATCCCGCTCCGCCGCCAGGCGGCCCAGCCAGGCCATCAGCTCATCGGAGCAGGCGGGGGTGAACCGGGGGGTCAGCATGGGCTTGATATGTTCCCAATGGCAGCCGTCCAGCCACCGCAGGGTCTCCTCCATGGACTGCTCCGTGGTCTCCTGGGTCACGCCGGCGTTGCGGTCCATGTTCACCTTGCCCACATAGCCCGTGACCCCCGCCCGCTCCAGCTCCTCCATGAGCACCCAGGTGGCCTCGGTGTGCCGGGAGGAGAACATGGCCACCCGGGTGGTGCCGCCCCGGATCAGGTCCTCCGCCAAGCGGCGGTACACCCGGCGGGCGTAGTCCGTGTCGGCGAACCGCTCCTCGGTGCGGAAGGTGTAGGCGTTGAGCCAGTCCAGCAGGGGCAGGTCCATGCCCATGCCCAGCATGGGGTACTGGGGCGCGTGGAGGTGCAGGTCCGCAAAGGAGGGCAGGATCAGCCCCTCCCCGTAGTCCTCCTCCGGGACCTGCCGCCAGTCCTCCGGCGGCGACGCCCAAATTCCCCGGACCACCCCGTCCTCCAGGCCCAGCCAGCCCCGCTCCACCGTCTCCAGCTTGCCCATGGCCGGCGTGCAGATGATGTTTCCCCGTAAGACCTTTCTCATGGCGTACCTCCTTCTGATTTGCATAAGCCCCGGAGTCCGGCCCCAGGGCCGGGCTCCCCAATAACAGAAAATGGATGCCCCGGCGGCCAGCCCTCACGGACCGGCCCGGAACACCCATAGCGGGGCCGGATCGGAGGCCCCGTAGAAACTTTCGTACCATCCCTACGAAATTATATGAGCAGTATTCTCTTCCTATGTGCAGTATACCAAATTTTCGCGTCCATGGCAAGAGGTTCTTTGTCGATATTCCAAATTTCATCGTCCGCGGCCCCGGGCTTCCCCACATTTTGTCATTGAACCTTGAAATTTCCTCATTTTTGTGTATACTGATATCATGATATCCGGCGGCGGGCCCAGGATGCCCTCCCCGGCACACACAAGGAGGATATCCATGAAGTTGATGATCGCCTCGGACCTGCACGGGTCCGCCTACTTTACCCAGAAGCTGATGGAGCGCTACCGCCTGGAGCGGCCGGACAAGCTGCTGCTGCTGGGCGACCTGCTCTACCACGGCCCCCGCAACGCCCTGCCCCAGGACTACAGCTGCCCCGACGTGGCCACCCAGCTCAACGCCGTCAAGGACAGCATCGTCGCCGTCCGGGGCAACTGCGACTGCGAGGTGGACCAGATGGTGCTGGAGTTCCCCATGATGGGGGACTACGCCCTGCTGGAGGTCAACGGCCTCAGCCTCTACGCCACCCACGGCCACATGTGGGGCGAGGCCTATCCGCCCGCCATGTCCCCCGGCTCTATTTTGGTCACCGGCCACACCCACGTGCCGGCCTGCGTCCCCCACGGGCGCTTTACCTACGTCAATCCCGGCTCCGTCTCCATCCCCAAGGGCGGCAGCACCTACAGCTATCTGATGCTGGAGGGCCGCACCTTCACCTGGAAGGACCTGGACGGGCAGGCCTATAAGACCTATACCGTCTAAAAGGGTCCTTCCCGCTCTCCCCTGCCCGTAGGCGCAAAGCAGGAGCTTTCCCGAGTTCCTCTCCGCGTAACGTATCCCCCCGCAGCGCGCGCCGCTTCCCTGCGGCACAGGCGGAGCGGAGGAAACGAAAGATGCGCTTCCCCCGCAGGGGGAAGCGCATCTTTGCTGCTTTTCTTACTGGTAGTGGCGGACCACGGCGGCCACCTTGCCCAGGATCTGGGCCTCGTCCCCGGCGATGGGCTGGTAGTCGTCGTTCTCCGGCATGAGCCACACATGGCCGTCCCGCCGGTCCAGCCGCTTCACCGTGGCCTCGTCCTCCAGAAGGGCCACCACGATCTCGCCGTTGACGGCGGTCTGCTGGCGGCGGACCACCACCAGGTCGTCCGGCAGGATGCCGGCCTTCAGCATGGACTCGCCCCGGACCCGCAGGGCGAAAAACTCGTCCTCCCGCCCGCCGCAGTCGAAGGTCAGGTAGTCCTCCACGCACTCCTGGGCCAGGATGGGCGTACCGGCGGCCACACGGCCCACCACGGGGATGCGGTCCTTCTCCCTGGGCTGGGTCAGCACGATGGCCCGGCCCTTGAAATCCCCCTTTTCGATCAGCCCCTGCTCCTGGAGCCGCTTCAGGTGGAAGTGGACCGTGGAGGGGGACTTCAGCCCCACCGCCTGGCCGATCTCCCGCACGGAGGGCGCGTAGCCCTGCTTGGGGATCGTCTCCTGGAGATATTCATAGATCCGCTCTGTCATCTGGGTCTTTTTCGGCATATGTCAGCCCTCCATCGTCCGCAGCGGCCGCCCGGGCGGCGCTTTTCCCTTCTATTACTGCGAGTATACCATATCCGCCGGTCAATTGCAACACCTGTTCTTCTATTTTTCTTAAAAAATATGCCGGTAAATCCCCTGCTGCCTCTTGAAATCTGCGGACTGATATGGTAAGATAAGTACCTATGTAATGGAGTATTTTGCGCCCCGGCGCATTTCCATCGAACTTTGGGAGGTAGACACAATGGAAGTTCTGAAGCTGATCGTAACCATTCTGCAGGTGCTGTGCGGCCTGACCGTGATTCTGGCGGTGCTGTTCCAGTCCGGCAAGAGCGCGGGCCTCTCCGGCGCCATCGGCGGCGTGGCGGACACCTTCATGTCCAAGGGCAAGGCCCGCTCCTTCGACGCCAAGCTGGCCAAGGCCACCAAGTGGATCGGCGCGGTGTTTCTGCTGCTGACCCTGGTGCTGCTCATCATGGGCTGATTCCTTGTAAAACGCAGGAGAGAGCCGTCCGGTGCTGCCGGGCGGCTCTCCTGCGTTTATGCCAGCTCCTTGACCCGCTGGGGATTGCGGTAGAGGACGCCGGCCTGGGGCGTCACCCCCTGGATGCGGAACAGCTCCTCCAGCGTCACGAACACATACCCCTGGGCCAGCATCTGGTCGATGATCTCCAGGGCCGCGTCCACGCTGGTGGGGTAGAAGTCGTGGAGCAGGATCACGTCCCCCGGCCCCACAGAGGCCAGCACCCGGTCCGTCACCTTTTTCGCGTCCAGCAGCTTCCAGTCCTCGGAATCCACCGTCCAGTAGATCATGGGCGTCTTTACCAGCTCCGCCTGTTTGGCGGTGATGAGGCCGTAGGGGGGCCTCAGCCAGTAGCTGCCCTCCCCCACCGCCTCCCCGATCAGCGTCTCCGCCTTGTGGATTTCCTCCAGGATGGCGTCGTCCGACGCGGTCTTCAGCCGCACATGGCTGTAGGTGTGGTTCCCGATCTGGTGGCCCTCCGCCTTCATCCGCTGCAGCAGGTCCTGGTTGCTGGGGACCTGCTCCCCGATGACAAAGAAGGTGGCGGCCACTCCCCGCTCCAGCAGGCCGTCCAGGAGCAGGGATGTGGTGTCCCGCCTGGGGCCGTCGTCAAAGGTGATGGCCACATACTTGCGCTCCTCGGTCCAGTCCTCCTCTGCCGGTCCCGCCGGGACCTCCGCCGGAGCGCCGGCGTCGGAGGCAGGTCCCTCCTCTGCCGGCCCCGCGCAGCCCGCCAGCAGCGTCAGCGCCAGCAGCCAGCAGGCCCATCCTCGTTTTCGCATTTCCTCACCCTTTTCCCGTGATCCGGTTTTTCAATGAACGCTCCTAGTATGTCCAGGTAAAGCCGTCCCACGCGAAAAAGCGAGAAAACCCGGCAGCCAGTTATTGGCTGCCGGGTTTTTTATGGGAGCGCTGTCAAAAAACGGAAAAGATCACCGACAGGATGCTGAACAGGACGTTCAGCAGGATGATCCCCGCCACCAGGTATACGACCCATTTGGCCGCGTTGACCTGGGTCTTCCCGCCGCCGGACCGCCTCTGGGCGCCGGCTGCCGGACGCTGGACCGGCGGCGCGCCTGCGGGGCGCTGGGGCTTCGGGCCGGCGGCGGGCCGGCGGGCCCCCTGGCTGCCCCGCCAGTCCAGGCCCACCTGGCGGCGCTGGGCCTTTTCCCGGTGGACCTCCTGGTGGACAAAGGAGTCCTCGTGGCCGCTCTCGTTGATGCCGTCCACCCGGACCACGTTGCCCTGGGCGTCCTCCCCCCAGCGGTGCCGGGGCTGGTTGAAGGCCCCGCACTTGGGGCAGAAATCGTCCTTCTGATCGTCGTAGCGCTTTCCGCAGTTCTCGCAGGTAATCATCGCCATTTCTCCCTCTTCCTTTCCGTCGGGGTCCCGGCTGCCGGGACCTTCTTCCCTTGGGAGTATTATACTATATGCGGTTCCATTTGAAAAGAGGCGGAACGAATTTTGTCGAAACAGCAAAAAGCCCTTTCGTATGTGTAGTACTCCCACACACGAAAGGGCTTTTCCTGTTGTGATTCGGTGCTTAGACCAGCTCGATCATTGCGGTTTCCGCCGCGTCGCCCCGGCGGACGCCGGTGCGGGTGATGCGGGTGTAGCCGCCGTTGCGCTCCTCATACTTGGGGGCGATCTCCTTGAAGACCTTCTTCACCACATCCTCGCGGGTGATGAAGGTCAGAGCCTGGCGGTAAGCGGCCAGGTCACCCTTCTTACCCAGGGTGATCATCTTCTCAGCCAGAGGACGGATCTCCTTGCAGCGGGTAACGGTGGACTCCATCTTGCCGTTATCCAGGAAATCAGTCACCTGCTGACGGAGCATCGCTCTGCGCTGGTCGGTAGTCTTACCGAGCTTACGAGTTCCGGGCATAGTAGGTTTCCTCCTGTCTCAATTTCCCCTGCCGGGTATGGGACGTCCCATGCCATGGGCGGCAGCGGAAGGTAAAGTTCATTTTGCCTGCGCGCCGGAGGCGCGTCAGGTCAGGTGTTCTCTTCGTCGGCCAGGGACAGCCCCATCATGGCCAGCTTGTTGATGACCTCCTCCAGGCTCTTCCGGCCCAGATTCCGCACCTTCATCATCTCATCCTCGGTCTTGGAGATCAGGTCCTCCACCGTGTTGATGTTGGCCCGCTTCAGGCAGTTGAAGCTGCGCACGGAGAGATCCAGCTCCTCGATGGTCAGCTCCAGAACCTTGTCCCGCTGGGTCTCCGCCTTCTCCACCACGGTGGAGCGGCTGCCCACGGTATCGCTCAGGTCGGTGAACAGGGTGAAGTGGTCGCAGAGGATCTTGGCCCCCAGGCTGACGGCGTCCCGGGCGGAGATGGTCCCGTCGGTCCAAACCTCGATGGTCAGCTTGTCAAAGTCGGTCATGTTGCCCACACGGGTGTTCTCCACGGTGTAGTTGACCTTGTACACGGGGGTGTAGATGGAATCCACCGGGATGACCCCGATGATGTTCTGCTGGGCCTTGTTCCGATCCGCGGACACATAGCCCCGGCCGTGGTTCAGCGTGATCTCCATGTTCAGGGACGCGCCGCTGCTGAGGGTGGCGATGTGCAACTCAGGGTTGAGCACCTCCACCTCGCCGTCGCTCTTGATGTCGGCGGCGGTGACCTCGCAGGGGCCCACCGCCTCGATAAAGACGGTCTTGGCGCCCTCGCTGTAGAGCTTGCAGATGAGCTGCTTGATGTTCAGCACGATCTCCGTCACATCCTCCTTCACACCGGGGATGGTGGTGAACTCGTGCTGGACGCCGGCGATCTTGATGCTGGTGGCGGCGGTGCCGGGCAGAGAGGAGAGCATGACACGGCGCAGGGAGTTGCCCAATGTGGTGCCGTAGCCCCGCTCCAGGGGCTCGATCACATACTTGCCATAGGTATCGTCACCGGGGGTCTCGACGCACTCGATCTGGGGCTTCTCAATTTCAATCATGCAGTAGTTACCCTCCTTGTCTCGGCGGGCCAAATGAGATGACCCGCCCAAAATTCAATCGCTTCGTTAATCGAGGGTAGCCTCCGATTACTTGGAGTACAGCTCGACGATGAGATGCTCCTCGACGGGCATGTCGATATCGTCCCTGGCGGGCATCTGGGCCACCGTGCCCTTCAGCGCGTTCTTGTCGCGGTCCAGCCACTTGGGCACCAGGACCACAGGGGCGTCCTCAGCCGTCAGCTTCTTGAACTTAGCGGAGGAACGGCTGGCCTCCTTGACCTCGATCACATCGCCCACCTTCACCAGGTAGGAGGGGATGTTCACCTTCTTGCCGTTGACGGTAAAGTGGGCGTGGCTCACCAGCTGCCGGGCCTCCCGGCGGGTGGCGGCGAAGCCCAGGCGGTACACCACGTTGTCCAGGCGGCGCTCGATGAGGGTCAGCAGCTCCTCGCCGGTCTTGCCGGGCATACGGGCGGCCTTCTCATAGTACATGTGGAACTGCTTCTCCATGATGCCGTAGACGAACTTGACCTTCTGCTTCTCCTGAAGCTGGAGGGCATACTCGCTCTTCTTCTTTCTCACCATGTTGCCGGAGTTACGCTCGGTGTTCTTCTTGGCGTAGCCCATCACGGCAGGAGAGATGCCCAGAGCCTTGCAGCGCTTGGCGATGGGCTGCATATTCTTAGCCATAATTCAATATCCTCCTTCTTCCGATTAGACGCGCCGACGCTTGGGGGGACGGCAGCCGTTGTGGGGAATGGGGGTGACGTCCTTGATCATGGTCACCTCCAGGCCCACGGCCTGCAGCGCCCGGATGGCGGCCTCACGGCCCTGGCCGGGGCCCTTGACAAAGACCTCGACGGTCTTCAGGCCATGCTCCATCGCGGCGCGGGCAGCCACCTCGGCGGCGGTCTGAGCGGCGAAGGGAGTGGACTTCTTGCTTCCACGGAAGCCCTGGCCGCCGGAGGAAGCCCAGGAGATGGCGTTGCCCTGGGTGTCGGTCACGGTGACCATGGTGTTGTTGAAGGAAGAACGGATATGGACCTGGCCCTTTTCAATGTTCTTCTTCTCGCGGCGACGGCGGATAACCTTCTTGCCAGTCTTAGGTGCAGCCATAATTTATTCTCCCTCCTTACTTCTTCTTGTTGGCAATGGTCTTCTTGGGACCCTTGCGGGTGCGGGCGTTGGTCTTGCTGCGCTGGCCGCGGACGGGCAGCCCCCGGCGATGACGGGTGCCGCGGTAGCAGCCGATCTCGCTCAGGCGCTTGATATCCAGGGCCACGGAGCGGCGCAGGTCGCCCTCCACCATGTAGCCGTGGTCGATGGCCTCACGCAGCTTGGTCTCCTCGGCCTCGGTCAGGTCCTTCACGCGGGTGTCCGGGTTGATCCCGGTCTGCGCCAGGATGTCCTTGGCGCTCTTGCGGCCAATGCCGAAGATATAGGTGAGCCCAATTTCGATACGCTTATCCTTGGGCAGGTCGATACCGGCAATTCTTGCCATTCTTAAAGCACCTCCAAATTCACTTAGCCCTGTCTCTGCTTATGCTTGGGGTTCTCGCAGATCACCATCAGGCGACCCTTGCGGCGAATGATCTTGCACTTTTCGCACATGGGCTTTACGGACGGTCTAACTTTCATATTTCGTTCCTCCTACTTGCTACGCCAGGTAATCCGGCCACGGGTCAGGTCATAGGGAGACATTTCCACCGTGACTTTGTCACCAGGCAAGATTCTGATGAAATTCATTCTGAGTTTTCCGGAAATGTGGGCCAAGATCGTATGGCCATTTCCAATGTCTACTTGGAATGTGGTGTTGGGCAGCGCCTCGACAACGACGCCCTCAACCTCGATCATGTCGGATTTTGCCAAGTACTATCCCTCCTGGTCTGGATTACCATCCCCGGCCAGTGCGGCCAGGGTCCTGCGGAGCTCACTGTTTGTGATTCTCTCATTGCTTCTGATCTTTTCGGCCACCCGGCCGCTGCCGTGGGCCACGAAAGCGGTATGCTTGCGCTTTTTCCGCTTGGGGCTCTCCAGCTTCCGGGTCTTGCCGTCGGCCAGCAGGAGGAAGTCCCCCTCCGTCTCCAGGACAAAGAAGAGCTTGCCTGCGTCCCTGCCGGCTGCGGATCTCACAATGTCTGATCGAACGATATCCATGCCTGCTCACTCCGCTCTTGCGTCGGGGTCCGTCAGAAGCTCCGGCTCCCCGTCTGTGATCAGGATGGTGTTCTCATAGTGGGCAGACAGCTTGCCGTCGGCGGTCTTAACCGTCCATCCGTCCTTCATCACCCGCACGGCGGCGCCGCCGGCGTTGACCATGGGCTCCACCGCGATGGTCATCCCCCGCAGGAAGCGGGGACGGCCCATGCGGGGCTCCACATAGTTGGGGATCTCGGGGGCCTCGTGCATCTGGGTCCCGATGCCGTGGCCCACGTACTCCCGAACGACGGAGAAGCCGTTGGCCTCCACATAGCGCTGGATGGCGCCGGAGAGGTCCGGCAGGCGGTAGCCCTCCCGAGCGAACTGGAGTCCCTCGAAAAAGCTCTGTCTGGTCACCTCGATCAGCCGCCGGGCCTGATCGGAGATCCGGCCGCAGGCGTAAGTGGCTGCGCAGTCGCCGTGAAATCCATCCTTGCAGGCGCCCACGTCGATGGAGACGATATCGCCCTCCCTCAGCACCCGGTTGCCCGGGATGCCGTGGATGACCTCGTCGTTCACCGAGATGCACACGCTGGCGGGATAGCCCTGGTAGTGCAGGAACGAGGGCACGGCGCCCTGCGACTTGATATAGCGGTATACTGCCTTGTCAATTTCGTGGGTTGTTACGCCAGGGGCTACCATATCTCCTGCCAAAGCACGAGCTGCCGCGGTAATTTTCCCCGCCTGGCGCATCAGTTGGATCTCGTGGCTGGATTTCAGTGTGATCATGCTTCGATCTCCAATGCCTCCAGGATCCGCTTTGTGGTGTCCTCCTTGCTGCCGGCGGACGCCACAGTCCGGAGCAGGCCCCGCTGGGCGTAAAAGCCCACCAGAGGCTCCGTCTCCTTATGATAGACCTCGAGACGCGCGCGAACGGTCTCAGGCGTATCATCCTTGCGCTGGATGAGCTTCCCTCCGCAGTTGTCGCAGATGCCCTCCCGCCTGGGGGGGACAGCCACCACGTTGTAGCTGGAGCCGCAGGCCTCGCAGACCCGGCGGCCAGTCATGCGGCGGAGGATCTCCTCCTCGGAGATCTCGATAGAGATGACGGCGTCAAAGGCGATGCCGGCCTTCTCCAGGGCCTCAGCCTGGGCGATGGTGCGGGGCACACCGTCGAGGATGTACCCGTTCGCACAATCGTCCTGGCTGAGCCGCTCATCCACAATGCCGATGATGACTTCATCGGGCACCAGCTTTCCAGCGTCAATATAGCTCTTAGCCTTCAGGCCGGTGGGCGTACCGTCCTTGATGGCGGCACGCAGGATATTGCCGGTGGAGATGGTGGGGATCCCCAGCTTCTTGCACAGGATCTCCGCCTGGGTGCCCTTACCGGCACCGGGAGCGCCCAACAAAATCAGTTTCATGTGCCTCTCCTTACTCCAGGAAGCCCTTGTACTGACGCATCAGCATCTGGGACTCCAGGGCCTGGACTGTCTCCAGCGCAACGCCCACCACGATGATGACGGAGGTTCCGCCGATGGCCATGTGGGCGATGCCCGCCTTGGCGGCCAGCAGCTTCTCAGCCAGCAGAGGGGCAATGGCCACGACGCCCAGATAGATCGCGCCGAAGAGGGTGATCTTGCTGAGGACCTTGGCGATGAAGTCGCTGGTGGGCTTGCCGGGACGGAAGCCCGGGATGAAGCCGCCGTTGCGCTTCAGGTTGTTGCCGATCTCCACGGGGTTGAACTGGATGGTGGCGTAGAAGTAGCTGAAGCCAATGATCATCAGGAAGTAGACGATCATATACAGCACGCTCTTGGTGTCGATGGCGTTGAGCAGCGCGTACCCGAAGGTCCCCTCCGCAGGCCGGGGCAGGAAGGCCCCGATGGTGGCCGGGATGGAGGCGATGGACTGGGCGAAGATGATGGGCAGAACGCCGGACATGTTCACCTTCATGGGCAGGTTGCTGGACTGGCCGCCGTACATCTTCCGGCCAACCTGGCGCTTGGCGTACTGCACGGGGATGCGGCGCTCGGCGTCGTTGACGAAGACGATGAGGACCACCAGGGCCAGGATGCCCACCACGATAAAGATGCTCCAGGCCCAGTGCATCGCGCCGGTGGAGATGGCGTTGACCACGGTACCCACCATGGCGGGCACCCGGGAGATGATGCCGGCGAACAGGATGATGGAGATGCCGTTGCCGATACCGAACTCGTTGCACTGCTCGCCCAGCCACATCAGGAAGCTGGAGCCAGCCACAAAGGACACGATGATCACGATGGCGGGCCACACGCCCTTATCGGTCAGGATGTTGAAGCCGTAGTTGGCAGCGCTGTTGCGGATCAGGAAGTAGTAGCCGATGGCCTGGAGAAGGGCCAGGCCCACGGTGGTGTACCGGGTGATGGACTGGATCTTCTTCTTGCCCTCCTCGCCGCCGTCCTTGGCCAGACGCTCCAGAGCGGGGATGGCGATGGTCAGCAGCTGGATGATGATGGAGCTGTTGATATATGGCTGGATGCCCAGGGCAAAGACGGTGGCCTGGGCGAAGGCGCCGCCGCTCATGGCGTTCATGAGGCCCAGGATGGTGGTGCCCATGCTGTTGATATAGGCCTCCATCATCTGGGTGTCCACGTAGGGCACGGACACGGCGCTGCCGATGCGGTAAATTGCCAGGATGAGTAAAGTAAAGCAGATCTTCTTCCGCAGCTCGGGAATTCCCCACGCCTTGCGAATGGTCTGGATCATGTTACTTCACCTCCGCCTTACCACCGGCCGCCTCGATCGCTTCCTGAGCGGACTTGGAAAAGGCGGAAGCCTCCACGTTGAGCTTCTTGGTCAGCTTGCCGTTGCCCAGGACCTTGTAGCCGTAGGTGCACTTGCTGAGGATGCCCTTATCCAGCAGGACCTGAGCGGTGACGGTCTCGCCGTCCTCAAAGGCGTTGAGGGCGCTGAGGTTGACAATCTCCAGGGGCTTGGCAAAGATGTTGTTGAAGCCGCGCTTGGGGATCCGGCGGGCCAGAGGCATCTGGCCGCCTTCAAAACCGACGCGGATGCCGCCGCCGGAGCGGGCCTTCTGGCCCTTGTGGCCGCGGCCGGCGGTCTTGCCGTTGCCAGTACCGGCGCCACGGCCCTTACGCTTACCCACATGGGTGGAGCCGGCGGCGGGGGACAGTTCATGAAGCTTCATTTTCCGGTACCTCCTTACTTGGTCTCTTCCACGGCAAGCAGATAGCCGATCTTGGCGATCTTGCCGCGGGTCTGTGCGTTGTCGGGCTGCACGGTGCTGTCACCGATCTTACGCAGGCCCAGGGAGTTGGCAGTGGCGATGTGCTTTTCCAATCTGCCGTTGAGGCTCTTCACGAGCGTGATGTTCAGATTTGCCATGTCACATCTCCTCCTCAACCAACGATCTCATCCACGTTCTTGCCGCGGACGCGGGCCACCTCTTCGGGGGTCCGCAGGCTCTTCAGCCCCTCAAAGGTGGCGGAGACCACATTGTTGGGATTGTTGGAGCGCAGGCACTTGGCGCGGATATCCTTGATGCCGGCCGCCTCCATGACGGCACGGACGGGACCGCCGGCGATGATACCAGTACCTTCGCTGGCGGGCTTGAGCATGACCCGGCCGGCGCCGAACTCGCCGATCACCTCGTGGGGAATGGTGGTGCCGGACACAGCCACATGGATCATATTCTTCTTGGCGTCCTCCAGGCCCTTGCGGATGGCCTCGGGAACCTCGGCGGCCTTGCCCAGGCCGTAGCCGACCTTGCCCTTGCCGTCGCCGACGACCATCAGAGCGGAGAACTTCATGACGCGGCCGCCCTTGACGGTCTTGGATACGCGGTTGAGGTGGACGACCTTTTCAATATACTCACTGGGAGCTTTTTCAAATCTACCTGCCATTTTGTCTTCCTCCTCCCTTAGAATTTCAGGCCGCCCTCGCGGGCGCCTTCGGCCAGCTCGGCCACGCGGCCGTGGTACAGGTAGCCGCCGCGGTCGAACACGACCACTTCGATGCCCTTGGCCAGAGCGGCCTGGGCAACGGCCTTACCCACCTCGCGGGCGGCGGCCTTGTTGCCGCCGTTGCCGTCCAGCTTCAGGGAGGAGGCGGAGCACAGGGTCACGCCGTTGACATCGTCGATCACCTGGGCATAGATGTTTTTCTCACTGCGGAACACGTTCAGCCGGGGGCACTCGGGGGTGCCGGAGATCTTGGCGCGCACGCGCTTATGTCTCTTCAGGCGCTGAGCGTTGGTATCGGGTCTCTTAATCATGTTTCAGCACGCCTCCTTATTTCTTCGCACCGGTCTTACCGACCTTGCGGCGGATGACCTCGTCCACATACTTGATGCCCTTGCCCTTATAAGGCTCGGGAGGACGCTTCTCGCGGACCTCGGCGGCGAACTGACCGACCTGCTGCTTGTCGCAGCCGACGATCACGATCTTGTTGGGAGCGGGGACCTCAATGGTGATCCCGTCCACCTCGGGGACGATGACCTGGTGGGAGTAGCCCAGGTTCATGACCAGGTTCTTCCCATCCTTAGCGGCGCGGTAGCCCACGCCGTTGATCTCCAGCTCCTTCTTGTAGGTGTCGTGAACGCCCACCACCATGTTGTGCACCAGGGAGCGGGTGAGGCCGTGGAGGGCGCGGTGCTCCTTGTCGTCGCTGGGACGGCTGACGAGGACCTCGCTGCCCTTGACCTCGATGGTCATATCGGGATGGAGCTTCTGGGTCAGGGTGCCCTTGGGGCCCTTGACGGTGACCACATTGCCCTCGGCGACGCTGACCTCAACGCCGGCGGGGATGGTAATGGGCATTCTACCAATTCTACTCATGTCAAATACCCTCCTTACCAGATGAATGCCAGGACCTCACCGCCGACATGGGCAGCGCGAGCAGCCTTGTCGGTCATGACGCCCTTGGAAGTGGAGATGATGGCGATGCCCAGACCGCGCAGGACGCGGGGGAGCTCGTCGGCGCCGGCATAGACCCGCAGGCCGGGCTTGCTGACGCGGCGCAGGCCGGAGATGACCTTCTCCTTGCCGGCGTTGTACTTCAGGGTGATGCGGATCACGCCCTGGGTACCGTCGTCGATGAGCTGGAAGCTCTTGATATACCCCTCGTCCAACAGGATCTGAGCGATGCTCTTTTTCATGTTGGAGGCGGGCACGTCAACGGTATCATGCTTGGCGTTGTTGGCGTTGCGGATGCGGGTGAGCATATCCGCAACAGGATCGGTGATATGCATGTTTGTTTCCTCCTCATTTGAAGTTACAGCTTGCGCTGTTGAGGTGGCGAGGTATCACTGCGAATTTGGAGCGGCACGGGACCGCACCGCGTAATTCCCAGTGACCTTTCGCCATCCTGTATCACCAAAGGCATGTGCCTTTCAGTGCGATGTTGTGGGCGCGTTCCCGCTCACCGCGGCGGCGGGGGACCTCCCCGCTCACCGCGGGCCGGCGGGAGACGCTGCGATCACCAGGACGCCTTGCGGACGCCGGGGATCTCGCCCTTGTAGGCCAGCTCCCGGAAGCAGATACGGCAGACGCCGTAGTCCCGGAGATAGGCGTGGGGGCGGCCGCAGATCTTGCAGCGGTTGTAGCGGCGGCTGGAGAACTTGGGCTCAGCCTGGGCCTTCAGGATCATAGACTTCTTAGCCATTCTTTCTTCCTCCCAATCAGCGCTCGAAGGGGGCGCCAACCAGCTCCAGCAGAGCCTTGGCCTCTTCGTCGGTCTCAGCGGTGGTGCAGACGATGATGTCCATACCGCGGATCTTGTCGATCTTGTCGTACTCGATCTCGGGGAAGATCAGCTGCTCCTTGATGCCCATGGCGTAGTTGCCGCGGCCGTCGAAGGAGTTGGGATTGATCCCATGGAAGTCACGGACACGGGGCAGGGCCACGTTGAACAGACGATCCAGGAACTCCCACATCTTGTCGCCGCGGAGAGTGACCTTCGCGCCCACGGGCATACCCTCGCGGACCTTGAAGTTAGCCACGGACTTCTTGGCGATGGTGATGATGGCCTTCTGGCCGGTGATGGTGGTCAGGTCCCGGACCACGGCGTCCAGCACCTTGGCGTTGTCCCGGGCCTCGCCGCAGCCAACGTTGACCACGACCTTGTCGATCTTGGGGATCTGCATGACGCTCTTGTACTCGAACTTCTTCATCAGAGCAGGAGCGACTTCCTCAGTGTACTTGGTCTTAAGAGTCGGCATAACTGTTTCCTACTCCTTTCTTAAAGCTCGGCGCCGCAGTGCTTGCACACGCGGACCTTCTTGCCGTCAGCGATCTTGTGGGCCACGCGGGTGCCCTTGCCGCACTTGGGGCAGACCACCTGCACCTTGCTGGCGTAGATGGCGGCCTCACGCTTGACGATGCCGCCCTCCTCGCCCTGACGGCGGGGCTTGGTGTGGCAGGTCACCACGTTGACGCCCTCAACCACCACCTTGGACTCGCTGGGGAGGGTGCCCTGCACCTTGCCCTGCTTGCCCTTGTCCTTACCGGACAGGACGACCACGGTGTCGCCCTTTTTGATATTCATAGCCATTCTTTCTCTGCTCCTCCTTACACGACTTCGGGAGCCAGGGACAGGATCTTCATGTAGTCCTTGTCACGCAGCTCGCGGGCCACGGGCCCAAAGATACGGGTACCCTTGGGGTTGTGGTCGTCCTTGATGAGGACGGCGGCGTTGTCGTCAAAGCGGACATAGGTGCCGTCGGCCCGGCGCACGCCCTTGGCGGAACGGACGATCACGGCCTTGACCACCTCGCCCTTCTTCACCTGGCCGCCGGGAGTGGACTTGCGCACGGAGGCGACGATCACATCGCCGATGTTGCCGTACTTCCGCTTGGAACCGCCCAGAACGCGGATGCACTTGATCTCCTTGGCGCCGGTATTGTCAGCGACCTTCAGAAAACTCTCCTGTTGAATCATCTATCGGCACCCCCTTACTTCGCCTTTTCAATGATCTCGACCACGCGCCACCGCTTGTCCTTGCTGAGGGGGCGGGTCTCCATGACCTTGACCTTGTCGCCTACGCCGCAGGCGTTCTGCTCGTCGTGAGCCTTCAGCTTATAGGTGCGGCCGACGATCTTCTTGTACAGAGGGTGAGCCACACGATCCTCGATGGCGACGACGACGGTCTTGTCCATCTTATCGGAAACGACCTTACCGACCCGGGTCTTACGGGAGGAAATTCTTGCTTCACTCATTTCGATTTACCTCCTTCTCTTACTTGGCGGCGGCAGCGGACTGCTGCTCGCGAATAATAGTCTTGACTCGGGCAATATCACGCTTGACCTCAGCGATCTTCACGGGGTTATCCAGCTGATTGGTGGCGTGCTGCATACGCAGGAAGAACAGGTCCTTCTTCAGGCTGACCAGCTTTTCATCCAGCTCGGCCGCGCTCATCTTACGAATCTCACTTGCCTTCATCTTATTCACCTACTTCCTGAGCTTCCAGGTCCTCGCGCTTGGCGATCTTGCACTTGATGGGCAGCTTGTGGCTGGCCAGACGCAGGGCCTCGCGGGCGATGTCATCGGGCACGCCGGCGATCTCGAACATGACACGGCCGGGCTTGACCACGGCCACCCAGTACTCGGGGGAGCCCTTACCGGAGCCCATACGGGTCTCGGCAGGCTTCTCGGTGACGGGCTTGTCGGGGAAGATCTTGATCCACACCTGACCGCCGCGCTTGGTATAGCGGGTCATGGCGATACGGGCGGCCTCGATCTGGTTGCTGGTGATCCACGCGGGCTCGGTGGCCACCAGTCCGTAATCACCGTAGGTGATGGTGTTGCCCCTCATGGCCTTGCCGTTGAGGCGGCCACGATGGACTCTGCGGTATTTGACTCTCTTGGGCAGAAGCATTACTGCGCGCCTCCTTCTTTTCTCTCAGGGCGGGGGCCGCGGTTGTCGCGGTTGAAAGAACCCTGGCCATCGCGGCGGGGGCCGCGGTTGTCGTTGCTGCGGTTGAAGCCGCCCCGGTTATCCCGGCTGTCCCGGTTGAAGCCGCCCCGGCGGTCGCCATCCCGGCGGGGACGGCGCTCACGGCGCTCCTCATAGGGCTTGCTGGTATCCATGGTCCGGGGGGTGGTGCGCAGGGTCTGGGAGAGGATCTCGCCCTTGTAGATCCACACCTTCACGCCGATGCGGCCAAAGGTGGTGGCAGCCTCAGCGAAGCCGTACTCGATGTCGGCCCGGATGGTCTGCAGGGGGATGGTGCCCTCGTGATAGTGCTCGCTGCCGGCGATCTCGCGGCCGCCCAGGCGGCCGGAGCAGGTGCACTTGATGCCCTTGGCGCCGGCCCGCATGGCCCGGCCCATGGCGTTCTTCATGGCCCGGCGGTGGGAGATGCGCTTCTCCAGCTGCTGGGCGATGTTCTCGGCCACCAGCTGGGCGTTCATGTCGGGGTTTCGGACCTCGACGATGTTCAGCTTGGTGGGCTTGCCGATCATCTTCTCAACGGCCTGGCGCTGCTGCTCGATAAGCTCGCCGCCCTTGCCGATGACCACGCCCGGACGGGCGCAGTGCAGGTAAATGATCACGCCGCCGTTGGAGCGCTCGATCTCGATCTTGGGCACCCCGGCGCCGTACAGGGTCTTCTTCAGGTAGTCACGGATCTTCTTGTCCTCGACCAGCAGGTCGCCTACCTTCTCATTGCTGGCGTACCAGCGGGAATCCCAGTCCTTGATGACGCCCACGCGCATGCCGTGGGGATTAACTTTCTGTCCCATAAACTGCCTCCTCCCTTAAGCCTTTTCCGCGACCGCCAGGGTCACGTGAGAAGTTCTCTTGTTGATCCGATAGGCACGGCCCTGCGCCCGGGGCATCATCCGCTTCAGGATGGGGCCGGGGGCGGCGAAGACCTGGGACACGTAGAGCTTCTCAACATCCATGTTGAAGTTGTTCTCGGCGTTGGCCACGGCGCTCTTCAGCAGCTTGATCATCGGCTCAGAGGCAGCCTTGGGGGTCTGCATGAGGATGGCCATGGCGGTACCCACATCCTTGCCGCGGATGAGATCGGCAACGATCTGCACCTTGCGGGGAGCGATGCGGAGATATTTCAAATAAGCAACTGCTTCCATTTTATTCTGCATCCTCCTTCATTACTTGCCCTTGGTATGACCGCGGAAGGTGCGGGTGGGGGCAAACTCACCCAGCTTGTGGCCGACCATATCCTCCTGGATGTAGACAGGCACATGCTTGCGGCCGTCGTGGACGGCGATGGTGTGGCCCACAAAGGCGGGGAAGATGGTGGAGCTGCGGCTCCAGGTCTTCAGGACCTTCTTCTCACCCTTGGCGTTCATCTCGTTGACCCTCTTGAGAAGCTCAGGGGCAACATAGGGGCCTTTTTTGATAGATCTGCTCATCGTCTCTTGCCTCCCTTACTTCACGTTCCGACGCTTGACAATGAACTTGTCAGTCGGGTTCTTGGTCTTGCGGGTCTTGTAACCCAGAGCGGGCTTGCCCCAGGGGGTCACAGGGCCGGGACGGCCCACAGGGCTCTTGCCCTCGCCGCCGCCGTGGGGGTGGTCGCAGGGGTTCATGACGGAGCCGCGGACGGTAGGACGCCAGCCCATGTGGCGCTTGCGGCCGGCCTTGCCGATCTGGACGTTCTCGTGGTCCAGGTTGCCCACCTGGCCGATGCTGGCCAGGCAGTTCATCCGCACGATGCGCACCTCGCCGGAGGGCATACGGATCTGGGCGTCATTGCCCTCCTTGGCCATCAGCTGGGCGGCAGCGCCGGCGGAACGGACCAGCTGGCCGCCCTTGCCGGGGTGCATCTCGATGTTGTGGATCACGGTGCCCACGGGGATGTTGGCCAGGGGCAGGGCGTTGCCGGGCTTGATATCGGCGGCGGCGGAGGAGATGACCTTGTCGCCGGCAGCCAGGCCCAGGGGGGCCAGGATGTAGCGGCGCTCGCCGTCCTCGTACTCCACCAGCGCGATGTTGGCGCTGCGGTTGGGGTCGTACTCCAGGCGCAGGACGGTGGCGCTCATGTCCATCTTGTCCCGCTTGAAGTCGATGATGCGGTACTTGCGCTTGTTGCCGCCGCCCCGGTGGCGGACGGTGATGTGGCCGTAGCTGTTGCGGCCGGCGTTCTTCTTCAGGACCTCGGTGAGGCTGGCTTCGGGCTTGGCCTTCTTATCGACGCCGTCGAAGCCGGAGACGGTCATATGCCGACGGGAAGGGGTGGTCGGCTTAAAAGATTTAATAGACATGGTTCACTCTCCTCCTTACACCATACCCTCGAAGAACTCGATGGTCTTGGAATCCTCGGTCAGCTGGACGATGGCCTTCTTCCAGTCCTTGGTACGGCCGGGCCGGGCGGCGCCCATGCGCTTGGCTTTGCCGGGGACGTTCATGGTGTTGACCTTGGCGACCTTCACGCCAAAGATCTCCTCCACCGCCTTCTTGATCTCCACCTTACCGGCGGCGGGGGCGACTTCAAACACGTACTTCTTCTCAGCGGCGCCGGCCATGGAGCGCTCGGTGATGACCGGACGGATGATGACATCATAAGAGATCATGCGTACACCTCCTCGATAGTGGCGAGGGCGGCCTGATCGATCACCAGGTACTTGGCGTTCACGATGTCGTAGACGCTCAGGTTGCTGCCGGTGGTGGTCAGGACGCCGGGGATGTTGCGGGCGCTCTTCACCACGGTCTCATTGACCTGGGGGGTGACGACGACGGCCTTGCCGTCGCACTTGACCGCGTCCAGGAAGCCCTGGAAGGCCTTGGTCTTGATGGCGTCCATGGCGATGGCGTCCACCACGATGATGCTGCCCTCGGCGGCCTTGGCGCTCAGCGCGGACTTCAGCGCCAGGCGGCGGACCTTCTTGTTGAGCACATAGCTGTAGGAGCGGGGCTTGGGGGCGAACACGATGCCGCCGTGGGTCCACTGGGGGGCGCGGGTGCTGCCCTGGCGGGCGTGACCGGTGCCCTTCTGGCGCCAGGGCTTCTTGCCGCCGCCGGAGACCTCAGCCCGGGTGAGAGCACTCTGGGTACCCTGCCGGCAATTGGCCAGGTGGTTTTTGACCACTTCATGCACAACGTGCATATTGGGCTCGATGCCAAAGATCGCGGCATTCAGCTCTACTTCGCCGACCTGGTTGCCGGCCATGTTCAAAACTTTGACTGTAGACATTTTCAGCACTCTCCTTTCCCTTACTTATTACGCGCAGAGGCCTTCTGGGGATTGACACGGGCGGAAGCCTTCTGGGGATTGCTGCTGATGCCGGCGGCCTCGCCCTTCTTCTCGATGATGGTCTTGGCAGTGCTGCGGATGCTCACCAGGCCGCCCTTGGGGCCGGGGACCGCGCCGCGGACAACGATCATGTTCAGATCGGCGTCCACCTTGACCACATCCAGGTTCATGATGGTGACCTGGTCCACGCCCATGTGGCCGGCCATCTTCTTGCCCTTGAAGATCCGGCTGGGATCGGTGCTGGAGCCCATAGAACCGGACTGACGGCCCACAGGGCCGGTACCGTGGGTGTGCTTCAGGGTGGACAGGCCGTAGCGCTTGACCGCGCCGGCGTAGCCCTTACCTTTGCTGATGCCAGTGACGTCCACGTGGTCGCCCACGGCGAAGGTGTCGGCCTTGACCATGTCGCCGACGTTCATCTCGGCGGCCTTGTTCAGCTGGAACTCCTTCAGGTGCTTCTTGGGGGCGGCGCCGGCCTTGGCCAGGTGGCCCTTCTCAGGCTTGGTCAGCTTGCGCTCGGGGACATCCTCAAAGCCCAGCTGCACAGCCTCATAGCCGTCCTTCTCGGCGGTCTTCTTCTGGACCACCACGCAGGGACCGGCTTCGATGACGGTAACGGGGATGACCTTACCGTCGGCGTCGAAGATCTGGCTCATGCCGATCTTCTTGCCCAGGATCGCTTTCTCCATGGTTTTTTCTCCTTTTATTAAGGTTATTGGTCGGCGTAGGTAGGGAGCGCGTCCCTATTGCTCCGGCGACATGACCCCGTCCGCCTCACGCAAGTCGGCGGACCGATGGGTAACAAAGTTGGTGTGCGGCGGCCTGCCGCAGAGGGTCACAGCTTGATCTCGATCTCCACACCGGCGGGCAGCTCCAGGCTCATCAGGGCCTCCACGGTCTTGGGGGTGGAGTTGGTGATGTCGATCAGGCGCTTGTGGGTGCGGCGCTCGAACTGCTCACGGCTGTCCTTGTACTTGTGGACGGCGCGAAGGATGGTGACGACCTCCTTCTTGGTGGGCAGGGGGATGGGGCCGGAGACGGTGGCGCCGGTGCGCTTGGCGGTCTCCACGATCTTCTGTGCGGACTGATCGATGACCTGGTGGTCATAGGCCTTCAGGCGAATGCGGATCATTTCTTTTGCCATTGTTCGTTCCTCCATAAGTTGTACAAAGTAGTTCGATGTTCCTTACTCTGTACGGCGAGAAGTTCTTACCGCTTATCCGTGCGTATCATTCCGGCTCATAGAAAATACCGGCACAAAAGGCCGGTACCTGCCCATGGCACGGCGATCTACGCCGCGGAAAGGACCTTCTCAGCCGCCCGATTATCGGACATACTCCGCGGAAGTTACCGGCTGACGCCGCAATCTCCCGCATCATCGCAGTACTTGCCCGGTCCACCCGGCGCAAGCTTAATTATGATACCGTATACGTGCAGGATTGTCAAGTACTTTTTGCCCTGTTTTTCAAGAAATTTTGAAGGAAAGCGCTCCCCCGTCCGGCAGGCCCGGGCAGGGGAGCGTTCAGCGGCGGTTTTCCCGACAGCCGCCGGCCGGTCAGCCGTAGTAGTACTGGCTGATCTTGTCCATGATCTCATCCCGGGAGAGCAGGCCCACGATCCGCTCCTGGAGCTGGCCGTCCTTCACAAAGAGGATGGTGGGGACCGCCTCGATGTCGTTGTCGTTCCCCAGCCGGGGATAGGCGGTGACGTTCACCTTGACGATGTTGACGAAGGGCAGCTCGGCGGCCAGCTCCTCCAGGATCTTGGCCAGGATCTTGCAGGGGCCGCAGGTCTCGGAAAAGAAGTCCGCGATGACGAAGCCCTGGCTCAGCAGCTCATTGTAGTTTTCGTAATTGGCGTACTCGATCATGATAGTTTCTCCTTTATGATTTGATAAGCGTAGTCCCGCAGGGTGTTGTTGTAGTGCTCCGCGCAGGTCTGGCGGACGTAGGCGGAGAGGGTGTAGTCCGCCAGGTCCTCCGGCGATATGCCCTCCTCCTCCCGCATCTTCCGCAGGGTCTCCTGATAGCTCTCCTCCGTGGGGGCGCGGCTTTCCGCCGCCAGCAGCTCCCAGCCCAGCGCCGCGCAGAGGAGGTCCTCCTCCGACAGCCCGGCGAACCAGTCGATGTACGACTGTACGGAGGGATGGCCCAGAAGCTCCCGGGCCTGCTCGCCGGTCATCTGGTCCAGGGGCTGGCCGTTGAAGTCCCACATGTCCCGCACGATCTTTTCGCCCTCCGCCCGGACCAGGCGGCGCTCCTCCTCGTCCACCAGGAACTCGCTTTTCGCCAGGGCCTGGTCCTTCAGGGACTCCGCCGCCCGGGCGGCCTGGGTCTCCAGGTGCTCCTCCAGCTGCTGCCGGACGAACCAGTCCTTCAGCTCCGCCAGGGTGTGGACGCTCTCAAACTGTCCGGCCACAAATTCATCCGTCAGCTCCGGCAGGACGGTCCGCTGGAGCTTCAGCGCCTGGACGGTCACCTCCGCGCCCTCCGCCGTCAGCGTCTTCTCCCCGCCGGCGGCAAGACCGGGCAGCTGGGCCTCCAGCTCCCGGCTGTAGAGGCCCTTCCCCACATTGACGGTCACAGTGTCCTTCTGGAACTTGGGCTTCTCCGACCGGCAGCGGAGCGTGACGATGTCGCCCGGCTCCACCCGGTCCGCAGGCAGGTACTGGGCGTGCTTCCTGCGCAGGGACAGCAGGTTCTCGGCCAGCTTCTCCTCATCCACGGCAAAGGGCGCGCAGAACGCGGACAGGTCCCCCTGCCGGTAGTCCCAGGCGGAGACCGCCCGGGTCAGCAGTCCTTCTCTCATCACAGGTCCTCCTTCAGCCGCTGGAGCGTCAGCTCCTCCATGGCGTCCAAATAGTCGCCGCCCACCTGGTTGAGCAGGTACTCAATGACGGGGTGCTCCCGGCGGGCCTGCTCCTCAGTCACGCCGCCCCCGTCGGTAAAGCGGCGGAGGTACGCCTCATAGTCCGCCTCCGTGGGCCGCTTCCCCGCCTGGTCCAGGGCGTTCAGCCCCAGCAGGGCGCTTTGCAGGGTGTACGCGGCGGACTGCCGCAGCATGTCGGCCATCGCCTCCCGGGAGCAGCCGAACTTCTCCCGGAAATCCGCCTCCGTCTCGCCCTCCGGCCGCTGGTCGGCGGCCATGTGGGCCTGGCGGACCGCCAGGTCCTGGCTGTAGGCCAGCTCGCCCTCGTCCAGCGTGAAGTCGGACGCCGCAACGACCTGATTCATCAGATAGGGGTAGGCGTCGTCCGCCGGGCCCTCCAGGGCGTCCTCGTGCTGATGGCCCCGGCAGCAGGCGCGAATATCCCCGGCGGTGCGGAGATAGGGGATGCCGCACCGGGCGGCCAGGGCGTCGTCCACCTCCGGCAGGACCTCCCGCCGGACCGCCTCCACGGTGATGGTCACATCCTCGCCCTTGACGGTGACGGCGCCGGTCTGGCCGGGCCGCCAGCCGATCAGCTGGTCCTCCAGTTCCCGGGAGAAGAGGCCCAGGCCCACCCGGATGCCCAGGTGCTCCCGGTTGAAGCGGGGCGTCTTTGACGCGCAGGTGATGACCGCCGTATCCTGGGCCGCCACCTCAGGGGCGTCCTCCGTATAGGCGAACCGCCTGCGGAAGTTCATCAGGTCCCTCTCATAGAGGGCCTCGTCCACCGTCAGGGGCTGCTTGAACTGGGACAGGTCCACCTGCCAGGGGTCCCCCGCCCGAAGGAGCTTCGATTTGAGCTGTAGATATTCTGCCATAGCTGTTTCCTCCTCTTGGTAATAGTCACACGGCCGCCAGGCGGCGGAACAGGCTGCTCTGCTCCCGGACCTGCTCCGGGCTGCCGCTGGCCTCCACCACGCCGCCGCTGAGCACGACGATGTGGTCCGCCTGCTCGATGAGCCGCAGATCGTGGCTGACCATGATGACCGTCTTGCCGGCCATCATATTTTTCAGGCCCGTCAGCACCTGGGCCTCGCTGACCACGTCAATGCCGCTGGTGGCCTCGTCCATGATGAGGTACTCCGGGCGGCGCAGGATGATCCGGGCAATGGCCAGCCGCTGGAGCTCGCCGCCGGAGAGCCTGCTGTCGAACTTGCTGACCTGGGCGTCAAAGCCCTCGGGCCGGGCCTGGATGAAGTCGTCGGCGCAGGCCAGCCTGGCGGCCTCCGTCAGCTCCTCGTCGGTGCAGGGCCGGTCCAGGCCGTAGACCAGGTTCTCCCGGATGCTGCCCTTGACCACCTGGTCCCCCTGGAACAGGTAGCCCACCGCGTTTCGCCACTGGGCCAGGGAGACCTCCCGCATGTCGGCCTCCCCCAGGCGGATGGTCCCGCCGGTGGGCTGCTCAAAGCCCTCCAGCAGCTTGATGATGGTGGACTTGCCGCTGCCGTTTTCGCCCACGATGGCGGTGACCTTGTTTTTCGGGATGGTGAAGCTCACGTCCTTCAGCACGTCCCGGCCCTCCTCATAGGCGAAGGAGACATGCTGGAAGGTGATGTCCTGGGCCTCCGCCGGCACGTCCACCGGGCCGTCCAGCTTCTCGTCCTCGATCTCGCTGAGCCGGGCGATGGTGGCGCAGGCGCCGTGGGACTGCTTGAGGATCTGCCAGACGGCGGTGATCATAAAGGCGTTGCCCATGAACAGAGTGAAATAGTTGTAGAGGTTCGCCATCTGCACCAGCTTCATGGCGCCGGAGCGGACCATGGCCGACGCCACCACCAGCAGGATGATCATATTGATGTACTGGGCCAGCGTGCCGATGGGCGCCTGGAAGATGAAGCGGTTCAGCCGGCGGATATCCGCCTTGTACTTGTCCTCGTTGGCCTTCACGCCCCGGCGGTACTCCTCGTCCTCCATGCGGCAGGTCTTGATATGCAGCAGGTTGGGCAGCCGCTCGCCGAAAAAGCTGGTGATGGCGGCGTAGGCACTGTTGGTGATCCGCTCCATGGAGTACTGCAGCCGCCCGCAGATATAGGCGGTCAGCAGGGTGACGGGGATGGCGGTGAGCATCACCAGGGACAGGGTCTTATAGATCCGGTACATCTTGATGAAGTTGGTGTAGAGGCCGTAGATCACGGACCAGAACTGGATCACCGCGGCCAGGGCGGCGTAGGCCCCGGCGGTATCCTGGGTGACCCGGGAGACGAACCGCTGGGGGTCCTCCCGGTCATAGACGGACATGGGCAGGTGGATCAGCTTCCGCCACACGCTGTGGCGGACGTTCCGGGCGGTGACAAGGCCGGCCCACTCGTTGACGCTGCCCTGGACCGCCTCGATCAGGTTGTAGAAGATCGTCATGGCCACGAACCCGCCCAGGAAGCCCGCCTCGTCGATGGCTCCCGTCATGATGGCGGAGGTAAAGGGCACCATCTGGGACATGGCCTCCTTCACGCCGAAGGACAGCAAAAACACGATCAGAAGCATCCCCCAGGGGATCTTCACCTTGCGGTAGAACCGAAACAGCGTCCGCCAGGAGATCCCGGCGTCCATGCCCCTGGCCGGGGCGGCTTGCTTTTCCATTTTCTTCACGTCGGCACCTCCTTACTCCTGCATCAGCTGGGCGTAAAACCCATTGGTGAGCGCCAGGTCCTCGCTGCTGCCCTCGGTGGCGGTGTGGTCCTTGTCCATGACCACCACGTGGTCCACCTTCCGCAGCACCCGGGGCTGGTGGGCGATCATGACGATGGTGGCCCTGCCGTGAAGCCCGTCAACGGCGTCGGCCACCTCCCCGGCGGAGATGGGGTCCAGGCTGGCGGTGGGCTCGTCCAGGATGAGATACTCCGGCTGGGTCAGGATGGCCCGCAGGATGGACAGCTTCTGCCGCTGGCCGCCGGAGAGCTTGGAGCCGAACTGGCCCACCTGGCGGTCCAGGCCCTCGGGGCTGTCGGAGATGAACTGGTCCGCCCGGACCAGCCGGGCCGCCTCCATGATCTCCTGGTCGCTGACCTGCCGGCGGACGCCGTAGAGGACGTTCTCCCGGATGGTGCCGGAGATCATGGGCGCGCTCTGGGGCACGAAGGCCATCTTCTGCCGCCAGCCGTCCAGGCTGCACTCCCGCAGGTCCGCCCCGCCCAGGAGGATGCGGCCCTCGTCCGGGTCATAGACCCGCTCCAGCAGCTTCAGGATGGTGGACTTGCCCGCGCCGCTGTAGCCCACCAGGGCGGTGGTCTGATTCTTGGGGATGGTGAAGGACACCTTATCCAGGGCCAGGGTGTCGCCGTAGCGGAAGGTCACGTTGTCGAAACTGATGTCGCCGGATTCCACGATCTCCCGGACGTAGGGCTCCACGCCCTCCTCCGGCTGGTACAGCACCTCCGAGACCCGGTTCAGCTGTCCCTGGATGGATTTCACGGACTCCCACTGGCTGCCCAGGCCATTGACAAAGCTCAGCAGCGCCCCGGCGTATTGATAGAAGATGTACCACCCGGCGGCATCCACGGTGCTGTTGCGCAGCATCCGCACGCCCATGGTGACAATGACGATCTCCGGCAGGACGCCGAACAGGGTGCCCACGGTCTGCCGGCCCAGGTCCAGGAGCACCAGGTTCCGGCTGGCGGTATAGTACTCGTCGGCGGCCTGCTCGCCCCGGCGGGTCTCATAGGCCTGGCGGTTGAAGGCCTTCACCAGGGGCAGGCTGGCCACCAGCTCGCTGAGGTAGTCCGTCAGGCTCGACAGGCGGAACTTTGAGGCGTTCTGGAACTTCAGGCTCAGCCGGCCTGCCACAAAGGAGATCAGCAGGGAGAGGGGCACGAAGGCCAGCAACAGGAAGGCCGCCCGCAGGCTGATGGCGCTCATTTCCCGGATGGTCAGCACCAGACTGTAGACGGAGAAGGCGATGCCCAGGATCACGTCGATGAGGAAGCTGTTGAGGCTGTCGGTATCCACGGTGATGCGGCTGAGCAGCGTGTTGGCGGACACCCGGTCGTAGTAGCTGGGCTTCACCCGCAGGATCTTGTCCCACAGGGCGTTGCGCAGGTTCCGGTTGGTCTTGGCCCGGAACGTCTGGTTGGTATAGTTGACCACCAGGCCGATGGCCGTGCTGAGCAGCTCCGCGCCGATGAACATGGCAAGGCTTCTTACGCTGGCGTCTCCGGCAAAGAAGTTGGCGTTGACCTGTGGGATCTTCACCAGCAGCAGCGACTGCCCCGCGTTCAGGACGATGTACAGTGCCAGGGTCAGATAGGGGATATGCGCCACCCGGCAGGTGTGGAAGAAGCGCTTCCATATCCCGCGGTTCTGGACCTCCGCCCCGGCGGGGGCGGCGCGCAGCTTGCGTGCTTGTTCTTTTTCCATGGTTCCCTCCTGTTGCTTGATTTAGCTTCTGGCCCGCTTGATCTTGGCCAGATAGCGGTATACGCTCTGAACAGAGATCTCCAGGGCGTCGGCGGTCCTGGCCACCGCGCCCTTCAGCTCGAATACCCCCATGTCGTAGAGGTCCAAAATGGCCTCCAGCCGCTCCTCCTGGGAGATGCGCCCGGGCTCCACGCCCATGTCCTTCACCACTGCGTCGATCATCTCCAGGGTGGGCGCGCGGCCGGCGTCGCCGGCGTCCGCGTCATCCGTCCAGCTGTCGTCCAGGTCGGTGGTGTCAAAATTGAGCATGTCGGAGGCGAGGTTCAGAAGGTTCATGAACGCCCCGCAGCGGATATTGAGGCACAGGGCGCCCACGTATCCCCCGGTCTCGTCCGGGATGAAGAGCACCGACAGCTTGGCCATACTGCCGAGGCCGGTCTGGAGCGGCCGGTTGGCGCAGTAGCCCCGCTCCCTGACCCGCCGGCTGGCGGCGGCCTCCGCGATCAGGGCGCGCATGGCCTCCCGGTGCTCGCCGGTGCTGTTGGCCGCGGCCGCCACGGGAAGGGCCGGGTCCGTCATGTCAAAGAGGACCGCCTCAAAGGCCTTCCCCAAGGTCTCGCCCAGGAAATCCACGATTTTTTTGTACGCTTCCAGTTCCCTGCTCATACCTGTACCGTCCTTTCTGTTTGTTCGTCCGTTTATTTTAAAAAATTTTTATCAAGCATACGACCATTATACAGTTCTCCCAAGGAAAGTCAAGTGCAATTTGGAATATTTCGTCGATTTTTTACAGGGTGTAAAATAAATATTTTCATCGTGTTAAAAAATTTGCGTTTTTCTATTGACGCGGGGCCCTGGAAGATGCTACAATATCCCCATCACGCGGCCGCCGGGCCGCCAGATAACGGAAATGATAAGGAGAGATGACACATGATGAAACGCAAGCTTACGGCGCTGGTCCTGGCCATGGCCCTGGTCCTGGGACTGCTGGCCGGCTGCGGCGACAGCGGCAGCGGCAGCAACGACGGCAAGATCGACTGCAAGATCATCCTGGTGCTGGAAGACGGCACGGAGGTCCCCTATGACCTCCACGTCACCGACGGCGCCACCCTGCGGGACGCCCTGTACGAGGCGGAGCTGATCTCCGAGGAGACCTACTACGCCATGTTCGTGGACAACATCGACGGACATATTGCCGACGCCATCAACGAGGGCGTCACCTGGATGCCCACGGACACCGACGGCAACCAGATCACCGGCAGCTTTGATGAGATCACCGTCTCCGACGGCCAGACCATCAAGCTGGTCTACTACGTAGTGCCCGATTTCGACTGATCCGCCCAGGCATACAAAAGCGGAGGGAGGCCGTCTGGCCTCCCTCCGCTTTTTCCTTGTTTCTTGTCCGCGTCTCTCCGGTCAGGACCGGCAGCGGACGATGCACTCCATCACATGGCCGTCCACGCTGGCGGTGATGGTGGTGGTGCCCTTCCCCACCCAGGTGACCCAGCCGCTGTCGCTGACTGTGGCGATGCTGGTGTTGGCGCTGGACCAGGTCACCGGGTTGTCCGTGCCCGTGACCTTCAGCTGGAAGCCCTTCTCCTTGGCGGGGAGGGTGACGTCCGACTTGTTCATCCTGATGTCCGCGCTGCTGACCCAGGGGTCGCCGGTGACGGTGACGGAGCAGGTCTGGGTCTCCTCCCCGGACACGGCGGTGATGGTCACCTTGCCCCCGGCCACGCCGGTGACGGCGCCGCCGTCCACCCTGGCGATCTGGTCGTTGGAGGAGGTCCAGGTCACGCTGCCGCTGCCGCCGGAGGCGATGATGCGGCCGGTCTCACCGGCGGCGATGGTAAACTCGCTCTGGCTCAGGGTCAGGGGCCCGGCAGGCTCCACCGGCACGCCGGGATCGTCGTCCGTATCGCCGGGGTCCGTACCGCCGGGGTCCTTCTCGTCGGCGCCGGTCTTGTCGTCGGTCTGTCCCACGGACGGCGGGGGGTTGTCCAGGGCGGTCTGGGTGCGGATGCCCACCAGCTCCGCCAGCTGCTGGCCGAACACGGCCACGCACACCACGCCGGCCACCACGATCACCAGCACCAGCATCAGGATGCCGCCGGCGCCGCCGCTGCGCTTCTTCTTGTCCAGGCGCTTGCCGCCCCGGCGGCGGATGGTCTTTCCCTTTTTCCGGGCGGCCTCCTCCTCGCAGAAGGGGCACCTCCGGTAGGTATCCGAATATTCATTCCCGCAAACGGGGCACTGTCGATTGGCCATTGTCATCGTCCTCCTTGGTCCTGTCGTTTCTGCTTTACATAATATCGGTTTTCCGGCGGCGCGTCAACCGCTTTTTATAGATTCGACGATTTTTTCAAAATTTTGTTCCCCGCATTGCTTTTCCCGCCGCCGCAATTTATAATGGAGGCATCAAACAGGCGGGAGGACATGCACCTATGACGGACACCATCTTTATCGGAATCGCCGGCGGCACCGGCAGCGGCAAGACCACCCTCACGGAGCACATCAAAAAGCGCTTCGGCGACGAGGTCAGCGTCATCTACCACGACAACTACTACAAGGACCAGTCGGGGATGCCCTTTGAGGTCCGCTGCCGCCAGAACTACGACCACCCGGACGCCTTTGAGACGGACCTGATGGTCCGGCACCTGCGGGCCCTGAAGGCCGGGGTCCCCATCCAGTGCCCGGTGTACTCCTACACCGACCACAACCGCACGGACCAGACCATCGAGATCCGCCCCACCAGCGTGGTGATCGTGGAGGGGCTGCTGATCTTCCAGAACCCGGAGCTGCGGGACCTGATGGACATTAAGATCTTCGTGGACACCGACGCCGACGTGCGCATCCTCCGCCGGATCATGCGGGACGTGAAGGAGCGGGGCCGCACCATCGACTCCGTGGTGGAGCAGTACCTCACCACCGTCAAGCCCATGCACGAGCAGTTCATCGAGCCCAGCAAGCGCTTTGCCGACATCATCGTCCTGGAGGGCGGCCACAACCTGGTGGCCCTGGACATGATCATGCAGCGCATCGCCAGCCACATCGGCCAGCAGGGGCGGTAACGTGCCGTCTTCGCGCCAGCGGGGGGACCATCCGGTCCCCCCGCTGTGTTTTTTCTGCCGTGCCCGCCGTACCGGCGGCGCTACCGGCGCTCGTTGACGTACAGGGTCACCCGGTTTTGGATGCGCTCCACCGTCTCGTCCAGGGTGAGGTCCCCGGCAAAATAGGGCCGGCTCTGTTCCATCACAAGATCAAAAATGGTGTTGTCGGACAGATTCGTCCGCCGGATGCTGTTGTAAAACTCCATGAACCGGTCCATCTCCTCCTGCGTCATAGGAGCAAGCTCCGACGCGGAGCTGCCCTCTGCCGCCTCCCATCCTTTCAGGGCGCTTTTCTGCCTTGTCTCAAAATCCGCCCGGGTGACAGGAAGGCCATGTGATGACCGTCCGCGAACCGCCTCCACGTATTCCCGCCTTTTCCGGTCGAGCCCTCCCTCGTATTTTGGCAGGAAGGTCTCCCGGATGAAGGCCCAGGCCGCCTCCTTGTTCCCGCTGGCCGCGTTCATAGCAAACCGCGTGCCGCTGACGCCGAAATAGCTCCCCACGCTGCCGTCCTCCACCGGGAAGCCCACAAAGACGCAGGGGCTCCCCAGGGCCGCCTCAAAGCGCTCGTTATAGGATGGAATACTGGTGAAATCATCGATCCACGCCAGTTCCAGCAGCTGTCTTCCCTGAGAAAAGCGGCGCCGCCGCTCCTCGTTGAGTTCATCCCAGTCGGTGACCTCCAGTTGGGCGGGGAAGCTGCCGCAGAATTCCAGCAGGGAGCGGAAGCTCTCGCCGTCAAAGGAGCACTCGCCGGTCTCCCAGTCCACATAGCTCTCCGCCCGCAGGGACAGCAGGTAGTAGAGCATATTCGGGGCGGGAAGGCAGTAATCCAACACAGTGGCCCCCTCCGGCATGGCCTCCAGAGCCGCCCACAGGTCCTCCAGGGGCCAGCTGTGCCGGTCCCCCACCAGGCGCTCCGCCCCCGCCAGGGTGGTGATATCCACCGCGTCAAAGGCCAGATACAGTCCGCCGTCGATCTCCGCCGCCAGCAGAGGGGCCTCCATCAGGGCCTCCCGCCCCAGCTCCGGGTCCCCCTCGATCCAGGGCCACAGGTCCTCCAGAAATCCCTTCTCCGCCAGCTGGCGGTAGGGCGTTCTCTCCCCGTTAGGACCTAGGCTCCCCAGGTCCAGGATATCCGGTCCGGTACCGGCGGTCATCTCCTTCATCAGCTGCTGGACGCCGTCGGCGTACTCGCTGTAATTTCTGATCTCAACGGCGATTTCCGAGTGGTATTGATCAAAGCAGCGCACCGCCACATGATCCGCGTACTGGTCGGAAAACGTGCCGTAGACCAGGACCGTGGGCTCGTCCTCCTGAGAAGAAAGGTCCTCACCGCCGCAGGCGGTGAGGACCAAAAGCAGCGACAGCAGGGACAGCATCGGCAGGAGGCGGTACGCAGAAAAACGCTTTTTCATGACAGTCCCTCCTTGGTTACTCCGGTTACTTCAACTTGCCGTTTCGGGATAGGGAAAGCGCCGGAAAAGCTTTCCACTGTCAGTTTACCATGGAGCGGACGCCGCTGTCAATTGTTTTGGTAAATATTTCAGATATTTCCCGCATATGTCGCTTTTATTTTGTGTATTTTTACAAAAACAGTCCTGCGATGTGGTATACGGCGAAGCCCACCAGCCAGGCCACAGTCAGCTGCCAGCCCAGGGCCAGGGCCGTCCACTTGAGGCTGCCCATCTCCCGGCGGATGGTGGCGATGGCCGCCACGCAGGGGGTGTACAGGGCGCAGAAGGCCAGGAAGGCCAGAGCCGCGGCGGGTGAGAAGGTAGCCGCCATCACCGCGCCGGCGGCGGCGTAGTCCGTCAGGGAGAAATCGTAGAAGAGGCTCATGGAGCTGACCACCATCTCCTTGGCGATAAGGCCCGTCAGCAGGGCCACCGCCGCCTGCCACACGCCGAAGCCCAGGGGCCTGAACACCGGGGCGATGAAGCCGCCGAAGTGGGCCAGGATGCTGTCGGTGGTGTCCTCCACCATCCTCAGGTCCATGCCGAAGTTCTGGAGGAACCACACCGCCACGCTCATGGCCGCGATGATGGTGCCCGCCCGGGTGAGGAAGTCCCGCACCCGCTGCCACACATGGAGCCAGATGTTCTTGGGGGTGGGCATCCGGTAGGGGGGCAGCTCCAGCAGGAAGGGAGCCGGCTCCCCCTGGAACACCGTGTGCTTCAGGAGGATGCCGGAGCCGATGGCCACCAGCAGGCCCAGCAGATAGAGGCCGAACACCACCAGTCCCGCCTGCCGGGGGAAGAAGGCGGCGGTCATCAGCCCGTAGATAGGCAGCCGCGCGCCGCAGGACATGAAGGGCACCAGGAAAATGGTCATCCGCCGGTCCTTCTCATTTTCCATGGTCCTGGCCCCCATAACGGCGGGGACCGTACAGCCGAAGCCCATGAGCATGGGGATGAACGCCTTGCCGCTGAGGCCGAAGTGCCGCAGGGTCCGGTCCATGACGAAGGCCGCCCGGGCCATATAGCCGGAGTCCTCCAGCATGGAGAGGAACAGAAACAGCAGGGCGATCATAGGCAGGAAGGTGAGCACCCCGCCCACGCCGGAGATGAGGCCGTCCACCAGCAGGCCCGTGAGCCAGGCGGGGGCGCCCAGATGGCCCATCCAGCCGGACACGCCGGGACACAGCACGTTCTCCACAAAGGCGGCGATGCCGTCGGAGAGCCAGGCCCCGGGGCCGGAGAAGGTCACCAGGAACACCAGGAGCATCATCACCAGGAACACCGGCACCGCCCAGATCTTGTGGGTGGCCACCGCGTCGATGCGCTCGGTGACCGAGGGCTTCCCGTCCCGGGTCTTCCGCTTTACAGAGGCGCGGACCGCCCGCTCCACAAACCGGTAGCGGCTGTCCGCCAGCAGGGTCTCCCGGTCCCCCAGCTGGCTGGAGGCCTCGTACTCCGCCGCGATCTGGTCGATGCGCTGGAGGGTGGTCTCCCCCAGGCCCATGGCCTTGGCCACCTCCTCGTCCCCCTCCAGCAGCTTGATGGCCGCCCAGTGGGCGGGGATGCCCAGGCTGTAGGCCCGGTCGTGGATGATCTCGCCGATGCGGTGGTGGACGGCGTGGGTAAAGTCGTCGTACAGGTCGTCCGGCTCCAGGGTGTAGCCGGTGTGCATCTGGCGGTGGGCCTCCTCCACCAGCTTGTCGATGTTCTGGTTGTCCCGGGCGGAGATGGGCACCACCGGGATGCCCAGGTGGGCCGAGAGCATGTCGCAGTCGATCTGGTCCCCCAGCTTCTCCAGCTCGTCCATGAAGTTCACCGCCAGCACCATGGGCCGCTCCAGCTCCAGCAGCTGCATGGTCAGGTACAGGTTCCGCTCCAGGTTGGTGGCGTCCACGATGTTGATGATGGCGTCAGGCTGCTCCTGGATGATGAACCGCCGGGCCACCAGCTCCTCCATGGAGTAGGGGGACAGGGAGTAGATCCCCGGCAGGTCCACCACCGTGAAACTCACCTCGCCCAGGACGGCGGTGCCCTCCTTCTTCTCCACGGTGACGCCGGGCCAGTTGCCCACGTACTGGTTGGAGCCGGTGAGGGCGTTGAACAGGGTGGTCTTGCCGCAGTTGGGGTTGCCCACCAGGGCCACCTTCCACTGGCGCTGGTCGTGGGCCTTGGGGTCGTAGTGCCGGGGGTGCTGGCGCTGCTCGTGGACGTGGGAGCGGCGCATCTCCTCCAGCTCCCTGGGGGAGCCGCAGCCCATGGAGCAGTTCCGGCAGTCGCCGTGGCAGGCCCCGCCCAGGTGATAGGCGGTCTCGCTGACGCCGGCGCTCCTGGCCTCCCGGGCGGTGACGGGCTGCACCCGGATCTGGGCGGCGTCCTCCTTGCGCAGGCTCAGCTCATAGCCCCGCAGCTGCAGCTCCATAGGGTCCCCGAAGGGGGCGATCTTCACCAGCTTCACCGCCGTACCGGGGGTGAGGCCCATGTCGATGAGCCGCCGCTTCAGCGCGCCCCGGCGGTTGCCCACCTGGGATATGATACAGCTCTCCCCAATGGGGAGCTGGTCCAATGTCATGTTCTGTTTTGTGCTCTCCATACGATCACATCCTCTCACAAAATCTGATTTTCGGGGTTATTCTAGACAAACTGCCGCCGGTTGTCAATAGCTTTGACGCGACCCGGAAAAATTTAACGGGAAATCGGGCCGGGACGCCCCTCCCCTCTCCGGCATATACTGGGGCGGACCCGGACGGCGGCTGCCGCCGGGCGGAAGGGAGGGAGCATCCCCTGTGGAGTCGTCCATGACCTTGGACCGGCTGCCGGTGGGCCGCACCGCCGCCGTGGCGGAGGTGGCCGCGGACCCGGCGCAGCGCCGGCGGCTGATGGAGCTGGGCTTTGTCCCCGGCGCGGCCGTGTCGGCGGTGCAGGCCAGTCCCTGGGGAGATCCGGTGGCCTACGGCGTGTGCGGGGCGGTGATCGCCCTGCGGAAAGCGGACGCCAGGCAGATCTCTGTCACATAACATACCACGGGGCCGTCCCGGCAGCGGGGCGGCCCCGGCGCACGGGGACGGCGGGTGCGGCATAGGATGGTCTATGACCAAGACGCAAGGAGGAGCTGCCCATGTCCGAAGAAGCGAGGGGGGCGGTGATCGCACTGGTGGGGAACCCCAACGTGGGGAAGTCCACCGTGTTCAACGCCCTGACCCATATGCGCCAGCACACAGGCAACTGGCCGGGGAAGACCGTGGCCACCGCCCGGGGCTGCTATACATACGCCGGCAGGGACTACACGCTGGTGGACCTGCCGGGGACCTACTCCCTCCGCCCCGCCAGCGCCGAGGAGGAGGTGACGGCGGACTACCTCCGCTCCGGGGACGCGGACGTGACCCTGGTGGTGGCCGACGCCACCACTCTGGAGCGGAACCTGGCCCTGGTGCTCCAGGTGATGGAGGTCACCTGGCCGGTGGTGGTGTGCGTAAACCTGCTGGACGAGGCGGCCAAAAAGCACATCCAGGTGGACCTGGCGGCCCTGGAGGACCTGCTGGGCGCGCCAGTGGTGGGGACGGCGGCCCGGCAGGGCCAGGGCCTGGAGGCGCTGCGCCGGACCTTGGCGGAGGCCGCGGCCCATCCCCTGCCCCGTCCC
>DBFJQM010000003.1:0-35136 GCA_048404665.1 Candidatus Pelethomonas sp.
TCGACATCAAGGGGTTCCAAGACCGTAGGTCTTGGCGCACTTTTGGTTCCTTTTCCTGCGAGGGAAAAGGAACCCGCCCGTGGGTGCGGGAACCCACAAAAGCAATTTGAAGGATAAATGAATCAACCCTGCCGCCACGAAGTGGCGGAGAAAATCTCCGGGGCGCGGAGCCCCCAGAATCTCCCCCCGGGGCTGGAAGCCCCAAAAGAAACCCGCCGCCGGTCGGCGGCCAAAAGAGGCTGGGGGCCGGAGGCCCCCAAACCCCCATTACAGCTTGTTGCGCATGATCTTCCCGCTGATGGTCTTGGGCAGCTCGTCCCGGAACACCACGATCCGGGGGTACTTATAGGGTGCGGTGTGCTTTTTCACGTAGTCCTGAATCTCCTTTTTCAGCGCCTCGGTGCCCTCGGTACCCTTCACCAGCACGATGCTGGCCTTCACCACCTGGCCGCGGATCTCGTCCGGGGCGGCGCTGACGCCGCACTCCAGCACGTAGGGCAGCTCCATGATGACGCTCTCGATCTCAAAGGGCCCGATGCGGTAGCCGCTGGACTTGATCACGTCGTCCGTCCGGCCCACATACCACAGGTAGCCGTCCTCGTCCTGCCAGGCCACGTCCCGGGTGTGGTACAGCCCGTCGTGCCAGACCTCCCGGGTCATGGCCTCGTCCCGGTAGTAGCCGGCAAAGAGGCCGCAGGGGAGCTGGCCCTTCTCGTCCGCCCGGATGCAGATCTCGCCGTTTTCGCCGGGGGCCACCTCGTTGCCGTCGCCGTCCACCAGCACCAGGTCGTAGGTGGGGATGGGCTTGCCCATGGAGCCGATCTTCTGCTTGTTGCCCACCAGATTGCCGATGGTGAGGGTGGTCTCCGTCTGGCCGAAGCCCTCGTAGATCTGCAGGCCGGTCTGAGCCTCGAACTGGCGGAACACCTCCGGGTTCAGGGCCTCGCCGGCGGTGGTGGCGTGCTGGATGCTGCTGAGGTCGTACTTGCTCAGGTCCTGCTTGATGAGCATGCGGTACATGGTGGGCGGGGCGCAGAAGGTGGTGATGTGGTACTTGGCAAAGAGGGGCAGGATGTCGGCGGCGTCAAACCGGTCGAAGTCGTAGGTGAACACGGCCCCCTCGCACAGCCACTGGCCGTAGAGCTTGCCCCACAGGGCCTTGCCCCAGCCGGTCTCGCTGATGGTGAAGTGGAGGCCGTCGGCGTGGACGCAGTGCCAGTACTTGGCGGTGATGTAGTGGCCCAGGGCGTATTTATAGTTGTGGGCGGCGATCTTGGGGTAGCCGGTGGTGCCGGAGGTGAAGAACATGAGCATCAGGTCCTCGCCGCAGGGGGCGTCCGGCGCCCGGTCGAACTTGCTGCGGTACATGGTGTACTCCTGGTCGAAGTCGTGCCAGCCCTCCCGGCTGCCGCCCACCAGGATCTTGGTGGTCAGGGTGGGGCTCTCCGCCTCCGCCAGCTCCACCTGATGGGCCGCGTCGCCGTCGGCGGTGCAGAGGATGGCGCTGATCCCGGCGGCGTTGAACCGGTAGGAGAAGTCGTGGGCCTGGAGCTGGTTGGTGGCGGGGATGGCGATGGCTCCCAGCTTGTGCAGGCCCAGGATGGCGAACCAGAACTGGTAGTGGCGCTTGAGCACCAGCATCACCCGGTCCCCCCGCCTGATGCCCAGGGCCTTGAAGTAGTTGGCCGCCCGGCTGGAGGCCCGGGACATGTCCTCAAAGGTGAACCGCCGCTCCGTCTTATTGCGGTCCAGGTGGAGCATGGCCAGCTTGTCGGGGTACTTGGCGGCGATGGCGTCCACGCAGTCGAAGGCGAAGTTGAACTTGTCCGCGTTGGGGAAGGTCAGGGACTGGAGCACGCCCCGGTCATCCTCCACCGCGTTGATAAAGGGCTTGACCACGTACTCCTCGCTGGTGCGGGCCTGGACGATGGACTGGCGCACCGCCTTCTCGTCGGTCTTCTCCCCGGAGATGACCACGGCGCAGAACACACAGGGCGCGCCGCCTACGGCGATCATGCCGTGGGGGGTGGAGGAGTTGTAGAGGATGCTGTCCCCCTCCCCCAGGACCTCCGTGTGCTCCCCCACCTGGACCTTCAGCTTGCCGGAGAGGATGATGTCGAACTCCTGGCCGGAGTGGGTGGTGAGGTGGATAGGCCGGTGCTGCTGGCTCTCGTCGTAGTCGTAGGTGACGTAGTAGGGCTCCGCCAGCTTGTTGCGGAAGAAGGGGGCCAGGTTGGAGATCTCGATGCCCGGCTCCTTGGCGGTCTGCTGGCCCTGGCCCCTGCGGGTGACGGTGTAGCTGCTCAGGTGGGCGCTGTGGCCCTCCAGCAGGTCGGTGATGCCGATGCCGAAGGCCAGGGCGCACTTGTGGATAAAGGTGAAGGGCAGGTCCGCCTCCCCGGCCTCGTAGGTCCGGTACTGGTCGGGGGTGGTGTCGGTCTTTTGGGCCATCTCCTCCTGGGAGTAGCCGCAGATGCCCCGCATCTCGCGGATACGGAAGGCGATCTCCAGAAGCTCATTTGCCATACGGGTGGGTTCCATGTCTTTTTTCCTCCTATGTTGGTAGACGGCGAATAGAAGCGCGGCCGGGACGACAAAAAAACTCGTCCCAAGAATTTCTTCTTGAGACGAGTCATAAACAAGTTATGTACCCGCGGTACCACTCAAATTGCGCTCCCGTCAGGGAGACGCCCCTTCAGGCTCCAGCAAGCCCTATGCTCTCACGCGGCAGTCACGGGAGGCGCCTACTTGCCCTTGGCGTTGGGGCCTCCAGCTCGGAAGGGATGGGACACATGAGACCTCTTGCTGCCGGGATTCCACCGTCCCCGGCTCTCTGCGAGCAGAACCTTCTCGTCCGTCTTCGTCATCGCTTTTCTATTCACTTGCCTTGCAGTTTACACGCCCGGTCCCCATTTGTCAAGGAGTTTTTTCCGCTTTTTCCGAAAAATCTTATGGCACAAAAGATTCAAAACCGTCTTCCCACATCCGCCCCGGCGTGGTACAATGGAGCAAACGCCCTCCCCGGACGGAGGGCCGCAGAAAGAGAGAGATCCCATGAAACAGCTGCTGGCCTCCCTGGCCATCACCTTCTCCACCTACTCCCGCATCCCCATGCCCCAGGTGGAGTGGAACGAGAAAAACATGCGCCACACCATGGTGCTGCTCCCCCTGGTAGGGCTGGCCGTCTGCGGGCTGTACTGCCTGGAGGACTGGCTCAGCGCCCTGCTGGGCCTGAACGGGCTGCTGCGGGCCGCCCTGCTGACGGTGCTGCCCGTGTGCGTCACCGGCGGCATCCACTTGGACGGCTACTGCGACACCGTGGACGCCCTGGCCTCCCACGCCCCCAGGGAGAAGAAGCTCCAGATCCTCAAGGACTCCAGCGCCGGGGCCTTCGCCGTCATCTGGTGCTGCGTGTGGTTCCTGCTCTATTTCGCCCTGACGTCCCAGGTGGTCTCCGTCCCCACGGCGGCGGCGGGCTTCGTCCTCAGCCGGGCCTTTGCCGTCCTGGCCATCGAGCATCTGCCCTCCGCCCGGGCAGGCATGGGGGCCACCCTCAAATCCGGCAGCCGCTTCCCCTGGTGGGCCATGGTGCTGTATCTGGCCGTCTACGCCGGGCTGGTGCTCCTGTGGGGGGACCTGCTGGCCGGCGGCGCCGCCCTCCTCGCCATGACCGCCTTCTACTTCTATTTCCGCGCCATGGCCCTGCGGGAGTTCGGCGGCTTCACCGGCGACCTGGCGGGCTGGTTCATCCAGATGGGCGAGCTTATCGCCCTGGCCGCGGTGGTGCTGGCGGAGAGGGGGGCTGCCCTGTGGCGGTGACGGTGCTGCTCCTGCGCCACGGCCAGACCCAGGGGAACCTGGAGCGCCGGTACATCGGGGAGACGGACCAGCCCCTGTGCCCCCAGGGAATCGCCGCCCTGGCGGGAAAGCGCTATGGGGCGGACCGGCTCTTTGTCTCCCCCCTGCTGCGCTGCCGCCAGACGGCGGAGCTGCTCTTCCCCGGCCAGGCCCAGCAGATCGTGCCGGACCTCCGGGAGTGCTCCTTCGGCGCTTTCGAGGGACATACCTACCAGGAGCTGAAGGACGACCCCGCCTACCGGGCCTGGCTGGACACCGGCGGACAGTCCGCCCCTCCCGGCGGCGAGAGCAAGCCGGAGCAGCAGGAGCGGTCGGTCCGGGCCTTCCGGACGGCCCTGGCGGACTGCCGCGGCGGGGAGACCGCCGCCTTTGTGGTCCACGGCGGCACCATCATGTGTCTGTTGGAGGCCCTGGAGCCCACCCGTCAGTTCTACGCCTGGCAGTGTGCCGCCGGACGGGGCTTCCGCTGCCGCTGGGACGGTGCGGCCCTTACCGTGGAGGAGGCGCTGTAACGGCGCCCTCTTGCCAGACGGCGGAACTTCCGGTATAATACCATCATTAATACCATCATTCCCGTGGCGCTACGCCACCGGTCACGCGAGGTATCCTGCTATGAAATGGTTGGCCCTGCACATCGACACCTCCCCCGCCGGCCTGCAGCCGGTGTGCGACACCCTCAGCGCCCTGGGCATCGACGGCCTGGTCATTGAGGACGAGGGGGATTTCCGGGAATTTCTGGAGCAGAACCGTCAATACTGGGACTATGTGGACGAGGAGCTGGACCGCTCCATGACCGGCAAGTGCCGGGTCACCTTCTACGTCCCCGACGACGAGGGCGGCTTCACCCAGGTGGCGGCCTCCCGCATCGCCCTGGCGGAGCTGAAGAAGCAGCACCCCGACTACGCCCCCCTCATCATGACCATGGACGGCATGGAGGACGCGGACTGGGAGAACAACTGGAAGCAGTTTTACAAGCCCATGGAGATCGGGGACCGGCTCATCGTCATCCCTGAGTGGGAGCAGGCGGACCCCCACGGGCGGGTGGCCCTGCGGCTGAACCCGGGCCTCACCTTCGGCACCGGCAGCCACGCCACCACCCGGCTGTGCCTCCAGGCCCTGGAGAAGCGGGTGCGGCCGGGGATGCGGGTGCTGGACCTGGGCTGCGGCAGCGGCATCCTCTCCATTGCCGCCCTGCTGCTGGGGGCGGACAGCGCCTTCGCCTGCGACATCGACGAGAAGGCCGTGGGCGTGGCCTATGAAAACGCCGCTCTCAACGGCGTGGACCGCCGGCGGTACGCCGTCCGGGCGGGGGACGTGGTGCTGGACGAAAAGCTCCGCCGGGAGATGGGGGACGGCTACGACGTCGCGGTGGCCAACATCGTCTCCGACGTCATCATCGCCCTGGCCCCCACGGCGGGGCGGCTCATGGCCCCGGCGGGCGTGTTCATCTGCTCCGGCATCATCGACGACCGGGCGGAGGAGGTCCGGGGCAAATTGGAGGAGGCGGGCTTCCGCATCGAGGAAGCCAACGCCTCCGAGGGCTGGTACAGCTTCGTCTGCCGCCGGGCGGACGGACAGTGAGAAGGGAGCGGCGCAATGCACTATAAGCGGGATTTTACCATCGGCATGAAGGAGACCCAGGCCTTCTATTTCTGTCTGGTCATGTCCTCCTGGTGGAAGGGCATCCTAGCCTTCGGCGTTGTGGGGGGCCTGGTGGGCTGGATGTACCAGTCCTGGCTCACCGAGAGCTGGCCGGGTGCGGAGGGCCTGCCCTTCCCCCTGCTGATGGCGGTGTTCACCATGGCGGTGGCCGCCCTGGCAGTGGTCGTCAGCACCCGCCGCAAGGTCCGGACCCAGGTGCGCAAAAGCGGCCGGGAGAACTACGTCCAGCATCTGGAGATCGACGGCTTCGGCGTCCACGCCGCCGTGGGCAAGGACAGCGCCAAGGTGAACTTCGAGCAGCTCTACCAGGTCTGGGAGACCCGCCGGGCCTTCTACGTCTTTCTGTCCGCCAACCAGGCCTGGCTGCTGCCCAAGGCCCAGATGGAGGACGCCGCCGCTGAGTCCGCCCAGCTTCGGGAGATCTTCCGCACCGTGGTGCCCAGCAAAAAGCTGCGGCTGAAGAAATAGGGGGTTACAGGAGAATATTCTTGCCGCTTCTTCCCTATCTGTGCGGTGGCTCTTTTACAAACCTCTGATATGATCGCTTCATGCCTGAGAGACGAACCGGTTTTGCTGGGAGGGGGAAACCTGATGAGCAGAAATAACATCAAGCAAAAATACCTAATCAGCTACATTTTGCTATTTGTCTTTGCAAGTGTTCTGTTTTTAATAAGATGTTTGCATAGTATTACAGGTGCTGCGATGCTGCCTGACTTCATTCTTCTTCACATAACAAATTTTTCCCTTTCCTTAATGCTTATGCTGGCTTTTGGCTTTACTGTTTTGGTCTTTGGAAGAAAAATACGAGTTATCGGAATTGTCGGATCGCTGATCATTGCTTTTAACTTTGCCTATGAAGTTTTTTGGCCCATTTCAAATGGACCCGACATCATTGATGCCCTATTGGGATCATTTGGAGTAATAATTGCTTATATTTTTCTCTATATGATGAACAAAAATGGGCTAATTAGAAAATGAGAGCCGTTCATGCCTGTTGAGCCGAGAAAGGTACCGACAGCAAGTAAGGCGCAGAGCGGCAAAGCCGCCGCCTGTGACTTTTACAGAATTGGGAGGCGGCGCGTTTGAGCAAGAAAAACTGCACACTCTTTCAAGGGAGAATACGGGATCACATGCTGATCGCCGCTTTGGGGATCGCCGCCGGGATAGTCGTGGCGGTATTTCTTTGGCTGCCGGACGATCCATTGTGGAATCTCTCCTATTTCAGCGCTGATACTTACGGCTTTTGAATGTTTACGACCGCTCTTATCGTTCTGTTCAGCGCAAAGCGGACGATCGCCGCAGTTAACGCCGGGGTGTATGTATTCTTCCTGTTTCTGATCACGACCGTCTTTCAGTCTCTGCGGCTTTTCCATACGGGAAGCCATACGCCGTTTGCTGATGTAGGAGAAATGGCGGCGGGAAGTATGGCTGGTTGGTTGTGGTACAGCATTGCTCCGGCTATTGCCTGCGCTGCGCTGGGAGCTATCCTGTGGGGCGCGCGAAAGGATACCAGGCTTGGAAAGCTGCTCCTATTTGCGCCGCTGGCCTTTTTGACGATAGAAACAGGGTATTTGCTCTTTTGCGTTTTCGTACATCAGACAAAACTATTTTCTGCCTTGACCGACATGGCCTGCATAGGCGGTTATTGCCTGATCATCAGAAGATTCCTTTCCGCAAAGCGAAGCGGAGACGGTGCATTCGGATGCCGGTAAATGGATACTATGTCCGCGGCAGCGCCTCCAGCGGCAAAGCGGGGGAGAAGATCGGTCTCCCTCTGGTGAAACAATGGGAGGTCAGTACACAAATAAGCAAAGCCAAGGGGCGCCTTCCTTGCGGAGGGTGCCCCCTTGATTCCGGCGTTGTTTTTGCTCTATTTTGCTCCCGTGCCCATGATCTCCAGGGACACCGATTCCCCCGCGCCCCGGTCGTCCAGGATGACCACGCTGTGGAGCACCGACTCCTCCTGCACGCTGTAGGCCGTCCGCTTCACGGTGCCGTCGCCGTACCGCTCCTCCACCAGGAGCCAGGCGGCGTCCCTCTCCGGCGTCACGGCGGGCAGCTCCTTGCCCAGGGGGATACTGCCGCGCGCAAGTGGAGTATCGTCATTCCCAAACTGGGTGACGGTCAGTTTCTCCAGCCGGGGAACCATCTCGATATGCACCGTGGCGGACACCGTATCCTCCAGGACCGTCTCCCCGTTTTTCGTGGAGGTATAGGTCGCCGTCTCCGTAGTGCTCATGCCTCCGGCGCCGCTGTAGGAGTTGCCGCTGCCGTCCAGGTAGACGGCGCCGTCCTCGGTCTGGTACACCCGATAGGCGCTCCAGTAGCCCTGGTTCTCGTTGGGGTCCCAGTTTTCCTCCCCCAGAGGCGGCCCCAGGTACACCGTGCCCTCGATCTCATCTTTGTGTCCCTGGTCGGTGGCGGTGGTGTTGAATTTGGCTTCCCCCGTGTCGGAAACACAGCCGTAATAGAGGGAGCCGTTCTCTTCAGTCCCACGGTAGGTAAAGAGGGCGTAGCCCTCCAGGCCGGGGAAGGATCTGCTCTCCCAGTCGAACATCAGCACCTGCCGGGGGAAGCTGACGCTTCCGTACTCCCCGGTATCCAGGGTGTCGGTGCCCAGCTCCGTCAGGTGGGGGTTGTCATAAAATCCGTCGTCATAGGTGCTGCTGTAGACCATATAGAACCCGCAGAACCGGTCCTGCTGCTGGTCCTCCGCCTCGGGCCTCGCCAGGGAGCACCCCGCCAGCAGGACCGTCAATCCCGCCAGCAGCAGGGCGCAAAGCTTATTCCTCATGTTCGTCCTCCAATCTCCCGTCGAAGCGGAGGATATCCCCCACATCGCACTCCAGGTAGTAGCAGATCTTGTTGATGGTGTGGAACCGGACGCCGCTGGCCCTGCCGGAGCGGAGGATGGACAGGTTTGCCTCGGTGATGCCCACCTTGGCGCACAGCTCCTTGCTGGTCATGTTCCGCTCCTTCAGCACCTCGCTGAGATGTACCGTAATGGCCATAGCGTCCACCTCATATGATGGAGTCGTTGTCGGCCTTCAGCGCCCGCCCCTGCTGGAACCACCGGCACAGCAGGTACAGCGCCGCCGTCAGCGCCAAAGGCAGCAGGTTCAGCTCCAGGTGGAAGCTGGTGCTGGTCAGGGAGGAGAACAGCATCAGCTGGACCACCCCCGCCAGCAGCTCCAGCAGCACCGTCCCACCGGCGGCCCACCGGCACAGCCGGGCGGTGCGCCCGCAGAGGGTCAGGGCCTCCTCGCCGAAGGGGTCCGCCCCCAGCCGGCCCGCCAGCCGCCCGCCCCAGAGCAGGGCGGCGGCCCCCAGCAGATTGGGCAGCAGCTTCAGCACCGCCAGGACCCCCTGGACAGCCACCGTGCGCTCCGCCGCTTCCCTGGCCCCGGTGTTGGCGGCGCGGACGGCCTCTGCCCCCGCCTGCCACTGGGTAAATCCGCTCCACGCGGCGGCGGCCACCAGCAGCAGGCCGCAGCCTGTCAGCAGCACCCCCAGGACAGCGGCCAGCCGCTCCCGGGGCGCGTCCGCCAGGGCCCCCAAAAACCGCAGGACCACCCAGGCCAGCATGGCCGCCGACGCCGTGGACAGCGCCGCCCCCGGCAGAAGCCAGCCCATGGCGCCCCCCAGGGTGGGGTTCACGGCGTAAAACAGGGCCGCAAACGCCAATAGGACCGTCAGCGGCAGCAGCCCGTCGGCCCAGCGCCGCCGGGTCCGGCCCAGCAGCAGCCAGACTGCCGCCGCCGGCGCCAGGGACAGCAGGACCGCCACCGCCCAGGCCAGGGCGTCCCCGCCGGCGCCGCTGAGGCTCCGCTCCCGTAGCCACAGGCCCAGGGCCGTCACCGGCCTCAGCTCCGTCCCCTCCAAAAGGGCCAGGACCTCCGCCGCAAGGGCAAGCCCCGTCCCGGTCCATACGGCCCGCCACAGGGCCTTGTCGGTTTTCTCCATCTTCCGTCCTCCGTTTCCCGCCCCGCTCTCCCGGGGTGATTATTGTTTTGCGATAATTCTATGGCCCTATCCTACCATGTGGATTATCGTTTGTCAATAATTTTTTGAAATTTCCCACAAACATCAGAAATCGTTCGTTTGTGAACGATATGTAAATTCGGCGGGTTTCCTCTTGACACGGAGGGCCGCTTCCCGTAAAGTAGCCTCTGTCATAGAAGTTCATCTTATGGAGGCGCATCCATGCTGAAATTAGAACATATCGTCAAGGTCTATGAGACCGCGGGGGAGAGCGTCACCGCCCTGCGGGGAATCGACCTGAGCTTTCGGGAAAATGAGTTTGTGGCCATCCTGGGCCACTCCGGCTGCGGCAAGACCACCCTGCTGAACATCGTCGGCGGCCTGGACCAGTACACCAGCGGCGACCTCATCATCAACGGCCGGTCCACCAAGGAGTTTAAGGACAGCGACTGGGACACCTACCGCAACCACTCCATCGGCTTCGTGTTCCAGAGCTACAACCTGATCCCCCACCAGAGCGTCCTCAGCAACGTGGAGCTGGCCCTGACCCTCTCCGGCGTGGGCAAGGGGGAGCGCCGCCGCCGGGCGGCGGAGGCCCTGGAGAAGGTGGGGCTGGCCGACCAGATGAAAAAGCGGCCCAACCAGCTCTCCGGCGGGCAGATGCAGCGGGTAGCCATCGCCCGGGCCCTGGTCAACGACCCGGACATCCTGCTGGCCGACGAGCCCACCGGCGCTCTGGACAGCGAGACCAGCGTGCAGGTCATGGACCTGCTGGCGGAGATCGCCAAGGACAAGCTGGTCATCATGGTCACCCACAACCCGGAGCTGGCGGAGCGGTACGCCACCCGCATCGTCCGGCTGAAGGACGGCCAGGTGGTGGACGACAGCGCCCCCTTCGACGGGGCCCTGGAGCGGCCCGCCCAGCCGGCCCAGCGGCAGAAGAAGCCCTCCATGTCCTTCTTCACCGCCTTCTCCCTGTCCCTCAATAACCTCATGACCAAGAAGGGGCGCACCATCCTCACCTCCTTTGCCGGGTCCATCGGCATCATCGGCATCGCCCTTATTCTCTCCCTCTCCGCCGGGATCAACACCTACATTGAACAGATCCAGGAGGACACCCTCTCCAACTACCCCATCACCATCCAGGCGGAGACCACCGACATGTCCTCCATGATGGCCTCCTTCATGGGGGCCAACCGGGAGGAGGAGACGGAGCCCCGGGAGGAGGGGAAGGTCTACGCCTCCAACGTCATGTTCGACATGGTCAACTCCATGCTCAACGCAGAGACCTCCACCAACGACCTGAAGGCCTTCAAGGCGTACCTGGACGCCGGCGGCGGGGGCATCGCGGACATGGCAAACATCCAGTACAGCTACGACTTCGACTTTGACATCTACACCCAGGACGAAAACGGCGAGATCGTGAAAAGCGACGTGATCCAGCTGATGCAGGACGCCATGACCACCATGTACGGCGGCGACTACTCCTCCTACTTCGCCTCCATGGGCTCCATGTACGAGAGCATGGACGTGTGGGAGGAGCTGCTGGCGGGGGACGACGGGCAGCTCATCGCCGGGCAGCTGGAGAACCAGTACGACCTGCTCTACGGCAAGTGGCCGGAGCGGTACGACGAGGTCATCCTTTTCGTGGACCCCAACAACGAGATCTCCGATCTGATGCTGTACGCCCTGGGCTACATGCCCAAGGCGGAGATCGACCGGATGCTGTCGGACATGCGGGACGGCAAGGACATCGGCATGGAGACCGACGGGTGGACCTATGAGGAGCTGTGCGGCACCGGCTTTAAGCTCATTCTCCCCGCAGAGTACTACCAGTACGACCCGGCTGCCGGCAGCTACACCGACCTGTCCGCCACTGAGGCGGGGATGGACTTCCTCTACAACAGCGACGAGGTGGGCGTGCGGCTGAAGGTGGTGGGCGTGGCCCGGCCCAACGAGGACGCCACCGCCGCCATGGTCCGGGGCGCCATCGGCTACACCAGCGCCCTCACCGCCTACGCCATCCAGGCCACCAACGACACCCAGATCGTCTCCGACCAGCTGGCGGACCCGGATACCGACGTGATACTGGGCCTGCCCTTCGCCACGGAGGACGACGTGGAGCCCACCGACCAGGAGAAGGCGGCGGCCATTACGGACTACCTGGCGGAGCGCTCCGCCGGGGAAAAGGCGGACGCCTACGTTGACGTCATGAGCCAGCCCTCCGACGAATATGTGGCGGGCGTGGTGGACCAGCAGATGGAGGGCATGACCCGCCAGGCCATCGAGGAGATGATCGTCCAGCAGTACGCCGACGAGATGGGGGTGGACGGCGCCACCGTCAAGTCCTACATCGCGGACATGGACGACGACACCCTGTTCGGCCGGGTGGAGGAGGCCATCGCCCAGCAGGTGCGGGAGCAGTACGCCGCCGCGGTGGAGCAGCGCATGAGCGCCCAGACCGCCGACCAGCTGGCCGCCGCCCTGGACATGACCCTGGAGAAGTCCCCCTATGTGGAGGCCTTCACCGCCCAGCAGTACAACTACCTCTACGACCACTACATGCCCCCCACCACCTCCGACGCCACCTATGAGGAGAACCTGGACCGGCTGGGCTACGTGGACCCGGATTCCCCGGCCACCGTCAGCATCTACGCCACCACCTTTGCGGAGAAGGATCAGATCGCGGACCTGATCGCCCAGTATAACGACGGCGTGGACGAGGAGCAGCAGATCGAGTACACCGACTATGTGGCCCTGCTCATGAGCTCCATCACCGACATCATCAGCGGCATCAGCTATCTGCTCATCGCCTTCGTGTCCATCTCCCTGGTGGTCAGCTCCATCATGATCGGCATTATCACCTACATCTCCGTGCTGGAGCGGACCAAGGAGATCGGCATCCTCCGGGCCGTGGGCGCCAGCAAGCGGGACGTGAGCCGGGTGTTCAACGCCGAGACTCTCATTGTGGGGCTTGGGGCGGGCCTCATCGGCATCGCCGTGACGCTGCTGCTCATTGTCCCCATCAACGCCATATTGCTCCACTTCACCGGCATTGAGGGGCTGAAGGCCGCCCTGCCCTGGCAGGGGGCGGTGATTCTGGTGGTCATCAGCGCTCTGCTGACCATCATCGCCGGCCTGATTCCCTCCCGGGTAGCCGCCAAGAAGGACCCCGTGGTGGCCCTGCGGACGGAGTAAGGGCCGGAAAAGGCAGCCATACAAATAAATCCAGCGCCGCGGCGGACATGATGCCCGCCGCGGCGCTTGCTGGCTGTTTCTCTACCTGTTTCCCCGCCTCGTTCGCTTTCCCGTTCTTCTCCTGAAGCGGCAGCTCCTCCTCGTCGTCCAGCAGGGTACTCAGCGGGACGCCGTACAGCCTGCTCAGGCTTTTCAGCTTCTCAATGGTCGGGGTCGCCGTCCCCAGCTCCCAGCGGGAGACCGCCTGGCGGGACACCTCCAGCCGCTCCGCCGCCTCCTCCTGTGTCAGGCCCTTCTCCTCCCGTAGGACGATCAATTTTTCTGTCAGGATCATGTCATTTCTTCCTTTCAGCATATAGGAAAATTTGTCAAACGTACGCCACATTTCAGTTGCGTTCGCGCAACCGGCGGTTGCGCTTCCGTTTTTTTTGCCGCCGTTTGCCGCCTTTTCTTAACAAAAGCATATCAGCTGCCCCGCCCTTTGTCAACGCCGCCCACGGGCCGCAAATTTAGGCAGATTTCCCTATTGACATTCCCCCGCCTTTCCGGTATGATAGGCAAGATAAAATTCCCGGCCCGGGACAGACAGGAGGAGCCAGCGTGGAGGTTTTGCTGAAAAACGCCAGAGCGTTTGTGGACGGCGCGTTCCGTCCCGTGGACCTGTTTCTCCGGGGCGGCCGTATTGTTTCCATGGGGCGGGACCTCTCCCTCCCCGCCCGGCGAATCCTTGATCTTCATAATGCCGCTGTTTTTCCCGGCTTCGTTGATGTGCATGTACATCTTCGAGAGCCGGGATTTTCTTATAAGGAGACCATCCGCACCGGGACCCTGGCCGCCGCCCGGGGCGGCTTCGCCCACGTGTGCCCCATGCCCAACGTAAACCCCGTGCCCGACAGCCGGGAGGCGCTGGAGGCCCAGCTGTCCATCATCCGCCGGGACGCCGCCGTCCATGTCCACCCCTACGGGGCCATCACCCGTGGGGAGCAGGGGGAGGCGCTGGCGGACATGGCCGCTATGGCCCCCGATGTGGCCGGGTTCTCCGACGACGGCCGGGGGATCCAGAATGAACGCATGATGCGCGCGGCCATGGAGGAGGCCAGAGGGCTGGGGCGGATCATCGCCGCCCACTGCGAGGACAACAGCCTCCTCCGGGGCGGCTATATCCACGACGGGGCCTACGCCCGCGCCCACGGCCACCGGGGCATCTGCTCCGAGAGCGAGTGGGGCCAGATCCAGCGGGACCTCCGCCTGGCGGAGGAGACGGGCTGCGCCTACCACGTCTGCCACGTCTCCGCCAAGGAGAGCGTAGCCCTCATTCGCGCGGCCAAGGCCCGGGGAGTGGACGTGACCTGCGAGACCGGTCCCCACTATCTGGTCCTCTGTGACGAGGACCTCCAGGAGGACGGCCGGTTCAAGATGAACCCGCCCCTCCGGTCCCGGGAGGACCGGGCGGCGCTGCTGGAGGGCCTGGAGGACGGGACCATCGACATGGTGGCCACGGACCACGCCCCCCACAGCCGGGAGGAGAAATCCCGGGGCCTGGAAAAAAGCGCCATGGGCGTGGTGGGCCTGGAGACGGCCTTCCCGGTGCTGTACACCCATCTGGTGCGCACCGGGGCCGTCCCCCTGGCCCGGCTCGTTGCGCTGATGCACGGCGCGCCGTCCCGGCGCTTCGGCTTCGGCACGCCGCTGGCGGAGGGCCAGCCGGCGGACCTGACGGTGTTCGACCTGGACCGGCGCTTCACCGTGGACCCGGAGGCGTTTCTCACCATGGGCCGGGCCACCCCCTTCGCCGGCATGGAGCTGTACGGCGTATGCACGCTCACCATGGTAAACGGGGAGATCGTATGGCAGGAGGGACAAGCATGAAGCAGGTGCTCTATACCGTGGCGTCCAACCGCCCCCTGACGGCGGATGTGTGGGAGATGAAGCTGCTGGGCGACACCTCCCCCATCACCGCCCCGGGGCAGTTTATCAACATCAGGCTGGAGGGGCTGTTCCTCCGGCGGCCCATCTCCGTGTGCGACTGGGACCGGCAGGGCCTCACCATCGTCTACAAGGTCGTCGGAAAGGGCACGGCGGCGCTGCGCTCCATGTCCCCCGGCCAGGAGCTGGACGCGCTCTCGGGCCTGGGCAACGGCTTCGACGTAGGCAAGTGCGGCAGCCGCACCCTGGTCATCGGCGGCGGCGTGGGCACGCCCCCCATGTACGGCCTGGCCAAGGCCCTGCGCTCGGTGGGAAAGACGCCGGTGGCGGTGCTGGGCTTCAACACAAAACATGAAATCTTTTATGAGGAGCGGTTCAGGGACCTGGGGGTGGAGACCGTCGTCACCACCGCCGACGGCAGCTATGGCGTCAAGGGCTTCGTCACCGACGCTATGCCGGAGGGCTGCGACTACTTCTGCGCCTGCGGGCCGGAGCCTATGCTGCGGGCGGTGTACGCCGCCGCCGGCACCTCCGGCCAGCTGAGCTTTGAGGAACGCATGGGCTGCGGCTTCGGGGCCTGCATGGGCTGCTCCTGCCAGACGATACACGGCAGCAAGCGGATCTGCCGGGACGGCCCGGTGCTGGAAAAGGAGGAGATCCTATGGCAGACACAAAAGTGACCCTGTCCGGCGTCACCCTGGACAACCCCGTCATCCCCGCCTCCGGCACCTTTGGCTACGGGTACGAGTTTGCCCAGCTCTACGACATCAACTGTCTGGGCACCTTCTCCTTCAAGGGCACCACCCGGGAGCCCCGGTTCGGCAACCCCACCCCCCGCATCGCCGAGTGCGCCGCCGGGATGCTCAACGCCGTGGGGCTTCAAAACCCCGGGGTGGACGCGGTCATCGCCCGGGAGCTGCCCCGGCTGAAGGAGGTCCTTCACAAGCCGGTGATGGCCAACGTCAGCGGCTTTTCCATCGAGGACTACGCCTATACCTGCGCAAAGCTGGACCGGGAGCCCCAGGTGGGCTGGCTGGAGGTGAACATCTCCTGCCCCAACGTCCACGACGGCGGCATGAGCTTCGGCACCAGCCCGGAAACGGCGGCGGCGGTGACCCGGGCCGTCAAGGCCGTCACCACCAAGCCGGTGTACATGAAGCTCAGTCCCAACGTCACGGACATCGCCGCCATCGCCCGGGCCTGTGAGGACGCGGGGGCCGACGGCGTCAGCCTCATCAACACCCTCATGGGGATGCGCATTGACCCGAAGCGCCGCCGTCCGGTGCTGGCCAACGGCACCGGGGGTCTGTCCGGCCCCGCCGTGTTCCCGGTGGCCCTGCGGATGGTGTACCAGGTGTACGAGGCGGTGTCCATCCCCATCATCGGCATGGGCGGCGTCAGCTCCGCGGAGGACGTGGTGGAGATGATGCTGGCAGGGGCCACGGCGGTGGAGGTAGGGGCCGCCAACCTGCGGGACCCCTTTGCCTGCCGGGACATCATCGGGGACCTGCCGGGGGTCATGGCGGCATACGGAATGGAAAAATTATCCGATATCATAGGAGGTGCGCACCATGGGTAAGGACGTGATCGTCGCCCTGGACTTTGACAGCAGGGAGAAAACTCTGGCCTTTCTGGACCGGTTCACGGAGGAGAAGCCCTTTGTGAAGATCGGCATGGAGCTGTTCTACGCCGAGGGCCCGGCCATTGTCCGCCAGATCAAGGCCCGGGGCCACAAGATCTTTCTGGATCTGAAGCTCCACGACATTCCCAACACGGTGAAAAAGGCCATGGCGGTGCTCTCCGCCCTGGACGTGGACATGGTGAACCTCCACGCCGCCGGCGCCAGGGCCATGATGGAGGCGGCCCTGGAGGGTCTGACCCGGCCCGACGGCACCCGGCCCCTGCTCATCGCCGTCACCCAGCTCACCTCCACCAGCCAGGAGCAGCTGACGGGCGAGCTGCTGATCCCCCAGGCTATGGCGTACACCGTCATGCACTACGCCCAGAACGCCAGGAAGGCGGGGCTGGACGGGGTAGTGTGCTCCCCTCTGGAGGCAGAGACGGTACACAGATCCTGCGGCGGGGAGTTCCTCACCGTCACCCCCGGCGTCCGGTTTGCCGGCGGCGACGTAGGGGACCAGAAGCGGGTCACCACCCCCGCCCGGGCCAGGGAGCTGGGCAGCGACTACATCGTCGTCGGCCGTCCCATCACCCAGAGCGCCGACCCGGTGGCCGCCTACCGCCAGTGCGTCCGCGAGTTCGTGGGGTAACGCAGCCGCTTTTTTCTTGTAAGAAAAAAGCGGTCAAAAAAGAACTTTTGGCGCAAAGCGTTCGCTTTGCTGATGTGAGGATATGATATGACCTGGGACACCATTCTTTTTGACTTGGACGGCACGGTGACGGACCCCAAGGAGGGCATCACCAGGGCTGTGGCCACGGCTCTGGCCCATTTCGGCATCCACGAGGACCCGGACAGCCTGACCAAGTTCATCGGCCCGCCGCTGGACGAGTCCTTCCCGGAGTTCTACGGCTTCACGCCGGAGCAGACGGAGGAGGCCACCGAGCGCTTCCGGGAGTACTTCGCCCGCCAGGGCTGGCACGAAAACGTGCCCTATCCCGGCATGGCGGAGCTGCTGGGGGACCTGAAGAAGGCCGGAAAGCAGCTCATCATCGCCACCTCCAAGCCGGAGGCCTTCGCCGTGCGCATCCTGGAGCACTTCGGCATGGCCCAGTACTTTGACCGCATCTGCGGCGCGCCCCTCCACGACCAGCAGGGGGCCAGGAAGGCCGTGGTCATCCGCCGGGCCCTCAGCTATACCGGCGGCGACCTCAGCCGGGTGGTGATGGTGGGCGACCGCCGCCACGACGTGGCCGGGGCCCATGAGACGGGCCTGGCCTGCATCGGCGTGCTGTACGGCTACGGCGACCGTGCGGAGCATGAAGCCGCCGGCGCGGACTTCATTGCGGAGGACCTCCCCGCCCTGCGGCGGCTGCTGCTGTTTGACGTGGAGGTCATTGAGGGATACCTGACGTCCTTCGGCAGGGGCTGGGATCTGGAGGCTGTCCGTGGGAGCGGCTACAGCGGCGGCCTGTGGCCCCCGTCTCCCAGAGACGGCGGTGCGGCCCTGGAGGGAGAGGAGGCCAAAGCGGCCTTCGACGCTCTCGACTACGACACAGCCTATATCTTCCGGACAGGAGCAGGATTCACCGGCGCCGGCGTCACCGCCAAGGTCAGTGCCGGCGAGCTGGACCAGGAGCAGGGTGTTGACGTGTATGTGGTGGGTAAGGATTTCCGCTGGACCTATGTGCATACCCACGAGGACGGGTGGATGGGGCCCTACTTTTGCAGGCTGAAGGGGTAGATCCTCTCTGTGGTGTCTCCACCAGCCCGGCTAAGTATCATATAGAACAATTTACATAAAAGGAGCAAAAGCATGGACACCATTCAAACCCTGATCGCCAAGGACCTACTAAAGATCCAGGCCGTTTTCTTCCGGCCGGAGGAGCCCTTCACCTGGGCCAGCGGCATCAAAAGCCCCGTCTACTGCGACAACCGCCTGACCCTCACCGCCCCGGAGGTGCGAAACGACGTGGAGAACGCCCTGGCGGAAACTGTCCGCCGGGAGTACCCGGAGGTAGAGGTCCTCATGGGCACCAGCACCGCCGGCATCGCCCACGCCGCCATCGTGGGCCACATCATGGGCCTGCCCATGGGCTACGTCCGCTCCGGCAGCAAGGACCACGGCCGCAAAAACCAGATCGAGGGCCGGCTGGAGCCGGGACAGAAGGTGGTGGTGGTGGAGGACCTGATCTCCACCGGCGGCAGCGTCATTGAGGTGGTGAACGTGCTGCGCGAGGCGGGGGCCGACGTGCTGGGCGTGGTGAGCATCTTCACCTACGGCATGAAAAAGGGCCTGGAGCGCCTGGCCGCGGCGGACGTGAAGAACGTGAGCCTCACGAACTTCGACGTCATCGCCCAGGTGGCCGCCGAGGAAAACTACATCAGACCTGCGGACATCGCCCGGCTGCTGGCCTTCCGGGACGACCCGTCCGATGAAAACTGGATTGGAGGAAACAAGTAACATGAGAAGTCTGATCAACATTCTGGACCTGTCCACAGCGGAGATCGACGAGCTGGTGGCCGTCGCCACCAGGATCATCGACGACCCCGCGGCCTACGCCCACAAGTGCGACGGCAAGATCCTGGCCACATTGTTTTTCGAGCCGTCCACCCGCACCCGCCTGAGCTTCGAGTCCGCCATGCTGAGCCTGGGCGGCCAGGTGCTGGGCTTTTCCGAGGCCGCCAGCTCCTCCGCCGCCAAGGGCGAGAGCGTGGCCGACACCGTGCGCACCGTCTCCTGCTACAGCGACATCATCGCCATGCGCCACCCCAAGGAGGGCGCGCCCCTGGTGGCGTCCATGAGCGCCACGGTGCCGGTCATCAACGCCGGCGACGGCGGCCACAACCACCCCACCCAGACCCTCACCGACCTGCTGACCATCCACCACGAGAAGGGCCGGTTCAGCGACCTGACCGTGGGCTTCTGCGGGGACCTGAAGTTCGGCCGCACCGTCCACTCCCTCATCAGCGCCCTGAGCCGCTACGCCGGCATCAAGGTGGTGCTGATCTCCCCCGAGGAGCTGAAGCTGCCCAGCTATGTGAAAAAGGACGTGCTGAAGCGCAACAGCATCCCCTATGAGCAGACCACGGACCTGGAGGCCGTCATGCCGGAGCTGGACATCCTCTACATGACCCGCGTCCAGCGGGAGCGGTTCTTCAACGAGGAGGACTACCTGCGCCTGAAGGACAGCTATATCCTCACCCCGGAGAAGCTGGTCAACGCCAAGCAGGACCTGTGCATCCTCCACCCCCTGCCCCGGGTCAACGAGATCTCCGTGGCGGTGGACAAGGACCCCCGGGCCTGCTACTTCAAGCAGGTGCAGTACGGCAAATATATCCGCATGGCCCTTATCATGAAGCTGCTGGGCATCAACTGAGAGAGAGGAGCGAGACTATGATCATCGACGCCATCAAAAACGGAATCGTTATCGACCACATCACCGCCGGCAAGGCCATGGAGCTGTACCAGATCCTGGGCCTGGGCGAGCTGGACTGCACCGTTGCCATCCTGAAGAACGTGGTCAGCGGCAAGCTGGGCCGGAAGGACATCATCAAGATCGACCGCATCCTGGAGCTGGACTGGGACGTCATCGGCTACGTGGACCCCAACATCACCGTGAACATCATCAAGGACGGCGAGCGCCAGGAGAAGCGCCAGCTGAAGCTGCCGGAGACCATCACCGGCGTCATCCGCTGCAAGAACCCCCGGTGCATCACCTCCGTGGAGCAGGAGCTGCCCCAGGTGTTCACCCTCACCGACCGGGAGAACCGGGTGTACCGCTGCCTCTACTGCGAGGCCCAGGCTTGACCCTTTTTCTTGAAAGAAAAAGGGTCCAAAAAGAACTTTACTGCGCTACCAAGTTTCAGCTCCACCGGGTCTTGCGCACGGTAACGCGGGTCCTGTTCTATACGAAGCACCGCTTGCAAAACTCCCCCGCGAAAACTTTCGGGAGCGGCTGGCAAAACCGTATAAAAACGCCTCTGACTGCGCACAATGCGGTCAGAGGCGTTTCTCTTGGGTGAAGCGCCATCACATCCGCCCCAGGGCGGAGGGATGATGAAAGGAAGTCGCGTATGGAAAAAAGAGGCAAGCGGCAGGCTGCCTCCATCTTCGGCGGCATGGGCTTTTACATAGCCCTGCTCGTCTGCGTGATCGCAGCCGGAGTGGTTGGCTATGTTGCCCTGTCCAGAGAGGAAACCGCGCCCCAGGTGGGTCAGGATCAGACCGTGCCCGCAGATCAGACCGACCCGGGCGATGAAACGCCCGTCTATCAGCCGGAGGAGAAGGTCACGCCCTCCCGGCCCGTCTCCGGGCAGAAGCCGGTGGTGATCCCCACCGTCCCCTCCGATCTGGAGACGGATACCCCGGCCCAGCCCACAGGCCAGCTCCAGGAGCCGGTCAGCGAGGTGGTGTCCATCCCCCAGGCCCCGGCGGCAGCCCCCCAGCCGGAGCGGCAGCCGGTGTCCTCCCCCCTCAGCGGGGAGACGGTGGCCGTGTTCTCCCTGGACCAGCTCACCTATGACGCCACCCTGGGCGACTGGCGCACCCACGACGGCGTGGACATCCAGGCCGCCGCCGGCACCGAGGTGGTGGCCACCGCCGCCGGCACCGTGCAGTCTGTGACCGACGACAGGCGCATGGGCGCCACCGTGGTCATCGACCACGGTGACGGCTACGTCACCACCTACGCCAGCCTCCAGGTGGACCCGCCGGTGCTGGCGGGGGACCAGGTGGAGGCCGGTACGGTCATCGGCACCGTGGGCAACACCTCCCTGACGGAGGCGGCCCTGGGGGCCCACCTTCACTTCTCCGTCACCAAGGACGGCGAGGCCGTGGACCCGGCGGAATACCTGGGGAACTGAGTCTTTGCTCGCAGAGGAGCGCCCCGCCTGGGAACAGGCGGGGCGCTCCTTCTCTCTATTCCGCCATCAGGCCCATGCCGTCCAGCAGGTCCTCCAGCGCGCCGCGGTCCAGGTCGTGGTCGATGGCGGCGGTGTGGTCCGGGACGCTCACCTCCGCGCTGCGTATCCCCGGGCGGGACGCCAGGGCCTCCGACAGCTCCCGGCCGCAGCTTTTGCAGTGGTTTTTCCCAACGCAGAATCCGCAGTTCAGATAGGTGACGCGCAAAAGCTCCCTCACGGTCCTGTCCTCCTCCCGGGGCGGGCCCGTCACTGCTTCACCTTGTAGGTGACGATGACCCCGTCCACGTTGTTGCCGGAGACCTGATAGCTGCCGCTGACGGGCAGGTAGGTCTTGGTGCCCTGGGCGTACCAGACCTCATAGGTCCCGTCCACGCACTCGATCATCAGGTGCTCCCCCTCGAAGGTGTAGTCCTTCAGGTAGTCGATGTACTCCTCCAGGCACAGGTCCAGCTCCGCCATCTTGGTGGCGTGGGGGATCCCCACGTACCGGAAGTGCCAGGGCTCGTCGTAGATGCCGGTCAGCTCCGCCTTGTCCTGGTCGTAGCGCACCACCCAGCCGTAGTTGTGGCAGTTCTCGTTGATCCAGGCGTACTCCCCGCTGCCGTCGTAGTCGGAGCTGGTGCCGTCGGCGTTGCGGATGGAGAAGTCCACCACGAAGCCGGTGTGGTGTTCGCTGCCGCCGGGCTTGGCCACGTATTTGTCGGCGTGGTCCTTGCCGTTTCTCTCGGCGCTGCGGTCATAGAGGCCCTGCTGGTCCTCCGCCGTGCGGTAGCCCGCCACCACGTTCACCGTCTTGCTGCCCCCCTGCTCCCGGAAGTCGGCCATCATGTCGTTGAGGGCGTCCATGGCCACCGGAGACAGGTACACGGAGTAGTCCCGGACGATGTAGGCGCCGTTGCTCTGCTCCAGGATGCACACCAGGTCCTGCTCCTCCGGGAAGTGGTACTCGGTCCAGTTGTTCACCAGAATCAGCTGGCCGGTGTACAGGGCGTCCTGGCCCATGTCCGTCAGGGTGCAGAGCACGCCGTCGGAGGTCTCCGCCGTCAGCGGCTTTTTGGGCTCGTCCTCCTGCTGCTGTCCGTCGCCGGTCTGCTGCTGTTGCTGCTGGGTATCCTCCGGCTCCTTGGGCTCCGGCTCCTTCCCGGGCCTGCGGAGCACCAAAATGGCGATCACGGCAGCCGCCAAAAGGACCGCCGCCAGAATCATCATGGGACTGACATAGTAGCGTCTCCGCCGCCGATAGCGCTTGCTCACAGGGAACGACCTCCTTCGTATTGCCGCAGACGCGGCGCAGTTTTCGCAGTTTTTATGGTATATCCTTCCGGTATCCGGCGTGTATCCCCTTTGTATCCGAACTGTTTCATGTTCAGGTATTCCACTGGAGGGCGCAGCCCTGGCCCTGGGTGGCCCGGCAGAACAGGGGGATCTTCACAGACTGCCCGTCGTAGGAGAAGCTGATATCCACCTTGGCGCTGTAGCCGCCGTAGAGATTGCTCACCACGTCCGTCCCCTCCAGGATCGTCTTTTGCTGCTCGCTGTACCACTGGTCCGCCTGGTCCATGCCCCAGTAGTCCCGCCAGGCGCCGCTGAAGGAGGACGCTCCATCTATCCCCCAGTACAGGGGACCGTCCCCCGATCCCCAGCGCAGGGTGAAGGCCAGGATGCGGTCCGTCTGTCCGTCCACCGTCAGGCCCATGGAGAAGGGGCTGGCGTTCAGCTCCATATAGTATACGGTAAAGCTGACCAGGCTGGCGTTGTCGATGTACAGCGCCTCCCGCCGCCCCGTCAGCTCCACCGTGTCCTCCTCGGTCCACAGGCGGGGCAGAGCGCCCAGCCGCTGCAGGCCCCGCAGCTCGCTCATCACCGCCTCCACCCGGCCGGTCCAGACCTGGGCCTCCTCCGCCGCGGCGTCCTCCCACGACAGCGAGTCCCACTCCTCGTCCGGTCCGGAAGCAAAGGTCGAACCCGCCTTCTGCCCCGGCTCCTCGCTCTCGTAGACGCTCACCTCGCCGTTCTCCATGAACATGCGGATGTTGACGCTTTCGCCTACCTCCATCCACGACAAGTTCCCATTCCGGAGAAGCATCAGCTTCTCCGGGACCGACAGCCGTATGCTGTCGGAAAAATCCTCCCGGCTCTCCTCCAGCAGGGTGATGTTCAGCGTATCCAGCAGCACCTCCACGCAGGTGCCCTCCCCCTCCCGGCTGGAGAAGGTCATGGTCCCGCCGTGGGTCTCCGCGATCTTCCGGCACAGGGCCAGGCCCAGCCCCGCGCCGCCCTCGGCCCGGGACCGGGATTTGTCCACCATATAGAAGGCCTCGGTGATGCGGTCCAGCTCGCCGGCCGGGATTCCCCGGCCCCGGTCCGTCACCCGCAGGCGATAGCCCTCCGCCGCGGCCTCCCCCTCCAGGGACACGCTGCCGCCAGGGGCGGATGCCTTCCGTGCGTTGTCCAGCAGGTTCAGCACCAGGGTCTGGAGCAGCGCCCCGTCCCCGGCGATGACGCCCTCCCCCGCGCTGACCGTCAGCGTCAGCTCCCGGGCGGCCATGGCCGGGCGGATGATCCGCTCCGCCTCCTCCAGCAGGCGCCTCATGTCCACCGGCTTGGTCTCGGCGCTGTGGCCCACCGCCAGCAGCTCCATCAGCGACAGGCTCAGCCGCTCCAGCCGCTTCCCTTCGGAGAAGATGTAGCTGGCGGCCTTGTACTGCTTGTCCGGCGGCAGCGCGCCGCTGCGGAGCATGTCCGCGTAGCCGATGATGGAGGTCAGGGGCGTTTTCAGCTCGTGGACGAAGCTGGCGGTAAAGTCCTCCTGCCGCTGCTTGGCGGCGGACAGCTCCCCCACGTTTTTCTCAATGGCCTGGGCCATGGTGTTGAAGTTTCCGGACAGCTCCGCCAGCTCGTCGCCGCCGGTGACCCGGGCCCGGGAGGCGTAGTCCCCCTGGGCCAGGCGGGCGGCGGCGGAGCCCAGATTGCGGATGGGCTGGGTCAGCCAGGTGGACAGCAGGAACAGCACGCAGCCGCTGACCGCCACCACCAGGAGCAGCAGGTACTGGTAGACCCGGTAGTGGGTCTCCCGGTCCGTAAAGAGCCCGGTGATGTCCCGTACCGTCTCCAGGTACAGCGTCCCGTCCGCCAGGGACACCGTCCCGGCGCAGTGAATCATGATCTGCCCCGACTTCGCCTGCCGGCGGATGGTGTAGCCCGTGGACTGGAGCGAGATGTTCTGCAGCAGCTCGCTGTCGCTGGGGGCGTCCAGGGAGGAGTAGAGCACCCGCCCCGTCCCGGTGACGATCTGGAAGTGGTGGTTTTCAAAGTAGGGCTCCTCCAGCGTGCGCTGGACGCGGCTGCCCACGGTGTCCATGTTCTCCAGGGTCACGCCCTTGGCGGCGCACACCGCCTCGTAGGAGATGCGCAGCAGCTGCATCTCCTCCTGGGCCACGTCCACCTCCCGGTCCAGGGCCGAGCGGAAGCTGAGGCTCACCAGCAGGTAGCTGCCCACGCCGAAGGATGCCACCAGGATGCACAGCGTCGCCAGCGTCACCTTCCAGGCAAATTTCATTCCTTGGCCTCCAGGCGGTAGCCCACCTTATAAACGGCGGTGATTCGGTCCTGCCAGTCCAGCTTTTTCCGCAGGCGCTGGACGTGGAGGTCCACCGTGCGGCTGCTGCCCATGTAGTCGCTCTCCCACACCCGCTCGTAGATGGTCTCCCGGAACAGGGCGATATTCTGGTTCTGGAGGAACAGCATCAGCAGGGCGTACTCCTTGGCGGTGAGATTGACCGGCTCGCCGCCCTTGGTCACCACCCGGGACTGGGTATCCACGCACACGTCCCCGATGGTGACGGTCTTGTCCGCCTTGTGATACCGGCGCAGCACGGTCTCCACCCGGGCCAGCAGCTCCGCGATCTCAAAGGGCTTGACGATGTAGTCGTCCGCCCCCAGGCGCAGGCCCTTCACCCGGTCGTCCACGCTGCTGCGGGCGGTGATGAAGATCACCGGGATCTCCATGGGCGCGATGTACTCCATCAGCTCGAACCCGTCGATGCCCGGCAGCATCACGTCCAGCAAAATCAGGTCGTAGCGCCGCCGGCTCACCGCGTCGGCGGCCTCCGTGCCGCTGGGCACGCAGTCGCAGGCGTAGCCCGCCGCGGTGAGGGTCATGTCCAGCAGGTCCGATATGGGCTGCTCATCCTCCGCGATCAGTACTCGGATCATGTCTTTTTCTTCTCCTTCTTCCCAACGGCCCGCTGCTCATGGGCCCGGCGCGTCAAGTAAAACAGGGACGTGGGGAACAGCATCCCTACGGCGATGGCCAGGGCCAGCATCAGCGTGTCCCGCCCCCGGACGGAGCCGGCGGCGTACTCCCCCGCCAGGATCAGCTGCATGGTGGCGTACAGCCCGCCGCCGGGCACCAGGGGGATGGCGGCGGTGACCAAAAACACCGTGGCCGGGCACTTCACCAGCCGTGCCATGGTCTCCGCGTACACCGTCAGCGCCACGCTGGCCACAAAGTAGCGGACCACCTCCTGGTCCGTCACGCGCCCCATCAGCAGGTACACGCTCCAGGCCAGCATCCCTCCCAGGCCCGCCAGCAGCAGCTTTTCCCGCCGCACGTGGAACAGCAGGGCGAAGCCCAGGGAGGCCACAAAGGAAGCGATCACCTGTACCGTATATTCCATAGCCGCTCTCCCTCCTTACACCCGGGCCGTCACCAGGGCGAAGCCCAGGGCCAGGGTCAGCGCCAGCAATATGGCCTCCAAAAACCGCATCAGGCCCGACAGGGTATCCCCGCTGAACATGTCCCGCAGGGAGTTGGTCAGGGCCAGGCCGGGAATCAGCAGCATGATGTTGCCGATGTTGATCATATCCAGGTGCTGCCCCAGGCCGTACCGCACCGCCGCCGCGGCCAGCATACCGCCCAGGCAGGAGCACAGCAGCGCCGACAGGAAGGCGTTGGGCTGGACCCGGCGGATGGCCCGCTCCAAAAACTTCAGCACCACGCCGATGAGACCGGAGGCCGCGGCGTCGGCGGCGTTGCCCCCGAAGAAGATGCAGAAGGAGGCGGACACCATGGCGTAGGTCAGCGCCTGCACCAAAAAGGGGTACTGGGGCGTGGCCTGGATCTCCTCCAGGGCCGCGGCCATCTCCTCCGCCGACAGGCGCTCCTGGCAGATCCGGCGGGAGAGCTGGTTGAGCAGCTCCAGCCGGTACAGGTCCGTCTGCTGCCCTACCACCCGGCGGCTCTGGGTGATGGCCCCGAAGGAGGGGCTGTACATAGTGACCTGGATGCTGGAGGTGATGCTGAACACGTCCGCCCGCTGGGCGCCGTAGGCCAGGCACTGGCGGCGGATGCTGTCCTCCACCCGGCTCACCTCGCCGCCGCTTTGCAGCATGGCCTGTCCAATGTCCATCACCTGGTACAAATATTGATTGGCGAGGTCCGCTGCCTCCAGCCGGGCCAGCTCGCCGTCAGGAAATGCGCGCTCCATCCTTGTGGTCCTCCCTGTGTTCTCCTGGGTAAACGGTCTCCTCCGCAGCGCAGCGCCGCCGGAGGGTATTTTTCACGCTATTATATCACGGGACAGCGCAGATAGCGAATCTTTTTTCTTCTCACGCCAGCGCCCGGGCGAAAAACCGCCAGGCGTTGCCGAAGAGGATGTCCTCCGCCGTCTCCGCCGGGATGCCCCGGCTCACCAGGGCCGCCCGGATGTTCAGGGCCTTCTCCACGGAGTCCAGCTCCGGGTGGATGTCCGTCCCGTCGTAGTCGGAGCCGATGGCCAGATTCTTCCCCGCCCCCAGCTCCAAAAACCGGCCCACATGGCGGCAGAGGTCCTCCATGCCGCCGGACTTGTCCTGGGACAAAAAGCTCCGGGAGAAGTTCAGGCCGATGAGGCAGTCCCGCGCCGCCATCTCCCGGATGAACTCGTCCGGCAGGTTCCGCCGGTGGGGGCACACGCTTCTGGCGTTGGAGTGGGAGGCGGCGAAGGGCTTTTTCGCCACGGCCAGCAGGTCCTCAAACCCCCGGTCATTGAGGTGGGACACATCCACCACCACGCCCGCCTCCTCCAGGGCCGTCACCGCCTCCCGGCCAAAGCCGGTGAGGCCCATGGCCGTGTCGTGGCCGGAGCCCAGCTCGTCGGGCCCGTTCCAGGTGAGGGTCAGCATCCTCACGCCCTCCCGCCGGATGGCCTCCACCCGTCTCAGGTCCCCGGCCAGCACCGCGCCGCCCTCCACGGTGAGAATCCCCGCGAACTTCCCCGCCGCCAGGGCGCTCTCCAGCTGGGCAAAGCCGGCGCAGTCCGCCATCCGGTCCGAGAGCCCCGCCATCTGGGCGTGGTAGCTGGCGGCATAGCGGTCAAAGAAGTCGATGGCCGCCTGGCCCCGCAGGTGGTCCGGCACAAAAATGGCAAAGCACTGGACCCACCGGGTCCCGGCGGGCATCTTGTCCACGGCCAGATGGAATTTTGGGTCGTTGAGGGTCCCCCGGCCCGGCGTCCTGCCCCGCAGCGGGTACATGTCCCGGGTGAGGGTGTCGCAGTGCAGATCAAAAAGGCTCCCACGCTCCATATCGCGCCTCCTCAAATTCATTCGATTGTCACGATCCCTTAGACTGTCGTTCTCCCAAGAAAGTTTCACTCCGCAAACTTTCTCCCCCAACTTTTTGCGGCATTTCACCCCGCAAAATCTCCCCGCCTTTTTGCAGAGCTTCACCCCGCAAAATCTCCCCCGATTCTTTTTTGCGGAGCTTTGCCCCGCAAAAAACACTTCTCACGGAGCGCGCGTCGAGCCCCCGCCCCCGGCGGGGGCGAGGCGCAAGCGGAGTGCTTTCAAAAGGAGCGGCGAAGCCGCTCCTTTTGACGATGTCTTACATCAGCGGCGCCAGGGGACGCAGCAGCCAGCCGGTAAGGCGGCGGCTGAGCCGGTCTTTCTTGCAGTCCGTCACCGTCAGGCGGCGGCACTGGGCAAAGGTCCGCTGCATATCCGCCTCCACGTCCGCCACCGCCGGGCAGTCCAGCAGCAGGGCGGCGCACTCGAAGTGGAGGTACAAGCTGCGGTAGTCCAGGTTGATGCTGCCCACCACCGCCGCGCGGTCGTCGCTGACGAACATCTTGGCGTGGACAAAGCCCGGGGTGTACTCGTAGATCTCCACTCCCGCCTCGATCAGCTCCCGGTAGTAGCTGCGGGTCAGGGCGAACACCGTCTTTTTGTCCGGCACGCCGGGGACGATGAGCCGCACCTCCACCCCCCGCTTAGCGGCAAAGGTGAGGGCGGTGATCATCTCGTTGTCCAGAATCAGGTACGGGGTGGCGATGTGGACGTACCGCACGGCCCGGTTGAGGATGTCCAGGTACACCGACTCCGCCACGTTCTCCTGGTCCATGGGCTGGTCGCCGTAGGGCAGGACGAAGCCCTCCCCCGCCACAGGCCGGGAGGCGTCCAGATACCGGGGGTAGTCCTCCTCCCGGCTGCTGCCCACGTTCCACATCTGGAGGAACATCAGGGTGAAGCCCCGGACCGCCTGGCCGGAGACCATGACGGCGGTGTCCTTCCAGTGGCCGTAGAGCACCCGGCGGTTGATGTACTCGTCCGCCAGGTTCACCCCGCCGGTGAAGGCCACCCGGCCATCCACCACCATGATCTTCCGGTGGTCCCGGTTGTTGTAGTGGGTGGACACAAAGGGCCGCAGGGGCGCGAACATGTGGCACTGGATGCCCAGGGACTCCAGCTGCCGGGCGTACTGGTAGGGCACCTTGCCCACGGCGCAGGTGCCGTCGTAGAGGACCCGGACCTCCACGCCCTCCCGCACCTTCCGCTGGAGGACGCTGAGGATGCGGCCCCACATGTAGCCCTCCTCGATGATGAAAAACTCCAGGAAGATGAACTGCTCCGCCTTCTCCAGCTCCTCCAGCATGACCTGGAAGGTCTCCTCCCCGGAGGGGAAGTACCGGACGCCGGAGCCGTCGTAGAGACACTGGTGGGACGTGCGCTCCACATAGGACGCCAGGGAGGCCGCCCCTGGGTCCCGCTCCGCCAGCTTCCCCCGGGTCTCCGGCTGAGGCGGGGCGTACTTGGCGGTCTGCTCCAGGATGGTCTCCAGCCGGTAGTGGGCCATCCGGTGGCCCAGCTCCGCGTCCACAAAGAAGTAGAGGGGGATGGCAAACACCGGCGCCGCCATGATCAGCAGGATCCATGTGATCTTGATGGCCGGATTCTGCCGCCGCCGGTTCACCACCGTCAGGGACACCCCCACCGCCGCCAGGGCGGCGAAGCCGTAGTAGTACTCCCCCAGCCGCAGGAAAGCCGCCGCCAGCAGCCCCACCTGGAGCGCCAGCAGCAGGATGATCACCATTGTCCGGCCAAACACCATCCGCAGCAGCCCCCGCTTGCCCTTGTTCAGCAGCAGCACCGCCTCCCCCTCGCCGTGGTTCTCCCGGTCCTTCGCCATATGTCCCGCTCCTTCCCCAATTTTCCTCAGTTTCTTCTTATGGGGTATCATACCACATCCCCGGCGGATTCGCAAATGGTTTGACAGGGCCGCCGGAAGCGGATATAATGGTCCCATAAAGCGCAGGGAGGGATGCTTTTTGAAACAGGAGCAGATCGGCGTCACCCGGTTCGACCTGGGCAAGGGGTTTTTCGTCCACGTGATTCCCAGGAAGGGGCAGGTGGCCTTCTGGCTGGGCCACCGGGACTGCGATATCCAGGAGCTGATGTTCGACCTGGCGGAGGCCTTCGCCCCCCGGGAGCGGTGGGAGAGCCTGATCCAGGCGGACATGGACGACTACATGGCCGACTTCCGGGAGGCCTGGCTGGAGGAATAGCCGGTTGACATAATTTGTAACCAAATCGTCATCTTTTCCCCCGCCCCAGCAGTTGGATTGTAACCCGCTTTGCGGTATACTAAGGTCACTGACCGCGCCTCCCGGCGGGAGACGCCCATACGAGGAAAGGATGATCTCTGATGAAACGAATGACCGCATTGCTGCTGGCGCTGGCGCTGCTGCTGGGCTGCGCCGCCTGCGGCAGCGCCCCTGACGATGCCCGGAACGACCCGCCCGACGCCGCCCAGAACGATCCGCCGTCCCCGGCGGACCCGGCCCCTGAACCGGAGCCGGACCCTGAGCCGGTGAAGGAGCCCTACGAGATCCTGGACCCCACCGTCATGCCCGAGGGCGGGCAGCGGGACGGCGTGGCCTACGTCCCCTATGACGGCATCGTGGAGCACCTCTTTTTCCACCCGGTCATCGCCTATCCGGAGCTGGCCTTTGACGGCGACGCCCAGGAGAAGGGTCTGGACGACTACATGGTGACGGTGGACGAGTTCAACAAGATCCTCCAGAGCGTCTATGACCGGGGCTATGTGCTGGTGGACATCGCCGACGTGTGGAGCGAGACCACCGGCGAGGACGGCGAGGCCAGGATGGTGAAAAACACCCTCTACCTGCCGGAGGGGAAGAAGCCCCTGATCTTCTCCTACGACGACACCAACTACTACGAGTATATGCTGGAAAACGGCTTTGCCTACAAGCTCATCATCGGCGAGGACGGGAAGATCTGGTCCTGGGGCCTGGACCCCCAGGGCAACGAGGTGGTGAGCCGGGACCTGGACGCCATCCCCATCCTGGACAAATTCGTGGAGGAGCACCCGGACTTCTCCCCCTTCGGGGCCAAGGCCTGCCTGAGCCTCACCGGCTACCAGGGCATCCTGGGCTACCGCACCCAGACGGACACCAAGAGCTGGACTGAGGAGCAGGAGGCCAACCGCCAAAAGGAGCGGGAGGCGGTGAAGCCCATCATTGAGGAGCTCAAACGCACCGGCTGGACCTTCGGCAGCCACACCTGGGGCCACATCCGCCTGGGCACCGTCAGCCTGGAGAAAATCCAGAAGGATACCCAGCTGTGGAAGGACGAGGTGGAGAGCCTGGTGGGCCCCACCACAGTGCTCTTCTACCCCCACGGGGCACGGCCCGACGGCGACGACTGGAAGCAGACCGGGGAGCAGTTCCAGTTCTACCAGGAGCAGGGCTTCCGCATTTTCTGCTCCGTGGGCATCGAGAGCTTCAGCTATATCAAAAAGGATATCTGCGCCGTCATCTGCGACCGGCTCCACCCCGACGGCACCACCCTGCGCAGCAAGTACGCGGATAAGCGCTACGGCCAGTTCTACGACGTGCGGGAGATCATCGACCTGGACGTGCGTCCGGACCTGGGCGTGGGCTGGCAGTAACACCAAAAATCATCACCGACAGACTGGAGGAATCATCATGACCAAGCAGGAGCTCTGCCAAAAGGCCGTTGACATGCTGGAAATGGCCTATGTCCCCTATTCCCACTTCCCTGTGGGCGCCGCCCTGGAGTGCGACGACGGCACGGTGTACACCGGCTGCAACATCGAGAACGCCGGCTACACCCCCACCAACTGCGCCGAGCGCACCGCCGTGTTCAAGGCCGTCAGCGAGGGGCACCGGAAGTTCACCCGCATCGCCGTGGCCGCCACCGCCGACCGGTTCACCGCCCCCTGCGGCGTGTGCCGCCAGGTGCTGGCGGAGTTCAATCCGGAGCTGACCATGGAGGTCATCCTGGTCAAGACCAGCGGCGAGACCCTGGAGCTGACGCTGAAGGACCTGCTGCCCTACAGCTTCGACAGCAGCTATCTGGCGTAAGGCCAACACTGCCGCCCGAGGAGAGACCCGCCCATGACCATCCGCTTTGCCGCGCCGGAGGACGCCGACGCCCTGCTGGACATCTACGCCCACTACATTTCCACCCCCGTCACCTTTGAGTACGCCCTCCCAACCCGGGAGGAGTTCGCCCGCCGCATCGGGACCATCGGCCGGGACTGGCCCTATCTGGTCTGCGAGGAGGAGGGCAGCCCCGTGGGCTACGCCTACGCCCACCCCCTCTGGGAGCGGGCCGCCTACCAGTGGAACGCGGAGCTGTCCATCTACCTGGCCCCCCAGGCGGCGGGGCACGGCCTGGGAAAGGCCCTGTACGCCCTGCTGGAGGAGCTTCTCCGGCTCCAGGGAGTCCGGGTCCTCTACGGCGTCGTCACCGTGCCCAACCCCGCCAGCGAGGGTCTGCACCGCGCCTGCGGCTTCACCCGGGCCTGCCTGTTCCCCGCCGCCGGCTGCAAGGCCGGGGCCTGGCGGGACGTGGCCTGGTTCCGCAAGGAGCTGGCCCCCGCCGGCCCGGACCCGGAGCCGGTGCGCTCCATCCGGGACCTGCCGCCGGAGGCGGTGGCCGCCATTCTGAAAGCATACCACTGACGCAGGCAGCGCCCCCGCTTCCATCAGGAAGCGGGGGCGCTGCTTCTACTCCTCGAGCTTGGCCAGCATCGTCCGGTAGCTCTCGGGGACCAGGTCATATTTGAGGTAGGAGATGGCCTGATAGACCTCCTCCGGCAGCGTCTCCACGCCCGCCGCCCGCAGGGCCCGGGCCTTCCGGCACAGGCCGTTGATCAGCGCCCGCTTCAGCGACTGGACCTCCGGCGGCGCGGCGCTGAAGCGCTCCATGTCGTAGTCGGAGGTATTCCCGCAGGGGGAGGCGCAGGTCTCACAGTTGGGGGAGATGCGGAATTTCTCCCGGTGGACGGCCTCCACCGCGTCCCGGACGCCGCCCAGCTCCCCCAGCAGGGCCCTCATGACCACGCCGTCCGTGCGCTCCGTCTTTCCGCCGTTCTGGACCGCACCCGCCAGGCCGGTCAGGGCAAACACCACCGGCAGGGCTGTCTGAAGGGGCTCGGCGGGCTCCCCGCGAAACAGGATCATCTGCGCGCCCTCCTCAGTCCAATATCCTGCCGTCCATGGAGACGGTCACCACCTGCCAGGGGATGAACTTGCCGCTGGCCTGGAGGGCCTTTTTGGCCGCGTTTTCCAGCCCGCCGCAGCAGGGGACCTCCATGCGGACGATGGTCACCTCCCGGACGTCGTTGTTCCGGATGATCTCCGTCAGCTTCTCGCTGTAGTCCACGCCGTCCAGCTTGGGGCAGCCGATGAGCACCGCCCTGCCCCGGATGAAGTCCCGGTGGAAGTCGCCGTAGGCGTAGGCCCCGCAGTCGGCGGCGATGAGCAGCTTCGCGCCGTCAAAATACGGCGCGGTCAGGGGCGCCAGCTTGATCTGCACCGGCCAGTTGGCCAGCTGGGAGCTCCGATCCGCCGGGGCGGACGCCGTCTGCTCCCCTGCGGGCCGCCGGATGGTCCTGGCCCGGGACCCGGGGCAGCCGCCCCCCTGGACGGCGGTCCTCTCCGCCGCCTGTGCCCGCTTGTGGGCCGCCACGGCGGCCTCGTCGTAGGCCGGCGCCTCCCGCTCCTCAAAGCGGATGGCCCCGGCGGGGCACTCCGGCAGGCAGTCCCCCAGCCCGTCGCAGAAGTCCTCCCGCAGCAGCGCCGCCTTCCCGTCCACCATGGCGATGGCCCCCTCGTGGCAGGCCCGGGCGCACAGGCCGCAGCCGGTACACGCCTCCCGGTCGATCTTGATGATTCTTCTCAGCATAGCGCTGTCATCCTCCTGTTTTCTCGATTTTCTCCGTCTATTTCCCCACGCAGAAGCGCTCGAAAATGCGGGCCACCATGTCCTCCCGGGCGGTGCGCCCCGTCAGCTCCCCCAGGGCGTTCTGGGCCTCCTCCACGCCGGTGAGGGCCGCGTCCGGAGTCAGGCCCAGGGCCTCCCTGGCCCCGGCCAGGGCCTGGGCGGCCCGCTCCACGGCCTGGGCCTGCCGGGCGTTGGTGAGGATCTGTCCCGCCGGGACCTCCCCTGCCGGAAACAGCGCCGCCACGGCCCCGGCCAGCTCGGAAAGCCCCTGGCCCGTCACGGAGGACACCTCCACCACGGCGGCGGGGGCCGCTATCTCCCCGGTGAACCGGAGGGAGGGCGCCGGCGCGTCCCCCCGCAGGTCCGTCTTGGACCACACCAGGACCCAGGGGACGCCCATGCCGCCCACCTGCTCCAGCACCGCCAGGTCCTCGTCTGTCAGGTTCTGGGCGCTGTCCACCACCGCCAGCACCAGCCGGGCGGACCGGGCGGCGGCCATGGCCCGCTCCACGCCCAGCCGCTCCACCGTGTCCGCCGTCCTGCGCAGGCCGGCAGTGTCGATGAGCCGCAGCAGCACGCCGCCCACCTCCGCCTTCTCCTCCACCGTGTCCCGGGTGGTGCCGGCCACGTCAGTGACGATGGCCCGGTCGTAGCCCACCAGGGCGTTGAGCAGGGAGCTCTTTCCGGCGTTAGGACGGCCCAGGATGGCCGTGGGCACCCCGGTGCGCAGGACCTGCCCCCGCCGGAAGGTGGCCAGCAGGGACCGCAGCTCCCCCTCGCTTTCCGCCAGGACCGCCTCCAGCTGGTCCCGCTCCAGGTCCTCGATGTCCTCGTCGGGGTAGTCCACCACGGCGTAGAACCGGCTGGAGACCTCCAGCAGGCGGTCATACACCCCCTCGATCCGCCGCCGCAGGCTGCCGCCCAGCTGCTCCACGGCGTTGCGGGCGGCCTGGGCGGTCTCCGCCTCGATGAGGTCGATGACCGCCTCCGCCTCCGTCAGGTCCATCCTGCCGTTTAAAAACGCCCGCTTGGTGAACTCCCCCCGCTCCGCCTGCCGGACCCCGGCGGCAAAGAGGGACCGCAGCCCTTCCGCCAGCACCACCGGGGACCCGTGGCAGTGGAACTCCACGCAGTCCTCCCCGGTGTAGCTGGCCCCGGCGGCAAAGCACACCGCCAGGGCGCGGTCGATGGTCTCCCCCGCCCTGTTTTGCAGGGCGCCGTAGACCATGGTCCGCCTGGGGTGGGCGGAGAGGGGCCGCCCGTCCGCCGGACGGAACACGGCGTCGGCGGCGGAAAACGCCTGCGGCCCGCTGAGCCGCAGCACGCCAATGGCGGAGACGGTATTTCCTGTGGAGATGGCGGCGATGGTATCCATCCAAAGCGTCCTTTCTGTTTGGCCCCCCTGCGGGGGAGGCGGGGTTCTCCGCCACTTCGTG
>DBFJQM010000004.1:0-49705 GCA_048404665.1 Candidatus Pelethomonas sp.
GTGCATCGGCACCGTGGACCCCAGTGTCACCGGCACCCGCGTCACCTTCAAGCCCGACCCGGAGATGTTCAAGGACACCACCGTCTACAACTTCGAAACGCTGGAAAAGCGCCTGCGGGAAGAGAGCTTCCTGAACGCCGGTGTCAAGATCACCTTGACCGACGAGCGCGAACTCTATACCCCCGTCCTCGAGGACGGCAAGGAAGGCGAGCCCACCTACCGCACCGAGGTCATGTGCTACGAGGGCGGCATCAAGAGCTTCGTCACCTATCTGGGCGAGAAGCGCGACCTCGAGGTGCTCCACCCCAACGTCATCTATCTCAAAGGTCAGACCGACCGGGGCATGGCAGAAATCGCCTTGCAGTATAATTCCAGCTACAATGAGCTGCTGCTGAGCTTCGCCAACAACGTCAACACCCCCGACGGCGGCACCCACGAAGAGGGCTTCCGCAGCAGCCTCACCCGAGTATTCAACGATTATGGCCGCAGCCACGGTCTGCTGAAGGACAAGGACGAGAACCTTTCCGGCGCTGACGTCCGTGAGGGCCTCATCTGCGTTATCTCCGTCAAGCTGCAGGAGGCCGAGTTCGAGGGCCAGACCAAGGCAAAACTGGGCAATACGGAAATTCGAACCCTCGTCTCCAACATGGTCTACTCCAAGCTGATGGAGTTTTTCGAGGAGAACCCCGGCGTGGCCAAGGCGATCTTCGAAAAGGCCACCCAGGCCGCCCGCGCCCGCGCTGCCGCCAAGAAGGCCCGTGAGCTGGTGCGCCGCAAGAGCGCCCTCGAGACCAGCCGGATGCCCGGCAAGCTGGCAGACTGCCGCGAAAAAGACCCCACCCGCACTGAGATCTTCATCGTCGAGGGTGATTCTGCAGGCGGCTCGGCCAAGATGGGCCGTGACTCGGCCATTCAGGCCATCCTCCCCCTGTGGGGCAAGATGCTCAACGTCGAAAAGGCCCGCGCCGACCGTATCTACGGCAACGACAAGCTGATGCCTGTCGTGCTGGCACTGGGCTGCGGCATCGGCGACGAGTTCGATATTTCCAAGCTGCGGTATGACAAAGTGTTCATCATGGCCGATGCCGATGTCGATGGCTCTCACATCTGCACCCTGATGCTCACCTTCTTCTTCCGCTATATGCGCCCCCTCATCGAGCAGGGCCATGTCTATGTGGCACAGCCCCCGCTGTTCAAGGTGCAGAAGGGCAGCACCATCAAATACGCTTACAACGACGCCGAAATGGCCCTGCTCTCGCAGGAGATGCCCGGCGCAAAGATCAACCGCTATAAGGGCCTTGGTGAGATGAACCCGGAGCAGCTCTGGGAGACCACCATGAACCCCGAGAACCGCGTCATCGTCCGCATCACCATCGAGGATGCCGAGAAGGCCGATGAGGCGTTCACCATCCTGATGGGCGATCAGGTGGAGCCTCGCCGCCGCTTTATCGAGACCAACGCCCAGTACGCAAAGCTCGACGTGTAATTGGAGGAAACAATGGAAGAAGATTATGTGATGATACCGGGCAGCGGTACCAAGATGATCATCCGGGACGTCAAGAAGGAGATCGAGACGGCGTTTCTGGATTACTCCATGTCGGTCATCGTGGCCCGCGCCCTGCCGGATGTGCGTGACGGCCTGAAGCCCGTCCACCGCCGCATCCTCTACACCATGCACGAACGCGGCAACGACCCCAGCCATCCCTACCGCAAGTCGGCAGATACCGTCGGTGCTGTGCTGGGCTCTTACCACCCCCACGGCGACGCCTCCGTCTACGACGCCATGGTCCGTCTGGCACAGGATTTCTCCCTGCGCTACCCGCTGGTGGATGGTCAGGGTAACTTCGGCTCGGTCGATGGCGATCCCCCGGCTGCTTACCGTTACACCGAGGCCCGCATGAGCCGCATGGCGGTCGAGATGCTGACCGACATCGACAAGGACACCATCAACTGGGACCCCAACTTCGACGAGACGAAGAAAGAGCCCAGCGTCCTGCCCTGCCGTTTCCCCAACCTGCTGGTCAACGGCAGTCAGGGCATCGCCGTCGGTATGGCCACCAACATCCCGCCCCACAACCTCAGTGAGGTCATCGACGGCTGCGTGGCCTATATCGAGGACCCCGACATCGACCTGCCCGGCCTGATGGAGCACATCAAGGGACCGGACTTCCCCACTGCCGGCATCATCATGGGCCGAAGCGGCATCCGCGCCGCCTACGCCACCGGCCGCGGCAAGATCACCCTGCGGGGCCGTGCTACCATCGAAGAAACCAAGAATGGCCGCACCCAGATCATCATTACGGAGATCCCGTATATGGTCAACAAGGCCCGGCTCATCGAGAATATGGCCGATCTGGTCAAGGACAAGCGCATCGAGGGCATCACCGGCCTGAACGATGAGACCAACCGCAAGGGTATGCGCATCGTGGTGGACATCCGCAAGGACGCCAACGCACAGGTCATCCTGAACCAGCTGTACCAGTACACCCAGCTGCAGGATACCGTGGGCGTCATCATGCTGGCCATCGACCATAAGGTGCCGAAGGTCATGACCCTGAAACAGATGATACAGAAGTACGTCGAGTTCCAGGATGAAGTCGTCCGCCGCCGCACTCAGTATGATTTGAAGAAGGCCAAGGAGCGCGCCCACATCCTCGAGGGTCTGAAAAAGGCCACCGACATCGTGGATGAGCTCATCGCTACCATCCGCGCCTGCAAGGGCGGCATGGCCGAGGCAAAGGCCGCTATCATGGAGCAGTTCGGCTTCGATGACCCGCAGGCCGACGCTATCGTGAAATTGCAGCTGGGCCGTCTGGCTGGTCTTGAGATCCTCAAGATCGAGGAAGAGCTGTCCGGCTTACAGGCAAAGATCAAGGATTGGGAGGACATCCTTGCCAACGACGCCCGGGTGCTAGAGATCGTCAAGAACGAGCTGCTGGACATGAAAAAGCGCTTCGGCGACGAGCGCCGCACCGAGATCCAGTCCGTCACCGGTGAAGTGGACATCGAAGACCTCATCGCCGAGGAGCAGTGCGTCTACACCCTCACCGACGGCGGCTATATCAAGCGCACCAGCGCCAGCGAGTACCGCCTCCAGGGCAAGGGGGGCAAGGGCAACAAGTCCATGTCCACCAAGGAGGAGGACAACGTGAACACGGTGTTCACCGCCTCCACCCACGACTACATCCTGTTCTTCACCAGCATGGGCCGGGTCTACCGCCGGAAGGGCTATCAGATCCCCGCCTCCGGCAAGACCGCCAAGGGCACCAACATCGTCAACATCCTCCCTGTGGAGCCCGGCGAGCGGATCAGCGCCATGATCCACACCGACGACATCACCACCGGGGAGCGGTTCCTGGTGATGGTCACCCGCAACGGCACCGTTAAACGGCTGCCCGGCGAGTCCCTGCGGAACCTCCGCAGCAACGGCATCCGCGTCCTCACCCTGGACGAGGGCGACGAGCTGATCTCCGTCCGGGAGACCACCGGCGGCATGAAGATCCTCATTGCCACCCACGACGGCCAGGCCGTCTGCTTCGACGAGACCGACGTCCGTCCCACCGGCCGGGGCTCCATGGGCGTGCGGGGCATCCGCCTGCGGGAGGGCGACTACGTGGTAGGCGCCGCCCGGGCCAACCCCGGACGGAACGTCCTCACCATCACCGAAAAGGGCTACGGCAAGCAGACGCCTCTGGAGGAGTACCGGGTCACCGCCCGGGGCGGCCTTGGCATCAAGAACTACGGCATCACCGAAAAGACCGGCAAGGTGGTGGGCGTCAAGGTGGTGGACGGCAGCGAGGACCTGATGGTACTCACCGAGAAGGGCATCCTCCTGCGCACCGCCGTGGACGCCATCAAGACCTGCAGCCGCTCCACCCAGGGCGTCATCGTCATGCGCTTTAAGGAGGAGGACGACAAGGTCATCTCCATCGCCCTGGCGGAGCGGGAGGACGGCGGCGAAGCCCCCGTGGAGACGGAATCCTGATGAAACAGGTAACCATCTACACCGACGGGGCCTGTTCCGGGAACCCCGGTCCCGGCGGCTGGGGGGCCATCCTCCAGTACGGACCTCACACCAAGGAGCTTTCCGGCGGGGAGAAAAGCACCACCAACAACCGCATGGAGCTCACCGGCGTCATCCGCGCCCTGGAGATCCTGCGGGAGCCCTGCCAGGTGGAGCTGTACTCCGACAGCAAGTACGTCATCGACGCCCTGGAGAAGGGCTGGGCCAAGAGCTGGCGGGCCAAGGGCTGGGTCAAGGGCGACAAGAAGCCCGCCCTGAACCCGGACCTCTGGGGCCGTCTGCTGGAGCTGTGCGAGTACCACACCGTCCGCACCCACTGGGTCAAGGGCCACGCCGACAACCCCTACAACAACCGCTGCGACCAGCTGGCGGTCAGCGAATGGCAGAAGCTGAAATGAAAAGCAGGTCCACCCGTTGGGGTGGGCCTGCTTTTTGCCGCCTGCGGAAGTTGAGCTGGTTTCTCCGCCCTTCGGGCGGGGGAGGGATTCTGGGGGCTACGCGCCCCATCTTTTTTCCGCCCTTCGGGCGGGGATGACATTTTTCTGACTTTCAGTCTGCTTTGTGGGTTCCCGCACCCACGGGCGGGTTCCTTTTCCCTCGCAGGAAAAGAAACCAAAAGTGCGCCAAGACCATACGGTCTTGGAACCCCTTGGTGTCGATAGGCTGTGCAAGTGAAGAATTGCTCATGCTTCCGAACTACTGATTCCTTCGGGTTTCCAATCTATAGAACCATCTCGTCCGGCTTCGGCTGTCGCCCTGTTAAAGGGAAAGAGCCATCTGTTGTTGCTTGGCAGGGTGCGTACCTCTATTCTTCTTTGCCTACGATTTGCTCCTCCGCATAGAGGAGGGCTGCTTTTAGCTGCTCACGGGCTTTCTGTACTTTCAGCAGGTCCATACTCTCCAACAGCGTCACCGCCTCGTCCATCTCCCCCACCAGATACGCATACAGCTTCTTATAGTTGGTTTCCATGTCAAATCACCTCTGTTATGTAGTATGAGGATACAATAACACATTTTCTAAAATTACGCAAGTGCGTATACGCAGAAGCGCAGTCTCAAATACTATGAGGCTGAGGTGATTGCATGTCAGTAAAAGATGCAGTGGTCCAGCGGTTTGCGGAAATATGTAAGGAGAGAGACATCAAGCTCAACAGTCTGGCGACCCTGTCAGGAGTGACGCCGTCTACCGCGTACAGTATGATGAATCCCCACCGCCGGGATATCTCCATCGTAACGATCAAGAAATTCTGCGACGGATTGGATATGACGCTAGGCGAATTTTTCAGCGCACCCATCTTCGATTCCCTGGAACAGGAAATCAAATAGTGAGTGGGCCTCCCAGGCCAGCATGCACCCCCGCCAAGCAACAACAGATGGCTCTTTCCCTTTAACAGCCCGTAGGCTCCTATCCACAAGGCGGCCCGCAGGGCATTCTAATGAGGAGGGCGACAGCCGGAGTTGGACGAGATGGTTCTATAGATCAGAAACCCGAAGGAATTGTTAGTTGGGAAGCACGAGCAGCTCTTCACCAGCACAGACCGCCGACACAAAGGGGTTCCAAGACCGTATGGTCTTGGCGCACTTTTGGTTCCTTTTCCTGCGAGGGAAAAGGAACCGCAGGTCTGGGGGCGCGGAGCCCCCAGAATCTCTCGCCGGGGCTGAAAGCCCCCAAAAACAACAGAATCTTAAAGAAAGAAACGATTGCTATTCAGCCCAACGGCTGTTATACTGGAAGTATGATACAAACGATAGGGGGAATGCCCATGTCTATTGAACGGATCGCTTTCGGCACAACGGCGGAGGGCCAGCCAGTGGAGCGGTTCATCCTGCGAAACGGCCCCATGGAGATGGAGGTCGTCACCTACGGCGGCGCCATCCGCGCCCTGCGGGTCCCGGACCGGGAGGGCCGGAGCATCGACGTGGTGCTGGGCTACGACACCGTGGCCGGGTACGAAACCAACGGCGGCCATATGGGGGCTCTGGTGGGGCGCTACGCCAACCGCATCGCCGACGCCAGCTGCCTCATCGACGGCAGGCGGGTGGCCCTGGAGCCCAGCGAGGGCAAAAAGCAGCTCCACGGCGGAAAGCGCGGCTTCAGCCGCCGGGTGCTGACGGCCCAGCCCGCCGGGGACAGCGCGCTGGCCCTCACCTACACCGCCGCCGACGGCGAGGGCGGCTGGCCGGGCACGCTGGCGCTGACCGCTACCTACACCCTGCTGGACGACGGCGTGGAGCTGCGCTACCAGGCGGTGTGCGACAAGCCCACGGTCTGCAACATTACAAACCACTCCTATTTCAACCTCAACGGCGGCGGGGACATCCTGGACCACAAGCTGTGGCTGGCGGCCAGCCGGTTCACCCCCGTGGACCAGGACTCCATTCCTATTGCCATGGCCAGGCCCGTGGCGGGGACGCCCTTCGACTTCACCGCGGCAAAGCCCATTGGCCGGGACATCGGCGCGGAGGACCAGCAGCTGAAAAACACCGGCGGCTATGACCACAACTTTGTGCTGGACCCGGCCCAGGGCCTGCGCCTGGCGGCGGTGCTCACCGGGGAGCGTCTGGCCATGGAGTGCTGGACGGAGAAGCCCGGCATCCAGGTCTACGCCGGGAATTTTCTGAACACCGACGGCAGCGGCAAGGGCGGCACGGCCTATACCCCCCGGCAGGGCGTGTGCCTGGAGACCCAGTTCTTCCCCGACAGCCCCAACCACCCGGAGTGGGGGGACGTGACCTTGCGCCCCGGCCATACCTACGACTACACCACCCAGTTCCGGTTCCGCCCCCTGTAAAAAATTTTCCGGCGCGGGGGAACCTGCGCCCAGGAAATTCCGTCTAAGAGAGACAGAGGAAAAATAGGAGGGAAACGGAAAAAGATACAAACTTGATACCAAAGGGAAACGACTTTTTCACATTTACCTGGTATCATATCCCTATCATGGAGCCCGTAGGGGCTTACGACCCTGGCAGCAGGGAGAGAACATGTGACAAAACGGAAAGAGAGGAAGTATCATGAGAAAAGCAAGCATGAAAAAACGGCTGATGGCTCTGTTGCTGAGCCTGACGCTGGTATTCACCCTGGCCTCCACCGCGGGGGCGAGCAGCTATCCCGGCTATGGCTACGGGAGCGTCAGCATCGGCATCGGCCAGACCACGAATTTGAACAGCAGCTTCAGCGCCACCATGGGACAGGGCGACTACGCCGGTCTGTTCCGCCTGGCGTATGTGGCCTGGGAGAGCAGCGACCCCAGAATCGTCAGCGTTAACGCCAACAACAGCTATTTCGGCACGACCACGTGCAGCATCACCGGCGTCTCCACCGGTACGGCCACCATCACCGCCACCGGCTACTATACCATCGGCACGAGCTACTATCCCACCGGAGAGGCCATCCCCGTGACCCAGTCCTGGACCGTTACCGTCGGCAACTACTATGTGCCCGGCGTCGGAACCGGCACCGGCACGGTCACGGGCAATTACAGCAGCCTGACCGCCGGCTCCATGAGCTTTGCCTCCGTCAATAGCTCTGCCCAGGTGCTCTCCGTGCAGAGCCAGTATTCCGTTAGCGTTACCTGGTCCAGCAGCAACACCTCCGTGGCCCAGGTGACCAGCAGCAGCAATAATTACACCTACGTCACCCCCAAGGGCGTGGGCTATACCACCATCACGGCCTCTGTGTACAGCGGCGGGCGGCTGGTCGATACCCTGTCCTGCTATGTCACTGTGGGCTACGGCGGCGGCACCACCGTCGGCGGCTACAGGTCCAACCTCAGCACCAGCAGCCTGGCCCTGGCCGCCCCCGGACAGGGGACCTGGAACACCACCGGCCAGCTGACCGTCACCCCCGCCAGCAGCTGGGTCTCCATTAAGAGCGTGTCCTGGAGCAGCAGCGACGAGCGGGTAGCCAAGGTCGCCTCCTATACGACCAACGGCACCACCGCCACCGTCACCGCCGTTGCCAACGGCACCGCCACCATCAGCGCCACCGTCACCTTTGCCGACGGCACTACCGAGGGCCTGGGCTGCAACGTCACCGTGGGCACCGGCGTCACTGTCGGCGCCGCCGGCAGCGCCAACGGCACCTACAGCACCCTCAGCGCCGGGGCCCTGACCCTGGGGACCACCGGCAGCCTCACCGTGGGCGGGGCCAACACCACCGGTTCCCTGTACGTCACCGCCAAGACCGGCTACACCATCACCAACGTCACCTGGACCAGCAACAACACCAATGTGGCCCGGGTCACCCCCAACTATTACACCGGCACCACGTATAGCGTTCCCACCACTGCCACCGTGTCCGCCGCTGCCAACGGCAGCACCACCGTCACCGCCGCAGTCACGGTATCCAGCGGGTACACCACCTACACGGAGACCCTGACCTGCGTGGTCACCGTGGGTACCGGCACCGCCGCCGGCAGCGCCAACGGCTATTACAGCACCCTCAGCGCCGGGACCCTGACCCTGGGGACCACCGGCAGCCTCACCGTGGGCGGGGCCAACACCACCGGTTCCCTGTACGTCACCGCCAAGACCGGCTACACCATCTACAGCGTCACCTGGACCAGCAATAACACCAATGTGGCCCGGGTCACCCCCAACTATTACACCGGCACCACTTATAACGTTCCCACCACTGCCACCGTGTCCGCCGCTGCCAACGGCACCGCCACCATCACCGCAAATGTGACTGTGATGGACAGCGCCCGCAGGACCTACGCGGACACCCTGACCTGCACCGTCAACGTGGGCACCGGCACGGCCTCCGGCGGCATCTCCGCCTCCGTGGATCTGACGGAGCGGACCTTCACCCTGGGCAGCACCAACGCCTCCACCACCATGTCCATCGCGGATCAGATCGCCTCCGCCGTGGCCAACTCCGGCGTCTGGGGCGCCAGCGCCAAGACCCTCAGCTACGTGATGTTCACCAACGTCACCAGCACCTACGGCAGCCTGGGCGCGCAGTTGAACACCCCCTACTACTACACCTCCTACAGCAACCCCGGTTACTGGTATAACTCCCTGTCCACCGTGACCTTTACCCCCACCGGCTTCGCCGGCACCGCGTCCTTCAGCTACACCGCCTACGCCACCGATAACACCGTCACCACCGGCGTCATCAACATCAACGTGGGCCAGGCCAGCGCCGCCGCCGATGTGGTCTACTGCCTCACCTCCGGCCAGACCAAGGCTCTGAACGTCAGCGACTTCACCAGCTTCTGGACCAAGGCCAACAACAACGCCGGCACCCTGAGCTATATCGTCCTGGGCACCCCCACCGGCAATGTGGGCCGCATGGTCTACAGCAACACCGCCGGCCAGACCGTCACCGGCAGCAACACCCCGCTGTACGCCAACCCCAGCTATAGCCAGATGGGCATCAGCTCCGTCAGCTTCGCCCCCAACGCCGTGGGCAGCAGCTACAGCACCGGCACCCTCACCGTGCCCTTCACCGCCTACGGCACCACCGGCACTTACGGCGCTGCCGTCACCAAGAGCGGCACATTGACCATCGTGGTCACCAAGAACGCGGTCAGCGCGGTGACGGCCCAGGTCGTCAGCGGCAAGGCCGTGATGAAGTCCAGCGATTTCATCAGCGTCTATAAGAACGCCACCGGCACCGCTACCACCCCCGTGGTCACCGTCCAGCTCCTGTCTCTGCCCGCCTACGGCACCCTGTACAGCAGCTACAACGCCGCCAACAAGACCGGCACGGCCGTGACCACCAGCAACTACGCGTCCATGACCTTCACCAGCGGCACGGTGAACAGCTACCTCACCGGCTCCGCCAGCAGCCTGGACAGCCTGACCTATATCCCCGGCGCGTCCAACCGGGCTGACAGCTTCCGCTACGCCCTGTACGTCAACGGCGTGCTCCAGTACCAGGGCGCCGTGGAGATCAAGGCCCAGATCACCATGAACTTCACCGACGTTCCCACCACCCACTGGGCCTACAGCTATGTGGCCCGCCTGGTGGGCGAGGGCGTGGTCAACGGCACCACCCTGACCACCTTCTCCCCCGAGTCCGAGGTGAAGTACGGCGAGGCCCTGAAGATGATCCTGGTGGCCGCGGGCTATCCCAAGCAGGAGGAGATCTCCGGCGCCAACTGGGCGCAGAACTATATCACCCTGGCCTACAACAACGGCATCATCAACAGCAAGAACGTGGACCAGAACAAGGTCATCACCCGCAACGAGGTGGCTGAGATCACCGCCAAGGCCCTGAAGCTGGGCTCCGCCACCAAGGTGAACGCCGGCATCGTTGCCCCCACTGACTCCGACAGCGGCTATGTGTACGCCCTGTACAACGCCGGCATCGTCAGCGGCGACAACACCAGCGGCCGGAACATGTTCTACGGCGGCAACGGCCTGAAGCGCAGCGAGGTCGCCAAGATCGTCTGCAACGTCAGCGACTACAGCAGCGCCAACAACTAACGCTATTCTCATCTCCCTCCCTTTGCAGGGCCCCCGGAGGCTTTCTCCGGGGGCCCAACTTTTTTGCCCCTCCCCCTATTCTGTAACCGGATTGTAACTTGCTTTTCTGTTATACAAGCGTATAATACGAATCAAGATATACAATTGTATCACTATCATAGAGACAGAGAAGGAGCATAGACAATGAAACAGGTCAAGCATCTGGGGGACGGCGAGCTGGAGATCATGCAGGCGGTGTGGGACGCGGGGGAGCCGGTGGGCTCCGGATACGTCCACCAGCGCCTCCGGGGCAGCCGGGACTGGGCGCTGCCGGCGGTGGTGACGGCCATGAACCGGCTGGTGGACAAGGGCTTCCTCTCCTGCGAGAAGCAGGGCCGGGTAAACGTCTACCACCAGCTTATCAGCCGGGAGACCTATCAGGCGGCGGAGGGCCGCAGTCTCCTGGACCGGCTCTACGGCGGCAGCTTCAAGGGCCTGGCGGCGGCGCTGGTGGACGGCGACGGCGTCACCCGGGAGGAGCTGCGGGAGCTGCGGGACTATCTGGACCAGCTGGAGGGAAAATGATATGGAGTTTTTGCTGAATACAGTGAAATGGAGCGCCATCGCCGGGGCGGCGGCCCTGGTGATGTGGCTCTTAAAGCCCCGGATGGACCGGCGCTACAGCCCCAAGTGGCGGTACTGGGCCTGGCTGGGGCTGGCCCTGGCCCTGCTGCTGGCCCCGGTGCCCTGGGGGGCGCTGCTGCCGGAGGAGGCGGCGGTCACCGCCCCGGTGGTGGTGGAGGTCCCCTACTACCAGGTGACGGTGGGGGACATGACCGGCGTTCGCACCCAGAGCTACCGGGACGGCGACAACGTGCAGGAGGCCCTGCCCCCTAACCGCGGAGAGGTGAGCCTGTTCGGCAGCTCCTCCCAGGAGGAGCTGGAGACGGCCTACCGCACCACCGGCGTGGTCATCAAGGCGGAGACCGTGCTGACGGCGGTGTGGCTGGCGGGGGCGGCGTGCTTCCTTGCGTACCACGCCCTGGGGTCCTGGCTGTTCCTCCGGCGGCAGCGCCGGTGGAGCCTGCCCCCGGAGGACAGCCTGCGGGAGCTCTATGGGGCCCTGGCCGACGAGATGGGCCTGAAGTGCCCGCCGGAGCTGCGGGTTGGCAGCCGGGTGGGGTCCCCCATGGTGACGGGCCTGCTGCGGCCCACCCTGCTGCTGCCCCGGGAGACGGCGGCGGGGGCGGAGCTGCCCCTGATCCTCTGCCACGAGCTGACCCACTATAAGCGCCGCGACCTGTGGTATCAGGCGTTGGTGCTGCTGGCCAACGCCGTCCACTGGTTCAATCCCCTGGTGTACCTCATGCGCCGGGGGGCGGCCTCCGACCTGGAGTTGACCTGCGACGAGGCGGTGATGGCCGGGGCCGACGCCGCCACCCGCCGCAGCTACGGCGAGGCCCTGCTGGCAAACCTTCACCGGCAGAAGGGCCTGGAGCGGGCGGCCCTCTCCACCCACTTCTACGGCGGGGCCGCCGCCATGCGGGACCGGCTGTGGAACCTGCTGGGCAGCGGCGTGCGGAAGCGGGGCATGGCGGTGCTGGCCGTGGCCCTGACCCTGACCCTGCTGGCGGCCTGCGCCGTCCAGGTGAATCAGGCCCAGCCCCCGGAGGAGGAACCCCTGACGGCGGAGGAGCTGGCGGACTGGCAGGAGAAGCTCTCCAGCCGGGAGCTGAACGGCTTTGTCACCCGGCTGTACACCGACGTGCGGTATCTGCCCCTGGGGGAGCTGTTCTACAACTACATGGATGAGCAGGCCGACGGCAGCGTCCTCTCCCACGTGCCGGAGAACGCCAGGGAGCTGTACCAGGCGGCCTTTGGCTACACGCCGGACTGCGACTATACCGGCATCACCCGGACCCTGGCCAACGAGTTTCTGACGAAGTACACCGGCTACACCGTGGAGGACTTCCGGGGCGGCTTCGGCAGCCTCTGGCTCTACGACGAGGCCGGGGACGGCTGGTTCAACGCCCACGGGGACACCAACATGTGTCAGGTGGAGGTCCTCAGCGGCACAAAGCTGGGGGACACGGTGACTCTGGAGCTGTCCCTGCCCGGCGGCAGCGCCAGCGGCGTCACCGGCGGGACCATGACCATCGAAAGCGGCAGGATCAGGAGCTTTACCAACCCCCTCTACTCCGCCGTGGAGGCCATGGCCTGGCATTATGTGGACACCGCCGCCAGGAGTTTGGAGACCAGCGACTGGATCAAGCCCGCCGAGGGCGGGACCGTCCCGGAGGGGACCAAGATTCTGGACAGCTATATCAGCTCCCTCTGGGGCACGGAGATCTGCGAATACGACGGCAAGACCTGGTCCGTGTGGAGCCTGGCCTATCGGCTGAAGCCCGAGGACATGAGCAAGGTGGTCTTCGCCGGGGGCATGGACGCGGAAAACGGCTGGATCACGGAAAACGCCTCGGTGGGCAGCCCGGTCTTTGTGGTCAGCGTGGACGGCCAGGGCGACATCAAGCTGGAGGATACCGCCTACGCCTACGAGTTCCACCTGGAGGAGGGCTGGACCTGGGAGGAGTACATCGTCTGCCATCTGGCCCTGGGCATGGATATCCATACAGGCCGCCCGGGGGGCTGGCCGGAGATCAACACCCCCTTTATCCTGGAGCTGGAAAACGGCCACAACACCTGGGCCATGGACTGGCAGGATACGGCGCTCACCTATCTGTCCCAGGCGGGATACCAGACGGAGGCCCCCCTGCGGGTGGTCAGGGAGTTCGACTGCACCACCGCCCGGGACTGTGACCAGAGTATGCTGGTGGAGGCGGACTGCGGCGGCAATACCGTCACCCTCTTCATGAGCTATGTACACTATTTCGATATCGTCTCCTTCTGGATGGTGAGCGGCGTGCTGACGGGAGACGGCACCGGCAGCCCCTCCTCCATGGTGGAGAGCGATTTCTACCAGACGGAGCAGGAATTTGCCCCGGGCCTTACAGGAACCGTGACGCTGACGGGCTTTGCCGGCAACGATGTGGGCAATGTGTCCAAGGTCACGGTCCGGTGGACCGGCAAGTCGATGGGTGAGACCAGCTTCCGTACCCGGGAGGCCATCGCCGCCTACTGGGGGGAGGACAGCACGGACTACTGTACCGAGTCCTTCTATGAGGACGGCGGGCTGCTGCTGGAGGACTTCAACTTCGACGGCTATACGGACATCGCCCTCCAGGCCTGGGTGTCCGCCAGCAACCTCCCCCGGTATCTGTGGCTCTATCAGCCGAAGGCCGGCAATTTCCAGTACGCCCTCTGCGTCAACGGGGACCTGACGGTGGACCCGGAGACCCGGACCCTGACGGCCATCAGCGTGGACCAGGCCGGTTCCGTCCAGTATCAGGAGCGCTACCAGCCCGACGGGACGGGGACGCTGTACCTGGTCCGGCGGGACACCTTCCGCTATGAGAACGGGCAGTACGTCCCCTACGCCAGCGAGACCTACGACCAGGCGGGGAACATCATCGCCTCCGGCGACGGGAAAATGAGCGTCCGGGCCGCCTACCGGCAGGAGTTGGAGGATGTCCTGAAGGACTGGAAGACCGCCTTCCCGGACGAGGACCTGTCAAAGAACCGCTTCGCCATCTTTGACGTGGACGGGGACGGCCGGGAGGAGCTGCTGCTGGAACACGCCTCCGCCGCCATTGTGGCGGGCCTTAACACAGAGGTTTACGACTTTGCGGACGGCGAGTGGGTGACCGAGCTTTCCGAGTTCCCGGCTCTCACCTTCTACGGCAATGGAACGGTGACGGCGGGGTGGTCCCACAGCCAGGGCCTGGCCGGTGACAGCTTCTGGCCCTACACCCTGTACCAGTACGACGCCGGAACGGATACCTACGTCCGGGTGGGCATGGTGGACGCCTGGGACAAGGCCCTGGTGGCGGAATACGACGGCGCCCCCTTCCCTGACGATGTGGACGCCGACGGCGACGGCCTGGTCTACTACATCATGACCGGCGGCATGTACGAGCGGAAGGACCCGGTGGACGGACCGGACCATCAGGCCTGGCTGGCCAGTTATACGGCGGGGACGGAGCCTCTGGAGATCCCCTACCAGGCCCTGACGGCGGAGAACATCGCGGGCATCAAGTGATCCGGGGCGATTTCTGCCGCCTCCCTCTTGCCAGATGAAAAAAATCCGTGTACAATAAAGGTCGGCCCCGCCTTGGGCGGGGCCGTACTTTTTAGGAAAACGAGGTGTATACCATGGATCGACCTGTCACCTTTGCCATCTGCGGCTTTGGCAACCGGGGCCGGGAGGCCTACGCCGCCTATCAGAAGGCCCGCCCGGAGGAGATGCGGGTGGTGGCTGTGGCGGACCCGAGAGCGGAGCTGCGGGAGCTGGCGGTCCGGGACTTCGGCGTGGACCCGGCCATGTGCTTTGAAAGCGGCGAGGCGCTGCTGGAGCAGCCTCAGCTGGCGGACGTGCTCATTGTGGCCACCCAGGACAGCGACCATATCCGCTTCGCCCTGCCGGGTCTGGACAAGGGCTACCACATCCTGCTGGAAAAGCCCATCTCTCCCCGGCTGGACGAGTGCCTGGCCCTGCGGGAGCGGGCCCATCTGCGCCAGCGCACGGTGACGGTGTGCCATGTGCTGCGGTACACCCCCTTCTACCGGGCCATCCACCGGCTGCTGGAGGAGGGGGCCATCGGGCGGCTGGAGTGCGTCCAGACCTCGGAGAATATCGCCTACTGGCACTTTGCCCACAGCTTCGTCCGGGGGAACTGGCGGCGGCAGGACGAGAGCAGCCCCCTGATCCTGGCAAAATCCTGCCACGACATGGACATCATCCGCTGGCTGGTGGGAAAGCCCTGCCTGCGGGTGTCGTCCTATGGCTGCCTGGACTGGTTCAAGGAGGAAAACGCCCCGGCGGGCAGCGCTGAGCGGTGCCTGGACTGCCCGGTGGAGGGCTGCCCCTACGACGCCAGGACCATCTACTTTGATTCGCCCCGTACCGGTATCCGTGCCGGACACACCGGCTGGCCCTGCTCCGTGCTGACCCCGGAGCCCACGGAGGAAAAGCTGCGCCAGGCCCTGCGCACCGGCCCCTACGGCCGCTGCGTCTACCGCTGCGACAACGACGTGGCGGACCACCAGGTGGTGAACATGGAGTTTGACGGCGGCGTCACCGCCTCCTTTACCCTCTCCGCCTTTACGGAGACCTGCTACCGCACCATCCGCCTCACCGGCACCATGGGTGAGATCGAGGGGGACATGGGGAAAAAGTCCGTGGTGCTCCGCCGGTTCGGACAGCCGGAGGAGCAGATCGACCTGGAGCCGGTGGACGACAAATTCGCCGGCCACGGCGGCGGCGACTTCCGCCTGGTGGAGGAGCTGTGCCGCCTGGTGTCCCAGGGGGGCGGCGAGGCCCTCACCAGCGTGGACGCCTCGGTGGAGAGCCACGTCATGGCCCTGGCGGCGGAGGACAGCCGCGTACACAACGGGAGAAGCGTCGAGCTGGCGGCCTTTGCCGCCGGCGCGGAGAAGGAGCTGATCTGACATGATTGACGAGATGAAGCCGCTGGAGGTCCTGGAGCGGGAGCTGCGGGAGGCTCTGGCGGCGATCAGGCCCGCCGACCAGGGGCGGGTGGAGGCCGCCCTGCGCCACTGGGACGCGGTGGCCCACCCTCTCCACAGCCTGGGGCTGCTGGAGGGCGCGGTGGCCCGGATGGCCGGGGCCGCCCCCCTGCGCCGGGACTATAAGAAGTGCGTGGCGGCTTTCTGCGCCGACAACGGCGTGGTGGCCCAGGGGGTCACCCAGACGGACAGCTCCATCACCGCCAAGGTGGCCAAGGCCATGGCGGAGAACGCCTCCAGCGTGTGCTGCATGGCGAAGGTCACCGGGGCTGACGTGTTCCCCGTGGACGTGGGCATGGCGGTGGACGTGGAGGGCGTGCCCTCGGTGAAGGTGGCCTACGGGACGAAGGACCTGGCGGTGGAGCCCGCCATGACCCGGCAGCAGGCCCTCCATGTGCTCCTGGCGGGGATGGACGTGGCCCGGGACCTGAAGGAGAGGGGCTACACCCTCATGTCCGCCGGGGAAATGGGCATCGGCAACACCACCACCACCTCCGCCGTGGCGGCGGCCCTGCTGGGCCGTCCCGCCGCGGAGATGACCGGCAAGGGCGCGGGCCTGTCCAACGCGGGGCTGGAGAAGAAGATCGCCGTCATTGACAGCGCCATCGCCCTCCACCGGCCGGACCCCGCCGACCCGGTGGACGTCATCGGCAAGGTGGGCGGCTTCGATATCGCCGGGATGGCCGGCTTCTACTTAGGCTGCGCCCGGTATCAGGTTCCGGCGGTGCTGGACGGCTTTATCTCCATTGTGGCGGCTCTGGCCGCCCAGCGGCTGTGCCCGGCGGTGACCGGATACCTCACCGCCTCCCACCTGTCGGCGGAGCCGGGGGCCCGGCGGGTCATGGAGGAGCTGGGCCTGCGGCCTATGCTCCAGCTGGGCATGGCCCTGGGCGAGGGCACCGGCGCGGTGAGCGCCATGCCCCTCATCGACATGGCCCTGCGGATCTACTTCGACATGCCCTCCTTCGACGGCTTCGGCATGGAGGCGTATCAGCCCTTTTCCTGAAATAGAAGGGACTGAAAGAGGGCTTTCCTGCGCTGCCGCCGCTGTGCCCACAGCAGCGGCAGATGGGACCCGCCGTTAAAAAAGAATACCCCTTTTGGGGACAAAGAGACAGCCCCGGGCGGAACGCCCGGGGCTGCCTCAGCCTGTTAAAGTATTTCCCAAAAGGGAAAGCGTCTACTGCTTTTTTCCTTTTTTCACTTCCCCTCCGGGTCCTTCTCCGGCAGATCGTCCCGGAGCAGGGCGGTGAAGGAGGCCAGGACCAGGGCGCAGGCCAGGTACAGCCCCCTCAGGGCCAGAGGCGCGCCGTCCCCCAGCATGGCAAGACACACGGCAACGGCCCAGTTGCCCACGGTCAGAAAGCCACGGGGGGTGGCCTCCCCCTGGACCAGGCCCGTCAGCCGGGAGAAGCCGAAGGCGGCCAGTGCGGCGGCCAGCACCTGCAGCCAGTACCGCTCCAGCACCGGGTCCACGGCGGAGGGGAGATACACCGCCAGCACCAGGAACACGGTGAAAAACAGGAACGGCAGCAGCGGGGCCACGTTCACCGGCTGTCCGTCCCCCCGGCGGAGGGCCCGGATCATCAGCAGCAGCCCGCAGCCGGAGGCCGCGCCCAGAGCGCCCGCCAAAGCCTGGACGATGGCGGAGCGCCCGCCCTGGAGCAGGCCGGACGCGGCCCAGAAGCCGCCTGCGGCGATCAGGACCATGGCCCCGCAGACCAGGGCGGTGAGGGCGCCGCGCCCCACGGGAGCCAGCGCGGCGGCCAGACGGACGTGGGCCCGGGAGGCCCGCCGCTGGAGCAGCGGCTCGGCAATGAGGAGAAACGCCATACACGCGAGCAGCACCGTACCGGGGACGGAGGGCAGGGCCAGGCCCGTGGCCGGGTCGAAAGCGGTGCGCACCTGGGCCGCGCGGAGGCCCGCCATCAGCAGGCCCGCCAGGACGGCGTGGCCGCTTTTGCGCCAGAAGGGAGTCGTCATATCGGTCTACCTCTCATCAGAAGGGATGTTTCCCCTGTAGTATAACACTTGCGCCGGGGTTTGTCATCATGTTTTACAGCTTGGCCGCATAAACTGTGGGGAACAAAGGAGGTCGCGGCCATGGGAAAGCAGGTGGGCATTGCCCTTATATTGACGGCGCTGGTGTTTTTTCTGCCCTGGCTGTGGGGCGGCGATGGGGCGGCGGCCCAGCCGGAGATCCCCCCGGCGGACGACACCGTCCAGCCCATGGAGGCCGACCCCGTCCCCCAGCCCCCTGCGGGCGTGGACGCCTCCACCTCCCTGACGGTGCTCATCGGCGGGGAGCTGAAGCAGATGGACATGGCCAGCTATCTGGTGGGCGTGGTCCGGGCGGAGATGCCCGCCTCCTTTGAGGAGGAGGCGCTGAAAGCCCAGGCGGTGGCGGCCCGGACCTACACGCTGTATAAGATGGAGAACGGCGGCAGCGCCAACCACCCCCAGGCGGACGCCTGCGACGACATCACCTGCTGCAAGGCGTACCTCTCGGCGGAGGACGCGGCGGCAGCGTGGGGCGATGAGGCGGCGGCCTGGGAGGAAAAGATCGAAAAAGCGGTGGCGGACACCGACGGGGAGTGCGTGCTGTACCAGGGAGAGCCGGTGCTGGCGGTGTTCCACTCCTCCTCCGCCGGCAGGACCCAGGACGCCGCCGCCGTGTGGAGCCAGAGCCTCCCCTACCTCCAGAGCGTGGAATCCCCGGAGAATGAGGACACGGTGCCGGGCTACCGGTCCCAGGCGTCCTTCCAGACGGGGCAGCTGCGGGACCTGCTGCTGGAGGCCCTGCCGGAGGCGGAGCTGGAGGGAAGCCCCTCCAACTGGTTCACCAATATGAAGGTCCAGGAGAACGGCTCCGTCACCAGCCTGGCGGTGGGAGGGGTATCTGTCAGCGGCAGCCGCCTGCGGACCATCCTGGGCCTGCGCAGCACGTGCTTCACCCTGTCCTTTTCGGGGGATCAGGTGGTGTTCTCCGTCACCGGCTACGGCCACGGCGTGGGCATGAGCCAGTACGGGGCCAATGTGCTGGCCTCCGGCGGCATGGATTACCGGGAGATTCTGGCCTGGTACTATACCGGCACCACCGTGGAGCAGTACCGGCCCCAGCGGCTGGGATAGGGTCGGTTGGAACGGGACCGGCCGGGGCATACTGAGACCGGAGGTGACGCCGATGCGTGAGCACGAGAGCCTGCCCCCGGAGCGAAAGCCCGGGTGGCCCGACAGCGTGGACGATGTGATCAACAAGTACGGGACCTACGAGGTCCAGGCCACCAACGGCACGGAGAACCGGTATCCCCAGATCGCCCAGGGCATGAGCCAAAAGGAGGCCAGGCGGATGGAGCGGGCGGCGGAAAAATGGAAGCAGAAGGGCAAAAAAGCGCCGCAATAGCGCAAAGGACCCCCGGCGGACAGTGAACTGCCGGGGGTCCTTTGCGGCCGGGGGCGTCACCGGGCCAGGATGGCGGGCAGCTCCCCGCTGGTCCGGATATCCGCGCCCACGTTGGCCATGTCCAGCAGGTTGGCCCGCTGAATCTCCTCGGTGTTGGACGAGCAGCAGTCGGAGAGCACCACCACCTGGTAGTCCAGGGAGATGGCGTCGTAGCAGGTGGTGCGGATGCAGTTGGGGGTGGTGGTCCCCGCCAGCAGGACCCCGGTCACCCCCAGCCGACGCAGCAGCAGGTCCAGGGGCGTCTGGAAAAAGGCGGAGTACCGGGGCTTGACGATCTGGTAGTCCGTGTCCCGGCGGCCGAACTCCGGAGGATTTTCCACGGAGAGGGGGCCGGTGCTGCCGGGGGTCAGGGGCCTGCCGCCGGCGGCCCAGACTACCCGGCGGGTGTGCTCCACGTCGCTGCCGTCGGCCCGGTAGGCCCGGTTGACAAAGACCACCGGGACCCCCGCCGCCCGGCAGGCGGCGATGGCGGCGGCGCAGGCGGGCACCGTGGCCCTGGCGCCCCGGATGCACAGGGGGGACTGCGGGTTTAGAAACCCGTTTTGCATGTCGATCATGAGAAGGGCGTATGTCATAGGACACCTCCGGAGCGAATCTTACTCATACCAGGAAAAATTCGGATACCAGCACCACCAGGCAGCAGGTCACAGCCACCGAGAAGAGGCTGCCGCCCCGCCAGGCCAGCAGGATTCCCGCCGCCAGGGCCAGCAGGCCCGCCGCCGGGCTCTGGGTGGCCTCCATAATGGCGGGAAAGGTCATGACGGCCAGCGTCACATAGGGCACATAGTAGAGGAAGGAGCGCAGGGTGCGGTTTTTGATCTCCCGGCGAATCAGGGCCAGAGGCGTCACCCGGATGGCGTAGGAAACGGCGGCGGACACGGCGATGTACAGCCAGATATTCACGGCGCATCCCCTCCTCCCTGCTCCTCCCCCACCGGGAAGAGCACTGCGGCGGCCAGCGCCACCGCCACGGTAAGGAGAATGGTCCTTGTTCCGGCGGAGATTCCCGCCAGCAGGGGCAGGCGTCCGGCGGCATAGCTGAGCAGGAAGCACGCCGCCACCAGGATCAGCACCACCCGGTCCTTTTTTGCGGGGGGCACGATGACGGCCAGGAACATGCCGTACAGCCCCACGCTGAGGGCGCTGACCAGGCGCAGGGGCAGGATGTTGCCCACGATCACCCCCAGGAAGGTCCCCAGGGCCCAGCCGGGGATGGCCACCGTCATGGCCCCGTAGGTGTACCGGGGGTCCAGCCGCCCGGGGACGGCAATGGAGATGCCGAACAGCTCGTCGGTGACGTCGAAGGCCAGAAGCAGCCGGTGGCCCAGAGGCGTGTCCGGGGCCAGCTTCTGGCTGAGGGCGCAGCTCATGAGCAGATACCGTGCGTTGGCCACCAGGGTCATCACCGCCACCTCCCAGTAGGAGGCGCCGGCGGCCACCAGGGAAAAGACGGCGTACTCCCCGGCGCTGGCGTTGTTGAGAAGGCTCTCCACCATGGCCTGTACGGCGGAGAAGCCGGCGTTTTTGGCGGCGATGCCCAGGGTGAAGGCCACGGCGAAGTAGCCAAGGCCAATGGGCATCCCGTCCCGCAGGCCGGCGCGGAAACAGGAGCTGCTGCGATCCATAGGGTGCGACCTCCTTGGCGGAGCGGTTTTCTGGGGGCAGGCGCGCTTCGCCCCGGGCAATGCGCCGGGGCGATAGAAAAAGGGCGTCCATCTACGGATGGACGCCCTTTTTGGTGGACGCTAACGGACTTGAACCGCTGACCCCCTGCACGTCAAGCAGGTGCTCTAGCCAGCTGAGCTAAGCGTCCGGATGCGGAACGATGATATGATACCGCACCGGGACCGGTTTGTCAAGGGCTTTTTCATATTTTGACCCATTTTCCTCCCGGGGCCGGGGCGCAGAGGGAGGCCCCGGCCCGGTCAGCCGGCGGCGGAAAACACGTCTGCGCCGCCGGTGAGCCGGATCTCCACAATGCCGGGATAGGTCACATCGGGGTAAAAGCGGATGGTCCAGGGGCAGGGCGGGACCTGGGGCTGGGGCGGAGGCGGCGTCTCCCCGTCCATGGGAGGCTCAGTCTCCTGGCTGCCCGTCTCTCCCGCTTCCCCGGCCTCAGCGGTCTCGGCGGACTTGTCTGCCTCCTGGGGCGGGGCCTCCTCCGGGACCGGTTCACCCTCCGGCGGCTGGGGCAGAGGCTCCGGCTCCGGCACGGCGTACTCCAGGTACATCTCCTGCCACTGCTGGTCCACCACGGCCTCGATCTCCTCCCGGCTGACGGTCTCGTGGGGGAAGGACACGGCCAGCCGCGCCAGCCCCTCCCGCAGGGCCAGCCGCAGCAGGTCCGCCAGGGACTGGCTGTCCGAAATGGCCATCAGGTCGTCCATATCCTCCGCGTCCTTCCGGTAGACCAGGGTGAAGGTGTAGACGGTATAGTCCTCCTGCCAGTCCATGAGGAAGGGCATGTGGTCGATGAGATAGGCCCCCGCCACAGTGTCCTGGCACACCTCGCTGCGGGCGGCGTCGGCCACGAGAAAGGAGTCCTCATCGCCGTAGTAGCGGATGGTCCCCTTCTCCGAGCGCTGGTCCAGCAGCAGGAGCAGGGAGTTGACCAGGTCCTGGTAGGTCTCCGCCCGCATGGTGTCCTCCGCCGCCGGGTCCCAGTACCGGTCGGTGTAGGGCTCCACCACGCTGTAGGACCTGCCCTCCAGCAGGGAGGCGCAGCCGGTGAGCAGGCACAGGGCCAGCAGCGCCGGGAGCAGTCTGCGTATCCGGCCCATCAGTAGCCCAGCTCCTGGTCCACCAGCACGACCTCCATCTCCATCCCCTGCATGGGCTGGTAGTGGACCACCAGCGCCCGGCAGATCCGCTCGGGGCTGTGGCAGTCGTAGCACCGGTCGCCCTTTTCGGCGCAGGGGGTCCGGCGGCCCAGCCGCTGGGCGTTTTTGGGGGCCGCCACGTTGCGCAGCCGGTGAAGGGCCGCGTGGAAGTCCGGGGCGACCTTGTTGCGCCCCGCCACGAAGTAGACCTTCCGGTGGCCGTACAGGGACGAGGCCACCCGGTTGCCCCGGCCGTCCATGTTGAGGATGGCGCCGTCGGCCTGGGAGATGGCGTTGGCGGAGAGGAGATACACCTGGGCGGCGGCGGCCATGGCCCGGGCCTCCTCGCTGTCACAGGGGGTAAAGCCGTGGCTGAACACCACGTTGTGCCGGGCCAGGCTCTCCCGCAGCCCCAGCTCCGCCAGGGTCACGGAGCCGCCCATGCCCACGGTGACGCCGTCGATCTGACGGTTGAGGTAGGCGGCGGCCTCCTCCCCCGTGGCAAAGACGGATACGGCAAAGCCGTTTTTCTCCAGGGACTCTTTTACTTGCTCCAGTGCCATGATGACAGCCTCCTTGTCAGATCATGAGATGGTCGTTTCGCTCCACCGGTACCGGCGGAGCCTGTGGTTGAATACCAGACACACCGCCACCCCGGCGACGCCGATGACGGCAAACAGCAGGGCCGCGCCGGCGCCCTTGGCCCCGCCGAAGAGGGACGCCAGGGCGCTCTCCGGCGTCTGGGCGGCCATAAAGGGCTCAAAGACCCGGTCCACCAGCAGGCCGCCCAGCAGAAAGCCGATGGGGATGGTGAAAAACTGAAGGGTGTTGCGGCAGGAGTAGACGCGCCCCTGCATGTCCAGGGGGATGCTGCTGCGGAAGATCACATCCAGGTTGGCGTTCATCATGGGGATGAACAGCCAGCCCAGGACCGCCCCGATACACCAGACCAGGGGCGTTTTCCCAAAGGCCAGGAGAAAATTCTCGCTGCTCATGGAAAAAAGCAGGGTGAGGGAGATGACCCTGACCCGGTCCTTCGGCACGGGGAGAAGGGTGACCAGCAGGCTCCCCGCCAGGGTGGCGGCGCCTACGCAGGCGTTGACGATTCCCAGGACCCCCTCCCCGCCGGCGGACTTGGACAGGACCATGGCAGGCAGGGCCGCGTCGTAGACCGACGCCACCAGGTTGATGCACGCCAGATAGACGATCAGGGTGAAGATCAGGGGGTTCTGCCGGAGCCACGCGATCCCCTGCCGGGCCGCCGTCAGGAGCTTCTCCCGCTGCTGGGCAGGGCCGCCGTCCTCGGGGATCCGGATGAAGAGCAGCAGCGTCAGGAACGCGCAGGCGAAGGTGGCCAGGTCCACGGCGATCACCCCGCCGATCCCGCCGAAGGCGAAGAGGGCGGTGGCCAGAATCGGCGTCAGAATCGAGTTCAGCGACTGGGAGAGCGAGCGCAGGCCGCTGGTCTTCTGGTAGTACTCCCTGGGGACCAGCAGCGTGGCCGCCACCTCGCCGGCGGGCTGCTGGATGGTGTTCATCAGGCCGTTCAGGGCGTTTAAAAGGTACAGGTGCCACGCCTCCAGGGCCTCCGCCCGGATGAGCCAAAAGACCGCCACGGTGCTCAGCGCCGCCAGCAGGTCGCAGACCAGCATGGTGCGCTTTTTGTTCCACCGGTCGGTGAGAGCGCCGGCGAAAATGCTCATGACCACATAGGGCGCGTAGGAACACACGGACAGCAGCGCGGCGCCCAGGGCCGAGCCGGTGCGGAGATAGAGCCACAGCACCAGCGCGTAGCTGGTCATGCCGCTGCCCAGGGCGGACAGGGACTGGGTGCCCCAGAGCAGCAGATAGGGTCTAAGCTGTCTTGCTTTCATGGTTGACTTTGCTCCTTTTTATGTTATTACAGGCAAAAAGCAAAGTCCGAGGACTTGCGGTATCCTCCATGCAGCGTCCTCAAACCTTGCATGGAGCAAAGACAATGCAGAGCTTCATCTCCTGCCTCCTTGTGCAGTCGTTTGCCGCGGGCCTACAGGCTGTCCGGCGTGTACTCGCCGAAGCCCTCCCCCAGGACCTCGTGGGCCTCGCAGACGATGATGAAGGCGTTGGGGTCGATGGAGATGACGGCGGCCTTGATGGCGGCGATCTGGTTGCGCTTGAAGGCGCACAGCAGCACCTGCTTTTCGTCGCCAGTGTAAGCGCCCTTACCGTTGAGCAGCGTGACGCCCAGCTCCATCCCCAGCAGCTTTTTGGCCATGACCTGGCTGTCGGCGCTGATGACGTAGGCCATTTTGGCGTTGCCGGAGCCGTAGATCACCGCGTCCATGGCGGTGCTGCTGATGTACATGGCGACGATGCCGTAAAGGGCGTTGTTGAGGTTGTGGAAGGTCAGGGCGTAGAGGAGGATGACCGTCACGTCGATGGCCATGCACAGCTTCCCGATGGGCAGATGGGGCAGGCGGTATTTCAGCAGCCGCGCCGCCAGCTCCGTGCCGCCGGTGGTGGCCCCCACCTGGAGCATCAGCCCCAGGCTCACCCCCAGCAGCACGCCGCCGTAGATGCAGGACAGCAGAGGGTCCATAGGCGGGAAGGTGTAGACCATGGCCAGGCCGTCCACCATCAGGGAGCCCACCACCATGGCGAAAAGGGAGCTGATGAGCAGCTTCACCCCCTGGCGGCGGAAGCCCAGATAGAACAGGGGAATGTTGAGAATGATGGAGCCCACGCCCACCGGCAGGATGGGAAGGAAGTGGTTGATGATCTGGGCGATGCCGGTGAAGCCGCCCATGGACAGGTTGTTGGGCTGGAAAAACCAGTTGAAGCACAGGGCGTAGATGGCGCTGCCCAGTGTGATGATGCCGTATTCGCGCAGATACCGCAGGACCGGGGTTCTTCTTTTCATCGCATCTCTTTCTTTCATGATAGATTTACAGCAGACGCATCTGCTCGCCGTCGCCGTCCTCCTCCTTCAGCACCGCCCCGGCGGCGGGGATGGCGCGGCAGCGGTAGCGGCGCAGGTCTGTGATGCCGCTGTCCTCCGGAAGGCGGACCTGGGCCAGGCGGTATTTGGTCTTTAGGGTCATGACCTGGACCCCCTGGGTGGACCGGGTGGTCTTGGGCGTCAGCAGGGCGGTATTGAAGATCAGCGCCCGCACCTCGGTGGAGTACAGCGCCAGCTCCCGGTCCTCCCGCAGGTGGAGCATGGCGGCCAGGGGGCTCTTGTCGCTGTAGGCCCCGGTGAGCCGCCGGCGGTTGGAGGTGGTGGCGTAGGCGCTCAGCTCCACCCGGGCAGCTTTGCCGTTTTCAAAGAAGAACAGCAGCGAGCCGCCGTAGTCCCCGGGCAGCACCATGCCCACCACGGCCTCCTCCGGCTCCATGGCCAGCTTGCTGGGCAGATAGTCCCCCAGGGCGCTGGCCTTGGTGTCGTCGAAGTCGCTGAGGCGGCACTTGTACACCTGCTGGCGGCTGGTGAAGAACATGATCTCCGCCCGGCTGGTGGTCTCCGCGCTCTGCCGCAGGCCGTCCCCCTCCTTGAACTTCTGGACGTCCGCCACCCGCAGGGACTGGGGCGTGATCTTCTTGAAATATCCGCCCCGGGAGAGGAACACCGTCACCGGGTAGTCCGGGGCCTCCTCCTCCACGTCCAGGGCCTCGATCTCGTGGTCGTAGACGATGGCGGTGCGCCGGGGCTGCTGGTACTTCTTCTTTACGTCCTCCAGCTCCCGGATGATGACCGACTTGATCCGGGCGGGGCTGTTGACCAGGTCCTCAAGGTCCTCAATCTCATCCCGCAGGGCCTCGGTCTCCTGGACCCGCTTGAGGATATACTCCTTGTTGATGTTGCGCAGCTTGATCTCCGCCACATACTCCGCCTGGATCTGGTCGATGCCGAAGCCGATCATCAGGTTGGGGATGACCTCGGCCTCCTCCTCCGTCTCCCGGATGATGCGGATGGCCTTGTCGATGTCCAGCAGGATGCGCTTGAGGCCCTTGAGCAGGTGCAGTTTGTCCTTCTTTTTGCTCAGGGTGAAGTAGACCCGCCGCCGGACGGATTCCGTGCGCCAGGCGCACCACTCGTCCAGCAGGTCCCGGACCCCCAGGACCCGGGGCGTGCCGCCGATGAGCACGTTGAAGTTGCAGCTGATGCTGTCCTGCAGGTCGGTGGCCTTGAAGAGCTTCGCCATCAGCTTGTCCGGGTCCACGCCCCGCTTCAGGTCGATGGCCAGCTTCAGGCCGCTCAGGTCCGTCTCGTCCCGCATGTCGTTGATCTCCCGGAGCTTCCCCGCCTTGATGAGCTCCGCCACCTTGTCGATGATGGCCTCAGTGGTGGTGGTGTAGGGAATCTCGTAGATCTCCACCACGTTCTCGCTTTTCACATAGCGGTATCTGCCCCGGACCTTGACGGACCCCCGTCCGGTGCGGTAGACCTCCTCCAGGGCCGCCCGGTCGTAGAGGATCTCGCCGCCGGTGGGGAAGTCTGGCCCCAGCAGCGTGGAGGAGATGTCGCAGCCCGGGTTTTTCAAAAAGGCGATGGTGGTGTCGCAGACCTCCCCCAGGTTGAAGCCGCACAGCTGGCTGGCCATGCCCACGGCGATGCCCTGGTTGGCGGAGACCAGGATGTTGGGGAAGGTGGTGGGCAGCAGGGCCGGCTCCTTCATGGTGTTGTCGTAGTTGTCCACAAAGTCCACCGCGTCCTGGTCCAGGTCCCGGAACAGCTCCGCGCAGATGGGGGCCAGCTTGGCCTCGGTGTACCGGCTGGCGGCCCAGGCCATGTCCCGGGAGTAGACCTTGCCGAAGTTGCCCTTGGAGTCCACGAAGGGGTGCAGCAGCGCCCCGTAGCCCTTGCTGAGACGGACCATGGTGTCGTAGATGGCGGCGTCGCCGTGGGGGTTGAGCTTCATGGTCTGGCCCACGATGTTGGCGGATTTGGTCCGCGCCCCGGTGAGCAGGCCCATCTTGTACATGGTGTACAGCAGCTTCCGGTGGGAGGGCTTGAAGCCGTCGATCTCCGGGATGGCCCGGGACATGATGACCGACATGGCGTAGGGCATGAAGTTGGTCTCCAGGGTCTCGGTAATGGGCTGCTCCAGCACCTGGGCCCGCAGGCCCATCACGTTGGGGTTATTGACTTTTTTGCTCCCCTCCTCCGAGGGGGACTTCTTTTTTGCCATGGCGTTTGTCCTTTTCTTCCGCCCCTGCGGGGCGGGGGATTTTGGGGGCCTGCGGCCCCCAGGCTTTTCTCCGCCCTGCGGGCGGGGCGACCGGTTTCTCCGCCACTCCGTGGCGGGCGATAGATTCTGGGGGCTGCGCGCCCCCAGACCTGCGGTTCCTTTTTGCTCGCACAAAAAGGAACCAAAAATGCGCCAAGACCATACGGTCTTGGAACCCCTTTATATCGGGAGGCTGTACAATCCAAGAATTGCTCGTGCTTCCCAACTACCGATTCCTACGGGTTTCCAATCTACAGAACCATCTCGAAGAACTTCGGCTGTCGCCCTTTCAAAGAGAGACCGGCTCCCGTTTTTGGTGCGGAAATAGATGGCTCTATCCCTTTAACAGGCCGACAGGCGAAGTCGGAATAGATGGTTGTATAGATCAGAAACCCGAAGGAATCGGTGGTTCAGGGGCATTACAAGTTCTTCCTTTCTGCCGTAGTTCGACAAAAGCGGTGGACCGGCCCGAAGGGGGCCGGCGGCGTTTTGGTTACTTTGCCGCCGAGGGCAAAGTAACCCGCGCCGGGGCGCGGAACAGCCCCAAACAGACTGTAAGTCAAATGAATCTAACCCGCCGCCGACGGCGGCAAAAAAGCAGTGGGCCCCGCAGGCCCCAAATCCCTCAGATCCTCCAAGGTCCTGAGGCAGAAAGCCGCCAGCTCCTCCGCCCGGCGGGGACGTTCTCCAGCAGCTCCCGGGCGGTCTCACAGGCCATCCGGTGCTCCTCCGGGGTGATGTTCCCCGCCGCCAGGGCGGCGTCCAGCTCATCCCGGTCCATAAGGCCGCAGACGCCGTCGGAAAACAGCACCACATCCAGCATTAGGTCCTCAAAGCGGGAGTCCGCCCCCTGGATGAAATTTTCCCGGGTGATATCAAAATAGTACTGCAAAGGCCGCAGGTCCCGGTCGTACATGACCGTGAGCCACCAGCGCTGCCCGGTGGGGGCGATCTGGAGCCAGCAGTAGCCGTCGTCGGCGATGGTCACCATCCGGTCCAAGTCCCGCACCGCCAGAGGGGCCGTCACCGTTTTGATCTGGATGAGGCCGGCGGCGCCGTCCAGCGCCGGGGCGTGCAGCTCCATCCAGGCAAAGGAGGAGTCCGTCACCCGTCGCCAGCCCCGGCGGTCCAGGTATTTCGTCTCGATCTGAATAGACATGTGGCTCCGCTCCTTGCCCGGGCCCCGCCCCTACCAGGTGATGGGGTCGCTGGCCTGGTACAGGACAATGGACAGGCGGAGCAGCAGCCAATAGAGGACAAAGGCCGCCAGTCCCCCGGCCGGCACCGCCAGCAGCAGCCGGACCGGCTTTTTCAGGGCCGTGCGCCCCAGCAGCCGCCACAGGCCCCAGCCGGTGAATACGCCCAGCAGGGCGGCAAGGAGGAGATACATGTTCGCCGCCCCCTTACGAGATGTCCGCCAGGTCCAGGAACTTGTACCCCTCGTTGGCGATGTGCTCCTTGCGGCCCTGAAGGTTGTCCCCCTCCAGCAGGTCGAACATCCGGCTGGTCTCCTCCGCGTCGGTGGGCATCACCTTGATGAGCCGCCGGGTCTCCGGGTTCATGGTGGTCAGCCACATCATGTCCGGGTCGTTCTCGCCCAGGCCCTTGCTGCGGTCCACCTTGTACTTTTTGCCCTCCAGGCCCTTGACGATCTCGGCCTTCTCCTTCTCAGAGTAGGCGAACCAGGTCTTTTCCCCGCAGTTGATCTCAAACAGGGGGGATTCCGCGATATACACATACCCCTTTTCAATGAGGGTGGGGCACAGGCGGTAGAGCATGGTGAGGATCAGAGTGCGGATCTGGAAGCCGTCCACGTCGGCGTCGGTGCAGATGACCACCTTGCTCCAGCGCAGGTTGTCCAGATCGAAGGCGTTGAGCTCCTTGACGTGCTTGTTCTGGACCTCCACGCCGCAGCCCAGTACCTTCATCAGGTCCGTGATGATCTCGCTTTTGAAGATGCGGGCGTAGTCCGCCTTCAGGCAGTTGAGGATCTTGCCCCGGACGGGCATGATGCCCTGGAACTCCGCGTCCCGGCTGAGCTTTACGCTGCCCAGGGCGGAGTCGCCCTCCACGATGTAGATCTCCCGGCGGGTGACGTCCTTGGTGCGGCAGTCCACGAACTTCTGCACCCGGTTGGCGATGTCGATGGTGCCGGAGAGCTTTTTCTTGATGCCCAGGCGGGTCTTTTCCGCTTGCTCCCGGCTGCGCTTGTTCACCAGCACCTGCTCGGCGATGCGCACCGCGTCGTTGGGATTTTCGATGAAGTAGATCTCTAGACGGGATTTCAGGAACTCCGTCATGGCGTCCTGGACGAACTTGTTGGTGATGGCCTTTTTGGTCTGGTTCTCGTAGCTGGTCTGGGTGGAGAAGTTGTTGCTGACCAGCACCAGACAGTCCTCAATGTCCCCCCAGGTGATCTTGGCCTCGTTTTTCTGGTACTTACCCTGCTGCCGCAGCCAGGCGTCGATGGCGGAGACGAAGGCGGACTTGGTGGCCTTCTCGGGGCTGCCCCCGTGCTCCAGCCAGGAGGAGTTGTGGTAGTGCTCGATCACCGCCGTCCGGTTGGAGAAGCAGAAGGACGCGGACAGCTTCACCTTGTAGTCGTCCTTGTCCGCCCGGTCCCGGCCCCGGCGCTCGGTCTCCCAGAACACCGGGTCCGTCAGGGGCCCCTCCCCCGCCAGCTCCCGCACATAGTCGGAGATGCCGTTTTCATAGAGGAACTCCGTGGTCTCGAACTTCCCCGGGGCGGTCTCGCAGCGGAAGCGGAAGGTGATGCCCGCGTTGACCACCGCCTGGCGCTTCATGACGCCGGTGAAGTACTCCGCCGGGATGTCGATGTCCGTAAAGACCTCCAGGTCCGGCAGCCACCGGGTCCGGGTGCCGGTCTTGCGCTTGGACAGCTCCGTCTTTTGCAGCTCCTGGCCCTTTTTGCCCAGGGCCTTGCCCTTTTTGAAGTGGAGCTGGTACTCATAGCCGTCCCGCCAGACGGTGACGTCCATGTACGCCGAGGCGTACTGGGTGGCGCAGGAGCCCAGGCCGTTGAGCCCCAAGGAGTACTCGTAGTTCTCCCCCTCGTTGTTGCCGTACTTGCCGCCGGCGTACAGCTCGCAGAACACCAGCTCCCAGTTGTACCGCTTCTCCTTCTCGTTCCAGTCCACCGGGCAGCCCCGGCCCTGGTCCTCCACCTCCACGCTGTGGTCCAGAAAGCGGGTGACGGTGATGAGGCGGCCGTGGCCCTCCCGGGCCTCGTCGATGGAGTTGGACAATATCTCAAAGACCGCGTGCTCGCAGCCCTCCAGCCCGTCGGAGCCGAAGATGACGCCGGGCCGCTTGCGGACCCGGTCGGCCCCCTTCAGGGCGCTGATGGATTCGTTGCCGTAGCTTGTTTTTTTCGCTTCTGCCATAGATTCCTCCGGGAAGATGATTCGCTGCCGCTGTCAGGGCGGCGGCGCTCATGTTCTTATCTTATATAGTGTACCAAATTTCCGGCCCCTTGGCAAGGGGCGAAGGGACGGGAAACGCCGAAGAAAGCCGGCGCGTCACGCCTCCGGCGGCAGGATCCGTTCCAGCTCGGCAACGATTCGGGTGATATCCGCCAGAGCGGCGTCGCCGTCGGTGAACAGGTGGGCGAACAGCGCGTTCAAATTCTCCTCAAACCGGGCGGGCAGCAGGGCGCACCGCTGCCGGCACAGGGACATGAGCCGTTTCTCGCCGGGGTGGGTCTCGCCGTTGAGGGCAAAGAGCACGTCGAAGTAGGTGGCCAGGAACTCCGCTGTCCGGTGGTTGACGCTGACCAGGTCGCCCCGCTTCACCGCCTTGGTGATCTGGGCGTCGTAGGCGGGCAGGGAGCCGTGGAGCAGGCGGCGGCCCCGGGCGACGACGGCCTGCCGCAGGGCCTCGGGGTAGGGGCGGCGGTACCGGGCCTGGGCCGCCGTCAGCCGCCCGTCCCGGTCGTAGATCACCTTGCAGGTGACGAGATTGTGCCACATGCAGGTGGTGTAGCTGTTGGAGGGCTGGCAGCAGCCCGCCACCTGCTCCACGCCGGACAAAAAGCCGTCCAGGTCCCGCCACAGCAGGTCCAGGCCGACGCCGTCCAGCAGGACGCAGTTGTCCTCCTCCTCCCAGAACCGGTTGCCGATCTCCAAAACGGAGCAGTACCGCTCCAGCAGCGCCCGCCGGTCCGCCTCCGGCACCGGGGCGGTGACATAGGCGTACACGTCGTAGTCCGAGGCGGCGTCGTAGGTCTCCCCGGCCCGGGAGCCGCCCAGGGCGATGGCCTCCACCTGGGGAAGCGCCGACAGCTCCTGAAAAAGCTTCTGGATCATATCAAAAGTCCTCCTCTATGTAAATGCGGGCCTCCCGCTCTACCGCTGCCGCTCCTCCAGGCTCCAGCCGTAGAGAGGGTAGCGCTGGATGGCGCCGAAGATCTTCTTCTTCAGCTGGGGGTACTGCCGCTCCAGCTGGAACAGCAGCTCCTTCATCTCCTCCCGGCGGGTGGAGCCGTTGGCCGGGCAGGGATTTTCCACCACCGGCAGGCCCAGGCGCTTCACCGCGCCCCGGACCTCCTTCTCCTGGACGTACAGCAGGGGGCGGATCTGGGTGACGCCGCTGCGGTCCAGGTCCGTCACCGGCTGGAAGCAGCTGATGCGGCCCTCCAGAAAGAGGCTCATGAGCATGGTCTCCACCGCGTCGTCAAAGTGGTGGCCCAGGGCGATCTTGCTGATCCCCAGGCGGTTCAGCTCCGTGCTCAGGGCCCCCCGGCGGAGCTTGGCGCACAGGGAGCAGGGGTTCTTCTCCTTCCGGTGGACAAAGACGATCTCATAGATGGGCACGTCCACCAGGTGGTAGGGCACCTCCAGGTCCCGGCACAGGTCCGCGATGGGGGAAAAATCCATCCCCGGCGTGCCGGCGTTGATGGTGACGGCCGCCACGTCGAACCGCTTGGGGTAAAAATCCCGCAGCTTCGCCAGGGCCGCCAGGGTCAGCACCGAGTCCTTGCCGCCGCTGACGCCTACGGCCACCGTCTCCCCCGCCTGGATCATATCGTAGTCCTCCACGCACCGGCGGACCAGGGACAATATATGCTGCATAGCCGCGCCTCCTGAAAAATTAAAAAGTCAAAACAAAGAATAAAAGAGCTATCAAGAGAAAATCGAAGAAAACAAAAGTTTTTGCCAAGATAAATAAAAATGGCATTGACAAGCGGGGGACGGACGTGGTATAAGTAATGGTGCTCGCAAGGGGCATTGTACCCGATTTCGGGCGAAAATACAAGGCTTCCTTCGATAACGAAGCTGCAGGAGCGGCCCTCCTGTACTTTCGTCATCGAAGGAAGGGACTACAGTAAGGAGAAAGCAGCTATGTCCACTTTTATGGCAAACAAGGGCAATATTGTCCGCAAGTGGTACGTTGTTGACGCCGCCGGCAAGCCTCTGGGCCACACCGCCGTCATCGTCGCCGACCTGCTCCGCGGCAAGCGCAAGCCCACCTACACCCCCCACGCCGACTGCGGCGACAACGTCATCGTCATCAACGCCGGCAAGGCCGTGCTCACCGGCAAGAAGCTGGAGCAGAAGATGTACCGCACCCACTCCGGCTGGGTGGGCGGCCTGAAGGAGACCCGCTACAGGGACATGATGGAGAAGAAGCCCGAGCTGGCTATGCGCGTGGCCGTCCGCGGCATGATGCCCCGGAACACCATCACCAAGGACTCCCTCAAGCGCCTGCATATCTACGCCGGCGACACCCATGAGCAGCAGGCCCAGAAGCCTGAGCTTTGGACCGAGGAATAAGGAGGTAGAGGAAAATGTATCAGTCCAAGAAGCCCTATCTGTACGGCACCGGCCGGAGAAAGTCCTCTGTCGCCCGGGTCCACGTGTTCCCCAACGGCACCGGCTCCATCACCATCAACGGCCGTGATGTGGAGGAGTATTTCGGTCTGGATACCCTGAAGATGATCGTCCGCCAGCCCCTGGTGGCCACCGCCAACGAGGGCAAGATGGACATCGTCGCCACCGTCAAGGGCGGCGGCGTCAGCGGTCAGGCCGGCGCTCTGCGCCACGGCATCGCCCGCGCCCTGCTGCTGGCCAGCGACGACAACCGCGCCATCCTGAAGAAGGCCGGCTTCCTCACCCGCGATCCTCGTATGAAGGAGCGCAAGAAGTACGGTTTGAAGGCAGCCCGCCGGGCTCCCCAGTTCAGCAAGCGCTGATCGTACAAGCAAATACCTGCAAAGCCCTGGAGCGCAGCAGCTCCAGGGCTTTTTCCGTCTGGCGAAGTTTGACAAAGCGCGGCAAAGAAAACACAAAATAATTGGGGGGCATCCCGGGGCGCGTGGCCGTAACGCCGGCGTTTGCGGTGAAACGTAAGGGCAAGGCGCCGAGGCCGCGTCTATTTCGCCGCGCCCGGCCGCGGCTCAGCGCTTCCCACTTGACAAAGCGGCAAAACCGGCTATAATAAAAGTACAAGGGCGCTGCTGCAAGACGGTCAGCCCTCAAAGACGATCAAACAAACCGTTGACCGCTCGGGTGGCTTCCGGGCGGTCAACACGCTTTTGGGGCAAAGTATACCGCGATCGCAAGGACCACGACAATGCACACCAGGAGCCGCAGAGCTCTCGCCCTGCGTCCGGCACCCATCCGCATCACCCCCTTTCATAGGGGAGCGGCTGACCGCCTATGCAGCAACAGCGCCCAGGGTCCCTTTCGGGACGCCCCCATTTTACCAGAGACGCTGGGCCTTGTCAATTTCTGCCGTTTGCGTCTCTGGCCCGGGCCGCTCCCAACTGAACCAGCAAAGCCCCTCCCTTGCGGGAGGGGCTTTGCCTTTGTCTGGGCGGCGGGGCCGTTTCTGTCAATCCCGCTCGTAGCTCAGGGCCTTGTGCTGGCGGCGGTACTCCGACGGGGACATGCCGATATGCTTGCGGAAGGTGCGGTTGAACTGGGAGAAGCTGGCAAAGCCGCAGGCGCTGGCAGCCTGGGCGATGGAGACGTCCGAGTTGAGCAGCATGGACTGCATGTTCCGGATACGGGTCATCTGGATGTAGTCGGTGAGGGTAAAGCCGGTGACGTTTTTGAACTGCCGGGACAGGTAGCAGCTGCTGATATAGAACTGCCGGGACAGGGATTGCAGGGAGAGCGCCTCGGAGTAGTGGCTGTGGATATAGCTGGCCACGGAGTAGACCTTCTCCTCCATGGGGTAGATCTCCGTCCGGTCGGTGTACCTGTTGCTGTCCAGGTTCAGATACAGCAGCGTCAGAAACTCCAGGAATTTGATGTGGATGCTCAGGTCCCGCATGGGGTCGGTCTTCCCTGCCAGCATGAAGATGTCGTTGAGCTTCTGGTAGATCTTCTGCTGCAGGTCCCCCTCGAACCGGAAGGCGTGGACAGGTTGGTGGAATATACTCAGCAGCTGCTCATATTCATTAGATAGACCGTTCACCGTCTTGGGGAGGCTGAACTGGATGATAAGCCGCCGGCAGGGCCCGCCGGGGGGATATTGCGTCTTGTGGAGGACGTTGGGCGGAATGGCGAAGATGTCGTAAGCCTGCATCTCGTAGGGCTTCCCCTCCAGGAAGTGTACGCTCTTGGGTCCCAGCATGATGCACAGCTCGTAAAAGGTGTGAAAATGCTGGAACTCCATGTTGATGTTGGCGGTGCGGGTGTCGTAGTCAAAGAAGTAGAACAGCGGGTCCCCCTCCCGGTTGACCCGGATGAAGTACTTGTCCTGGTACAGCACCAGATTTTGTCCCAAAATGAGATTCTGCCCCTGCATCCGCTTCGCCTCCCCCCTGTCCGGCGGTGGACCGGCCGGTGATGATCCCAGTGTAGCACACTTCCCAAAGAAGAACAACGAAAACCTTGCAATTTCTTTACTCGAAAATGGCACTTTTGCGAATATACACAAAATGGACAACAAGTTATTGTGCAATCCGACAAAAAACGACTGTTTTACAAAAAATTTGACCCGATAGAAAAGCAAAATATGCAAGGTCAAAACGGGAAATGCGCAAGTAATGCGTAGAATCTGGAACAGAAAATGCCATAATAAAAGTGTACAAAATGTAAGGCCGCTTTCAAAAACGGTTTGTACAGAATGTGCGCGATCTCAGGAGGAACCAAATCAGAAAATGGAGGAAATGAAATGAAGAGCACCAAGCGTTGGCTTGCCCTCGTCCTCGCGCTGGTCATGTGTATCGGCGTGCTGGCGGGCTGCGGCAACAACAACACCCAGACCCCCGCAAATGACCCCGGCACCCAGACCCCCGCAAACGATCCCGGTACCCAGACCCCTGACACCCCGGACCCGGTTGAGCCGGTAGCCGCGGGCTACACCGAGGCCCCCTACCTCACCAACCTGGGCACCTACGGCAATGTGGAGGACCGCCTCCCTGTGGCCGACGACATCATGGTCGAGTCTGTTGACGCCGCCGGGAACCCCCTGGCCATCGGCGTCTACGGCGGCGAGCTGAAGTTCTCCGCCTCCTCCAGCAACTGGGCCACCGGCAAGCCCATCGAGGAGGGCCTGTTCCGCTTCAACACCAGCGCCGAGGTGGAGCCCAACGTGGCCAAGAGCTACGAGGTCAACGAGGACGCCACCGTCTACACCATCCACCTGCGCGAGGGCATGAAGTGGTCCGACGGCGAGCCCTTCACCGCTGAGGACTGCGTGTGGTTCTACAACACCGTCTGCCTGAACAAGCTGGATTCCAAGGGCGTGCGCAACTGCCACAAGGACGCCAACGGCGATCCCGCCGTGGTGGAGAAGGTGGACGACTACACCTTCACCGTCACCTTCGGCACCCCCAAGTATGACTTTATCGAGACCCTGATCGTGGACCTGAAGTGGCACTACGCCCCCAAGCATGTCCTGGAGGGTATCTGCCAGGATATCCTGGACGGCAAGGAGGCCGAGGCCATTGCCGCCGCCAAGGAGCTGGTGGGCGTTGAGTTCGCCGACGGCGCCTCCGTGGGCAAGGAGCTGCTGTACTACTTCTGGAACTACAGAAACATCCCCACCCTGAACCCCTTCGTCCTGTCCAACGAGCCGGGCAAGGACAGCACCAAGGGCGAGTACTATGAGTACATCCGCAACCCCTACTACTGGAAGGTGGACGCCGCCGGCCAGCAGCTGCCCTACATCGACAAGATCGACTACACCGCCGTGCAGAACACGGACCAGACCCTGATGCTCCTGCTGGACGGCACTGTGGACATCCAGACCATCGCGGTGCAGGACGCCCCCACCGTTCTGGACGCTGAGAGCACCTCCGGCACCAAGATCAACCTGTACGAGTGGTCCGGCGTGGACTGGGGCAGCGCCGCCCATCAGCTTCACTTCAACCTGTTCAACGGCGACGAGAAGAAGGTCGAGCTGTACAACAACCCCGACTTCCGTCAGGCTGTCTCCATCTGCGTGGACCGTGAGGCCCTGGCCTCCGCTCTGACCGACGGCTGGCAGGAGGGCGGTCAGGCCGCTCCCCAGGAGGGCGCTCTGGGTTACAGCGAGGAGTGGTCCAAGCAGTGGACCGAGTACGATGTTGAGAAGGCCAAGTCCCTGCTGGAGGGCTGCGGCCTGGTCATGGGCTCCGACGGCTTCTATGACTTTGCCGACGGCACCAACCTGGAGATCAACATTGTCGGCGAGGCCACCCTGGGCGCCGCCAACACCTTCGCCCTGCTGGATACCTACTACCGCGCCGTGGGCCTGAAGTTCAACTTCCGCGACTACGACCGCAGCGTGCTGGATAACGACATCATGGCCGGCAACGTGGAGTGCATCCTGTACCCCATCACCCCCATCGGCGACATCTCCATCGCTCTGAAGCCCAACTCCATGATCCCCGGCTACGCCACCAACATGGTGTGGTACGGCACCATGAAGAAGGAGAACGCCACCGGCGATCTGCTGGAGCTGATCAACCTGAAGGAAGAGCTGGACAAGACCGCTGACGCCGCCGCCCGCGCGGAGATCGTCAACGAGATGCTGGCCCTCCACCAGAAGAACCAGTGGACCATCGGCTACATCGCCGCCACCCCCACCGTCCACGCCGTCAATGACCGCGTCAAGAACTTCCCCGACGGCCTGGTGTGGTCCGACATTTACCGCGATCTGGGCATTGCCCACTGCCAGTGCTGGTACATCGAGGAGTGATCCTCTCCGCACAGCGCTGCGACCCGGGGAACGGGCTTACCGCCCGTTCCCCGGTCCCCCGGAAAAGCCCTATTGGAATAAGATGACGCGGGAGGCCGCTTCTCTCTTGGAAAGGAGTTGCCTCCCGCTTCGTTTTAGGACCTGCAAATTTGGGTCCTCGCCGACCCACTGAAAGGATGTGCGGAAATGCTCAAATACATCGGCAAACGGCTCCTTATGTTTATCCCGACCATCTTCATCATCTCCGTGGTGATCTTCTTCATCATCCAGCTGCCTCCCGGAGATTACGCCACCTCCTACGCCGCCGCCATGGCGGCCGAGGGCGACATCATGACCCCCGAGCAGATCGAGGCCCTGCGGGCCCAGTTCGGACTGGATAAGCCCTGGTACATCCAGTACTTCAGCTGGATGAAGGACATCGTCACCCGCGGCTACTTCGGCTATTCCTTTGAGTACGGGCAGGACGTGTGGTACGTCATTGCCCAGTACCTGCCCCTGACATTGGGGATCTCCTTCGTGATCCTGGTGTTCCAGTACGTGGTGAGCCTGCCCATCGGCATCTACTGCGCCAACCACCAGTACTCCGCCGGCGACTACATCTGGTCCTTTATCGGGTTTATCGGCACGGCCACGCCCAACTTCCTGCTGGCCATCATCGTCATGTACTTTATCTACGTCAAAACAGGCACCATGTATCTGGGGCTATTCAGTACGGAGATGCTCCAGAACGGTATGCGGCCGGAGTACATCCCTGAGTTTTTGGGGCGGTGCCTGATCCCCATTCTGGTCATCGGCACCTCCGGCACCTGCGGCATCATCCGTACCGTCCGCGCCCAGATGCTGGACGAGCAGGCCAAGCAGTACACCCTGACCGCCCGGGCCAAGGGCTGCTCCGAGGCCACCATCACCTATAAGTACTGCCTGCGGGCGGCGCTGAACCCGGTGGTGTCCGGCCTGTCCGGCGCGCTGCGCACCATCTTCTCCGGCTCCACCGTGTCGGCCATCGTCATGAACATGGCCATTTTGGGCCCGGTGCTGCTGACGGCCCTGAAGTCCCAGGATATGTATCTGGCGGGCACCATCGTCCTGGTCCAGGCCATCCTGGTCGTTGTGGGCACCCTCCTCAGCGATATTGCCCTGGCTTGGCTGGATCCCCGGATCCGGTTCTCGGAAAGGAGTTGAGCGCATGGCTATTTTCAAGAAAAAGAAGAAGGCCCAGAACGACGAATCCCGGTACATGGCTTCCCAGTGGAAGCTCATGTGGATCAAGCTGAAAAAGCACAAGCTGGCCAAATTCAGCATGATCGTCCTGCTGATCTTGTACTTCGGCGCTCTGTTTGCCGACTTCCTGGCCCCCTACGGCCTGGAGGACTTCACCGGCCTGTACAAGGACACCGCCCCCACCACGATCCACTGGCGGGACGAGAACGGGAATTTCTCCCGGCCCTACGTCTACAAGCTCCAGAAGGTCAACGACAGAAAGACCTACTCGGTCATCATCAGCGAGGACACCTCCCAGAAGTACTACGTGAAGTTCTTCGCCGAGGGCTGCGAGTACAAGCTCTTCGGCTTCATCCCCTGCAACCGGCACCTCTACGGCCTGGTGGATGAGCAGGGCGTGCCCAACACCGAGGCCCGCATCAACATCTTCGGCGCCGACAGCGTGGGCCGCGACATCTTCTCCCGCATCCTGTACGGCGGCCGGGTGTCCCTGACCATCCCCTTCGTGTCCGCCGCCATCAGCTTCGTGCTGGGCATCCTGCTGGGCGGCATCTCCGGTTACTTCGGCGGCTGGATCGACAACGTGATCCAGCGTATCATCGAGGTGATCTCCGCCATCCCCAGCATCCCCCTGTGGCTGGCCCTCTCCGCCGCCATTCCTCCGGGAATCTCCGTGACGGCCATGTACCTGTACATCACCATCATCCTGTCGTTCATCGGGTGGACCGGTCTGGCCCGCACGGTCCGCGGACGGTTCATCGCCCTGCGGAAGGAGGACTTCGTTATGGCCGCCCGTCTGGCGGGCGTCAGCGACTTTAAGATCATCGTCAAGCACCTGGTCCCCGGCTTCCTGAGCTACCTGATCGTCAGCCTCACCCTGGGCATCCCCGGCTCCATCCTGGGCGAGACCTCCATGAGCTACCTGGGCCTGGGCATGAAGGCCCCCGCCACCAGCTGGGGCGTGCTGCTGAAGGAGACCGAGGCCCTGGCCACCGTGGCCCAGTGCCCCTGGAAGATGATCCCGTTGATCTTCGTCATCATCACCGTTCTGGCCTACAACTTCCTGGGCGACGGCCTGAGAGACGCCGCGGATCCCTACAAGTAATCGAGGAGAGGAGTACGCATGATGGATAATCAGAACGATACCATTATTCAGGTCAAGGATCTGCGCATCAGCATCAAGACCGACGACGGCATGCTGACGCCTGTCCGCGGCGTGAATTTCGACATCAAAAAGGGCGAGACCCTGGGCCTGGTGGGCGAGTCCGGCTGCGGCAAGAGCCTGACCGGCAAGGCCATCCTGGGGATCAACGCCAAAAACTGCAAGAGCGAGGGCGAGATCATCTTCGACGCCGACGGTCTGGGCATGACCGACCTGCTGAAGCTGAAGCCCAGAGGGGACGAGATCCGCTCCGTCCGGGGCAAGCAGATCTCCATGATCTTCCAGGAGCCCATGGTGGCCTTCTCCCCCATGTACACCATCGGCAACCAGATCAACGAGGCCACCCTCCTGCACATCACCAAGGACAAGAAGAAGGCCAAGGAGATCTCCCTGGGCGTTATGAAAAAGGTGGGCATCGCCAACGCGGAGAAGCGCTATGACCAGTACCCCCACGAGTTCTCCGGCGGTATGCTCCAGCGGGCCCTCATCGCCATGGCGCTGGTGTGCAACCCCAAGCTGCTCATCGCCGACGAGCCCACCACCGCCCTGGATGTGACCATCCAGGCCCAGATTCTGGAGCTCATGAAGGAGCTCCAGAAGGACTTTGGCATGTCCATCCTGTTCATCACCCACGACCTGGGCACCGTGGCCCGGATGTGCGACCGGGTGGCGGTCATGTACCTGGGCCGGATCGTGGAGTCCGCCCCGGCCTACGAGATCTTCAAAAATCCCCAGCACCCCTATACCAAGGGCCTGATCGGTTCTGTCCACAAGATCGGCACCAAGGGCCAGGATAAGCTGTTCTCCATCGAGGGCACCGTGCCTGTGGCCATCAACCTGCCCAAGCGGTGCGGCTTCTATGAGCGCTGCAACCAGCGGATCGAAGGGGTGTGCGACTGCAACGACCCCTCCCTGGTCCAGGTGGGCGAGGAGCACAAGGTGGCCTGCTTTGCCTGTACCGGCTGCCCCAAGGGCGCGGCCTGTGACGGGTGCAATAAGGAAGGAGGTAAGGACGCGTGAGTGAGAAGAAACAGATCCTGGATGTACAGCACATCCATATGCGCTTTAACTCCAAGGGGGTCTGTGTCCGGGCTGTGACCGACGTGAGCTTTACGGTGAACGAGGGCGAGACCATCGGCATCGTGGGCGAGTCCGGCTGCGGCAAGACCACCCTGGGCCGGTGTATCGTCCGGGCCTATGAGCCCTCCGAGGGCGACGTCATGTACACCGCCGCCGACGGCGAGACCGTCAACTTCACCAAGATCGACAAGAAGACCATGAAGAAGTACCGCAAGGAGATCCAGATGATCTTCCAGGACCCCTACTCCTCCCTGGATCCCCGTATGACGGTCTACGACATCATCAAGGAGCCTCTGGTGGCCAACTTCCCCCAGATGCCCAAGGCCGAGATGGACCAGCGCATCATGGACATCGCCGCCAAGGTGGGGCTGAACACCTCCTACCTCATGCGCTACCCCCACGCCTTCTCCGGCGGCCAGCGGCAGCGCATCGGCATCGCCCGGGCCCTGGTGCTGAACCCCCGGGTCATCGTCTGCGATGAATCCGTGTCCGCCCTGGATGTGTCCATCCAGGCCCAGGTCATCAACCTGCTCCACGACCTGCAGAAGGACCTGGACCTGACATACCTCTTCATCAGCCACGACCTGAGCGTGGTGGAGTACATCTCCGACAAGGTGGCGGTCATGTACCTGGGCCGGGTGGTGGAGTACGCCCCCACCAAGGCCCTCTTCGGCCACCCCCTGCACCCCTACACCGAGAGCCTGCTGTCCGCCGTGCCCGTGGCCGACCCCACGGTGCAGAACGAGCGCATCCCCCTGGAGGGCGAGATCCCCAATCCGGCCAATCCCCCCACGGGCTGCTATTTCCACACCCGCTGCCGCTTCTGCACCCAGAAGTGCAAGGAGCAGGCCCCTGAGTACGTGGAGCTGGAGCCCAACCACTTTGTGGCCTGCCACCGGGCGGAGGAGCTGAAGCTGAAAGGATTCTCCTATGGCGACGAATAAGCGGCTCATCATTTTCACTGACTGCGGCGACACCATCATCGACGAGGCCACCCAGGTCTACGACAGCCGGCACATCGTCCAGGAGGCGGAGGTCATCCCCGGCGCGGACCAGGTGCTGCGGCAGCTCCACGAGGAGGGCTACACCATCGTGGCGGTGGCCGACGGCGAGGTGGAGTCCTTCGGGAACATCTTCCGGAAAAACGGGCTGGGCGGCTGCATCGACGCGTGGATCATCTCCGAGACGGTGGGCCAGCAGAAGCCGGCGGCCATCATGTTCGAGACGGCCCTGAGAAAAATGGGCTTGACAGAGGAAGACAAGCCACGTATTATCATGGTCGGCAACAACCTGAGAAAGGATGTGGCCGGGGCCAACCGGATGGGGCTCACCTCGGTGTGGCTGGACTGGTCCCCCCGGTATTTCCACACGGTGGAGGAGCCGGACTGGCAGCCTGACTACACCATCCATACCCCCGCGGAGCTGATTCCCCTGGTACACCGTCTGAACGAGGAACTGGAGGCGCGGGCAAAGTGAGGTCCATTATGGAAACGGAAAACAGAGTTGATAAGGAGGACCTCCGCCGGCGGCTGGCGCAGCTGGTGGACGCCTTCTGCCCCATCCTCTACGAGGACGATGTGAACTTCCTGGAGAACATGAAGGGGAAGAACCTGGCCGGCGACGATCTGCGCCTGTACCAGCACTGGGAGTGGACCCAGGGCGTGGGGCTGTACGGCCTGTGGGAGCTGTTCGCGGAGACCCATGAGCAGAAGTACCTGGACATCCTGACGGCCTTTTTCGACCGGCAGCTGGCCATCGGCTTCCCCGCCCTCAACGTGAACACGGCGGCCCCCTACCTGACCATGTCCTATGTGGGGGAGTACCTGGGGGAGGAGAAATACCTGGCCCCCTGCCGGGAGAGCGCCCGGTGGATCATGGAGCGCTTCCCCCGGACGGCGGAGGGCGGCTTCCAGCACATGACCTCCGACAGCGTCAACGACCAGGAGCTGTGGGACGACACCCTCTTTATGACGGTGCTGTTCCTGGCCAACATGGGCCGCATCGAGGGCCGCCGGGACTACATCGACGAGGCCCAGTACCAGTTCCTTCTCCACGCCAAGTATCTGGCGGACCGGGACACGGGGCTGTGGTACCACGGCTGGACCTTCCGGGGCCGGCACAACTTCGCCAGGGCCTTCTGGGGCCGGGGCAACTGCTGGATCACCATTGCCATTCCGGTGTTCCTGGAGATGGTGGACTGCGACCCGGTGGTGAAGCGCCTGCTGGCCCAGCTCCTCCGGGACCAGGCGGACAGCCTGGAGAAGTACCAGGACCCCTCCGGCATGTGGCACACGCTGGTGGACGACCCCACCTCCTATGTGGAGACCAGCGCCAGCTGCGGCTTCGCCTACGGCATCCTGCGGGCGGTCCGCGCCGGGCTGCTGGAGGAGCGCTACCGGGGCGCGGCCCTGAAGGCCCTGGAGCCGATCCTGGGCTACATCGCCCCGGACGGCGTGGTCCATCAGGTGTCCTACGGGACCCCCATGGGCCGGGAGAGCAAGGATTTTTACAAGCAGATCGAGATCAAGCCCATGCCCTACGGGCAGGCGCTGGCCATGCTGCTGCTCATTGAGTGCCTGCATCTGTAACAGGAGGGCAGGCCAGACCCCGACAGGAGGGAGACCGGGATGACTGTAGGAAGACAGTGGGAGGACCGCCTGCGGCTGTGGTCCCAGCAGTTTGAAAAGCACTACCGCCGGAAGGCGCTGCCCCTGGATCTGACGTATTTCACCACCATGGAGCACATGCCCTACGCCCGGGCGGTGGAGGAGACCTTCCTCCCCGCCCCCGCAGGGACCCGGTGGGGGAAAAAGTGGGAGTACGGCTGGTTCCGTACCCAGGTGCGGATTCCGCCGGAGCTGGAGGGGCAGCGTCTGGTGCTGACGCTGCCCGCCGCCCCGGAGCTGCTGGTGTGGATCAACGGCCGGGAGGCCGGTTCCATCGACCGCTGCCACCCCGATATCACCCTGACCCGGTGCGCCCGGGCGGGGGAGCGCTATGAGATCGTGGCTGAAGGCTACGCCGGACACGGCCCCCGCCCAGAGGGCGCGGGGCCGTTCGGCGTGGGTGAGATCCCGGTGCCGGAGCCGCCGGAGACCCAGGTCACCGTGGGCGAGGCCGCGGTGTGGGTGTGGAACGAGACGGTGTTTCAGACGGCCATGGACTACCTCACCCTCTACAGCCTGGTCAGGAAGCTGCCGGAGAGGAGCCTCCGGGCCATGCGGATCATCGAGGGGCTGAAGCGGTTTACGTACCAGGCGGATTTCGAGCTTCCCGAGCCGGAGCTGACGGAGAGCCTGCAAAGGGCCGATGAGGAGATGAAGCCCCTCCTGGCCTGCCGCAACGGCTCCACCGCGCCGGAGTTCACGGTGTTCGGCCAGTCCCACCTGGACCTGGCCTGGCTGTGGCCGGTGGAGGAGACCATCCGCAAGACCGCCCGGACCTACTCCAACCAGCTGGCCCTCATGGAGGAGTACCCGGAGTACCGGTTCCTGCTGTGCGAGCCGCCCATTCTGGAGTGCCTGAAGAAGTACTACCCCGACGTGTACCGCCGGGTGAAGGAGCGGGCCGCCCAGGGGGGCTTCTACCCGGACGGCGCGGTCTGGGTGGAGGCGGACATGAACATCCCCTCCGGGGAGAGCCTGATCCGCCAGTTCATCTGGGGCAAGCGGTGGTTCCGCGATGAATTCGGCGCGGACAGCCGGGTGGCCTGGATGCCGGACACCTTCGGCTTTCCCGCCGCCCTGCCCCAGATCATGAAAAAATGCGGCGTGCCCTACTTTGCCACCCAGAAGCTGCTGCGCCAGGACCCGGAGGCGGCTCCCTTCCCCTACAACGTGTTCTGGTGGGAGGGCATGGACGGCAGCCGGGTGCTGGCCCACATCTTCAAAAAGAACAACGCGGTGTTCCGCCCGGAGGACCTGATCGCCCGCTGGGAGGAGGACCGGAACCAGCAGGAGGACATCGGCGGCCTCATGTACCCCTACGGCCACGGCGACGGCGGCGGCGGACCCACCCGGGAGATGGTGGAGCTGGCGCGGCGCTGCCGGGACCTGGAGGGCGCGCCCCGCTGCCGCCTGGAGCCGCCGGAGGCATTCTTTGACCGGGCGCAGGAGGAGGACATCCCCAACGTCTGGCAGGGGGAGCTGTACCTGGCCTGGCACCGGGGGACCCTCACCGCCCAGGCGGAGACCAAGCGGGGCATCCGAAAGGCGGAGATCGCCCTGAAGCAGGCGGAGTACGCCATGGCCCGGCGGATGCTCCTGGGGGAGCCGCCGGCGGCGGAGCAGAAAAAGGAGCTGGAGGAGCTGTGGCGGTGTCTGCTGTTCCACCAGTTCCACGACGTGGCCGCCGGGGCGTCCATCGCCCGGGTCCACCAGCGGGCCGTGGAGAAGCTGACCGAGACCGTCCGCCGGGCAGAGGCCCTGACGGCGCAGCTGCTGGGGACCCCCGGGGAGCGGACTGTGGTCCACAACCCCCTGGGCTGGCCCCGGCTGTACCGGGGCTATGAGCTGCCGGCCCAGAGCTGGGCCCAGATCGGCCCGGAGCGCCGGTGGACGCCGGAGCAGCTGGCCCGGGTCCGCCGCCTGCCGGAGGGCGGCTATGAGCTGAAAAACCGGTATCTGACGGGTCTGGTCAGCGAGACCGGTGAGCTGACCAGCCTGCGCCTTGCCGGGGACGAGACGGAGTTCCTCTCCGGCCCGGGCAACCGGTTCCTGCTGTTTAAGGACGTGAACACCTGCTACGACGCCTGGGAGATCGGCAGCATGTACGAGCACCTGCCGGTGGAGCTGGCGCCTGGGGCCCAGGCGGAGCCGTCCCAGGAGGAGGACGGGGCGGCTCTGGTGGTGACCCGGCGCATAGGCGGTTCCCTGCTGAAGCAGAGGATCTTTCTGGGCCACGACGCCCGGCGGCTGGACTTTGAGACGGAGCTGGACTGGCAAGAGAAGCACAAGCTGCTGAAGGTGGCCTTCCCGGCGGGAATCCACGCCACGGAGGCGGCCCAGGAGGTGCAGTTCGGCTATCGCAAGCGGCCCACCCACCGCTCCCGGCAGAGCGACCGGGACCAGTACGAGGTATGCAACCAGCGGTATACCGCGGTCTGGGACGGCGGGACCGGCCTGGCGGTGCTCAACGACGGCAAGTACGGCGTGAGCGTGTCCGGCAGCGAGATCCGCCTGACCCTGATGCGTGCCCCGATGGTCCCCGACATGACCGCCGACCGGGGGCTCCACCGGTTCACCTACGCGGTGTACCCCTTCCTGGGACCCTTTGCCGGCAGCGGCGTGGTCCGGGAGGCGGTGGAGCTCAACGAGCCGCCGGTTTTGGGCGGGCCCTGGCCCGGCGCGGCGGAGCAGGCGCTTTTCCTGCCCCAAAACAAGAATATTCTGGTGGACACGGTAAAGCCCGCCGACACGGCGGAAAACGCCCTTCTGGTCCGGGCCTACGAGGCCATGGGCATGGGGACCCGGGCGTCCTTCGCGGTCTCCCCGCTGGTGAAGCGGGTGGAGGAGACGGACATGCTGGAGGAAAACGGCGGGGTCCTGAGCCGGGAGGACCTTGCGTCCCTTCCCTTCCGGGGCTTTGAGATCAAGACCTTTCTTCTGTATCTGTAGCGGAGAGGACAGCGGTATGGAACACGGATATCGAATCGGAATCGACCTGGGCGGCACCAACATCGCGGCGGGGCTGGTATCCCCGGACCGGCGGATCGTGGACAAGCGCAGCGTGCGGACCGCGGCTCCCCGGCCGGCGGCGAGCCTGGCGGCGGACATGGCGGACATGACGGACGCCCTGCTGGCGGGAAACGGCCTGACCCGGGCGGACGTCCTGGCGGTGGGCGTGGGCGTCCCCGGCACGGCCAACGAGGAAACCGGCTGCATCGAGGACGCGGACAACCTGGGCTACCGGAACGAGCCCTTCGTCCCGGTGCTGGAGGAGGCCCTGGGCATCCCCGTGCGCTTCGCCAACGACGCCAACGCGGCGGCCTGGGGCGAGTACCTGGCCGGGGGCTATGAGGGGGACTCCCTGGTGATGGTGACCCTGGGCACCGGAATCGGCGGCGGCATCATCCTGGGGGGCCGGCTGTGGACGGGGACGAACTTTGCCGCCGGGGAGTTCGGCCACATGGTCATCCGGGCGGGGGACGTACCCTGCAACTGCGGCCGCAGCGGCTGCTTTGAGTCCTACGGCTCCGCCACCGCCCTGATCCGCCGGGCCAGGGCGCGGATGGAGGAAACCCGCGGCACCGCCCTGTGGCGGCTGTGCGGCGGGGACCTGCGGAATTTGGAGGCCAGGACCGTCTTTGACGGGGCGGCCCAGGGGGACCCGGTCTGCCGGGAGCTGCTGGACGAGTATACCACGGCTCTGGCGGAGGGGTTCGCCAACATCATCAATCTGCTGCAGCCCGCCGTTCTCTGCGTGGGCGGCGGCGTGAGCCGGGCCGGTGAGCCGCTGCTGGCCGCCGTCCGGGAAAAAACTGCGAAAAGAATCTATTCCCGACATGCAAAGCGCAACACAGAGATCGTCCTGGCCCGGCTGGATAACGACGCCGGGATCCTGGGGGCGGCTCTGCTGGGGGAGACAAAAAGGGAGATCATCCAATGAGAGCACACTATGAAGCGATGGTCCGGGGCATTGAGGTCCGGGTGGACCGGGCCCTGCGGACCCAAAATCTGGACAAGGGCAGCCCCTTCTACGGGGCCTTTGCCGAAAAGGACGGGGTGTACCAGGCAAAATCCTCCATGTACGCGGTGGCCTCCATGGTGACGGCCTACTGCAATGAGGAGACCCGGTACTACCATGACGGCGCGCTGCTGGAGCGGGCCGTGCTTGGCTTTGACTTTGTAGACCGGGTTCAGCACGAAAACGGTCTTTTCGATTATGTGACCTGCAACTTTTACTCGGCGCCGGACACGGCCTTCTGCATCCTGGCCTGGGTGCCCCACCTCCAATACCTGATGGGGCGGGAGCAACTGACGGAGGGGGAGGCCCTCCTCCGGGACCGGATGGAGAAGGTGGTCCACGCCGGCGGCCGGGGCCTGCTGGAGGGGGGCTTCCACACCCCCAACCACCGCTGGGCCATCGCCTCCCTGCTGGCCTGCTGCGGGAAGATGTTCGGCGAGGAGGACCTGGTCCAGGCTGCCCACGTCTACCTCAACGAGGGCATGGACTGCAACGCCGACGGGGAGTACGCCGAGAAATCCGCCGGCAACTACAACCAGGTGAACAACGACGCCATGCTGCTGCTGTCCCGGTCCCTGGGGGACCCCTCCTATGAGCAGAACGCCCTGCGGAACCTGAAGATGATGCTGACCTACTGGGAGCCGGACGACAGCGTGTTCACCGCCAACTCCACCCGGTTCGACAAGGACCGGCTGGTGTACCCCAGCCAGTACTACTGGGCGTACCTGGACCTGGGGCTTCGCTATCACGTGCCGGAGTTTTTGTCCATGGCGAACCACATTATGGACGTGGCCCGGCGCAAAAACCTGGACACCCCGGACTTCCTTATGGAGTACATGCGGAACCCCTCCTATGTGGACTGTGAGTGGGACCAGAGCGGCACCCCCACAGAGTACAGCGCCTTCTACCGGGATTCCGGCATCGCCCGGATCCGCCGGGGCGGGTACACCTACACGGTGATGCAGGGGAAGTCCAACTTCCTGTACGTCCACAACGGCTCCATCAAGCTGGCGGTGAAGATCGGCGGCAGCTTCTGCGAGCACCGGGCCTTCAAGGCCGAGACCATGACCCGGGACCCGGACGGGACCTTCCGCCTCCACCAGACCATGCGGGGCTGGTACTACCTGCCCTTTGAGGAGAAGCCGGAGACCAGCGACTGGTGGAAAATGGACAACGCCTCCCGGAAGAAGAAGCTGGGGCCCGATATGGACATCGACGTGGCCGTCCGGGAGGTCGAGGACGGCCTGGAGGTGGAGCTGCGGACCTCCGGCGTGGCCGGCGCGCCCTGGCGGGTGGAGCTGGCCTTCAGCGGCATCGACCGGATCTCCAACCCCCATATGACCATGCCCATCCACGGGGACGAGGTGCTGGTGCTGAAGGATTCCGACTTTGAGGTGTCCAACGCGGCCTCCGTCATGAAGCTGGGCCCCGCCTTCGGCGAGCACTACTTCACCGAGGGCAAGGAGGACAGCGAGGCCAAGACCCCCGGCGCGGCCACGGTGTACCTCACCGACTACACCCCCTTCCGCCATGTGCTCACCATCCGCCCCTGAGAAAAAACCTGTGGAGGTAACGTATGCGCAGCTATGAAAATCTGGAGCGCCTGCAGGAGAACCGCCTGAAGCAGCGGGCCTACTATATCCCGGAGAACGACGGGGCCGCGGTAAGCCTCAACGGCATGTGGGATTTCGACTTCTACCGGCGGGACTACGACGACCGGCCGGAGAGGTCCGGGCAGATCGACGTGCCCTCCTGCTGGCAGTGCCGGGGCTATGAAGCGCCCAACTACAGCAATGTGATCTATCCCCACCCGGTAGACCCCCATGGGGTTGTCGTTGG
>DBFJQM010000005.1:0-21373 GCA_048404665.1 Candidatus Pelethomonas sp.
GAGTGACGGAGAACCCTCCCCCGGCTGGAAGCCGAAAAAATTTCCCAAAAACCTATTGACCTTCCCCTTTCTGGAAGTGCTACGCTGATGCCAGCAAGGGGGGCGCAGCCCCCGGAGAGAGGAGAACACATATGCTGACCATTTCGCACCTGACCAAGACCTACGGGGAGAAGCGAGCGGTGGACGATTTGAGCCTCACCATCGCCCCCGGCGAGATCTGCGGCTTCATCGGCCACAACGGGGCGGGAAAGACCACTACCCTGAAGGCCTGCTGCGGGCTGCTGGACTTCGACGATGGGGAGATCCTGGTGGATGGGGTGTCCGTAAAGGACGACCCCATCGCCTGCAAGAAAAAGATCGCCTACATCCCAGACAACCCGGACCTGTACGACTTTATGACCGGACATCAGTACTTGAGCTTCATCGCCGACGTGTTCGCCGTGCCGGGCCGGGAGCGCCGGGAGCGCATCCGCCGGTACGGGGACGCCTTCGGTCTGACGGAGGACCTGGGACAGACTGTAGGGTCCTACTCCCACGGCATGAAGCAGAAGCTGGCGGTCATCTCCGCCCTCATCCACCAGCCAAAGCTGGTGCTGATGGACGAGCCCTTCGTGGGCCTGGACCCCAAGGCCGCCCACACCCTCAAGGTCATCATGGGAGAGCTGTGCGCCGCCGGCGGAGCCATCTTCTTCTCCACCCACGTGCTGGAGGTGGCGGAGAAGCTGTGCCGCCGGGTGGCCATCATCAAAAGCGGCAGACTGATCCGCTCAGGGGATATGGAGGCCGTCCGGGGAGACGCCTCCCTGGAGTCCGTGTTTCTGGAGCTGGAGGGCGAGGTATGATGGGGGCGCTGTTTCGGAAGCAGGCCATGGCCTTTGCCGCCTTTTTCACCGTAAACAGCCGGGACGGCCGGCGGCGGAGCCGGGGGATGATCCTGGTCTGGGGCCTGCTGGCGGCCTATCTGGCGCTGGTGCTGGTGGGCATGAGCGCCATAAGCGCCTGGGGCATCTTTTCCGCTCTGACGCCGCTGGGCCTGGAGTGGCTGGGCTTCGCCCTCATGGGCACGGCGGCAGCGGCCATGGCGGCCATCTGCTGCGCCTTCTTCGCCTGGTCGGGGGTCTATCAGGCCCGGGACAACGAGCTGCTGCTGAGCCTGCCCATCCCGACCTGGCAGATTCTTCTCAGCCGGGTGAGCTGGCTGTACCTGATGGCCCTGGCTCTGACGGCGGGGGTGCTGCTGCCGGCTGTGGCAATCAACCAGGTCCTGGCGGGGCTTCGGCCCGGAGCACTGCTCTGCGGCGTGGCCGTGATCCCGGTGCTGGCCCTGCTGGCGGCGGTGGTGAGCTGTCTGATCGGCTGGCTCATCGCCCTGGCGGCGGCCCGGGTGCGGCGGAAGGCCCCGGTGGTGGTAATTTTATCCCTGGGGAGCATCGCCCTGCTGTACTGGGGCATGTTCCGGCTCCAGAGCGCCCTGGGGGCCCTGGCGGTCCAGGGGGAGGCCCTGGGAGGACGGCTGGAGGGGATATTGCCCCTGCGCCTCATGGGACGGGCCGCCGCAGGAGACCTGGGGGCTCTGGCGGACCTGACGGTGCTGTCCTGCCTGACAGCCTGGCTGGCCTGGAAGCTCCTCTCCGTGAGCTTTACCGCCGTGACCGCCGCCCGCCCGGGGGAGAAAAAGACCCGGTACCGGGAGGGTCGCCTCCGCCAACGCCGTCCCGGCTGGGCGCTGGTGGTCCGGGAGCTGGCCCGGTTTGCCGCCAGCCCCGCCTATCTGCTCAACTGCGGCATGGGCGTGTTCTTTCTGCTGGCCGCCCTGGCGGCCCTGCTGGTAAAGGGGGAGGCGCTGAGAACGCTTCTGGGTCAGGTCCCGCTCCTGGCGGAGGCGGGGGTGCTGCCGGTGTGCGCCGTGACGGCTCTGCTGGTGAGCATGTCGCCCATCTCCGGCCCCTCCGTGTCCCTGGAGGGCAGGGAGCTGTGGATCGTCCGCTCTCTTCCGGTGTCAGGGAAAAGAGCTTTACAGGCAAAGCTGGAGGCCCATCTGCTGATCGTCTGCCCGCCCGCCCTGGCTCTGGCGGCGGCGGGGTGCCTGACCCTGTGGGCGAGCTGGGGAGAGACCCTCTTGTCCATGGTGCTGGAGCTGTCCATGGCGGCGCTGTGCGCCGGGGCGGGCCTGGGCGCCAACCTGCTGTGGCCAAGCCTCACCTGGACCAGCGAGACTGTGGCGGTGAAGCAGGGGATGGGCACCATGGCGGGAATGCTGGTCCCTGCGGTGTGGCTGCTGGCCCTGGCGGGGCTGTACGCGGCCCTGGGACGGGCGCTGGGCGTTGCGGGGTATCTGGCCCTGGCCGCCGCCCTGACGGCGGCGCTGGCTCTGGCGGCCCTGGGGTGGGTCCTCCGGCGTGGGGCGGCGCGCTGGGAGGCCCTGTGAAGAAAAAGTGCAGCGATTTTGAAGGAAACCTCTTGACCTTCCACCGGGGGGAAGGTATATAGTAGAGGCAGTAAATGAGGTGAAGCCGTGAAGATCAACGAGGTGGAGGCCCTGGTAGGGGTCACCAAAAAGAACATCCGCTTTTACGAGGAGCAGGGTCTGCTGTCCCCCCGGCGCAACAGCGAAAACGGCTACCGGGACTACGGCGAGGCGGAGGTGGAGACCCTGCGGCGCATCAAGCTCATGCGGAAGCTGGGGGTGCCCATCCAGGAGATCCGGCAGATGCAGAGCGGAGAGCGCACCGTGGGGGACGCCATGCGCCGCCACCTGGTGACCCTGGAGCGGGAGAGGCGGAACCTGGACCAGGCCGCCGCCCTGTGCGAGACCCTCCGGGACCGGGAGGAGCGGCTGGAGGCTCTGGACGCCGGGGCGCTGCTGGAGCGGATGGAGCAGCTGGAGCAGACCGGCACCACCTTCCAGGACACCCGGCGGCAGGATATCCGGGTGCGGTACGCGGGGCCTGTGGCCGCGGCGGCGGTGATGCTGCTGCTGATGGCGGGACTCATGTTCCTCATGGGCTGGGGCTACGCCGTGGACCCGGCGGAGTCGCCGCCCCTGCCCCTGGTGGCGTTCCTTATGGCCCTGCCCGGGGTGGTGATCCTGGGCGTGCTGCTGGCCCTGGGCCAGCGTCTGAAGGAGATCGGGAAAGGAGAGGCCGACGATGCGAAACAGTACTAAAAAGAAGATCGCCCCCATCGCCGTGGCGGCGGTGGCGGTGATGCTGCTGGCGGGCGTGCTGCTGTGGATGGTGCTGCCCCTGCTGCGCCTGACCTGGGGCGCGGCAGAGGTGACGGCCTTCCTGGCGGTCTACGCCATCATCGTCCTGGCGGTCATGGGCGGGATCATCGCCGCCCTGTGCCAGCGGCTGCGGGAGATCAAGGGCGGGGAGGAAGAGGATGCCAGGAAGTATTGACCCCGCCGCCCAGAAAAAACGCAGGCAGGGGGCCTGGCAGAGCGCCGCTGCCGCCACGGCCCTGCGCCTGGCCATAGCCGGCGTGCTGCTCTGGCTGCGGCTGAGCCTGGACCCCGCCGGCTTCCTGGCCAAGGCCCTGCTGGTGTGTGCTGTGCTGGACCTGGGGACCGTGGTCCCCGTCTGGATATTACTGAAACAAAGACTGAAAGAGATCGAAGGAGGAGAAGAAGATGCTGCTGCTCAATATTGACTACATCCCCGGTCCCGCACGGGAGCTGGAGGCCCTGGGCATCGTGAAGGGCACGGTGGTCCAGTCCAAGAACTTCGGCAAGGACTTTATGGCCGGCATGAAGACCCTGGTGGGCGGTGAGATCACCGGCTACACGGAGATGCTGGTGGAGGCCCGCCAGATCGCCACCAAGCGCATGGTGGACGAGGCGGAGAAGCTGGGGGCGGACGCCGTGCTGAACGTCCGCTACGGCTCGTCCTCCGTCATGCAGGGGGCCGCCGAGGTCATCGCCTACGGCACCGCCGTGCGGTACAGGTAGGCATACGGCGGGCATCCTTTTTCTTGAAAGAAAAAGGATCAAAAAGAACTTTAATGAGGGCCTTGGTAGAAATGCTGCAAAGAAAAAAGGGGGAGGCGTCAGCCTCCCCCTTGATTTATTCCTTTTTTAGGTCCAGCAGATTACCGAACTCCTCCTGGAACAGCGCCCTGCCGCAGTCCTTCAATCTGGCGTCATAGCGCCGCCAGGCCTCCAGAATGGCCCGGCCCCGGTCGGTGAGCTCCGCCCCGCCGCCGTGGCGTCCGCCGGTGGAGGTGCTCACCAGCTTGCAGTCCAGCCCCCGCTCCGCCTGCTTCAGGATGGTCCATGCCTTGGAGTAGGCCATGTCCATGTCCATGGCGGCGGCGCGCAGGGAGTGCAGCCGCTCCACCCGCTCCAGCAGAGAGGCCACGCCGGGGCCGAAGCACTTCTCCCGGCCAAAGATTCGGGCGGTGATGACGATGTGCAGGTCTTGCTCCTCCATGGCGGTCCCTCCTCCGGCTGATGATCTGTTTTTCTCAGCATACCACACTTTTGCCCCCCGGGCAAGGTCCGGCGGCGCGGCGCTGGGAAAAATCTTTTTCCAAGAACGTCTATTGTCCGTATTTTTGGACAATGTTTGTGGTATCCTGTATCCAGAACAACAAAGGAGGATACCGCAATGAAGGGATACTACAACAGCAGCGGCTACATGGGTTACGTGGACGGGAAGTGGGTCCTGTTCGCCAGCGAGAGCGACTACCGGGAGTACATGGAGGACTGAGGGCTGTGCCCTCCGTTCTCCGCCCCCGGCGGGCGGGGAGGCTCCCCCAAAAAATTTTGCCCGCTCTATTGACAAACGGGGCGGCATGGGCTATATTAATTCAAAACCTAAGTATTTAAGGGGGAACGCCTGTGAAGCGGTTTTTGGGTATGGAGCTGGTGGCGACGGCCAACATGCTCCGGCGCATCACCTTCCACGACGAGTGGGAGCCGGACAGGAGCAAGCTCACCACCACCCAGCACTGGTTCCTGTCCTTTCTGTGGGAGCACGCGGACAGCGGCGACGTCTTTCAGAAGGACCTGGAGGCCAACTTCAAGATTCGGGGGTCCACCGCCACCGAGATTCTGAAGACCATGGAGCGAAAGGGCCTCATTACCCGCCAGCCGGCGCCCAGCGACCGCAGGGCCAAGCGGATCCTGCTGACGGAGGAGGCGGTCCGGCTCTGCACCCAAAACAAGCAGACCATCCTGACCATGGAGGAGCGGCTTGCCCGCGGCTTCACGGAGGAGGAGCTTCGGACGTTTTTCCAGCTTATGGACAAGCTCAAGGTCAATATCGAGGCGGCGGAGAACGGAGAACAGTGATGTTCTCTGTTCTTTCGCCCAAATACTTAGGATTTGAAGTAAAAAAAGGAGGAACAAAACATGAACACGACGGCGGATTTTGAGAGGGATTCCGTCTGGCGGCTGATCGCCAAAAACGGCGTCCCGGCTATGCTGACCATGGTGGTGGTCATCGTCTACAACCTGGCGGACACCTTTTTTGTGGGGCAGACCCACAACGACCTGATGGTGGCCGCTGTCTCCGTGGCGGCCCCGGTCTTTACCCTGCTCATCACGGTGGGGACCCTCATCGGCAGCGGGGGCTGCTCCATTGTCTCCCGGGCGCTGGGGAGCAGGAGGGAGGACAAGGCCCGGCAGACCTCCAGCTTCTGCTTTTACGCCTCGCTCCTCACCGGCGCGCTCCTGGGGGCGGCGCTGTATCTCTTTTGCCGCCCCATCCTGGGGGTGATCGGCGCCACGGACCAGACCATGGAGCTGGCGGAGACCTATTTGAAGATCATTGCCGTGGGCGCGCCCTTTATCGTGTTCAGCAACACCATGGCAAATCTGATCCGCGCCGACGGGGCCGCCGGAGAATCCATGAAGGGAAACATGATGGGCACGGTGCTGAACATCATCCTGGACCCGGTGATGATCCTGTGGTTCCGGTGGGGAATTGCCGGAGCCGCCATCGCCACGGTGCTGGGGAATGTCTGCGCCTGTGTCTACTACGGGGCGCTGGTGAAACGGAGAGGCGACGGGACGCTGTCCTGCTCCCTGGGGGACCTGACGTTTTCCGGGAAGGTCGCGGGGCCGTCTGCGTCCTGCTGGGCAGCGCCCTGACGCTGCTGTGCCTTCTGGCGGCCCGGCCAATGGTATCCGCCTTTGTGACGGAGGCGGATACCATTGCGCTTGGGATTCGGATGGTCCACGGCATCGTCCTCTCTGGCCCGGTGCTGGGGCTCTTTTTCCTGACCACCAACGTCATGCAGGCGGCGGGGAAGGCCCTGGCGCCCACAGTGGTGTCCCTGACCAGACAGGGGATCATCTACATCCCCTGCCTGGCGGTGTTCCACGCCCTGTGGGGGCTGGAGGGACTGGTGTACACCCAGGCGGTCTCCGATCTGGCGGCCACGGCGCTGGCGGTGGCGCTGACGCTTCCCGGCCTGGGAAGACGCGGGGCGGCCATGCTGGAAAAGCGCGCGTAAGAGAAAATGGCCATCCCAGCGGGGACGGCCATTTTGCGGCGGGGCGGCGCTATCGCCGCAGGGGGAACCACACAAGCTCCAGCTGGTCCTCCGCGCCGGGGACCCGGACGTGCCGGGAGACCACCACGCCGGAGATCAGCAGGCACCCCAGAGCCACGGCGGTGCGGGGCAGGAGCACGGCGGACCAGAAGGCGAAGGACACAAAGGTGGCGATGGACCGCCGGCGGTGGGGCTTTACCGCCACCACCAGAGAGAAGAACAGATAGAAGGCGGCTAGCAGGGCGAAGGGCTCCCACACCGGGAGAAGGCCCAACGCCACCCCGAAAGACACGGCGATGGCCTTGCCGCCCCGGAACCGGCGAAAGACGGGGAAGGCGTGGCCCAGCACCGGCGCGGCCATCACCAGGGCGAAGGTCCAGCGCTGGACGCCCAGGGCCCCGGCGGCCCAGGCCACCGGCAGAAAGCCCTTCATCAGGTCGCATGTCAGCACCAGGGCGCCCATGGACCGCCCCGCCTTGGCAAAGCAGTTGAAGGTGCCGGGGTTTTTGTCCTCGGCCCCCTCGGTCACGTCGATGCCCCGCAGCCACAGGGGAAGGTAGTAGGCGTACAGCACGCTGCCGGAGAGGTAGCCCAGCAGGATGAAAAACAGTTCCCTCATAGGCGCTGCCCCCCGGTCTTTTCCTCCAGGAAGCCCACGATCCGCCCGGCGGACCCGGCAATGATCTGCCGCCGCTGGGCCTCCACCATCCGCGCCCGCCGCTTGGGATCGCTGAGGAGGTCCCGGCCCTTGGCCGCCAGGGCCAGGCTGGACCGGGCGGACACGCTCATGCCGCTGCGGGTGAAGAGCTTCCGGTTGCGGGTCTCGCAGCCGGGGATGGGGCGCATGTGGATCATGGGCACGCCCATGACGGCCCCCTCGGTGGAGGTGATGCCGCCGGGCTTGGTGTACAGCAGCTCGCAGACCTCCAGATAGCGGGCTACCTGATCTGTAAAGCCGACGACCTTAACACGTCCGCTGGCCCGGAACTGCCGGGAAACGGAGGCCTGGAGCTTTCCGTTGCTGCCGCAGATCACTGCCAGGTGTACGTCGTCATCGGTCAGCAGCAGCAGGAAGCGGGCCAGCTGCTGGATCCTGCCGGCCCCCATGCTGCCGCCCATGAGCAGCACCCACCGGTACTGGGGGTCCAATCCCAGCTCCTGACAGCAGGCCTCCCGGCCCACCCGGTGCTGGAAGCTCTCGGACACGGGGATGCCCAGGGGGACCAGCTTTTCCCGGGGAATGCCCCGGCGGCAGAACTCCTCCACACACAGGGGGCTGGGGACCAGGGTATAGTCGCAGTCCTCCTCCTCGAAGAAGGGGGTGCAGGTGTAGTCCGTGGCCACGGCCACGGTGAGAGGCAGGTCCATGCCCCGCCGCTTCATCTCCGTCAGGGCCAGGGCGGGGAAGGTGTGGGGGGCCAGAATAGCGTCGCAGGGGTGCTGGGCCAGGTACCGCTCCAGGGCAGGGATCACCTGGGCGCAGGCGGCGTAGACCGGGGAGCGGACCCCCAGCTTGTGCTCGGCGGTGCTGACGGCCCGTCCCACCTGATAGGTGACGCCGAAGACGGCGGGGGCTTTTTTCACCACCTCAATGTAGGTGTTGCTCACCACGTCGGACACCTTCTGTCCGGCCAGGGCCAGAAAGTCCACCCGCTGGCCGGTGTGGCCGTGGGCCTTGAGACACTCGATGACGGCGGAGCCCGCGGAATTGTGCCCGCCGCCGGTATTACAGGATAAGACCAATATGTGCATGATACGCTCCTCTGCCGCAGGGCGGCAAACTCGTGAGTGACCGCCGCCGGCGCGGCGTTTTCTGCGGCTTTATTATACCGCAGATCGTCCCCGGACGCAACGGGTCATTTCCCGGTTCCGGGCCTCCGGCGGCAATAGGAGGAAAATCTTCATCCATTCCGCCGGTTTTCTTAAAAAACTGCCGCTCACCGGCGGGCCCTTTCCAGCTCCAGCAGGAACCGTTTCTTGTCCAGACCGCCGCCGTAGCCGGTGAGGCTCCCGTCGGAGCCCACCACCCGGTGGCAGGGGATGAGGATGGAGATGGGGTTGCGGTGGTTGGCCATGCCCACCGCCTGGGAGGCTCCGGGCCGCCCGATCTGCCGGGCCAGCTGGCCGTAGGTGACGGTATGGCCGTAGGGGATGGTCAGCAGGGCGTCCCACACCAGGCGTTGGAACTCCGTTCCGGCGGGGGCCAGGGGCAGGTCGAAGCGCCGGCGCTCGCCGGCGAAGTACTCCGCCAGCTGCTCCTCCGCCAGCCGGAGCAGGGGGGAGGCGGGACGGCCCTGGACGCGGTCCCCGAAAAAGAGACCGGTGACGGCCCCGCCGCCGGTGAAGGTCAGCGGCCCAATGGGGCTGGATATCAGCAGGGCGCAGCAGTCTGCGGCGGTTTCAGCAGGGTGCGGCATGGCGAAGTCTCCTTCCAGGCTGGATTTTCCGGCGGCGCCGGATTTTCTCCAGTATACCACAGCCGGGACGAAAAATCCAGCGGACAGGGGGAATCTTTTCCTCCGGCGGCGGAGTTCGGAAAATTCCGGAGAAATATCCGGGAAAACCGCGGCGGGGCAGGGGACTTTTGTGGATTTTTCATTTGACTCGCGGCGGCAGGTCATGTATAATATACAATCGGTAGGGTAGGGATGTGGATTCCCTATGCGATAGATACTTTTTCATTCATAAGTGGGAGGTACTGAACTTATGTCCAAGATCGATTTGACCAGATACGGCATCACCGGGACCACCGAGATCGTCCGCAACCCCTCGTATGAGGAGCTGTTCCAGGAGGAGATGAAGCCGGAGCTGACCGGCTATGAGAAGGGCCAGATCAGCGAGCTGGGCGCTGTGAACGTGATGACCGGCGTCTACACCGGCCGCTCCCCCAAGGATAAGTTCATCGTCATGGATGAAAATTCCAAGGACACCGTGTGGTGGACCACCGAGGGCTACAAGAATGACAACCATCCCGCCAGCCAGGAGACCTGGAAGGCGGTGAAGGACCTGGCCGTCCAGGAGTTGAGCAACAAGCGCCTGTTTGTGGTGGACGCCTACTGCGGGGCCAACCACGACACCCGCATGGCCATCCGCTTCATCATGGAGGTGGCCTGGCAGGCCCACTTCGTCCGCAACATGTTCATCCGCCCCTCCGATGAGGAGCTGGAGACCTTCGAGCCGGACTTCGTGGTGTACACCGCCTCCAAGGCCAAGGTGGACAACTACAAGGAGCTGGGCCTCAACTCCGAGACCGCGGTCGTCTTCAACATCACCTCCCGTGAGCAGGTCATCCTGAACACCTGGTACGGCGGCGAGATGAAGAAGGGCATGTTCTCCATGATGAACTACTACCTGCCCCTGAAGGGCATCGCCTCCATGCACTGCTCCGCCAACACCGACATGAACGGCGAGAACACCGCCATCTTCTTCGGCCTCAGCGGCACCGGCAAGACCACCTTGTCCACCGATCCCAAGCGCCTGCTTATCGGCGACGACGAGCACGGCTGGGACGACAAGGGCGTGTTCAACTTCGAGGGCGGCTGCTACGCCAAGGTCATCAACCTGGACAAGGACTCCGAGCCGGACATCTACAACGCCATCAAGCGCAACGCCCTGCTGGAGAACGTGACCCTGGATGAGAACGGCAAGATCGACTTTGCCGACAAGTCCGTCACCGAGAACACTCGCGTCAGCTACCCCATCGACCACATCGAGAAGATCGTCCGCCCCGTGTCCGCCGCCCCCGCCGCCAAGAACGTGATCTTCCTGTCCGCCGACGCCTTCGGCGTGCTGCCCCCTGTGTCCATCCTGACCCCGGAGCAGACCCAGTACTACTTCCTCTCCGGCTTCACCGCCAAGCTGGCCGGCACTGAGCGTGGCATCACTGAGCCCACCCCCACCTTCTCCGCCTGCTTCGGCCAGGCCTTCCTGGAGCTGCACCCCACCAAGTACGCCGAGGAGCTGGTGAAGCGGATGCAGCAGTCCGGCGCCAAGGCCTACCTGGTGAACACCGGCTGGAACGGCACCGGCAAGCGCATCTCCATCAAGGACACCCGCGGCATCATCGACGCCATCCTGGGCGGCGCCATCCTGGACGCTCCCACCAAGACCATCCCCTATTTCAACCTGGAGGTCCCCACGGCGCTGGAGGGCGTGGATACCGGCATCCTGGATCCCCGGGACACCTACGCCGACGCCTCCCAGTGGGAGGAGAAGGCCAAGGATCTGGCCCAGCGGTTCATCAAGAACTTTGAGAAGTACACCACCAACGAGGCGGGCAAGGCCCTGGTCTCCGCCGGCCCCCAGCTGTAAGATAAATCAAGGGAGCGCGCTTGCGCGCTCCCTTGATTTTACTCCGCTTCGCGCCTCACCCCGCCAGAGGCGGGGATCGACGCACGCTCCGTGCAGAGTGTTTTTTACGAGGCAAAGCCCCGCAAAAAACGATTTTTGATCTGTTTGTGCCTGACACATCATAACAAGGCCCGCTCAGGTGCTTCACCTGGGCGGGCCCGCTTTATGATTTTTTCCGGCGCTTTACGCCTCGCCGGCCTTCTCCTTTACGATGAGCTTCACGCCCTCCATGGCGGTGACCACCACGGCGGCGCCCTGGAGGATGCGGGTATCGTCGGCGCTGCGGGCGGACCAGGTCTTGCCGTCCACATACACGGCCCCCTGCCCGTAGCTGTTCTCAATGGTCTCAGTGACCTGGGCGGTCATGCCCAGCACCCGGTCGGCGTTGGTGGGGACCACCTTGGGGGAGAGGAAGCGCTTGGCCAGAGGCCGGGCCAGGGCCAGCACCAGGATGCTGAGGGCCAGGAACACGGCGATCTGGACGGCCAGGGGGGCGTCCAGGGCGGAGGCCACCATGGCGGCAAAAGCGCCTACGGCGAACCACACGGACACGAGGGTGGCGGTGCAGATCTCCACGACGATGGCGGCCAGGGCCACCACCAGCCAGATCCACAGCATATAGGGCAGGATAGCTTCCATGGCGAGGCTCCTTTCTTTTCACGGCGGATAAGCAACTCTCTTCGACACTATTATACGCCATAGGGCCGCCGGATGCAAGGGAAATCGCTGGAAGGCCATATGTGCCGTCTCTCTATTAAGAATAAGCTCTCGTTACCGGGTGGAGAACGTTATGCCGGCAGAGGGGAGGCGGCGAATAAAATTCTTTTTGTTCCACTTTTTCTTTTAAGAAAACGTGGAGACGGTGTAGAGGGAGTAGAAGTAGCCCTTCCGGTCCATGAGCTGCCGGTAGGTGCCCCGCTCCGCCACCGTGCCGCCCCGGAGGACGAAGATCTCGTCGTACTGCTCCAGCAGCGCCTCCTCCAGCCGGTGGGTCACCACCAGCCGGGTCAGGCCCTCCAGCTTCAAAATGGCGTCGGTGACCTCCAGGGCGGTCTGGTTGTCCAGCGCCGCCGTGGCCTCGTCCAGCAGCAGCACCGGCGTGCCCCGCAGCAGGGCCCGGGCAATGGAGATCCGCTGGCGCTCCCCGCCGGAGAGACCCACGCCGTTTTCTCCGCAGCGGTAATCCTCGCCCTTTTGGGCCACAAGGTCTGTAAGGCCGGAGCGCTTGACAGCATCCGACACCTGACGGTCGGGGAAGTCCCGGAACATGGTGATGTTTCGCCGGATGGTGTCGTCAAAGAGGAACACGTTTTGCCCGATGAGGCTCATCAGGTCGTAGAGGCTCTCCCCGGCGACCTCCCGCAGCTCGCTGCCGTCAACGGTGATGCTGCCCTCATAGCCGCCGTAGGCCCCCATGAGAAGGTTCAGGAGGGTGCTCTTGCCGGAGCCGGAGGCCCCCACCAGGGCGTACCGCTTCCCGGCCTCCAGCCGCAGGCTCACGTTCCGCAGCACCGGCTGGGCCGGATCGTAGCCGAAGGTCACGCGGTCCAGGGCGATAGCGTCCTCCAGCACCGGCGGAATGGCCCGGCCGGGCCGGGACTGGTTTTCCTCCATCATCCGGGCCAGCTTCTCCACAAGGCCCAGAGCGGCCTTTCGCCCGGCCCAGTACTGGGGCACCACCTGGATGGGATTGAGCACGTTGCCGCTGAGGTTCACGATGGCCACCACCGCGCCGCCGGTGATGTCGCCCCGGATGGCCAGATAGGCCCCCAGAAGGAAGATTCCGAACTGCATCATCAGCCCGCACAGGCCCGCGGCGGCGGTCAGCAGGCCCTCCCACCGGCGGCGGCGCTGCTTGACGGCCTCAGTCTCGCCGTTGACCGCCTGGAACTGGCGCTTGGCCTCCGGCTCGGCCTTGAAGCTCTTGATGACGGCAAAGCCGCCCAGCAGGTCCTTCAGCTGGGAGACGAACCGCTCGTTGTGGTCGCTGACCTGGGTCTGGCGGCGGCTCAGCTCCCCGCCCATGAGCAGGGAGGCCAGGATGGGCAGGGCGCTGAGGGCCAGAGCCGCCGCGGCCATGACCCAGCTGTACCAGAACATCATCCCCAGGGCCCCCAGAAAGACGAGACTCTGGATCGCCATGGAAAAGCCGTTTTTCAGGTAGCTCTCCTCAATGGTGGACGCGTCGTTGGTGAGGGTGGAGAGATAGCGGCTGGTGTTCTCCTGGGCAAAGGCGCTGATGCTTTTCTCCGCAAGGCGTGTAAAGGCATAGTCCTTGTACTGTGCCATGGCCCGGTGGACGAAGCGGCTCATGGTCCAGGCGTACACGGTATCCGCCGTGAAGTTCACCAGGGCCAGCATCAGGCCGAAGCCCACGCACCAGCCCAGCCGCCCCATGTCTCCGGCGGCGATGATGTCCAGCACCTCGCCCAGCAGCCAGCTCACCGCCAGGATCAGCGGCGTGGAGATGAGGCTGGACGCCAGGGACAGCAGGAACATCAGGTGGTTTTTGCGGTACATGGCCCGCAGGTAGGGTCGGACCAGCTTGGCGTCGTGTTTCATTTGGCGTTCTCCTTATCTTTTGCCGGGCTGCCCTGGCCGCCCCGGTCCGGCAGCATCACGGGCCGGTCGTTCCAGCCCAGGAAGTAGGTTCCCGAGTCCTCGGCCAGCCACCGGGTCAGGTACAGCAGGGGGACGAGCCCCTCCTCGTGGCGCAGGGCGTACACATCCACCGCCGTCTCGTCCAGCTCAATGGCCGACTTGGTCAGCAGGGACACCTCTGCCATGGCCTCCAGCAGGGCTTCCGCCTCCGATTGGTCCACGCCCATGCGGGCGGCCAGCCCCTTGGCGGTGTGGAACCGCTCGGTCTTGGTCCGGGCCAGCAGCAGCCACGCCTCCAGGCAGCCGGGCCGGGCCAGGACGGCAAACAGCCGGCGGCTGTCGTCGTTGGGGAGGAAGTAGGCGTCGTAGCCCCGCTCCGGCTCCGGGAAAACGGAGATGAAGGACATGTCCTCCGCCGCCACCGACAGCACCAGCCCGATGTCCAGCGCAACGGAGCTGCGCATGAGGCAGGGGCGGGGGTTGCCTACGGAGTACAGCTCGCAGGTGGGCTGGAAATACTCCAGGCCCACGATCTGGGTGGTCTCCTGGGCCGCCGCCGTGGAGGTGCGCCACACCAGCAGGCACAGCTCCTGCAGCCGCCGCTTGGGCGGCAAAGAGCGCAGCCAGTCCCCCACCAGCTGGGCCGGGTCCGCCCGGGGGCCGCTCTCCCGCCCAAAGAGGGCGTCCACAGTGACGTCCAGGGTGTCGGCGATGGCGGGCAGCAGGGCCACGTCCGGCGCGCCGCCGCACTCCCAGCGGCTGACGGCCTGGGTGCTGACGCCTACCCGCTTTCCCAGCTCCTCCTGGGTCATGCCCCGCTCCTTCCGGTATCTGGCGATCTGTTCACTGAGCATCGGTACGTCCTCCTTATCAACGGATGCTTGTATTTTACATCAAATTTCACTTGATAACAAGGCATGTACCTTTGACAAAAATCAAATATAGCTTGACAATACCAGCAAAAAGGGGAGGGGCGGCGTCAGCCGTCCCTCCTGGAAGTTTACATAATATCCCACTCCGACCCGGTGAACACGTCCCAGCTGCGGATGGCAAGGCAGGTCCTGCCGTCGAATGTAAAGCGCACGACCCAGGGCATGAGGCCGCGGGTCCGGCAAAAATCCCCGTAGTTGAAGGCGGGCTGATAGCGGTGGATGAGGGTGCAGAGGGCCGTGCCGTGGGAGCCGATGACCAGGGTTTTCCTGGGAAAGCGGGCCAGGACGCCCTCCAGGGCGGCGGTGTTCCGCCGCTGGACCTGGTCCAGAGACTCGCCGTCCGACAGGCGGTAGTGGAAGTCCGCCCACTGGCGGCGGGCGAAGCCGTCAAAGTCGTCGATCCAGCCGCTGTCCACCTGGCGCTCCCGGAAGTCCTCCACCAGCTCCACGGCGAGACCCCTGGCGGCGGCCAGAGGCGCCACCGTGTCGGACGCCCGGCGGAAGGGGCTGGAGAGCACCGCGTCCACGGGGATATCCCGGAAGAAAGCGGTGACCAGCGCCCGGTCCGCGAGGCCCTTGGCTGTCAGCTCACGGGTCCGGTCGTCGTGGTTTTCGTAGTTGGGCTGGGCGTGGCGCACAAAGTACACGCTGGTGATGGGCATAGGGTCCGCCTCCTTTGCCGGCTATCTGGCCGCCTCCCGGGGGCCGGGGCGGAAGGCCCGTTCCAGCTCCACCGGCGCGATGCTCCCGGCGGACAGCTCCGTCAGTTTTTCCGCGTACAGCGCCTGGTCCTGGGCGGGGAGGAGGACGGTCAGCGTCACGTCCGCGCCGAAGTCCGTATCCTCCACCACGCCGCCGCAGGCCTCTGTCAGCAGCCGCAGGCGCTCATAGAGGGGGTAGGGGCAGGCCACCGCCAGGGTGGACCACAGCCGCATCCGACTGACCCCGGCGTCGTCCAGGGCCAGCTTGGCGGCGGCGGCGTAGGCCCGGGTCAGGCCTCCGGCCCCCAGCAGGATGCCCCCGAAGTACCGGGTCACCACGCAGCACACGTTCTCCACGCCCTCCCGCTGGAACACGTTCAGCATGGGCTGACCCGCCGTACCCTGGGGCTCCCCGTCGTCGGCGTAGCGTAAAACGCCGCCTTCCCGGAGGATATAGCACCAGCAGTTGTGCCGGGCGTCGTAGTGGCGTTTTTTCGTCTCCTCGATGCGGGCGCGGGCCTCCGTTTCGCTGTCCACCCGCCACACGTGGCCGAGAAAGCGGGAGCGCTTTTCCACCAGCTCACCCTCGCCCTGGCCAAAGGGGACCAGATATGTCTCCATAGCATACTCCTCTTGTTTGGCGGCCCAAGGCCGCCGGTGTTTTTTGGGGGCTTCTGGCCCCCACTGCTTTCTCCGCCACTCCGTGGCGGGGGGAGATTCTGGGGGCTGCGCGCCCCCAGACCTGCGGTTCCTTTTTGCTCGTGCAAAAAGGAACCAAAAACACGCCCAGGGGGTTCCCCCTGGGAACCTCCTTATATCGGGAGGCTGTGCAATCCAAGAATTGCTCGTGCTTCCCAACTACCGTTTCCTTCGGGTTTCCAATCTCCAGAACCATCTCGAAGGACTTCGGCTGTCGCCCTTTCAAAGAGAGACCGGCTCCCGTTTTTGTGCGAATAGATGGCTCTGTCCCTTTAACAGGGCGATAGCCGGAGTCGGAATAGATCATTGTATAGATCAGAAACCCGAAGGAATCTGTTGTTCAGGGGCATGACAAACTCTTCATTTCTGCCGCAGTTCGACATCAAGGGGTTCCAAGACCGTAGGTCTTGGCGCACTTTTGGTCACTTTTCCTGCGAGGGAAAAGTGACCCGCTCGTGGGTGCGGGAACCCACAAAAGCAATTTGAAGGATAAATGAATCTTCCCCTGCCGCCGGAGGCGGCAAAAGCGGTAGAAGCGCGGAGCCCCCAGAATCTCCCCCCCGGGGCTGGAAGCCCCAAAAGAAGTGGGAGTTCGGAACACCCCCAAACCGACTGAAAGTCAAATGCCCCAACCCCCGCCACGGAGTGGCGGAGAAACCGTACCCGCCGCCGGAGGCGGCGGAAAGAAGAATCGGCAGCACGCCAAATCATTGGATATAGGGCTTGACCAGCCCCAAGGTCTGGGGGGTACACACCGCCGTTACGTCGATGGTGGCGGCGTACTCCACCGACTCCACCTTGGCCTCCCGGTACAGGGCGTCCAGCAGACCGGCCTTGTCGTATGGGAGGTGTAACGTGACACGCCTTGTACCCTTGTCCAGGGCCTTGTCGATGGCGGCCAGAAGCTGGGGCAGGCCCTCGCCGGTCCTGGCGGAGATGTTCACCTCGCCCTCGCCGTGGGGCCGCTCATCGCCCCAGTAGAGGTCGGACTTGTTGTAGACCCGGATGCAGGGGGTCTGCTCCGCCCCCAGCTCCCGGACCAGGTCGTCCACGATCCGGGCCTGCTCCCGCCACTCCGGGTTGGAGATGTCGATGACATGGAGCAGGAGGTCGGCGTACTCCAGCTCCTCCAGGGTGGCCTTGAAGGCGTCCACCAGCTGGTGGGGGAGCTTGCGGATGAAACCAACGGTGTCGGAGATGACCACCTCCATGGTGTCGCTGACAGACAGCAGGCGGCTGGTGGTGTCCAGGGTGTCGAACAGCCGGTCGTTGGCGGGGATGTCCGCGCCGGTGAGGGCGTTTAAGAGGGTGGACTTGCCGGCGTTGGTGTAGCCCACGATGGCCACCACGGGGATCTCATTTTTCATCCGCCGCTGGCGCTGGGTGCTCCGGACCCGGCGCATCTCCTCCAGTTCCGCCTTCAGCTTGTCGATCTTCCGGTGGATGTGGCGGCGGTCGGTCTCCAGCTGGGTCTCGCCGGGGCCCTTGGAGCCGATGGGCCCCTTGCCGCTGGTGCCCGCCTGGCGCTCCAGGTGGGTCCACATGCCCGTCAGCCGGGGGAGCAGGTACTGGTACTGGGCAAGCTCCACCTGGAGCCGCCCCTCCCGGGTCCTGGCCCGCTGGGCAAAAATGTCCAGAATGAGGCCGCTGCGGTCCAGGACCTGGACCTTCAGCTCCTCGGTGAGGTTGCGCTGCTGGGAGGGGGAGAGGTCGTTGTCGAAGATGACCATGGTGGCCTCCTCCGTCCGCACCAGCTCACGGAGCTCCGCCGTCTTGCCCTCGCCGATGAAGGTCCGGGGCTCCGGCGCGGCCCGGTTCTGGAGCACGGTGGCGGCCACCTCGCCTCCGGCGGTCTCCACCAGGGCGGCCAGCTCCTCCAGGGTGTCCTCGTCGGCGTTGTCGGCGTCGGAGAGCCGGGGGCTGCTCAGGCCTGCCAGGATGGTCCGGTCCCGGGGCTTTTCCAATTCTGCGGGGTTGGGTCTGATCTGTTCCATAGTACCTCTTTACATCTGTGAGTTTTTTAATAGTATACCCCATGGCGGGGCGTTTCGCAAGGGGGACGGCCCCGGGGCAAAGAAATAAGCGCCGTGTCGCAGGCAACACGGCGCTTATGGCAATGCAATTTACTTGTCCAGACCGAACTTCTTGTTGAACTTGGCCACGCGCCCGCCGGTATCGACCAGCTTCTGCTTGCCCGTGAAGAAGGGGTGACACTTAGAGCAGACTTCCACGCGGATATCTTTCTTCGTGGAACCTGTCTCAATTACATTACCGCAGGCGCATTTGATCGTAGTCTGCTGATAATTGGGATGGATACCTTCCTTCATTGCTCTTGTTCACCTCTTTCCGATTCAATTGGGCCCAGCGGCTTTCACCACAAAACCATTGGTCAGTCTACCACACTTTTTTCCCGTTTGCAAGCACTTTTTTGCGGAAAAGCGGAAAAAACCGGGGGAGGGGGAAAATATTTTCCCGAAAGATCGTTAAAAAATAGCAAAGTTCATTGACAATTGGCGGCCGCCGGAGTAAACTAAATAAAAATCTTTTTGCCCCGGAGGCTGTCATAGATGAAGAAACAGAAAGTTTCCGACGCCGTGGTGCGGCGTCTGCCCAGATATTACCGGTATCTCTACGATCTCCACGTCAAGGGCGTGACCCGCATCTCCTCCAGCTCCCTGGGGGCCAAAATGGGGATCACCGCCTCCCAGATCCGCCAGGACCTCAGCTGCTTCGGGGAGTTTGGCCAGCAGGGCTACGGCTACAACGTGGAGGAGCTGCGGGCCGAGATCGGCCGCATCCTGGGCGTGGACAACGGCCACCGGATCATCCTGGTGGGCGTGGGCAACCTGGGCCACGCGCTGATGCAGAACTTCCACTTCGGCGACGTGGGCTTCACCCTCACCGCCGCCTTCGACGTGGACCCCAAGCTGGTGGGGGCCGAGGTGGGGGGCGTGCCCATCCTGGACATGGCGGAGCTGGCCGCATACATCGGGGAGAACCGGCCGGACGTGGCCCTTATCACCGTGCCGGGCCGGGTGGCCCAGCAGGTGGCGGACCAGCTCATCGGCCTGGGCGTCCGGGGAATCTGGAATTTCACCAACGTGGAGCTGTCCACCGACACGGAGGGCGTCCAGTTCGAGGACGTACACTTCTCCGACAGCCTGCTGACCCTCAGCTACCGCATCTCCCAGCGCTGAGGGCGCTTACCGCACAAAACCGCGCCGCCTCCGTCCAACCGGACGGGGGCGGCGTAAATTCTTTTCCCTCGCCTGGCACCACCGGGGCGCTTCCGCATAGGATGAACTGAGACGCGGCAGCGTCTTACATCTCACAGGAGGTATGGACTATGTGGAACAATAACGGCTTCGGCGGTGGCTGCTGCTGGATCATCATCCTGATCATCATTCTGTTCTGCTGCTGCGGCAGCGGCAACGGGTGCGGCTGCGGCAACAGCGGCTGTGGCTGCGGCAACAACAACTGCGGCTGCGGCTGCAACGACAACGGCTGCTGCTGAGACAGACAGCGTAACAGCAGATAAGAGGCATCCCGGCTGACCATGGCCCCGCGCCCCGCCAGGGCGCGGGGCCCCTTCTATGTATCGGGCGCAGGCGCTTTTTTGACGCAGTTCCTGCTTCGCGCCCCGCTATGAAAGGATGACCGGCACCGGCCGGCGGATGGCAAGGCTCCCGGGGGTCACATGGCAGTCGTAGGCCCGCACCGCGACCCCGGCGGCGGCCGCCTGGCGCAGAGCCTGGCCGAAGGCCGGGTGGGTGGCGTCGTTGGGCCGGAGGCAGACGACGTCCTCCATCTGCACCACGAACACCGCCGCCGCCCGTATGCCCCGTTCCGCGGCCCGGGTCAGGCCGTGGAGGTGCTTCACGCCACGCTCTGTGGGGGCGTCGGGGAAGAGGACCTGACCGTCCGATTCCAGGGTGACGCCCTTTACCTCCACCAGGATGGGGCCGTCCCCGTCCTCCAGGTAGAAGTCGAACCGGGAGTCCTCCCAGGCGTACTCCGGACGGATGACCGTCAGCCCCGGCAGAAAGCCGCCGCCGGCGGCGAACTCCCCAAAGACCTTGTTGGGGGCCTGGGCGTCCATGTTGATAAGCCGCCCGCCCTTGTCCACGGCGATCAGGTCCCAGGCGGTCCTGCGGGCGGGGTTTCGGGATCGCTCCAGGTACACGGCGCAGCCGGGGACCAGCAGCTCCCGGCACCGGCCGGTATTTTTTACATGGCAGATCTGGACCGCGCCGTCCACCTCCACGTGGGCGATGAACCGGTTGGGCCGGGCCAGGAACCGCCCAGCGGCGATCTCACCGTACTCCATTGTGCGCGCCTCCTTTGCGTTCTATTTCGAGCCTTACGGCATAAAGGGACGGCAGTGTCTTGGGCTGCCGCCTCCGGACTGCCTGCCGGCAGGACCGGGCGGGGCCGTCAGCCGATCTCGTCCCGCTGGGTGATCTCATAGGAGATGCTGATGGACCCGCCGTTGGCACCGGGCACTACCTTAAATGTGTATTCCCTGTCCCCGCCCCAGAAGGTCTGGGTCACTTCCAGATAAATCTGGCCCGTTTCGTCCGGCTGGAAGGTCCGCTGGCTCTGGCCGTTGATCGCTGCCACAACGGGGGCAGACCCACTGTTTTCCACATACAGCACAGCGTATTTCCCGTTGCTTTCATTCAGCATTTTGGACACTTCCAGTCCAATGTCATTCCGGATCTCGCCGCGGTCGATTCCGGTGGTACGCGGTTTGTTCGCGGTGATCGCACCGCCGCTGCCGTTTCTTTCGCAGCCGGCCAGTCCCAACAGGCAGGTCAATGCTGCCGCGATCACGAGGATCGCTGCTGCGGCTCTTCTCATAAAGGCGTCCCTCCACAAATTGAACGTTTGGTTTGTCCCCGGCTGCCTGGGTTGAGTATACCATGTTTTTCGCCGATTTGCTTTAAATTCCGCTTAATTTTTCCACAGCGGGGGAGGGAGGACGTCAGACCTCCGCCTGTTCTGCCCTAGCGCACATATGCGCTCAAACCAGGGACATGCCGCGGCGCGCAGGGCGGGGGATGAAAAGTCCCGGAAATTTCCGAATTTTTGTGTCAGAATTTTGTCAATGTGCTATTGAATTTGCCACGGGCATTTGCTATAATGTAAATAACTTTGCGCAAGTGGATATTTATAGATTTTTCTGTGAATATCTGCTGGCAGATCCAGCGCCCTGGGCCTGGCCACAGGTCCCCGGCGCGCAGCCAATAGAGGAGGAAAAGCGCCATGCCTAACACGTTCGTCGTACTGATGGGTATTGGGACGGTCTTTTTCGGCCTGATCTGCATCATCCTGCTGACCACCGCCATGAGCGCGGTGTGCAGAAGGATGGAGAAAAAGGCGCCTGCCGCCCCTGCGGCCGCCGCCCCCGCAGCTCCCGCCGCGCAAGCCGCCGCCATCCCCAACCGGCAGGCCATGATCGCCGCCATTGCCGCCGCTATCGCGGAGGACATGGGCACCGATCCCGCCGGAATCCGCATCCTGTCCGTGAAAAAACTTTAATTGTGAGGAGAGTAGAGAGTCATGAAGAAGTATAAGGTGAATGTCAACGGC
>DBFJQM010000006.1:0-54321 GCA_048404665.1 Candidatus Pelethomonas sp.
GCCCCGCCGGTGACCGACACCTGGCTGAGGTGGCCGTACAGGGTGATGTATCCCCCCTCGTGCTGGAGCATCACATATTTGCCCAGGGTGCTGCTCTCCCCGGTGGCGTACACCGTACCCGCCGCGAAGGCCCCCACGTCCGAGCCGTAGTCCGCCGCCAGGTCCACGCCGTAGTGGAACTTCTGCCCGCCGGTCACCGGGTGCTCCCGCCAGCCGAAGGAGGAGCTGAGCGGCGCCACCACGGGGCTGGCGTAATCAAAGCCCAGGGACCGCTGCTCCAGGCTGGCGTTGTCCGGCAGGGCGGGCATGGTGTAGACGTAGGAGGCGGTGGCGCTGACGGTGTCGTCCGCCGGCTGGTCCAGGTCGATCTCCCGTTCCACCATGCCGTCCCCCTCCGGGGGAACGTCAGACGGCGCTTCCGCCTCCTGCGCCTTATGGATATCCGCCGCCTGGCTGCCTGTCTCCGCCGGGCAGGCCGCCGCCAGCTCCGTGGGACCGCCGTCCTCCGGCCCCGCCAGGGCACCGTTCCCGCCGGGGTCCTCTGCCGCGTCCGTCCCGCCGTCTCCGCCGCCTGTGGGCTGGGGCGGCGGCTCCTGCTCCGGTTCCGCCTCCAGCGCACCGTCGGGGCCGAACACGGCGGTATAGGCCTGATGGAGGGAGTCCCCTACCGGCTCCTCCCCGCCGATGGCCCGGCCCATGGCGGCAAAGGCCTCCTTGAAATCCGCGTCCCGGCCGATGAGCTCCCCGGCGGTCTGGGCCAATCGGGCCACCGTCTGGGGGAAGAGCAGCTTGACCGCCACCAGCGCCACAAAAAGGCCGCCGCAGATCACCAGCCGCACCAGCCGTCTGTCCTGGGGGGACGCGGCCACCCGCCGCCCCTTCCGTGTCAGAGTCCCCCTGTGCCGCAGATGCTTTGCCCGATAGACCGCCCGTCTCTTTTCCGCCACGGTCCTCTCCTCCCTTCTCATCTGGTCCAGCGGCGGCGCCGCCGTCATGGAAAAAGCCTATGCGCCGGGGCGGAAAACTATGCCCGGCGGGTGTATTTCCGCCAAAGCGGCGCACCCTAAGGGCGAGGTGATACTATGATCGATTCCATCTGGAGCCGCCTGAGCGCCCCCAGCCCCAGGCCGCCCCTTGCCGGGGAGGAGACCGCCCAGGCGGCGGTCATCGGCGGTGGCCTGGCGGGGGTGCTCACCGCCTGGCTCCTGGCCCAGGAGGGCGTAGACGCCGCCATCGTTGAGGCGGAGCACATCGGCGGCGGCCAGACCTCCGGCACCACCGCCAAATTCACCAGCCAGCACGGGGCCGTCTACCACAGGCTGGAGGCGGACCTGGGCCCCGACGCGTCCAGGCGCTGCGCCCAGGCCAATCAGGAGGCCATCCGCTCCTACGAGGCGCTGATACAGGCAAGGCATATCCCTTGTCAGTGGCGGCAGTGCAGGGCCTGGCTCTACAGCCGCTCCGACGAGGAGCTGCTGCTGCGGGAGGCGGAGGCCCAGCAGCGGGCAGGTCTGCCCGCCGTCCTCTCCCGCGCCGTGGAGCTGCCCTTTCCGGTGAAGGCCGCCCTGGCGGTGGAGGGACAGGCCACAGCCCACCCTCTTGCCCTGCTCTATGCCCTGGCGGAGGACCTGCGCGTCTACGAGCACAGCCGGGTCACGGCGGTGGAGGACGGCCAGGTGCGCACCTCCGCCGGAGGCGTCCTCCGGGCGGAGCACATCGTCTTTGCCTGCCACTACCCCTTTGTCAACTTTCCCGGCCTCTACTTCGCACGGATGCACCAGGAGCGCAGCTATGTGCTGGCCCTGTCCGGGGCGGGCCGGATGGAGGACATGTACTACGGCGTGGACCGGGAGGGTCTCTCCTTCCGTCCGGCGGGGGACCTGCTCCTGCTGGGCGGCGGCGGCCACCGCACCGGGGAAAACGCCTCCGGCGGGCAGTACGCGGCCCTGTCCCAGGCGGCCCGGCTGCTGTATCCCGAGGCCCGGGAGGTGCAGCGCTGGTCCGCCCAGGACTGCGTCACCCCCGACGGTCTGCCCTATATCGGCCGGTTCTCCGCCGGAAAGCCCAACTGGTACGTGGCCACCGGCTTCGCCAAGTGGGGCATGACCACCTCCATGGCCGCGGCCTGGCTGCTGCGGGACCTGATTCTGGGCCGGGCCAACCCCTACGAGGACCTCTTCTCCCCCCAACGGCACACCCTGCTGCTCTCCGCCCCCCAAATCGCCCGGGAGGGCGTCCACGCGGTGAAGGACCTGAGCCGCCTGCTCTTCGCCCCGGCCAAGGCCAAAGCGGAGGCCCTGGCCCCCGGCCGCGGCGGCGTGGTGGAGGCCCGGGGGGAGAAGCTGGGGGTCTACCATGCCCCCGACGGGGCGCTGCTGGCGGTGGACGTCCGATGCCCCCATCTGGGCTGCCAGCTGGCCTGGAACCCGGAGGAGGGGACCTGGGACTGCCCCTGTCACGGCTCCCGCTTCGACCCATGGGGCCGTCTCCTCTCCGGTCCCGCCCAGCGGGACCTGCCCTTCTGGGAGCTGTAAAGGGGCTGCGCCTGACAGGCAATCCGTCTCGTGCAAGAAACGGTCCAGAGAATCTTCAGAGTTTCGTAAGAATTTGACAAGCAAATCGTAAAGCAAAAAGCGCCTCTGTCCTGTACAATGGTACCCGACAGAGGCGCTGTTACATTTTGCCCAGGAAAGGAAGCATATACCATGGAAGAAGAACAGACTGTCCGCCCGCGCTCCGAACACCCGCGGCGCTCCGAACATGCCCGGCGTTCCGCAAGACGCCGCCGGGCCGCAAGACGGCGGAGGGCCGCCGTCGCCCTGCTGACGGCCATTGGGCTCGTCCTGGCCGCTGCCGCCGTCTGGTCCGTGCTCCGCAGCCGCACGCCTCCGGAGGAGCCCCCCTCCCAGGAGCTGCTGGAGAGCCTGGAGGCCATGGCCAGCCAGGACGTGCGCATCCAGACGGTCGTTGATAACTACCAGGACTACCCCACCACCATCCTGCAGATGCTGTCCCGAAATTCGGACATGCTGGACTTCGTGCTGGGCTATCCGGAGCACAAGGGCCAGGTCCTGGCCGACGACATCGGCCAGGTGGAGCAGGGCCAGGTCCCCCTTCTGCTGCAATATGACCCCCGCTGGGGCTACGGCGCCTACGGCAGCAGCACCGTGGCGGTCAGCGGCTGCGGCCCCACCTGCCTGGCCATGGTCATCGCCGGGCTGACCGGCGACAACACCGTCACGCCCTACGACGTCTGCACCTACGCCAACGCCCACGGCTACTACGTCCCCGGCTCCGGCACCGCCTGGACGCTGATGAGCAAGGGCTCCGCCCTCTTCGGGGTGACGGGCGAGGAGCTGCCGCTGGTGGAGGCCACCATGAAGCGGGAGCTGGCGGACGGCCACCCCATCATTTGCAGCGTGCGGCCCGGCGACTTCACCACCACCGGCCACTTCATCGTCCTCACCGGCGTGGAGGACGGGCAGTTCACCGTCAACGACCCCAACAGCCCCCAGCGCAGCGACATGCTGTGGGACTACGACACCCTCTCCCCCCAGATCAGCAACCTGTGGGCCTTCCACGTCGAATAGGCCGGACCGGCCCCCGGCGCGCCAGCCACGGCGGAGCAGCCGCTCCGCCGTGGCTTCTTTTTTCTGCCCCACGCCCTTTGGGGCTTGACAGAGCGGTACGGCAGTATTATAATCCTTGTTATATAACCTTAGTTATAGAAAGGAGCCGCTATGCCGCCGAAACCGAAGATCACCCGGGACATGGTGATCGACGCCGCCTTCCGCCTCGCCAGGGACCAGGGGGCGGAGCACATCAACGCCCGGACCGTCTCCCGGGAGCTGGGCTGTTCCACCCAGCCGGTCATGTACTACTTTGCCACCATGGAGGCGCTGAAGCGGGCCGTGTACGAGAAAACGGACCGCTTTCACACGGAGTACCTGCTGGACCTCGACCCCCGGGAGGACGTCATGCTGAGCATCGGCGTCCACTACATCCGCTTTGCGGTGGAGGAGACGCACCTATTCCGCTTTCTGTTCCAGTCGGGCTACGCGCTGGAGACCAGCGTGCCCCAGATGATCGACGCTCCCCAGCTTGCGCCGGTGCTCTCCGCCATGGGGGAGGCCATGGCCCTGACTGCGGAGCAGACCAGGCAGGTCTTTTTGACCCTGGCCTTTTTTGCCCACGGCTACGCCAGCATCCTGGCCAACAACGGCCTCGCCTACGACGAGGAGCTGGTGAAGGCCCACCTGACGCGCGCCTACCGCGGCGCGATTCTTGCCATGCAGGAGGAGACGACATGAAAAAGCTGTACGAGAAAAACGAGCTGTGGTTCGCCCTTTTGTGGATCATCGGCTACTGCGCCGTCAGCATCCCCATCCGGGGCGCCCTGGGGGACGAGAGCGCCGCCATGGCGGCGGGCCTTGCGGTCATCGCGGCGGGCATCCTCCTCTTTGTGAGGAAGCTCCATCTGGAGGAGAAGTACGGCCTGGTGAAATGGACCGGCTCCGCCGGGAGCTATCTCTGGTTCCTGCCCATGCTGATCCTGTCCACCGGCAACCTGTGGGGCGGCGTGGGCATGGCCTACGCCGGCGCGGCCCAGGTGTTCGCGGTGATCTCCATGCTCCTGGTAGGCTTCATCGAGGAGCTGATCTTCCGGGGCTTTCTGTTCCGGGCGCTGCTGGCCCGGAACTCCGCCCCTGTGGCCATCACCATCTCGGCGGTGACCTTCGGCATCGGGCACATCGTCAACCTGCTGGCGGGGCAGGGCGGGCTGGAGTCCCTGCTCCAGGTGATCTTCGCCGTGGCCTGGGGCTTCCTGTTCACCCTGGCGTTCTACAAGTCCGGGAGCCTGTGGGTCTCCATCGCCGTCCACGGCCTGGTGGACGTGTTCTCCAAGTTCGCCGCCCCGGACAGCGGCTCCGACGGCCTGTCCGTCGCCGTGACGGTGCTGGTATCCGTGGCCTACTGCCTCTACCTCCGCCGCAGGCCCACGGCCCTGATGTCCCAGCGCCCACAGTAAGCATATGCCAAGGGCGGCGGAGCAAAAAATGCTCCGCCGCCCTTTTTTCTATGTACCCGTTTTACTGGCCGTCCTCCGGCGGCACCTTATCAAGGCCCAGGGCCGCCCGGCCGCCTTCCCCCAGGAAATCGCCGATCTCGTCGTAGGTCAGGCGCAGCTCCACCGCGCCCATGGCGTAGGGCCCCAGGTCGTAGGGGCTGTAGGTCACCGTAAGGCCGCCGTCGTCAAAGAGCGCCGCCCCCTGGTTCCACCGGCAGATGGTGGTCCTGTAGTCGCTCCAGTAGAAGCTGGTGTAGTCCTCCCCCAACGCCTCCGCCTTGGCAATGAGCAGGTCCGACACCTCCTGCTGGAACCACAGAGGGTCGTCGGCGATCTGGATGGGGTCGATGAACTGCCCCGCCGACAGGTCGAAGGTCATGCCGCTGACGCCGGAATTGGGGTGGGCGCCGCCGGTGTAGGAGCTCCCGTCCAGGCGGATGCTGATGACATGGCCCCCCATCCACCAGCTGGCGGCAGACTCGTCATAATAGGGGGCGGACAGGTCGAAGCCCGCCTCGTAGAGCGACAGGACGTCCTCCCCCATGACCTTCCCTTCCGCCGCGGCGGCGTCCAGCTCCCCCTGCATCCGTCCGTTGAACTGGTCCATGGCGCTCTGGGCCTTCTCCCGGTCCGCCTCCGACAGCTCCTCCAGGTTCGTCACCGTCAGCCAGGGGCGCTGATAGCGGTAGGAGGCGGCCGCCGTCCCGTCCTCCGCCCGGTACTCCGCCTGGGCCTCCACAGTCTCCAGGCTGTAGGCCGGCGCGGGCGTGATCCTGGCCGGATCTGTGGCCGCGGCCTGTCCGCAGGCCGTCAGCAGAAGCAAATACGCCGCCGCCAAGCACGCGGCCGCCGTTCTCTTTCCCATAAAAAGCATTTCCTCCTTGTCAGCGCGGCCCGCAGCGGGGCCGCCCCCTCTCCAGCATCACCGGGCTCTGGGCGAACTCCCTGCCGGGCAGCGCCTGGGCCAGGTCGGGGTACGCCAGGGTGTAGAGGTCCGTCCACGCACCCTCCCTGGCCAGGAGGGACGCCGCCTCCTCCCCCAGCTTCCGGACGTCCGCCGGCTTCACCAGCACCGGCAGCGACGCCTTTTTCCGCATGTCCCGCAGCAGGGCACGGCCCCGCTCGTTGGCCCCCAGCACCCGCAGGCAGGGCGGCCTCTGCTCCGGCCGCGCCGGGACCAGGCCCAGATAGCTGTGCAGCAGCATCCGCCGCAGGCGGGCCATGGGATAGCGCTTGGTCTTGACCTGCTCCAGCAGCTCCTCTATGGAGCAGGCCCGGCGCACACCGTCGTAGAACCGGTGGTAGAGGCCCTCGCCGCCGCCGTCGTAGGGGCGGAAGTCCTCCTCGGACATGGCCCGCAGGCGGGCCAGCACCGCCCGCTCACAGCGGGCCAGGGCCACCGGCGCCCGGCCTGCCGCCAGTTCCCGGTCCAGTATGGCGGCGGTGGTCTCCGGGACCATGTCCCGCCAGTCCTCCCCCGCCAGCACCCGGCGGCGGACGGCGGAGGCGGAGGCCACGGGGCCCGGCGCGTCGCTGTGGTGGCCCTCCCCCACTCTGGGGAGGGCAATGGGCTCCATATCGGACCCCCAGGCGGTCAGCGCCCGCAGGTACTCCACCCCCAGGTTGTTGTTGGGGCTGCTGAGGCACTCAGCCGCCGCCCCGTTCCCCTGCCGCTCCAGCAGGGCCCGGGCCGCCGCCTGCCGGGCGGCGGCAAAGGTCATGCCCTCGCCGGTAAACCGGGCCACTCCGGCGCGGTACACCTCGCTGTCCAGGCACGCCGCCGCTGCCCGCAGCGGCTCCAGCGCCCCGCACTCACAGCCGAAGGCCAGGTGGGTGACCACCCCCGTGGCGGACAGGAGGGACACGCCGCCCCGGGCAAAGATCTCCGCCGTGGCGCAGGACCAGGGGGCGGGCAGCTCCAGCACCAGGTCCGCTCCGCCCATAAGAGCCATCTCCGCCCGGGCGTGCTTGCCGCACAGGGCCAGCTCCCCCCGCTGGACGAAGTTCCCGCTCATGACCGTCACCACGGCGGTATCCGCCCCCAGGCGGCGGCGGATCTCCATAAGCTGCCACATATGCCCCCGGTGAAAGGGGTCGTGCTCCGCGATCACGCCGCATACGGCCATAGGCTTCTCCCCTCCTCCGGAAAATGGCCCCACTTTCCCGGAAAAATTTTAAAAAACGGTTGTCGAACGGGAAAAAATGAGCTACAATACAAAGGTATTTTAATCCCCTTCGTCCCCGATTGCAAGCCACAGCGCGGAAACAAAAGGTGACAAATCAATAACAATTGCCATAAGGAGAGTCAACAAACATGAAGATCCTCATCATCAACGCCGGCAGCTCCTCCCTGAAGTACCAGTTCATGGAGTCCGAGGGAGGCCAGGTCTTTGCCAAGGGCCTGTGCGAGCGTATTGGCATCGACGGACGCCTGACCCACAAGGTCCCCGGCCGGGACAACGTGGTCCGTGAGCTCCCCATGCCCACCCACAGCGAGGCCATCCAGGCCGTCCTGGACATCATGGTGGACCCCGTCAGCGGCGTCATCGCCTCCACCGACGAGATCGCCGCAGTGGGCCACCGGGTCCTCCACGGCGGCATGGCCTTCACCGAGAGCTGCATCATCGACGACGCCTGCATCGCCGCCATTGAGAAGTGCATCCCCCTGGGGCCCCTCCACAACCCCGCCAACCTCATGGGCATCCGGGCCTGCCAGGCCATCATGCCCAACACCCCCCAGGTGGCCGTGTTCGACACCGCCTTCCACATGACCATGCCCCCCAAGGCCTATATCTATGCCATCCCCTACGAGTACTATGAGAAGGACGACGTGCGCCGCTACGGCTTCCACGGCACCAGCCACCGGTACGTCTCCGCCCGGGCCATCGACATGCTGGGCAACCCGGAGCACAGCCGGGTGATCTGCTGCCACCTGGGCAACGGCTCCAGCCTCTCCGCCTGCGTGGACGGCAAGTGCGTGGACACCTCCATGGGCCTTGGGCCTCTGGCCGGCTTCCCCATGGGCACCCGCTCCGGCGACATCGACGCCACCATCATGGAGTACCTCATGGGCCGCTACGGCTATGACATCAAGGAGATGCTGAATATCCTCAACAAGAAGTCCGGCGTGCTGGGCATCTCCGGCGTCAGCAGCGACTTCCGGGATATCGAGGCCGCCGCCTCCCAGGGCAACGAGCGGGCGAAGCTGGCTCTGGAGAAGTTCGTCTACGAGGTCAAGAAGTATATCGGCGCTTACGCCACCACCATGGGCGGTGTGGACGCCATCGTGTTCACCGCCGGCGTGGGCGAGAACTCCGTGGAGATGCGCCAGCAGATCTGCGAGGGTCTGGAGTATATGGGCGTGAAGATGGACGCCGAGAAGAACAAGGTCCGGGGCCAGGAGGTCGATGTGTCCGCCGCGGATTCCAAGGTCAAGATTTTCGTCATCCCCACCAACGAGGAGCTGATGATCGCCATGGATACCGCCGCCCTCTGCGGCAAGTAACCGGCAGACGCTTCAAAAGGACCGGCGCGGCAAAAGCCGCGCCGGTCCTTTCGTTTTGCCGCTGACGGAAGCCCGGGGAAACCGGAAGCGCTCCCACCGCCGGCCGGGTTCGATTTCACTTCCCTATCCACCGGCAAAGCCCCGCCGAAAACGTCTGTTTTCGGCGGGGCTTTCGCATCATGTGGGCGCTCTATGATTCGCTTATCCCCAGGGGTTCTCGGTGGGATAGGGCAGGGCCTTGGGCTGGTTGTAGGCGATGTTCCGGACGCCGAAGTACTTGAACACCTCGAAGAGGGCCTTGCCGCAGTGGGCGAAGGCCACGGCCCCGTGGTGGGGATAGCGCTTCTGAATGAGCACATGGCGGTAGAACCGGCCCATCTCCGGAATGGCGAAGATACCGATGCCGCCGAAGCTGCGGGTCTTCACCGGCAGCACCTCTCCCTGGGCGATGTAAGAGCGGAGGTTCCCCTCGCTGTCGCACTGGATGCGGTAGAAGGTCACGTCACTAGCGGCAATGTCCCCCTCCAGGGTGCCCCGGGTAAAGTCCGGCTCAGAGCCCTTGGGCTCCAGCAGCCGGTGCTGGATGAGCTGGTACTTCACGGCGCAGTCGGCGCACATCTTGCAGCTGGGGGTGTTGCCGCAGTGGAAGCCCATGAAGGTGTCCGTCAGCTGATAGCCGAACTTGCCCTTGATGTCCTCGTCGTAGAGATACTGGGGCACCGAGTTGTTGATGTCCAGCAGGGTGACTGCGTCGCCGGACACGCAAGCCCCGATGTACTCGCTCAAAGCGCCGTAGATGTCTACCTCGCAGGCCACGGGGATGCCCCGGGCCGCCAGGCGGGAGTTGACATAACACGGCTCAAAGCCGAACTGCTCCGGGAAGGCGGGCCAGCACTTGTCCGCAAAGGCCACATACTCCCTGGCGCCCTTGTGGGCCTCCGCCCAGTCCAGCAGGGTCAGCTCAAACTGGGCCATTCGGGGCAGCAGGTCGGCGCAGCACCGGTCCTCCCCCATCTCCCGTTTCATGTCCTCGCACACCGCCGGGATGCGCTCGTCGCCTGCGTGGGCCTTGTAGCTCACCAGCAGGTCCAGCTCGGAGTTCTCCTCGATCTCCACCCCCAGCTCGTAAAGGCCCTTGATGGGGGCGTTGCAGGCAAAGAAGTCCTGGGGCCGGGGGCCGAAGGTGATGATCTTCAAATTCTTCACCCCGATGACCGCCCGGGCAACGGGGACAAATTCGGCGATCATTCTGGCGCAGTCCTCCGCCGTGCCCACGGGGTACTCGGGCATGTAGGCGGGCAGGTGGCGCATGCCCAGGTTGTAGGAGCAGTTGAGCATACCGCAGTAGGCGTCGCCCCGGCCGTTGATGAGGTCGCCGTCCCCCTCGGCGGCGGCGATGTACATGGTGGGCCCGTCAAAGTGCTTGCACAGCAGGGTTTCCGGGGTCTCCGGGCCAAAGTTGCCCAGGAACACCACCAGGGCATTGCACCCGGCCCGCTCCACGTCCGCCAGGGCGGCCAGGGCGTCCTTTTCGTTCTCCACGGTGATGGGGCACTCGTAGAGGCCGTCTCCGTAGGCGGCAACGATGTTCTTCCGCCGCTGGGTGCTCAGCTCGATGGGAAAGCAGTCCCGGCTGACGGCCACGATGCCCAGCTTGATCTCAGGGATGTTCTTCATAGTCATGTCCTCCTGTCAGTTCAGTATCTGAAACAAATTCTTCACGCTGGGATAGATCTGCTGAAACTGCTGATACCGCGCCTCATACCGCCCGGCCAGCTCCGCTTCCGGCTCCACGGTGTCCGCCACCTGCACCAGGGCGGCGCAGGCCGCATCGACGCTGGCATACGCTCCGCAGGACACCATAGCCAGCAGGGCGCCGCCATAGCCCGGTCCCTGCTCCGTCCGGGGCAGGTCCAGGGGGATGTTCAGCACGTTGGCCAAAATTTTCCGCCACAGGGGGCTCTTGGCCCCGCCGCCGCAGAGGGCGGAGCGGGGAATGGCGATGCCCAGAGAGCGGGCTACCTCGAAGCTGTCCCGGATGGCGAAGGCCACCCCCTCCAGCACCGCCTGGACCAGATCGGACCGGGTGGTATCCATGGTCATGCCGATGAAGGTCCCCCGGGCATCGGTGTCGTTGATGGGGCTTCTCTCCCCCATGAGGTAGGGCAGGAAATAGACGTGGTTCCGGCCCAACGTATCGTCGGTAATGCCTGCCTGCTCACCGGCGTAGTCGTCGGTGTGCAGGATGTTCTCGCAGAACCATTTGTTGCAGCTGGCGGCGGAGAGCATACAGCCCATAAGGTGCCAGCCCCCGTCGGCGTGGGCGAAGGCGTGGAGGGCGTTGTTGGGGTCCACGCCGAACCGGTCAGAGCTGATGAAGATGGTGCCGGAGGTGCCGAGGCTGATGTTGCAGCCCCCAGCGCCGACCACGCCTGTCCCCACCGCCGCGGCTGCGTTGTCCCCCGCCCCGGCGCAGACCTTTACCGTCTCCGGAAGGCCCAGTTCCCTTGCAATACCGGGCAGGAGCGTGCCCACCGTCTCCCAGCTCTCGTACAGCCTGGGAAGCTGGTCGTCTGTAACGCCGCAGAGGGCGCACATTTCTTTGCTCCAGCGCTTGTGCTCCACGTCCAGCAGCAGCGTCCCGGAGGCGTCGGAGTAGTCGGTGCAGTGTACTCCGGTGAGGCGGTAGTTTACATAATCCTTCGGCAGCATGATCCTGCGGATGCGGGCAAAGCTCTCCGGCTCGTTCTCCCGCAGCCACAGGAGCTTAGGGGCGGTGAAGCCGGCAAAGGCAATGTTGGCGGTGTGGGCGCTCAAAAAGTCCCGGCCCACGGTGCCGTTAAGGTAGTCCACCTCTTTGGCGGTGCGGCCGTCGTTCCAGAGGATGGCCGGACGGATGACGGTATCATTTTCATCCAGGGCTACCAGGCCGTGCATCTGTCCGCCGCAGCCAATACCGGCCACCTGGGCGGGGTCGAAGCCCGCCAGCAGCTCCGGGACGCCCTCCCGGACCGCCCGCCACCAGTCCTCCGGTTCCTGCTCCGACCAGCCGGGGCGGGGAAAGGACAGGGGGTATTCTTTGGTGACGGTGCGCAGCACCTGGCCGGTTTCGTCCACCAGCAGCAGCTTGCACGCCGAGGTGCCCAGATCGATTCCGATGTAGCTCAATGCTCTCCCCTCTCTTCATATGTGATGGGAGGAGCCCCTTTGCGGCAAGACGCCGGCGCAGCCGCCGCTCTGCCGCGGCTCCCCCAGGGACCGTTCGACACACAAAGTATAGCGGACGGCGGCGGCAATGTCAATCGGTGCAGCGCTCCTGCACCGCATATTCCCGCCGCGCCGCCGCCGGAAGCCGGGGCGCTTTTGCGCCGCCAAAAATTTTTTCAAAAATTCGGAAACAAAAAGAGGATTTTTACCCTTTACGGCGTATATTAAAGGGTAAGCTGTAAATTGGGCTGATTTTGGACGGAAGGAGGGTGTTCCATGGCCTTTCCTCAGCAATTTCTGGACGAGCTGGTGGCCCGAAGCGACATCGTGGACGTGGTCTCCTCCTACGTGGCCCTCCAGCGCAAGGGCAGCAACTACTTCGGCCTGTGCCCCTTCCACAATGAAAAGACCGGGTCCTTCTCCGTGTCCCCGGACAAGCAGATCTACCACTGCTTCGGCTGCAAGCACGGGGGCGGGGTCATCAACTTCATCATGGAGATCGAAAACCTCTCCTTCCCCGACGCGGTGCGGTTTTTGGCCAAGCGGGCCAACATGGACGTGCCCGAGGACGACACCGACCGGGAGGCCTCCCGCCGCCGCCAGCGCATCCTGGCCCTGAACAAGGACGCCGCCCGGTGGTTCTACCAGAACCTGTCACGGCCCGAGGGGGCGGCGGTGAACGCCTACCTGGCCAAGCGGAAGATCAGCCGCAAAACCGCCATGAACTTCGGCCTGGGGGCCAGCCTGGACAGCTGGGACAGCCTGCTCACCGCCATGCTGGACCGGGGCTACTCCAAAAAGGAGCTGCTGGACGCGGGCCTTGTGATCCAGAACCAGAAGGGGCGGCTCTACGACAAGTTCCGCAACCGGCTCATGTTCCCCGTCATCGACGTGCGGGGGGACGTGGTGGCCTTCGGCGGCCGGGTGCTGGACAAGTCCGACCCCAAGTACGTCAACACCCAGGAGACAAGCGTGTACAGCAAGCGGCGGAACCTCTACGGCATCAACCTGGCCAAAAAGACCAAGCGGCCCAACTTCATTCTCTGCGAGGGCAACATCGACGTCATCACCCTCCACCAGGCGGGGTTCGACAACGCGGTGGCCTCCATGGGCACCGCCCTCACCACGGAGCAGACCCGGCTCCTCAGCCGGTACACCAAGGAGCTGGTGCTGTGCTACGACAACGACACCGCCGGCCAGATGGCCACGGAGAAGGCCATCAAGCTGCTGGAGAACAGCGAGTTCACCGTCCGGGTGCTCCAGCTCCCCCGGCGGCTCCAGGACGGGGAGTACGTCAAGCAGGACGTGGACGACTTCATCAAGTTCCAGGGCGCTCCCGCCTTCCAGGCCATCCTGGACGGCAGCGAGGACCAGATGGACTTCCGCATGGACGCGGTGGCCGCCAAGTACGACCTCAGCGACGGCCAGCAGAAGATCGCCTATGCCGCCGAGATCAGCGCCCTCATCGCCTCCGTCCCCAACGCGGTGGAGCGGGAGGTGTACGCCGGCCGGGCGGCGGAGCGGGCCGGCATCTCCCGGGAGGCCATGCTGCTGGAGGTAAAGCGCTCCTACGGCAAGCGCCGGGGCCAGGAGAAGCGGGAGCTGAAAAAAGAGGCCCTGAACGTCTCCGCCCTCCACCAGCCCCGGGAGCGGTCCATCCGCTACAGCGACCCCCGCTCCGCCCTGGCGGAGGAGGGCATCCTGCGGCTGCTCTTTCTGGACTGCACCCTGGCCCGGCAGTGCCGGGACCTGACGCCGGAGGACTTCTCCTCCCCCCTGCTGGGGCGGGTGTACCAGCGGCAGCTGGAGGCCGCCGGGGAGGGCCGGTGCCTGGCCCTGTCCCTTCTGGCGGAGGAGCTGTCCCCCGAGGAGATGGGCCACATCACCTCCCTGATGCAGAAGCCGGAGGACCTGTCCAGGGCAGACCAGTCCCTTGGGGACTACATAGCCGTCATTCAGGAGGCCGCGGCCAAGCGGCGGGGCGGGACGGAAGCCGCCGATCCCCTGCTGGCCGCCATGAGTAAACGTTCCAAAGATAAAAATGGGTATGGAGGAAAGCACAATGGATAACGTAACCGAGCGCAAGCATCCGGCAGACGCCCAGGACCTGGACGCCAAAAAGGCCGAGGGAGACAAGAAGTATCAGAAGCTGCCGGAGAAGCTGGTGGCCACCCTGCCTGCCGCCGCCATCCTCAACGGCAGCGAGAAGGTGATGGACCTCTTTGCCCGGGGCAAGAAGAAGGGCCGGCTGGACTCCGCCGAGATGATGGACGTTCTGGACGACCTGAACCTGGACAGCGACCAGATGGAGAAGATCTACGACTCCCTGGAGGCCCTGTCCATCGAGATCGGCAGCGAGGAGGACCTGCTGCCGGAGCTGCCCGACGACGCGGACCCCCCGCTGGAGGAGATCGCCGAGATCGAGGAGGAGGAGCTGGTAGACCCCAACACCCTGGTGGACAGCTTCTCCATCGACGACCCGGTGCGCATGTACCTGAAGGAGATCGGCAAGGTCCCCCTGCTGAGCCCCGAGGAGGAGATCGACCTTGCCACCAAGATGAATGCCGGCTCCTTCGCCAAGGAGCAGCTGGCCAGCCTGGAGGGCGGCGAGCTGCCTGAGGAGGAGCTGGCCCAGCTGAAGGCCATGGTGAAGGCGGGCGAGAAGGCCAAGCAGCAGCTGGCGGAGGCCAACCTGCGGCTGGTGGTGTCCATCGCCAAGCGGTACGTGGGCCGCGGGATGCTGTTCCTGGACCTGATCCAGGAGGGCAACCTGGGCCTTATCAAGGCCGTGGAGAAGTTCGACCACACCAAGGGCTATAAGTTCTCCACCTACGCCACCTGGTGGATCCGCCAGGCCATTACCCGGGCCATCGCCGACCAGGCCCGGACCATCCGCATCCCCGTCCACATGGTGGAGACCATCAACAAGGTCATCCGGGTGTCCCGCCAGCTCCTCCAGGAGCTGGGCCACGATCCCTCCCCGGAGGAGATCGCCGCGGACATGAACATGCCTGTGGACAAGGTCCGGGAGATCCTGAAGATCGCCCAGGAGCCGGTGAGCCTGGAGACCCCCATCGGTGAGGAGGAGGACAGCCACCTGGGGGATTTCATCGAGGACGACAAGATCACCGAGCCCTCCGAGGCCGCCAGCTTCACCCTGCTGAAGGAGCAGCTGGTGGAGGTCCTCTCCACCCTGACCCCCCGGGAGGAGAAGGTGCTGAAGCTCCGCTTCGGCATCGAGGACGGCCGCACCCGCACCCTGGAGGAGGTGGGCAAGGAGTTCAACGTCACCCGGGAGCGCATCCGGCAGATCGAGGCCAAAGCCCTGCGGAAGCTCCGCCACCCCTCCCGCTCCAAGAAGCTGAAGGATTTCCTGAGCTGACGGCCATGGGGGCCGCTCCCCCGGAAAGGATCCTGTCCTATGCATATCCACATCGACCGCAAGAAGCTCTTGTGCGTCACCTTTTTCCTCTGCTGCGTGCTGCCCTCCTGCCTGCCCTGGTTCGCCGCCGGGGAGGACAGCTGGGCGGGCTACCGGCTCATGGGCTTCCCCATGCTGGCGGCTGTGGCGCTGTACGCCTTTGCCCTGCTGTTCGACCGGTTCCGCCACGTGCTGGCCCTGGGTCTGATCTCCCACGGCCTGCTGCTGGCGGCCTGGCTCAACTGCCTCATCAGCTTTCCCCTGCTCACCGGCCTGGGCCAGACCCGGGACCTCAGCATGAGCATGGCGGCGGTGCGCCCCGGCTACTGGGTCAGCCTGGCCCTGGGGATCGTCCACGCGGTCCTCTTCGCCACCACGGAGATCGCCGTGCAGCGGCTGTCCAGGCGGAAGCAGAGAAACGCGTGATCCGTTTTCTTTTAAGACACTGGAAGCCCTCAGCGAACGCAAAGCGTAAGCTCAGTGCTTCTGCGCGCCCTTGGCAAAAGAGATCCAAAAAGAATTTTAATGGGTCATGCAAAAGCTCCGGGAGGCTCAAAAGAGCCTCCCGGAGCTTTTCTTATGCGGATATGCTGTGCAGTAGTTTCACTTTACATAGCTTGCCATTACTTGCGGCTGCCGGATTCCAGCAGCTCCATCAGGCGGCGCTCGTTCTCCTGGGCCGCCTGGGCCATGGCGGCGGACTTCTCCGCCAGACGGCGGCGGACGCCGTCGTAGTCCGCCATCAGCGCGTCCGCCTGGCGGATGGCTTCCCCGCCGTCAAACGCGCACACTTCCCCGGCGGAGGGCAGCCCCAGCTCCCGCAGGTAGCTGTCCACCTTGGGGTCGTAGACCAGCCCCAGGGTGGGAATGGCCATCCGGGCGGCAAAGATCAGGGTGTGCAGCCGCATAGCCAGGCACAGCTGGCCCAGGCCCAGCACGCCCATCAGCTCCCGGGGCGTACAGGCCGCCTCCAGCATGTAGGACGGCTCCGCCATCTGCTGCCGGACGGCCACGGAGGCCTCCCGGTCGTTGGCGGGCTGCATCAGCAGGAACAGGATCTCCAGCCCGTAGGTCCGGCGGATATGGTCGCACAGCGCCGCCAGGTCCCGGGTAAAGTTCCCGGTATTGGGCCACTGCCGCACGGAGACGGCGGCGAAGCGGGTCCCCCGCTCCAGGCCCGCGGAGCGGAGCAGCTCCCAGCCCCTGTCCTCCCCCACCGGGTCCAGCCGGAACACCGGGTCGGCGGTGACAATGAGGTCCTGCCGCTCCACTCCCATACTCCGCAGCTCCTGGGCGGAGCTCTGGTCCCGGAGCGTCACAAGGGCGGCGCGCTCCACCGCCTTTTTCACCCGGCGGCGGTTGGCGGGCTTGTCCACCGGGCCGATACCGTTGGCGTACAGCATCACCGGCTTGCCCATGGCCCTGGCCGCCCAGATGATGGAGAGATAGTAGAGGATGGAGCGGGTGGAGGTCCGGTCCTGGAGCAGGCTGCCGCCGCCGGAGAGCAGAGCGTCGCACCGGCCCAGGGCCTTCAGCACCGCCCCCAGCCGGAACCGGGCCACCGCCTGGATGCCGTAGGCCCGGCGGGTCTGCTCCGGATCGTTGGACAGGGCCGTCACCGAAACCTGGTCGCTGGTGCTGAGGATGGACTGGTGGATGGACTGCAAAATGGCGTCGTCCCCGGCGTTGGCGAAGCCGTAGTAGCCGCTCATGACCACGTTGTACCTCCGCCGCCGGACCTTCTCATATACCGCCAGGCAGTCGCCGGCCATCCGCCGGACGGAGTAGTGGTCCAAAATCACCTGACGGCCATAGGCTCCCAGCCGCTCCTTCTCCTTTTGGGGCAGGGCCAAGGCGGCGCGCACCGCCTCCAGCAGCTGCTCCGGTGCAGCCGTGGGGTCCGTCCGGCAGCAGAAGTTGGTGTCCATGGCCTTCTCCAGCAGCTCCGGCACAAAGAGGCCGGTGTGGCCCTGGGCGCCGGAGAGCACCACCGGCTTGCCCGCCGCCATGGCCTCCAGCGCCGCCCGGGACACGCCCACGAACACGTCGCAGGCGGCTGCCAGCTCGTTGACGTCAGTGCGGGGGCCGGTGAGGGTCAGGCACTCCCGGTCCAGAGAACGGTTGACCTCCCCGGCCCGGGCCGCCAGCTCCTCATAGACGTCGCCGCCGCCTACGATCAGGACCCGGACGCCGGGAAAGGCCCGGTCCAGCTCCGGCGCGATCTCAATGAGCTGCCGGGCCGCCAGGCTGCTGGCCTGGTCCAGGCGGCTCACATGGCCCACCACCGGGGCGGAGCCCAGGCCCAGCTCCCGCCGGGCCGCCTCCCCGGAGCGCTCCGGGGAGAATTTCTCCGTGTCGATGCCGTTAATGGTCAGGGTGATCTGCTCCGGCGGGATCTTATACTGCTCCTCCAGGTAGTCGCGGATATCCTCCGACACCGCCAGCACATGCTCGCCCCAGTTGGACAGCAGCTTCAGCGCGCCGCTGACGTGGTACACCCCGTGGCAGGAGGTGACAAAGTGGAAGCCCAGCCGCTCCTTGGGGAGGGTGCCGCACAGGAACGCCGGAATCCGGGCGTGGGCGTGGACGATGTCCGGCTTTTCCCGGGCAATGACCGCCTGGAGGATCCTCCGGGCCCGGAGCATGTCCCCCACGCTGCGGCGGTGGAGAGGCGCCTGGTAGTGGCGGATGCCGGCGGCCTGGATCTCAGGGACGTACACGCCGCCGTTGGACACCACCAGGACGTCGTGGCCCTGGTGCTTCAGCTCCTTGGCCAGCTCCACGATATGGGTCTCCGCGCCGCCGATGTCCAGGCTCATGGTGGCCATCAAGATCTTCACTTGCGGCTCCTTTCTCAGCCCGCATCCCCGGCGGTGATGCCGGTCACATAGGCCTTATAGGTCACATAGGGCGTATAGAAGCTGCGCTTGGCGTTGGCCCCCAGCTCGTAGACCCGGTTGATGGTGTAGCGGCCGTTGATCACCGCACCCTGGCACCGGATGGTGAGGACCACGTTCCTGCCGTCCTCGTTGGTCAGCCGGGCAAAGGTGCCGTCCGTCAGCTCCTCCGTGGTCCCGGCGGGCAGGACCTCGATGTCGGTGATGACGCCGATGGCGCCGCCGCTGCTGCGCTCCTTGTCGTATACCTTGTCCCCCACCCGCAGGGCGTCCGCCGCGTTCACCGGCAGGTTCTCCGCCAGCATGGTGACGGTGATCGTCTCGTCGGCGCCGTCGGACTTGCTGGCGTCCAGCCGGTGGTTCTTTACATAGAAGGCCATGGCCAGCACCGCCACCAGCAGCACCACCACGATGTCAATGACGCTGATCTTCCCAAACAGCCGGCCATTGCGGTCAATGATCTTTTTCATGTCAGTCCTCCCTCTCAATGGCGTAGACCCGGCCGGAACCGATATACCCCGGACCCCGGACGAAGATCTCGTCGTCCACCATCAGCGTGTAGCCGCCGCCCACCAGGACCTTCTCGTCGGTGATGGTGGCGGTGCTCTCCACCTGGATGTACACGTCCTCATAGCCCGGGATGGTTGCGGTGACGTAGGCCCTGGCGTCCTCGTCCACGATGGACTTGGTGGCCGGCTCCGTCCAGGAGTCCACCGCCTGGCCCAGCTGGTAGTTCTTCACCGAGTCCACCAGGGCGTCGCCGGGGTGTACCAGCTCGCCGGTGCCCTCCAGGGCCTGCTTCAGGACGATGGTGTAGCGCACCTTCTCCGCCTCCTGGACCTCCGCCGCAGGCCGCATCTGCCTCCACAGCAGCAGCCCCCCCAGCGCCAGGGCGAGGAGGATGACGATGCAGTCAAAGAGATTCAGCCTCAGCCGGAATTTCGCGTTATTTTGTTCCATGATGTGCTCCTTTCAGAACGTCCAGATAAACTTGCTCCGTGTTCCGGGCAAATACCTCCCCGGTAAACTCCCGTTCATACTTCTCCCGGGCCCTGTCCCCCATCTCCCGGCGCAGGTCCGCTCGGTCCAGCAGGCGCTCCATGGCGTCCGCCAGGGCCCCTGCGTCCCGGCTGGGGAACAGCAGGCCGGTGACGCCGCTGTCCACCACCCAGGGGTTGCCGCCGTAGTCGCTGGCGATGGTGGGCAGCCCCAGGCTCATGCCCTCCAGCAGGGCCATACTGGTGGCCTCGGTGCCGTAGGAGGCGTTGAGCTGCACGTCCAGGCAGCCCAGCAGCTCCGGCACGTCGGACCGGAAACCCAGCAGCCGCACCACGTCTCCCACCTGGGAGTCCTCCACCGCCTTTTCCACCGCGCCGGCGAAGGGACCGGTGCCGGCGATGAGCACCCGGAAGTCCCGCCGCCCCCGCTCCTTCAGGAGCCTGGCGGCCTCCACCAGGTACAGGTGGCCCTTGTAGTCCTCCATGCGGGCCAGGATGCCGAAGGCCGTCACCTCCGGGGCAAGCCCCAGCCCGGCGCGCAGCCGCTCCCGCTCCTCCGCCGTCACGGCGGGGATGGGGGCCACGCCGTTCATCACCACAGTGATCTTTTTCGGGGAGACGCCCCCCTCCAGCAGGTTGTCCCGGGTGGCGGGGCTGACGGCGATGATATGGTCGGCGTAGTGCTCGTTGACCAGCTTGTTCACCCACCGGCCCGGGGGGTATCTCAGCTTGGCGGGCACCGGGAACGCGGAGTGCCGGCTGTAAACCACCGGCACCTTACACCGCTTGGCGGCGATGCGCCCGGAGAGACAGCCGTGGGTGTGGACCAGGTCCGGCTCCGCCTGGGCGATCAAGTGCCGCAGGACCCCCACGTCCTCCCGCCGGTAGGAGCGGTCCGCGATGCCGTCCGCCTCCAGCACCCGGGCACCGGCCTCCTCCAGGGGGGCCTTCAGCAGGCTTCCCCGGGGCACGGCGGCCCAGGTCTCGAACTGCCGGCGGTCGCTGTAGCGCAGGTAGTTGATGAGCACCCGGCCCGCGCCGCCGATGTTGGTGTCGCTGATGATGTTGAGCACACGTATCACGGCTTTTCGCTCCCTTCCTTCAGCAGGCTTCTTCGGGCGGCCACGGCCCCCATGGCCAGGCAGACCCAGAAGAGGAACATGACCCGGTAGTTATAGAAGGAGTAGTCCGTCATCGCCTGGACCAGGAAGCCGCCGATGCCGGAGATAAACGCCACCTGGAGCAGCCGGCTGGTCCGGTCCTTCTCCTGCCGCAGGGCGGCGCACATCATGCGGAAGTAGACAAACAGCAGCGCCAGGAATACCGCCAGGGCGCAGATGCCGCCGTCGCACATGATCTGCAGGAACAGATTGTGGGCGTGGGGGGCGACGATGCTGTTGTAGCCGTAGGCGGGATATACCTTGTTGAAGGCCGCGTCCCCGGGGCCGATGCCGCACAGCCAGTAGCCGTCCTTCAGCATGTCGATGGTGCCCATCCAGATGTACACCCGGTAGGAGGTGGACGCGTCCCCCAGGTTGCCGATGCTGGTAAACCGCTCGATCACCCAGGAGGGCAGCACAAGGTAGAGGCCCGCCAGTGCGGCGGGAATCAGCACCATCAGCCGGGGATTGAGCAGGATCACAAAGGCGGCCCCGGCGGCCAGCAGGCCCAGCCAGGCCCCCCGGGAGAAGGTTAGGAGCATACACAGGCACATCACGCCGCAGCAGACGAAGTAAAAGGTGCGGCGGGGCCAGTCCCTGGCGCTGAGCAGCTTGGCCCCCCCGATGGGGATGGTCAGGATCAGGTACTGCCCCAGCATGTTGGGGTTGTCCAGGGTGGAGGTCACCCGGAAGGTGATGGAGGAGAACATATCCTGGTCCACCCACGCGGCGGACTGATAGCCCCAGCGGAACAGGTACTGCAAAATGCCGTACACGGACACCACGGCGGCGGCGGCCACCATCAGGGTCAATATCCCGTCCAGGGTCCGCCGGTCAGTGACGGCGCTGCCCAGGATGATGGCAAAGAGGATGAAGGCCACCGTCAGCAGCCCCGGCTTCAGGCTGGCGCTCAGGTCCACGGAGAGCAGGGTCCCCGCCGCGTACACCGCCGCGTACAGGATGATCCAGCGGTTCACCGGGGACCAGGCCAGCTGCCGCTGCCGGTCCCGGACCAGATTCAGCAGCAGCGAGGCGTACCCCACGGCGCTGAGGGCCAGCACCGCCATGGTGGGCAGCAGGGGCGCCAGCACCGCCGGCAGGGCGCACCACAGGGCGGTGCGGGTGAACACGCTGCCGGCAAAGAGCTTCTCCAGCCGCAGCTTCTCATAGAGCCAGCACATCCCCCGGCGGAGGAGGGACCACAGCTTGAAAAACACGCTGCTCTCGCTGACGGCGGGGCTCCACCTTCCGGGGTGGAGGAACCACTGCACCACGCCGCTGCGGGCCCACTGCCGCCCGAACCAGGCGCACACCGCCGCCAGGAACCGGCCCAGCAGGCTGGCGTTCCAGATCTCATAGATTCGTTCCATAGCTCAACCTCGTTTCAAAATACGCGCGGCGGCGTCCCGCACCAGGACCGCCTCCTTCAGCCCCAGCAGAAGGGCCGCCAGAAAATATACCACGACGCCTGCCAGCGCGGCGGCGGCAATGGAGAGCACCAGCCCCGGCTTGCCCGGCAGCAGCCCTCCGGCCGCGGTCAGAGTCCCCCAGGCCGCGGCCGCCATGATCCCGGCGGCCAGGACCATTCTGCCCAGCTGCGGCAGGGTCTCCCGGTTGAACAGGCCCTCCCCCCGGCGCTCCAGGGGCAGGTCCAGCAGCAGCGCGTACACCGTGGAGGACGCCGCCGAGGCGATGGCCAGCCCGGACACCTGGAGCTTGTCCGTCAAAAGGGCGCACAGCAGCAGGTTCACCGCGATGGACACGGCCCCCGCCAGGAGGGGACCCCTCCCCTGCTGCCGGGCAAAATAGGCCCGGCTGAGGATGTTCTGCACCGCGTAGCCCACCATGCCCAGGGAGATCCACACCAGCGCCTGGGAGGTGATGTCCACGGCGAAGGCGTCAAACTCGCCGCCGCCGTAGACCAGGTCCACCAGGGGGCGGGCCACCACCATCAGCCCCGCCGCCATGGGCACCACGAAAAACAGCGTGCCGTGGAGGGTGGCGCGCAGAGTCTCCCGGAACTCCCCCTCCCGGTTCCCGGCGGTGAGCCGGGAGAGCCTGGGAAAGATCACGTTGGTCACCGACAGCACCAGCACGCCGGCAATGATGAGATACAGGTTGGTGGCGATCTCGATGGCCGTGACACCGGCCCCGCTGTACAGATGGGAGGCGAACCGGGAGTTGATGGTCAGGTTGATGGGCTGGACCCAGGCTGCGACCATCACCGGCACCATCAGGGCAAACACCTTCCGCATCCCCTCGTCCCGGAAGCCCAGGCTGGGGTAGTAGCGGAAGCCCTTTTTCCTCAGGGCCGGGAGCTGGACCAGGGCCTGAAGCAGCCACCCGACGAGGAATGCCGCCGCCAGGCCGTCCACGCCGAAGCGGTCGTTCAGGGTGAGATAATATAGGATGATGAAGCCGTTGGACACCAGGGAGATAGCCGCCGGGACGGTGAACTCCTCCAGGGACTGCAGCACCCCCACAAAGGAGAAGGCCACCCCGGTGAAGAGCACCGTGGGAAACATGATCCGGGTCAGGTGCGCCGTCAGCTCCGCCGTGGCGGCGTCGTAGCCGTCGGCGAACAGGGACACCAGCGGCCCGGCGAAGGCCATCCCCAGGATGGTCAGCACCCCGCACAGCAGCCCCATGGTGGTGATAAAGCGCCCGCTGAAGCGAAACGCCTTCTCCCGCCCCTTCTGGGTGAGGTACTCGCTGAACACCGGAATAAAGCAGGACGCGATGGCCGACGCGAACACCGCGTCGAAAAATACCCGGGGGATGCGGCTGGCGGTATAAAAGGCGTTGGCCTCCATGCCCACGCCGTAGTTCACCGCCAGCAGCCGGTCCCGGTAGAGCCCCAGCAGCTTCCCCGCCAGGGTAATGAGCATCATGATACTGATGGTCCTTGTGGAGCGATCCTCGCTCTCGCCCATAGCAAGACTCCTTTCCGTCCCGTCCCGACCGGCACACACAGTTGTTTTATTGTACACCAAACGCCGCCGCTTTTCAACCTCGGTTTCCGGTATTCCGGGCCGGAATCTGAAAAAGGGCGGTGGGAAGGCGGGAAAAGCCGTCCATGTGGAAAATAACTCCAGCTGTCTTGGCCGGTTTGCCCATTGTATCTTTTTCCGAACCCTGATATAATGACTGTATCATCCCGCCGGGGCGGACCGCCGCCGGCATCACCAACGCGACAAAGGAGAATCCATGAAAAAAACCAGCCGCACCTCCCCCCTGCGCCGCCTCGCCTCCCTGGTCCTGGCGGCCGTCCTGCTGCTGCCCTCCACGGCCCACGCCGCGGCAGGCCAGCAAAAGCTGCAGACCTCCATCTCCCTGACGGACGGTCTCACCTACGTCAACACAGTCACCGACCATCCCGCCGCCGGGCGGGTGGAGAGCTTCGCCCTGGAGCTGAGCGCCTACAGCGCCGCCCGGCCCATCCTGGTCCAGGGCTCCGGCTCCATCTACGGCACCGGCACCATCAACGCCGCGGTGGAGCAGGCCCAGGCCATAGGATATCACGTCCTGGCCGCCGTCAACACCGACTTCTTCTCCACTGCCACCGGCATCCCCATCGGCCTTGTGATCGCCGACGGCGTCTACCAGTCCAGCGCCGAGGGCAACAGCGCCCTGGTGATCTCCGGCGGCACGGCCTCCCTGAAGGAGTCGCCCCAGATCGACCTGACCCTGGTAAACCAGCGCACCGGCCAGCAGGTCTCCCCCCAGCACCTCAACAAGCGCCGGACCGCCACCGGCGGGCTGTACCTTCTCAACGAGGACTTTTCCACCGAGACCCACACCAGCGGCAGCGGCTGGATGGTGCGTCTGGCTCCGGTCGGCGCCTCCGGCTCGGGCTGGTGGCCCTTCTCCGGCTGGTCCTTCGGCCAGTCCCAGACCGACAGCGCCAAACTCACCGTCTCCACCCAGCTGACGCTCCAGGTCACGGAGCTGCTCCAGACGGACCAGTCCGTGTCCATCGGCCCCGGCGAGTACATCCTCACCGCCGACAGTAAGGACAACCTGGACGCCGTGTACCAGTCCTTCCAGGTAGGGGACACCGTCACCCTGACCACCCAGTGCAGCGACCCTGAGCTGGCCGCCGCCCAGTGGGCCACCGGCGTGGGCGATGTGATGATCCGGGACGGCATCGTCACCGACTCCACCGGCTGGACTTACGTCAAGAGCGGCCGGGACCCCCGCACCGCCGTGGGGATGCGCCGGGACGGCACCCTGGTGCTCTACGCCGTGGACGGCCGCAGCTCCGGCGTCTCCGGCGGCCTCAGCCAGGTGGATCTGGCCCAGGAGCTGCTGACCCAGGGCTGCGTATGGGCGGCCAATCTGGACGGCGGCGGCTCCACGGCCATGAGCGTGTGGGTGCCCGGCCAGACCGGCCCCGCCGTGGTGAACCGCCCCTCTGACGGCAAGCCCCGGGGCTGCGCCACCTACCTGCTGCTGGTCACTGACAGCAACGGCAGCGGCATCCCCAGCCGCCTCGCCCTGAAGGAGGACGGCCCGGTGGTCCTGGCCGGCAGCTCCGTGGACCTGGGCGAGGTGGTCCTCATGGACAGCGGCCTCACCCTGGCGGGCTACGCCGCCCCGGATGTGGTCATAGCCTCCCAGACCGGCCTGGGGACCGTCTTTGGCACCACATACACCGCCGGGACCCGGGCGGGGACGGACACCATCACCCTCTACTCCCCCTCCACCGGTGCCCGGGGCACCGCCCAGGTCCATGTGGTGGACCAGCTGACAGCGCTGACCGTCCAGCGGACCGACACCGGTAAGGACGTATCCTCCCTGACGGTGAAGCCCGGCGCCCAGGTGCCCCTCTCCGCCTACGGCAGCTACTGGTCCCTGCCCGCCCTGCGGGAGGTGTCCGCCGTCACCTGGACGGTGAGCGGCGACATCGGCTCGGTGGACACCGCCGGGGTCTTTACCGCCTCCGCCAGCGCCGGAGCCTCCGGCTCCATCACCGCCTCCGCCGGCGGGCTGACCCAGACCATCCCCGTCACCCTCATCAACGCCCACAAGGACGTCCCCGAGGGCCACTGGGCCTATGAGGCGGTGGAGTACTGCTATACCAACGCCCTGGTCAACGGTGTCTCCTCCGAGCTCTTCGGCGCGGATTCCAACATCCGCCGGGCCGACTTCCTGCTGACGCTGTACCGCATGGCCGGGTCCCCGGCGGTGAGCTCCCTGGAGAGCTTCCCGGACGTGGCCGCCGGCGACTACTACGCCTCCGCCGTGGCCTGGGCCAAGCAGAACGGCCTGGCCTCCGGCATGGACGGCGGGCTCTTCTGCCCCAACAGCCCCATCACCCGGGAGCAGGCCTTCACCATCATCGGGCGGGCCCTGCCGGTGCTGGGCATCCAGTGCTCCGCGGCCCCCCTCTCGGTGCTGGACAGCTTCTCCGACGGCGGGAGCCTTGCCTCCTGGTCCGCTCAGCATGTGGCCAATCTGGTGGCCTGCCAGCTGGTGGGCGGCAGCAACGGGCGGCTGGACCCCGGCGGCAGCCTGTCCCGGGCCCAGATGGCGGTCCTGCTGTACAAGCTGGGGACCTATGACCCCGCCGCCGTGCCCCCTGCCGCCCAGCCGGTCCCCGACGGCCAGCAGCGCTCCGGCGTCGTCACGGTGGAGTCCGGGAACCTGAACGTGCGCTCCGGCCCCGGCTATGACTACGGCGTCATCGACGCTCTGCCCTCCGGCGCCGCCGTCGCCGTCCTCAGCGAGACCGGCGGCTGGCTGTACGTCCAGTATGCCGCCTCCTCCGGCACGGCCGTGGGCTACGTCTCCGCCGACTATGTCACGATAATTGGATAACGCGCAGCGCGCCCCCGGCGGGTACTCCGCCGGGGGCGTCGTTTATCTGCTTCGGCTGAGCGCGCCGCCTCTGGCGGACGGGCCGGGGAACAGGCGGGGCAGCAGGTCCTTCACCTCCGGGTACATCAGCAGCCCCAGGCCGATCCCCTTCTCCCGGCCCAGGCGGACCTTCCGCAGCAGGGTGTCCGCGTCGTCAAAGAGCACAAACCAGTGTCTGCCGCCCTGGGCGTAGGTGAAGTACTTGGCGCACAGGTCCGCGGAGTAGAATACGCAGGGTCCCCGCTCGCCCAGCAGCGCCTCCAGGGTCTCCCCGTCCAGGCTCTCCCCCTCCCCGCCGGGACAGGGCAGGGGGAAGCGCATCCGCAGCCGCTGCAGGTCCAGCGCCAGGCGCTCCCGGCCGTACCGCCGGGCGGCCTCCTCCAGCCGGTCCGGCAGACTTCCGCCGGAGATGGCCGTGCAGATGAGGACCGTGCCCTGGCGCACCGCCCCGGCGTAGTCCTCCGGCACCAGCAGCCGCCGTCCCCAGCGGCCCAGCGCCTGGCTGAGGGCGTCCAGGAAGGCCGCCCGGTCCTTCGTCACCGGCCCTTCAAAGTCCGCCGCCACACCGGCGTACTCCCGGCCCGCGCACTCCCGGCAGATCTCCCGGCACAGGGCCGCCGGGTCCCGGACGGTGCCCCAGTCCCGGTCCCCCAGCACCATCAGCCCGCCACGGGTCCCCATGAGGACGCCCCGCCAGGCCAGATGTCCCGCCCGGTTCACCCCGTAGGCCACGTGGGCCAGCCGCCCCGTCCAGGCTGCCGCCTCCCGGGCCAGGTCCGGCGTTACCGCCAGATAAATGGACATATTTCACTTCCCCCTTGTAAAATTTGCAGAATGTGATATACTTTGGTCGTGAAATTCCGCATTGCGGCCGCTATGCGGCCATGATACCATATTCTTCTGAGGAGCTCCCTATGCCTTTTTCTCTCATCCCGGACCGCGTCCTTGGGCGCTATGCGGACCTGACGCCGGCGGCGCTGGAGCGGCTGGGCGTCCGGCTGCTGCTGTGCGACCTGGACTACACCCTGGCGCCCCGGTCCGTGTCCCGGCCTGACGGCGCGCTGCGGGCCTGGCTGGCGGACCTGGCCTCTGCCGGGATCTCCGTGGTGATCCTCTCCAACAACCGCTCCAACCGGCGGGTAGACGCCTTCTGCGGCCAGCTGGGCATCCCCTATGTGGGCCACGCGGGCAAGCCCTCCGTCCGGGGCTACCGGGAGGCCATGGAGCGGGCGGGAAAGACGGCGGCGGAGACCGCCATGCTGGGAGACAAGCTCCTCACCGACATCCTGGGCGCCAAGCGCAGCGGGGTCCTGGCCCTGATGGTGGAACCCCTGGGCGGCCCGGTGGGACCGTGGAACAAGCTGCTGCACCTGATGCAGCGGCCTTTCAAATTTATCGCTAAAAGGAGAACGACATTCCATGAGCAGATTTGACAAGATCGCGGCAAAGCTGAAGGACTACAACATCGACGCCATGCTGGTCACCAGCGAGCCCAACCGGCTGTACGCCACGGGCTTCCACTCCACCGCCGGCGCGGCGGTGATCACCGCCGACGGCAGCTATTTCTTCACCGACAGCCGCTACATCGAGGCGGCCTCCAAGCGCATCACCGGCGGCCAGGTCATGGAGAACAACCGCCAGCACCCCACCACCGCCCTGGTGGCCGAGGTCCTGGCCAAGCACGGCGTGAAGCGCGTGGGCTATGAGGAGGACTACATGACCGTCGGCGAGTTCAACGGCTGGTCCAAGAAGCTGGCGGACTATGAGCTGGTCCCCGCCACCGCCCTGATGATGGAACTGCGCTCCGTGAAGGACCAGGCGGAGATCGACTGCCTCATCGCCGCCCAGCGCATTGCCGAGAAGGCCCTGCTGGAGACCTTTGACTTCATCAAGGCCGGCCGCACCGAGCAGGAGATCTCCGCCTACCTCCAGTACCGGATGCTGTGCGGCGGCGCGGAGAAGATGTCCTTCGAGCCCATCGTGGTCAGCGGCGCCAACAGCTCCATGCCCCACGGCGTGCCCTCCGCCAAGCCCGTGGAGCCCGGCGACTTCATCACCATGGACTTCGGCTGCTGCTACGGCGGCTACTGCTCCGATATGACCCGCACCGTGGCCCTGGGCCACGTCACCGAGGAGATGGACAAGGTCTATCACACCGTCCTCCAGGCCCAGCTGGCCGGCATCGCCACCGCCAAGGCGGGCGTCACCGGCGCGGCGGTCCACGAGGCGGCTGCCAAGGTCATCGGCGACGCGGGCTACGGCCCCTACTTCGGCCACGGCTTCGGCCACGGCGTGGGCGTGGAGATCCACGAGCAGCCCAGCGCCGCCCCCTCCAACGACAAGCCCCTGCCGGTGGGCGCTGTGATCTCCGCCGAGCCGGGCATCTATATCCCCGGCAAGTTCGGCGTCCGCATCGAGGACGTGGTGGTGGTCCGGGAGAACGACTGTATGGACCTCATGCGCGCCCCCAAGCAGCTCATCATCCTGTAAGGCGCAAATACTGGATCTCACCTCTGCAAAAGAGCATCCCCGGCGCAGTCCGCGCCGGGGATGCTTCTCTTATTTTCCCGTTTATTTCCCCTCCGCGGGGTCCGTCCTTTTCGCCGCCAACGCGGCGATCTCGGGGTACTTGCCGATGATGTAGTCGTAGTTGTTCCGCTGGTGGGGAATGAGGCAGTTCGTGCAGTCCTTGATGCCGCCGTCCAGGTAGCGGAAGTTGCCGCCGCACTTGTCCCCCAGGGCGTACAGGGGACAGTAGCAGAACAGGCAGTTGAAGTCCTCCTCCGGTATGCCCTCATGGCAGGGGAAAAACTCACAGTCCTTGTGGCAGAAAAAAGCGAAATTACGCGCCATCGTTCTTCTCCTTCTTTCTTATAAATGTGTATCCGTCAGCTTCCGGCAGGCGTCCGCCAGCTCCCGCAGGGTGCCGCAGGGGGCCATCTGGCACAGGGACGCCATGGTCTGGATGCTGCGGACATAGGGCCACTTGCTCTGGGGGATGGGGTTCAGCCACAGCACCCGCCCCGCCTGACGCTTTGCCTCCCGCAGGCAGGCCGCCGCCCGGGGCAGGTCGATGGTCTTGGTGTCCGACAGCACCAGCAGCGTGGTGTCCGGCCCCAGCACCGGAATCGGCGCGTCCGTCAGCCCCGCCAGGGCGGAGCCCAAGTCCGTGCCCCGGCCGTAGAGGCCGCTGGAGGCCACATAGCCCCGAAAGGCGTCCATGTTCTGGAGGGCGAAGGGGTCCGCCTCCATGAGCTCCTCGGAAAAGAGGAAAATGCGGGAGGACTCTGACACCTCCGCCATGGACCGGATGAACCGCAGGGCAAACTCCGAGAACTGGAGCATGGAGCCGGACACGTCACACAGGGCCACCAGCTGCCGCCGCCGGGGCCGCTTCTGCCGGAAGGACAGGCGGTACAGGGAGCCGCCGGTCTCCAGCCCCCGGCGGATGGTCCGCCGGAAATCCAGCTTCCCCGTGTGGCTCACCCGCTGGCGGCGGCGGCTGAGCTGGGCGGAGAGCTGCTGGGTGATCCGGGCGATAAGGGCGGCCGCCTTGGGGATGTCCCCCTCCCGGAACTGGGAGATGTCCCGGTACAGCAGGGCCACGTCCGGGTCCAGGTCCTCGCAGCCCACGGCGGCGTCCTCCATGAGCATCTGCTGCTCCAGCAGATACTTGGTGAACACAGTCTTGATGAAGTTGTTGTAGAGCTGGGGGTTCCGCTCCAGATTGACCTTGGTCCGCTCCATCATCTGGCGCAGATGCTCCCGCCGGTCCTCCGGCAGGCGCACGTAGGTCTCCCGCAGGTCGTCCCGCAGGTCCATCTCCCGGCCGTTCACCGTCAGGTCCTCCCTGGCCTGCTCCCGGCGCCGGAGCATCTCCTGGGCCTCCTGGCGCTGCCGCTCCCTGGCGGCCTGGCGCTGGTCCAGGCTGACGAAAAAGGCGTCGAAGCACCGGTCAAAGGTCCCCTGCTCCTCCCTGCTCTTGGCGAACACCGCCCGCAGGGCGTCCCGGACCACCGTGCGGTCCTCCAGGGGCAGCTCCGACAGCAGCACGCTGGCGTCCGCCGTCTCCCCCGGCCCCACCGTCAGCCCCTCCTGGCGCAGCAGGGCGGCAAACTGGGTCATGTGCCGGAGGTAGATGTTCTCCGCCGGTCCCATCACAGCGCCCCCGGCACCTTCAGCGTCCGGCCCGAGGGCTCGTCCCCCTGGGCGGGCCGGTCGTGATGGTGGTGGCCGCAGCCGCAGGCGCAGTCAGGCTCCTCCTCCTCCGGCCGCCGGAAGGCGTCCAGGTCCTCGCTGTTTTTCAGCACGAAGCCCTTGGTCTCCTCCATGGCGTCCTCCGTCAGCTCGTCCACCCCCAGGGCCTCCAGGGCCGAAACCCAGTCCAGGGTCTCCGCGATGGAGGGCTTCTTTAGGATCGCGTCGCTCTCCCGCAGGGTCTGGATGGCCTTCGCCACCTGGACCGCCAGGTGCTCGTTGACGTTGGGCAGCTTGGCGCGGATGATGGCCACCTCCTTGTCCAGGTCCGGATACTGGAGGTAGAGATAGGCGCACCGGCGGCGCAGGGCCTCGCTGAGGGGCCGGGTGCGGTTGGAGGTCAGCACCACGAAGGGCACGCTCTTGGCCCGGACAGTGCCGAACTCCGGGATGGTCACCTGCATCTCCGACAGCAGCTCCAGCAAAAAGGCCTCGAACTGCTCGTCGGCCTTGTCTATCTCGTCGATAAGCAGCACCACCGGCTTCTCCGACCGGATGGACCGCAGCAGGGGCCGCTCCAGCAGGTAGCTCTCCCCAAACAGGGACGCGGTCAGCTCCTCCGGGGACTGGCGGGACATGTTCACCTGGATGGAGAGCAGCTGCTTCTGGTAGTTCCACTCGTAGAGAGCCTTGCTCTCGTCCAGCCCCTCGTAGCATTGCAGCCGCACCAGCTCCCGATCCAGAATCTGGGCCATCACCTTGGCGATCTCCGTCTTGCCCACACCGGCGGCCCCCTCGATGAGCAGAGGGCGTCCCAGCTTCAGGGCCACCAGCAGCGTGGTAGCCAGGCTGTCGTCACAGATATAGTGGGCCCGGTCCAGGCCGGCCCGCAGCGTCATCAGATCCATAGGTCGCTCCTTTGTGAAAACATTCACTTTATACTACCACACCTTCGTGAAAAATTCCAGTGGAAAATTGCCGCTTTGGGGTCTATAATAGGAATTGATCATTGGCAGAAACGAGGTGCGCTTATGACTGAGCAGGAAATGGTCCGGGCGGCCCAGGAGATGGGCTTTGCGGACGCGGCGCTGGTGGGCACGGACCAGCTGGTGTTTCTCCCCCAGTTCCGCCCCCTGTGTGAAGAAAACGTGTGCGGCAAATACGGCGTCAACTACGCCTGTCCCCCCGACTGCGGCTCTGTGGATGAGATGAAGGAGCGGGTGCTGCGCTACCGCCGGGGCCTGGTGCTCCAGACCCTGTGGGACATCAAGGACCCCATGGACGAGCGGGAGACCAAGCCGGCCAAGGGGCGGCACAACCGCATGACCATGGACCTGCGCCAGCGGCTGGGGCAGCCGTCCCTGATGGTGGGCGCCAGCGGGTGCAGCCTGTGCGACCCCTGCGCCATCGTGGAGGGCAAGCCCTGCCGGTTCCCGGACAAGCGGTTCTCCTGCATGTCCGCCTACTGCATCTTCGTCCGGGAGCTGTGCGCTCTCTGCGGCATGGACTACGACTGCGGCCCGGGGGTAGTGGCGTTTTTCAGTATGCTGTGCTTTGACCGCCGGCCGGGAGAGGATTTTTAAAAAAACCGGGCCATGCGCCTCGGTTCCATCTTGACAACGCCGCCAGAAGCTACTATAATAATGTAGCCATCCGGGTGTAGCGCAGTTGGTAGCGCGCATGGTTCGGGTCCATGAGGCCGTGGGTTCAAATCCCGCCACTCGGACCAACAAAATCGGCAAACTTCGTCAAGGGGTTTGTCGATTTTCTTTTGCCCTTGTGCATCCATCCGGCTATGTGCTATACTGGATGCAGGAAAGTAACAATCAGGAATTAGAATCATGATAGCTTTATGGTCAGAACGCAGGCAATCATGCAATGGGAGCAGATTTATGAACATGTTTGATAAACAATCTTTGATCCAGCGTCTTAAGGAACTTTCTTTCCCTGAAAAGGAATACTGGGTAGTTGCCGGCGGAGCTATGGTTTTACATGGGTTTCGGCCGCAGACGCGTGATATTGATTTGGGGTGCAGTACACTTCTGGCAGACAAATTGGAACAGCAAGGATATTTTGTTTCGCGCTGTGACGATGGAACCAGAAAAATCTTATATTCTGAAGATATTGAAATCTTTGAAAACTGGCTTGAAGGTACAGTAGAAATCATTAGTGGCGTTCCTGTTGTGTGTGTAGACGGACTGATACAGATGAAAAAGAAACTTGGGAGGGAAAAAGATTTAGCGGATATCGGATTAATGGAAAAAATGAGAAACCATCCAGCTTTATTAAAGCTCAGTTTCCACTCGACTGCTTAAACCTATTGCATTAAGAAGAGCCCTTTTATAGCATGAAGCCAAAAATCGACAAACTTCGGCAAGAGGTTTGTCGATTTTCTTTTGCCTTGTTCATCCTCTGAAAATATGCTATACTTGCCAAAAAGGAAATGACAAATCGTGATTTTAACAGCAGGCTTACTCAAGGGTTTTTTCGCAGAAATCTTCACGGTTTGCAGTATAATAATGGTAACGGCTTAGCCTTTTGGCAGACTGTAACCATTATTAAAAATATTCTCCGCACTTTGAAGTTGCGCGATTGGAAAAAATAGCACATATAGATTGGTTGCAGTTTGTTCTCATAAATACTATACTGAAAATGCGGCGCAAGAAAATAGAAGGAGAATATTTTATGAGTTTCGGGAAAAATTTGCAGTTTTTAAGACGTTTGAAAGGGAATATGACGCAGGAGGATTTGGCTGAAAAAATGAATATCAGCCGTCAAACCGTATCAAAATGGGAGCTGGATACAGCACAGCCCGAAATGGACAAGGCTATAGAACTTTGTAAGCTTTTCAATTGCTCACTGGATAACTTGTTTCGCGATGACATGGTCGCTTGTGGCGAAGCGTATACGGATTTGCATGTCGAAACCGTCCCCGCTTTCCGCTATATAAAGCATGCCGTTATAAGTTCCGATCCTGAGGGAGACGCTATCGACAGAGTATTTTCCATTGCTCGTGGCTGTGGTGTGGATAACCCTCGTGTCATTGGCTGGGATTTTCCCAATGTGTCACAGGAACAAATAAATGTTTTCAATATGCATGGATACGAAGCGGCATGGATACTGCCCGAGGAGTGCATTCCTCCCGACATTGAAATACACGAGCAGGCAGAGCACAGATATGCGGTGATACACATTGAAAAGCCCTTTGAATCCCCCTTTGTGACCATTCCCAACGGCTATAAAACACTTATGGAGTATATGCGCGTGAACGGGTTGGAACACACGGAAAAGGACGTTATTCCCTGCTTTGAAACCGGTGGGGATAGTATGGATATTTATATTGCTTGTACGTAGCTCATTTTATTGTGTGCAAAAATCGGCAAACTTCGACAGGAAGTTTGCCGATTTTGTTTTTTACTTCTCCCGGGGGATGTGCTATACTTGCCGCAGAAAAGCAAGAAAGCGAAGCTGCATCCTAAGGGGGAGCTCCTATGAACTACATTAAGGGTATCAGACTGCGTGAAGTGCCTGCGAAATCGTCATACCTTCATACATTACCGCTGATCGAATATCTCACTCGGTGTGATTGCCTGGAATTTAAAAAGCCTGTGACCTTTTTTGTGGGCGAAAACGGAACTGGCAAGTCGACCTTGTTGGAAGCCATAGCTATCGCAATGGGATTCAATGCGGAGGGAGGTTCCAGAGACCATTCATTCTCCACAAAGGATACACATTCAGAGTTGAGTGAACTTTTGACTGTCATTAAGATGCTTCCTCTGCGGGATGGCTTTTTTCTGAGAGCGGAGAGCTTTTATAACATCGCCAGTTATTTGGACGAGAGCAGCACAATGCTGCGGTATGGAGGCCGGTCTTTTCATAAGCAATCCCACGGAGAAGCTTTTCTCTCTTTGGTTGAGAATCGCTTTGAGGGGAATGGGCTGTATCTGTTAGACGAGCCGGAAGCCGCCCTCTCTCCACAGCGCTTGATGTCACTGATTGCGCTAATTGATGATCTTGTGGCACAAAACTCTCAATTTGTGATCGCGACACATTCTCCCATTTTAATGGCTTATCCCCACGCGGAGATCTGGCAGTTTTCAGAGGTTGGTATCCATAGCGTAAAATATCGTGAGACAGATCACTATAAGATCACCAAGCAATTTATTGATGAACCAGAAAGAATGATGCATTATCTGCTTGACGCAGGCCGTTAAGGCGATGCTGAAATTCCTGTGGCGGATCAGTAGGGAGGCCAGAGTCTCGCCCCCTACTTCTGCTCGCCTAAGTACAGCTCTACGCGGCTCTGGATGCTGCGCACCGTCTCGTCCAACGCGGCGTCCCCGGCGAAGTACGCCGCCGCCTGAGAGACTACGATGTTCCACAATGACTCGTCCCGGCCCAGGTCGAAGCGGTCTGCTTCATTGTAGAGGGCCATGAGCCGGTCCAGGTCCGACTGACGGGCTGCCAGAGAATAGACGCACAGGCTGATGGGATCCCTGCCCACCATGCTCAAGCCAGCCATTCCCGGGTCCTCGATGGGCTGGCCATTTTGATCCAGGATCAAATTCCCGTCCTTATCCAGGAAGTATTCCGGCGTCATCTTCTGGGCCATATACGCATCAAAGTCCGCCTTATTGACGGGGAAATTTTGAATGCTGATATCGACCACATCGCCGGTCTCATTATATTGCAGAGGTACCGCCGCGCCGCCCGGCAGCAATAGCTGCCGCAGAAACGCCCAGGCTCCCTCCTTGTGCTGAGAATCCGCCGTCATAGCGTAAGGACAGCTCCAGACAAACGCTCCCCCATTGTTCCCGCCCAGAGCAGGGTATCCCACATAGGCGGCATACTGTCCCTCCTTCAGTGCGCCGAATACGGTGTCATCTCCAAAGGTATAGCCCCATTTCTCCATCTCCGAGACATCGGCGCTGGTAGTAAACATCGTTGGCTCGATATGATTGTCCCGCAGCAGCTTCTCATAGTCCCACAGGGCCGCAGGACCGCCGCAGAGGGCCTCGCTTTTCATAAAGCTGCTCATACTGGAGAAGTAGCCCACAGTCAGCACTTGGCGTCCCTCCCGCAGGGCCCGGCCTCCGTCGTCCAGCCACTCTGTATCCTGGGGCGCCCGGGCGCACAGCTCCAGCAGCTTGGCAAATTCCGGGCTGTCGAAAGAACATTCACCGGTGGTTCAGTCCACGAAGCTGCTGCCGTACATAGAGAAAACGCCCAGCACATAGTCCGGGCCCATGCCGGAGTCCAACAGCAGGCTCCCCTCCGGCATAGCCTCATACAGCGCCATGATCTCCTCCAGGGTCGGCCGCGTCCCTGCCGGGAACCGGTCCACCGGGGCTACCAGACTGCTGATCGTGAACGACGCGCCGATCTGGTAGAGCTTTCCCTCCTGGGAGGCGCAGTCCAGCACATGGGTCATGAGCTTGTCACGGCCCAGCTCAGAATCGCCGTCGATCCAGGGCCACAGGTCCTCCAGGACGCCCTTGCCCGCATATCGGACCAGGGGCAACTCATTTCCCTCCAGGATATCCGGGACCCGGCCGGAAACCATCTCGATCTCCAGCCGCTTTAAGGCGGCTGCGTACCTCTCCTCATAGGTCATACCGTTGTCCATCAGGTCCTCGGCATAGTCCCGGACCACCACATAGTAGTCTGTATTGTCATCGTTGAATCGCTGTACGCTGTGCAGCCAAAAGCTGCTGGGCATGATCGTCCCCAGCGTGATGACGGTCCGGCCATCGGCGGCAGTGTCCGAGGGCGTCAGCCGGAACAAGGCTGCCTTATCATCAGAGCAGGTCAGTATGACCGTCCGGCTCTCGGGCAGGAAGCCAAAGGACTGAACGGCTCCGCCGCTCACCCCGGCAGCCGACCACTCCAGCAGCTTGTAGGGATCAGCTTCCCCAGCCGCATAGCCGTACAGCGCTCCGCTTGTGGCGGAAAAGAACAGAAAGTCCCCTTGGCCGGAATAGATCTGGTTCGTCTCAGAGGGTGCGGTATAGACCATCTCGCTCCAACCCTTTTTCTCCGGGTCGATGGTCCTGATGTTTCCCTCCTTTTTTGTGCCTGTCAGCACGCCTACAGAGCCGTCCGCCAGCTGGGCCAGGGCCTGACAGCGCCCGCCCAGAAGCTCGGCGGCCTTGATCTTAGCCTCCAAAGTGAAGCTGTACGCTCCCTTTTCATCCAATACCATCACACCGGTATCCCCGGCCAGATAGAGTCTCCCCTGACCGTCCACGGTCCAGTCTCCCTGCCACTCCGTCCAGAAATCCGGTTCCAACCCGGTCAGCTCCCGGCTCTCCTTCTCCCTGCCGGTGCTCCCGTCCAACCGGCGCAGGACGGCGTGCTGCCCCCGTTCGGCGCTGAACAGGTATTTGTCATCCTTCTCCGGGTCAAAATCATCGGGCAGCTTATAGTTGATGGAAGTCCACGTCTCCAGCAGCCACAGACCGCCCTGGCCGTCCGGCCACAGACCCCGGGGGAGCACGCGAAGCTCATTTTTCGTCTCCGCCGGAGTATAGCCCGGCAGCTTCTCCACCGTTCCCTCCGCCAAGCCGGCCCGGTACAGGGTGAACGTGCCGTCCTCTTCCTCCAGCATGTAGTACAGGGTCTCCCCGTCGGCACAGCTGCCCACCACAAAGCCGTTCTCATCAGGCAGCGGAATCTTCTCCGCCTTGTAGAAGGCCGCAGGCCGGAAATCGACGCCCTTGGGCATGGCGGGAGCATCCCCATCCGTCTTGCCGCAGGCGGCAAGGCCCAGCAGCATGACCAGAGCCAGGAGCAGGGACAGGAATTTCTTCATTCGTTTCATGGTGGTTCCTCCTTGCGATCTGCCCTTAATATACGATGAGTTCCGCGGAGGGCAACCGCTCCCCGCGGAACTCATCAATGTCACTCCTTGCGCTTAACAGATACTGGATAAAGCTATTTGCATTTGTCGCAGTCGATCACATCATGTGTAGAAAATCCGTAGTTAAAACCGCAAGACGCGCAATATGCAAATTCCGTCACATGGATCACCAAATGCCGCCCTCCCTTCGGGCAGGTAAGCATTTCATTCTCATACGACCAAACTTTCGTTTCAATACGTCCCTTCCGACACTGAGGACATGCAGCATAAAGAGGCTGGGCGGGATCGTCCTTGACCACCGCCAGGGCGGTGGAGGCCATCAGGGAGAAAACGAAGGCCAGGGCCAGGAACAGAGAGAGGAATCGTTTTTTCATTTCGATTTCTCCGTATCATCATATCATGTAACCAGCATAATAGCAACAAAAAGCTTACGCGGGACTTCGCTGAGGCAGAACAGTGCGGCGGCATTCGCTTAGTATCTCACGAATCCGGTTACCTTGACTGTCTGATCAGAGTTATTTCTGACCGCTAGTTTGTAGTTGCCGTTTTCGTTGACCTGAATTGTTTTGTCGACGCTTCCATCCGTCACATTGAAAAAATGGAATACACCATTCGGATCGACCAGGCCGAAATCCATACTGGCATCTTCCGGGGCATATATTGCTGTAATACGTACGGTCTCTCCAGCCTCTAACGGAAAGGCCTTATCTGCTTCGCTTTTCCCATTAGAAGCAACGTCCATATTAAAGGACCCCGTTGCCTGGATACTCATGATAATGCTTTTTCTTTGCGTTTCAGGAGGCATCCCCACTCTGTTCGCTGCATTCGCATTGTCGCACAGGCTCACGAAAGAGATCAGGCAGGCCAACACACCACAAACAATTTTCCGCATCTCACTCACCTTCTTTCCTGTTACGCGTTACCAATCCACTGCAAACTCACCTTTTGGGGTATTTCCCCACGTTGTGTCGTTCTCCATATTCTCAAGCTGCACCGGTATATCGCGGGACTTTTTGATTCCAACATAAATAGCGACAGAGATCACCAGCAACAAAATCAAAATGAGTACGGCAATCCGCATTGAGCGCTTTCTGACAGGTTGTGCCGGTGTCTCATTCTCACCCGCCGTTTTTTCCGGGCCTTGTGCTTCCTTATCCTCTTCCCATAACTCCTTCTCATCATCCAGCAGGGTGCTCAGGGGCACGCCGTAGATGTTGCTCAGACGGGCCAAGTTTTCCGCTGTTGGGGTGGCCGCGCCTTTCTCCCACTTGGCTACAGCCTGGCGGGATACATCCATCATCCTGACCAGCTCCGCCTGGGACAGGCCCTTTTTCTTCCTCAGCTGTATCAACTTTTCTGACAGGTCCATATTCATACCTCCATGATAGGTCGTGTTTCAGCTCGTGTAAAGTATATCCTGGTTTACATATGGTCAACTTTTAGTTGCATCATCGTTTTTTGCGGCAGGGCCGCTTCCGCACGATCATGCGTACCGGTCCATAAAGGCACGGATGGCGGCCTCGTCCGCCTGGACGCTGCCCTGGGCAAAGGTGGGCTTGCGGAGAGGAGCTGGGACACCTGGGTGTTCTGGTCCAGCATGGCCAGAGCCAGGAGCAGGGACAGGAAGCGTTTCGATTTCTTCATAGTAAACTTCTTTCAAATTCTCTGGTGAGTAGGTACCAGGCGGCCGCTTTATTTATATCATACCATATCCTTCCGGCCCCGTCCATATCGTATGATGAAAACCTGAATTTTCATCATACGATATGGTAAAATGGTATATCACCATGAAAAAACTGTTATCCCTGCTTCTGACGCTGGCCCTGTGCGTCTCCGCCCTGGCCCGGGCCGCCGCCGGGGCGCCGCCGGGAGCTGCCGCAAAACGGCAAATGCGAACGTGAAAACGCCCCAAATAGACACGGCCGCTTCCCACTGAAAAAATTTCTGTTATACTGATGCGCAGAAAAAGGCGGCGCGCGGAACCCACGGGCGTGGGAAGGCCCCTGCATCCAGCCGCTTCCGCCGAAATGCCGCCAATATTCAACGACAAAGGAGGAATTTTTGTGCTGAAGCTGACCATAACCGGGAAGCTCGATCTGCGCGGGGCTCTGGACGAATTGGACCCCGCCGTCCTTCCCTCCGACGGAGAGATCGACTCCATCCTGCGCAAACGGCTGACCAAGGGCGATCTGGTCCTGACCCCTCTGGCGCCGGGAGAGTGCATCCGGGAGGGCGACTCCGTCATCTTCTCCGCCGCCGGCGGGACCGGCAAATTCAACAGGCCGAAGCTGACGGTCACGGTGGGCCAGGGGCTTTACAGCAGGGATGTGGAGGCCAGTATGCTGGGCCGCCGCCCGGGCGACAGCTACGACACGCCGGTAGATGGGACGCCGGTCCGCATCACGATCCAGGAGGTCCGGCGGAAAAGCGTACCGGAGCCCACCGATGAAATGGCGGCCGCCATGGGCATTGAGGGCGTCCGCACCGTGGCGGAGTACCGCGCCCATCTGGCTGCGGAGCTCACCAATTATGCGCTGAGCCAGGCCGCGTGGGACACCTTCGACCGGCTGAAGGAGCAGGTCCAGGTTGGCGAGCCGGATGAGGAGACCGTCAGGCAGATCGCCGGTCGGCTGCGCAAGATGTATGTGGACTCCTACCTGGAGCAAAATCCCGGCAGCTCGGAGGACGCTCTGCCCCCGGAGGCAGAGGAATTCCTGAACCAGTACGTGGTGGGAGACCTGGCGGGATTGGCCGAGCTGGCCAAGAATTGCGCCCTGCTGGGGGCGGCCCTGGGCGTGGAGCTGACAGGCGATACGGACCCTGTGGCCTGCGGCAACGCCTACGGCAATCTGATCGACCAGCTGAGAAACGTGATCGAGGACGATCTGAAAAGGAGGAACTAACCATGGCAGTATGTAAGGTATCCGCCGACAAGTTCGACGAGACGATCCGGGAGGGCATCTGGATCGCCGACTTCTACACCGACCACTGCGGCCCCTGCAAGGTGCTCAGCGTCACCGTGGACCAGGTGATCTTTGACAACCCCACGGTGAACCTGGCCAAGTGCAACATCGACGACGACCCCGCCTACGCGGAGCGCTTTGAGATTCGTGGGACCCCCACGCTGATCTTCTTCAACGACGGCCGGGAGACCGGGCGCTTTGCCGGCGCCTGGGGCCGGGACAAGGTGGAGGAATACCTCTCCGCGTGCATGTACGGCTGATCTCAGCAGGCAGGCAGCCCGCCGGACTTATCCGTCCGGCGGGCTTTCCGCGCTTGTCTTTCCGCGCAAATGCAGTTGACCGCCGGGGCGGGGCTGTGCTAAAATAGGACAAACGGCAGCGAAGGGAGGCGGCAGAATGGACCTCGCGTTATTGTTCGCATGTCATCTGGCGGCGTGGACGCTGGCCCTGATGTTCCTGCGGACGGAGCGGAAGAAATGCGCGTGTACCGCCCTGCTGTCCGCCCTTCTGGCCGTCCTGTGCAGCTTGCTGCTCCTCTGGCTGGGGCATCCCGGCCTGGAGGCGCTGTCGCTGGCCGCGGCCTCCCTGGTCACCGCCCTGGTGCTGGCCGAGGGGCTGCGCTTCACCCGGCGCGACGCGGCGGCGGCGTTCCTGCTGGCCCAGGGCGGCGGACGCCTGCTGTGGAGCGGCATGGCCTGTCCCCCTGTGGGGCTGGTGCTGCTGGGCGGCTTCGCGGTGCTGACCGCGCTGCTGGCGCCCCGCTTCCCGGCCCCCGGCTGGCGGGAGCTGCTGGCTGAACAGGCGGCGGACGAGGAGCGGCCCCTCTGCCGGTCCTGGTACCCCGACGCCGTGTTTATCCTTCTCTGCGCGGCGGTGAACGCCGCGGCCCTGCTTCCGGCGGAGGGCCTCACCGCCGCGGCACTGGACGTGCTGCTGGCGCTGCTGTACTGGGGCGGCCTCCTCCTGGTGATCTTCATGACGGAGTACCAGCGGGTCTCCCTGGCGGCCATCAGCGAGAAGCAGTACCGGGAGGAAATGGGCACGTTCATGAACGTCATCCGCGCCCAGCGCCACGACTACAATTTCCACGTCCGGACCCTGGCCGGGCTGCTGCGGAACGGGACCGTGGAGGACTGCCGGGCCTATGTGGACGACCTGGTCCAGGACACCGTCGCCATGAATCAGGTGCTGCCCATCCAGGACCCGGCCATCTCCGCCACCATTTACAGCTTTCAGGTGCTGGCGGCGCAGTCCGGCATCACGCTCCATGTGGACGTGCAGTACGACCTGAGCCATATCTCCACCAGCGTCTACGAGACCAACAAGATCATCAGCAACCTGCTGCAAAACGCCATCGACGAGGTCGGCGCCCATGCCGACAAGTCCTACGGCATCTGGCTCTACATCCTCAAACGGGGACAGTTCTGCCTGATCCACACCGCCAATCAGATGGGGGCCTCCCCGGTGAGCGGGGACGTTTTCCGTCCGGGCTACACCACCAAGACCGGCCACTCGGGCATAGGGCTCAGCAGCGTCCAGGCTCTGGCGGAGCGGCACCACGGATTGGTCTATATCCGCCAGGAGGGCGGCATCGTCCACTTTGTAGCGCAGATTCCCCTGTGACGGGGCCAGACAGGAGCGGCACGCGCCGGATGGAGAGGAGAGAGCTTTCATGCTGTTGGAAAACGCCGTCGTCCTGATTCTGGACGACGAACAGGACGCCCTGCTGCAGGCCCGGCAGGCCATGGAGCGGTTTGTCCCGGCAGATCACATCCTGACCGCCGCAAGCCAGTCCCAGGCCCTGGAGTATATCGGCAAGGGGATGGTGGACCTGCTGTTTTTGGATGTGGAGATGCCGGCGGTCAACGGCTTTACCCTGGCGGACTATATCCACAAGCTGAGGCCGGAGCTGAAGTACGTGTTCCTCACCGGCCATACGGAGCTGGGGGCCGAGAGCTACGACTACGAGCCCCTGGGGTTCCTCAGCAAGCCCATCGACATCCCCCGCCTCCAGCGGACCCTGGAGCGCTTTCGGGACAGCAGGAGCGCCGCCCCCGGCCGGGAGTCCGTGGTGGCGCTGAACACCGGCGGCACCAGCTTTGTCCTCATCGACCCCGCCGACGTCCACTATATCGCCCGGGAGGCCCGCCGCACGGTCATCCACTGCACCGGCAAAAAGCACGTCGTCCCCTACACCCTGGAGGCGCTGGAGGCGGTATTTGCCGACCAGGGGTTCTTCCGCATCCACCAGTCCGTACTGGTGCCTGTGGGCCGTATCGTCTCCGTGGAGCCCGCCGACTTCGGCAAGACCTTTCAGGCCGTATTGGAGGACGGGACCACGCTGCCGGTCAGCCGCCGCAACTACACCCGGCTGCGGGAGGAGCTGGCCGCCCGGGGCATCCGTTTCGTGTGAACGAAGCGGGCCCAAACATCGGGCAGATCGGACCAACCGTTGTCCAAATCGCCCCGATCCGACAGGGGGTATTGCATTCAAAAGGCCGCTGCCTTATCCTTTTATCAGGAGAAGGCAGCGGCCTTTTTCCAAAATTTCATACCAGGAGGGAGATATTCTATGTCCGACGCAAAGAAAAAGGTGCCGGAGACCGGCACCTGGGGACAGCTGTTCCGCTTTATCAAAAAGGCGCGATTGTGCTGGCCTCTCATCATCTTAGCCCTGATCGCCAACCTGGGCTACAGCAAGATCATGGCCATGATTCCCAGCGTTACCGGCGAGCTGTACGCAGGCAACTTCGAGACCTCTGTCCTGTTCCGGCTCATCGGGACCAGTCTCCTCATCGTAGCGCTCAACGCGGTCTATGTCATCATTGAGACCTTCGCGGGCATCAAGTCCCACCGGAACCTCCGCAACGTCCTGTGGAAGAAGATGATGCGGATGGACGCGTCCTCCGATGTGGCGCAGTCCGCCGACACCCTCCTCAGCGCCATCACCATCGACGCTCAGACCTCGGCTGACTATGTGATCAGCTTTGTCACCAGCGTCCCCGCCACGATCTTTCTTCTCTTCGAGCTGTATGACCTGGCCAACTCCCTGAACGCCAAGCTGATGTGGGCGCTGCTGGTGCTGATCCCGGTCTACGTCATCTACGCCATCTTCGTGGGGCGCTGGGAGGAGAAATCCTACCACCGCGTCCAGTCCCGGATCGGTGGCCTGACCGGCTTCCTGTCCGAGCGTATCCGCAACCTGAACATCATCAAGGCGTACACCAACGAGGATCTGGAGGAGAAAAACGGTCTCCAGGCCTCCCAGGAGCTGTATAAGGCCAAGCTACAGCCCATCTACATCGACAACGTCACCACCGTCTACGCCTATGGCACCATGCTCCTCAGCGAGCTGCTCTCCATTGTCTGGGCCTCCTACCTGCTGCGCAACGGCGAGATCACCGTTGAGGCGTGGATGACCTTCTACGCCATGATCATGATGGTCACCAACCAGTTCCGCTCCCTGTCCGGCGTGTGGACGCAGCTGAAATCCATGAAGGGCTATTCCGCCCGTGTCTCCCGCATCCTGGATACCCCCGACGAGGTGGACGGCGCCCATGCCGCCGACGTCTCCGGCGACATTGCCCTCAGCGGCGTCTCCTTCTGCTACGATTCCAAGAAGGCCCTGGACAACGTCTCCTTCACCATCCCCCACGGGAAGATGACCGCCATCGTGGGCCCCTCCGGCTCCGGCAAGTCCACGGCCCTGAACCTCATTGAGCGGATCTACACCCCCGCGTCCGGCAAGGTCACCGTCAGCGGGAAGGACGTGTCCGGCATGAAGCTGGCGGACTACCGGGCCAAGCTGGCCTACGTCCAGCAGGATACGGGCATGTTCAGCGGCACTGTCCGGGACGCCATGACCTACGGCATCACCCGCAGCGTCTCCCAGAGCGAGCTGGAGTCCGCCGCCGCCACCAGCGGCATCCTCTCCGACATCCAGGCCCTGCCCGGCGGCTTTGACGCCAAGGTGGCCCTGTGGGGCCAGTCCCTCTCCGGCGGCCAGCGCCAGAAGCTGGTGGTGGCCCGGGAGCTGCTGCGGGACGCCGAGGTCCTGCTGCTGGACGAGCCCACCAGCGCCCTGGACGTCAACACCGCCGCAAATATCCACCGGACCCTCACCGACCACTTTGCCGGCAAGACCATCGTCACTGTCACCCACGACCTGCGGCTCATCGCGAAGGCGGATCAGATCGTTGTCATGGAGGGCGGCCATGTGGCCGGCTGCGGCGCCCATGAGACGCTGATGAAGACCTGCCCGCTGTACCGCGAGCTTGTGGAGGAGCAATCCTATCAGGAGGTGTACCAGGCATGAAAAAGAAGAACGTCTCTCTGCGGCGCTATTTCGGCATCTTCTCCGGCGTCAAGATCCCCTGGGTCCTTTATATCAGCGCCGTCGTCATCAACCTCATCAGCTACTATTTCTCCCTGAACATGATCTATGCCACCGGCGACATCATTGACGCCACCGGCCTTGTGGACAACGAACTGCTGGCCCGCTACATGATCCCCATGGTCCTGTCCACCGTCTTCACCACGGCTATCGGCATTCTCACCGGCATCGCCAATGAAAAGCTCAACCTGGGCCTGCGGCAGAAGCTGTGGCGGAAGATGATGTTCCTGCCCAACACCGCCTACGATAAGGACAACGGCGAGGGCCTGGTCAGCCGCGTCACCGCGGACTGCGACTCCGCCAGCGGCATTTTCAACGTGGTGCTGTCCTCCTACATGCTGGTCGTCAGCACGGTCATCTACCTCCGGCAGATGATCACCACGGACATTACCATGAGCATTTCCTCCCTGGCCCTTATCCCCGTCAGCCTCCTCGTGGGCTGGATCTACGGTAAGATGAAGTACTGGGTGGGCAGCCGGACCCAGGGGACCCTGGCCGACGCCACCGCCTATCTGGTGGAGCGCACCCGCAACATCAACCTGATCCGCGCCGCCGGCACCCAGGAGACCGAGTCCGGCCTGGGCGATAAGAAGTTCCAGGCCCAGTACACGGTGGAATTGAAGACCGGCCTGGTCTCCGCCTTTGCCTCCTCCATGGACCGGTTCTACCCCGTCATCGGCCAGGCCATCGTCTTTATCCTCGGCGGACGCATGGTGGCTGAGGGGACCATGTCGGTGGGCGACGTGGTGGTGTTCTACACCTTCGCCTCCTCCATCTCCATGTATTTCACCACGCTGGTCGTCTACTTCGGCAGCCTCAAGCAGTCCGTCGGTTCCCTGGACCGCGTTGTGGAGGTCCTGGAGGCCACGTCGGAGGATATCGACAAGGGCGTACAGGCCGACATGCCCGACACGGACATCAACGTGAAGGACGTGGTCTTCGGCTACGGCGACAAGGTGGTCCTGGACGGCGTCACCTGCACCATCCCCAAGGGGAAGGTCACCGCTGTCATCGGCGCCAACGGCTCCGGCAAGTCCACGCTCTTTAAGCTGCTGGAGCGGTTCTACGCCCCCGAGAAGGGCGCCATCCTGTTCGGCGGCCGGGACGTGTCCGACTACAGCCTCCGCTCCTGGCGGCGGACCATCGGCTATGTGCCCCAGGACTGCGCCATTATGGAGGGGACCCTCCGCGAAAACATCACCTACGGCAGCGACCTTCCTGTTTCGGACAGCGAGCTGGAGAAGGTTGCCCGCATGGCCAACCTGACCGATCTGGTGGCGTCGCTTCCGGACGGCTTCGACAGCTACGTCGCCCCCGGAGGACGGAACTTCTCCGGCGGCCAGCGCCAGTGCATCGCCATCGCCCGGGCCATCATGCGCAACCCGGACTACCTGCTGCTGGATGAGGCCACCAGCGCTCTGGACACCCGCAGCCGCCGGATGGTGACGTCCGCCCTGGAGAATTTGATGGCGGGCCGCACCACCATCATGATCGCCCACGATCTGGCGTCCATCCGCAGCGCCGACCACATCATCGTTATCAAAAACGGCAAGGTCGAGGCCTGCGGCTCCCCCGCCGAGATCGTCAAGTCCAGCGAACAGTACCGTCAGCTCGTTATGGAGCAAAGCAGCGCCGCCACGGTCTGATATCCCGCCTGCGTATCACGGCGCAGCTAACAGCATATTCCGCGATCCGTTTAAGGGGAGGGGCCTCGCTTCCGCGAGGCCTCTCCCCTTACCACATTCACCGTGACCGCCCAAGGCGGGATTTGTCAAGGGGCGTCCGCGCCCCTTCTCTCCATATGATCGGAAATGATCTGCAAGAAGATCGCTCCGTAGCGCTGCGCCTTTACCTCCCCCACCCCGGAGACCTCCAAAAATTCTTCCATAGTCCGGGGCGCCTTCTCGGCCATGTCGGCCAGCGCTGCGTTGGAGAACACGATATAGGCGGGGACCCCTTCCCGCTGCGCCAGACTCGTCCGGGCGGCCTTCAGAGCAGCCAGCAGGCTGCCGTCTGCCTGTCCTGCTTGTACAGGCGAGGAGGCGTGCCTGTCTTTTTTGCGCCTTGGCTTCTCCGCCGGCTCCACGCGGGTCAGCATCGCCACCCGTGCCCCGTGAAACAGCACCTCCGCCGCCTTCGGCGTGAGGCGCAGCGTCGAGTGGGCGGACTCAACCAGCAGGTATCCAAGCTCCACCAGCCGGTCGACATACTGGTTGACGATGGGCCTGGGCGTCCCCTTCAGCAGCCCGAAGGTGGATAGCTCATCCAGCCCCAGTTCCGAAATGCGCCGGTCCCTGCTGCCCCGCAGGACGCGGACGATCAGCGCGGCCCCGACATGATACCCCAGCCTGTCGTAGGACCGCCGGACGCAGGAGAGGATCATCTGCGCGGGTATGGTGATATCGTTCTCCACGCACAGCCCCTTGCAGTTGCCGCAGTTTCCGCAGGTGGGCGGCGCCTCCTGGCCGAAATAGTCCAACAGATAGCTCCGCAGGCAGCCGCTGGTCTTGCAGTAGCCCACCATGGCGGACAGCCGGCGGCGATCCTGCTCCCGGAGCAGTGCCAGGTCTCCGGGGTCCATATCCTCGTTGCCGCCGGAGCTGTTCTCGATCAGAAATTTCGCTGTCTGTACGTCGCCGGGCGAATACAGCAAAACGCACTGGGCCGCCTCGCCGTCCCTCCCCGCCCGGCCGGCCTCCTGGTAGTAGGCCTCCAGGCTTTTGGGCATATTGTAGTGGACCACAAAGCTCACATTGCTCTTATCAATACCCATACCAAAGGCATTGGTGGCCACCATGATCAGCTTTCGGTCAAACTGGAAGTCCGTCTGATTTGTTTGCCGCTCCTCATCGGACAGCCCCGCGTGATAGCGGGTGGCGGAAAACCCCTGGGCGTTCAGCGCATCGCACACCTTTTCCACCCCGGAGCGGGTGGCGCAATAGACGATGCCGCTCTGGCCCGGGCGCTCCTCCAGGAAGGCCCTCAGCGCGGTCAGCTTATTTTGGGGCCGCCTGACGTCAAAGAACAGATTGGGCCGGTCAAAGCCGGTGACCACGATGGCGGGGTCGTTCAGGCCCAGAAGGCGGATGATGTCCCCGCGCACCTCCTGGGTGGCGGTGGCGGTGAAGGCGGACAGCACCGGGCGGCGGGGCAGGCGTGACACAAAATTCGGGATGCGCAGATAGCTGGGGCGGAAGTCCTGCCCCCACTGGGAGATGCAGTGGGCCTCGTCCACCGCCACCATGGCAATGTCCAGCTCTCGGGTCAGGTCAAGAAACCGCTTGTTCTCCAGCCGTTCCGGCGCGACATAGACCAGCTTGCAGCCGCCCTGCCTGATCTCCCGGCAAGCGGCCTGAAATTGTTCCGCGCTCAGGGAGCTATTCAAAAAGGCCGCGTCTACTCCGTTTTCCCGCAGCGCGGCCACTTGGTCCTTCATAAGGGAAATGAGCGGAGAGATCACCAAGGTGATGCCCGCCAGCTGCAAGGCCGGGACCTGGTAGCACAGGGACTTCCCGCCTCCGGTAGGCATGATGCCCATGGCGTCCCGCCCGGCCAGGATCGCGTCGATCAGCGTCTCCTGTCCGGGCCGGAAGGCTGTATGTCCAAAATATTTGTATAGTACGGAGCGCTGGTCCATGCCGCCCCTCCCTCCTGACCGCATAGCGCAGACTGTGGCCGCCGAAGTAAAAGCTATCCTAATCACTATAGCGAAATCAGCAGTTTTTTGCAATACGGATGTGGGAATTTGTTCGCCGAAATCAGCAGATCCCGGCGGACTTTTGCAGCTTTTGGTCTATTGAGGTGCCGCCGGAATTTTCTCCGGCTCACATTGGGAAGGGTCAGGACAATATCCCGAGGATAAAATGCCGCCGGAGGGCAGATATGCCTGCCCTCCGGCGGTGCTTCTATAGGACTGCTGCCAGATAGCGACTTCTTACTCGTACAACATTCTGGCAATGTGGCGGTTGAGTTCCTGCCGGTCCGCGCTGCCAACGCTTTTGTGGACGGGGCTGCCCTTCCGGAAGTAATACAGGGTGGGGAGCGCCTCGATCTTGTACCGTTCCGCAGCCGACGGGTTGTGGCTGGTATTGATATGGATAAACCGTATGTATGGCATATCGTCAGAAGCGGCCCGGAAAACCGGAGCAAGCACCTCACACGCGCCGCAATAGTCTCCGTAGAAATCGACTACCGCATAGTCGCACTGAAGCAATTCGTTGAAATTCTGATCGGTTGCATCGAAAACGGCCATATCACACCTCCAGAACTGACTGCGCCTCTGCAGCGAGCAGGCGCACCGCCGCTTGCGAGTATAGAGACGCCAGCAGTGCTTCAGGCGGCGACTCCTTCCGCACTTCTTCTATGGAACTCTGGGCGGAGTCGGCCATCTTCCGGTATTCCTCCTCAAGCTCGGCCTCGCCGTAGAATATTCCGTGCTGGTTTGACAGCATTTCGCATACCGCCGGGTAAAGGAAGCTGGGTTTCGTCTTCTCCTCCAGCCGAATCAGAGCTTCCTCCTCGGTGAGAATCTCCAAGCCCTCCTCCGGGATGTGGGGATCTTCGCCCCACTGGAGCATCATATCAAACAGGTTCCGCGCAGCCTGGCGCACATACGCCTGCTGTTCCTCCTCGACGATGTCCGCCTCTGAATGGACGGACATCTGCTGGAGCCAAAAGAGTGCGATCTCCACGCAGGCGTTGCTGCGCCGTGCCGGCTCCTCCTTTCCGCGAAACCAGCGGACATACTCCTCCACTGTGCTGACGCCTTCGATCCCCTCCTGCTGGATCAGCTCGTCCGATACAGCAGCCGGGCAGTTACGCAGGATCTCCCGGACGCGCAGGGTAAGCGCCGTTTCCCGGATGGAGCACTGGAAACATTCACCCACCGTTTTTCCGATAACGGCTGTTTCCGCCTCCTCCGCCCCCGGCAGGTTCCGGCCCGGATAGAGCAATACGATGTCCCGCCCCGGAAGCTCCGTATCTCCCGCAAATTCGCAGCATACGGCGTCTCCGCACTCCACGGTCTCTGCGGGGACCTGTCTTGCGCGGCTCAGCGCTATGGTCTCCAGCTGCCTGTTGATCTCATCAGCAGGGATTCGCCAACGGGTCATGTCCGGCGGGACCGGCACGGTACGGTAATCAAACAGCTTGATGATCTTCGATTCCATTGCCTGTGTCCCTTTCCACTTAGATTTCTTCCAGATTCTTGGCCAGCAGGTCGCAGTAGCGCTGATACAGGCCGCTCTGCTGGTACACCTGCTCATGGGTGCCGACGGCCTGCACCCGGCCCTTGTCCAGCACGATGATGTTGTCCGCGTGGCGGACTGTGTTGATGTCGTGAGCCACGATGACGGAGGTCCTGCCAATGGAGATCTGCCGCAGGGCCTTCTGCACAGCGGCGGAGTTTTCCGCGTCCAGGCTGGCGGTGGCCTCGTCCAGCAGCAGATAGTTGGGCTTGGTGATGATCATTCGGGCCAGGGCGATCCGCTGGCGCTCGCCGCCGGAGAGCTTTCCGCCCATCTGGCCGGTTTCCGAATCGTAGCCCTCAGGCAGCGTCCTGATGAACCCATCGGCGTTGGCCAGGGCCGCGGCCTCCTCCACTCCTGCCTGAGTGGGCTCGCTGTCCAGCCCGTAGGCAATATTGGCCCGGACCGTACCGGTGACCAGGGGGCTTTCCTGCTGGATGTATCCCATGGCCCGTCTCCAGTCATCCAGATGGATCTCCTCCACCGGCGTATTTCCGAAGCGAATCGTGCCGCCGGTGGGGGTGTAGAGCCGCTCCAAGAGGCTGAGGATGGTGGTCTTGCCGGCGCCGCTGGGACCAACAATGGCGGTCGTCTTGCCGTGTGGGATGGTGAAACTGACATTGGAGAGAACATCCTTGTCGCCATAGCGGAAGCTGACATTGTCAAAGACGATATCCGCGTCGTCCATAGTGAAGGTGCGTTCCCGCCGAATTTGCTCCGGGGAGGTGTCCAGCAGCTCGCCCACCGCGCTGGCGGAGCCCTGGGCTCGCTTCAGGTCATGAAACGCCGTAAAGAAGTTGGAGCAGCTGAAGAACAGCATCATGACTTCCATGTAGACAAAGATGATGGCGTCGGGTTCCACTTCACCGTTGGCCAGAAGCCGGGCTGTCACCAGCAGGCCCGCCGCTGTCATGACGCTCTGGATGGCGGCGATGAAAGGAGCGGTGGCAGCCTCCAGCAGGCCGATCCGCACCGTCGTCCGATAGTTCTCCAGAAGGACGTCGTCGCTCAGGACGGTTTCCTTTTCCTTCGAAGCCGTGGCCTTGATCAGCCGCAGATTCATCAGGCGCTCCGCGACATATCCGGTGAACCGGGACAGAGCCTCCTGCTTCTTCCTGCTGGCCTTGAAGTAGATCCGGCCGGGGACGATCATGACAAAGAGGATATACGGGACCGTCATTAGAATGGCAACGGCAATATCCCTATGGATCGCATAGACCGCGTAAATCTGGTTGACCACGGCGGAGATCTCCACCACCAGAGCCAGGGTGTAGTAAACAGTGCTGGAGATCGTGGTGGTGTCCATGGTGACACGGCTGATCAGGGACGTGGGGGTCACGCGGTTGTAGACGGCCATGGGAAGGCCGATCAGGTTTTTCCAAAGAGAGTTCTGGATGTTATAGTCCATCCGGTATATGGTCCAGGACTGCAGATATACCGCCGCGCACCCCAGAAGCGTATTGAGCAGGCTGAGGCCGATATATTTCCAAATCAACGCCATATCGAAGATCTCGCCGGCCATGATCTGTGCGCTCATTTCCGGGATCTTGACGTTGAAGTAAATGATGTAGCTCCCGGCCAACACAGCCAGGATCATCCAGATCCAGGGGGTGTTGTGCCGGATGATGCGCCAGAAAGGACTCCAGCTCTGTTTCACCTTTTCCTGTTTCATAACACACGTCCTCCTTTCAGGATGCTGCACCCACTTGCTGGGCGCGGATCAGCTCGCGGTACGAATCATTTTCCCGCAGCAGTGTCAGATGCGTACCGGCTCCGGAGACCTGGTGATCCTTCAGGTATACGACCTGGTCAGCGTCCACCACGGGGTAGAGGCGGTGGGACACCATCAGGGTCGTCCGGCCCTCCTTCAGGCGGTTGAGGGCCTGGGTCACCTGATACTCCGCCTCCATATCCAGGCTGGAGGTGGCCTCATCCAGCAGCAAGAGCACAGGATCCTTCAGCAGCTCCCTGGCAATGCAGATACGCTGGCGCTGGCCGCCGGAGAGCTTGCTGCCGCCCACTCCCACCTGGGTGTCGAAGCCGTTCTCCATATCCATGATGAACTCGTAGGCATTGGCGCTGCGGGCCGCCGCTTCGATCTCCTCCTGGGAGACCGGACGGTCCACGCCGTAGGTGATGCAGTCCCGCACCGTGCCGGACAGCAGATTCGTATTCTGGGAAACATAACCGATGGACTTGCGCCAGTCCTTGATGTTGTACTCCCCGATGTCTCTGCCGCCTATGGTGATTCGGCCCTCGCCGGGCTGATAGAACCGCTCCAGCAGTCCGAAGAGAGTGGATTTCCCCTCTCCGCTGCGCCCGACGATCACCGTTGTCTTGCCTTGGGGGATGGTAAAGTTCAGATTTTGCAGGACAGGCTGCCCGGAGTAAGCGAAAGAAACGTTCTCAAATGCAATATCTCCCTGCTCTGCCCTGAGCTGGCGCTGGCCGCCCTCGGCCTCGTCCTCCTCGTTGGCGATCTCCGAAATGCGCAGGGAGGCGCCCTGTGCGGTCTTGGCCGACATCCAGAAATCAGGCAGTGCGTTGACGGCGGATTTCAGCGTGCTGGTATACATGTAATATGCGATCCAGATATCCACCGTAATGTACCCATTCCGAATCAGATATACGCCGCCCAGCACGTTGATGAGCAGCTGGACCATTCCCTCCACGTCAGCGAACATACTCACTCCCTGCCCAACCAGGAGGTAGCGCACCTTGGTCTGATACAGGTTCCGGATGGCGGCCAGGCCGCTTTTCTGCTCCCGCTGTTCCTGCACAAAAATCTTGGTCAGGGGGATATTCTGCATTGCCTCCGCCAGATGACCAGTCAGCTCTGCCAGGCGCTCCTGGATGCGGGCGTTCCACTTGAACTGGAGCCGCCCGGCAATCAGAGGCCGCACGACCATGACGGCCGTCACCAGCGCGGCCAGGACCACCAGCCGCCAGTCATAGCTGAACAGAATGGCGATAACGCCCACCAGGGAGTAGATCTTGCTGGGCAGCACCGGCAGCGTCGATGTGAGAAAATAGCTCATCTTTGTGGTATCATCCGTCGTGCGGCTGATGAGCTGGTCCGCCATGTTCTTGTCATAGAACGGGATGGGGAGGCGCATGACCTTCTTCAGCACAAACCGCTGAAAGTTCAGATTTACCTTCCCGCTGGCAACAGCGGTAACAGCGATATGGATGCTGCTGACGGCTCCCGACAGGAACATGATGACGATGAACAGGGTAATGGCCCTTACGCTGAGATCACCGGCCAGGATATTGGACGTCACGTCCGGGAAGATCAACGACAGCTGTGCGCCGAACAGGTTGACGAGCAGCACCAGCAGCAGCCAGAACCAGGGCATTTGGACGCCCTTCAGCAGAGTAAAAAACGGCTTCCACACTCCCTGCGATTTCCCGGGTGTCCTTTTTTTGCTTTGCATTGCCATAAAATAACCTCTCTTCCTCGTAAAATCACACCATGCGATCACGGTGGAATAAGAATATAATAGAGAATCTGGAGGGACGAATCAAGGGAGCTCCCACATACCGCGGGGTTCTGCTCGGATTTCGCAGGATTTTGTTTGTATTTTGCCGCAGGATTTTCGTCCGGCGGAGGCTGTGGCAGCCCAGCGCCCCAGCCTCCGCCCCGTTTTCATTGAAAAAGCGGGCAGACGGATCATCTCCGTCTACCCGCATGGTGGCATGAGGAATTACACGTTTGGCAGGCACAGCAGGGATATGCTCATGCTTACAACCCCTCTGTTTCAAAGAAATAGCCAAGAGTCGGTACCAACCTGCCAGTGTTAAAGAGCTCTCTGATCTGTGATTTCGTCATCCAGGCGGCTTGTGCCACTTCCCGCGTGGTGGCCTGTTCCAGGGAGACGGGGCCGTCATACTCAAAAAGCCATACATCCAGAATGTCAGAGAATTTGACTCCGTTCACGACCCTGCCCACCACGGAATATACCAGCGCCGCATGTTCCGGGGACAGTACCAGCCCAACCTCCTCCTGCGTTTCGCGGAGAGCTCCTGTCAAGCTGTCCTCCCCCTTCATCACGGAACCACCGACACACTCCCACATGAGCGGACATGCAGGGCGGTCGGCGCTGCGCTGGGAGATCAGATATTCGCCTTTACTGTTTCTGATCCAGACATGCACAACAAGATGGTAATACCCATGCGGCACTTCTTCCCCGCGGATATGATCGCGCCCAGTCAATTCCCGGCGTTCATTGTATAGATCCCAAAGTTCCATAAAAGCTCCTCGATGCCTCTGCATTTGCCGCATCTTTACCATCAGTTTACGCCAAAAGGACGCGCCGCAAAAGCGGTGCGGAACCCAAAAAATAAGGACACGCTTTGTGTGTCCTTATTTCTGCAATAATAGGTCAAAACGATTTTGCCCTAATATGCACGCTGAGCCTCCGATCATAGGACAGGGGCCCCACACGGTGGGGCGGCGCTTATGCGCCGTACAAGCGTTTTGCCGTAGGCAAAACCTTGGCGCAGGGCGAATTCATTTCGCCCGAGCATTTGAAATCACCGGAGGGTTCC
>DBFJQM010000007.1:0-52616 GCA_048404665.1 Candidatus Pelethomonas sp.
TTGCGCGTCCTTTGAAATCATGCGGACAACCCTTGCGGACAATTTCTCTAAAATGTGGCGGCAAGTTGAAGAACGAAAAGCACTCAACGCCGCTTTTGCTCACGATTTGCGTACCCCTCTAACAGTACTAAAAGGCTATAACGAAATGCTGCAAACCAGCGACAATTCCCAAACGAGGGAAACCGCCGCCACAATGGGAAAGCATATTTCCCGTATGGAAAACTATGTAAGCAGTATGAGCAACATTAGGCGTATGGAAGATACGCAGCCAGAGTACAAGTTGATTGACTTACAACCGTTGGTATCTTCTTTGTATGACAGTGCAAAAATCATTTGTACGAAAAACGGAAAAGAGTTGATTTTACAAAATGACATATCTGTTTTGCAACTTTCTCTTGACAGTGCATTTATCTCACAGGTATGCAACAACTTGATTTCTAACGCTGTGCGGTATGCCCGGACTTTAGTAACAATATCTTTCACCTTGCATGACAACGGTTTGCTGCTTTCCGTATCGGACGATGGGAATGGTTTTGATAAAGACAGCCTACAAAAAGCTGCAAATCCGTACTTCACAGGGGAAAGCAACCATTCTGAGCATTTCGGACTTGGGTTATATATTTGCAAGCTGCTTTGTGAACACCATAACGGCTATTTGCAAATTCGGAATACCGTCAACGGAGCGAATGTATCTGCCTATTTCAAATCTCCCACTTTGTAGATAAAAAGTAGATATTTCCCCTTTATACTCTCCATGAAAACACATGGAGAGTATTTTTATTGCTCCCTATGGAGAAAGGAGCGTTTTTTATGGAATTAAAGACAATCGGTCTGACAAAAAAGTTCGGCTCTAAAACGGCTGTGAACGCCTTGAACATCACCTTGACAAATGGCGTTTACGGTTTGCTGGGCGCAAATGGCGCAGGAAAAACAACGCTTATGCGGCTACTCTGCAATATTCAAACGCCTACTTCCGGCAAAATCCTGCTGAATGGCAGGAACATTGTTGAACTGGGTGAGAAATATCGAAACCTCTTAGGCTACTTGCCGCAGCACTTCGGGTATTACCCCGACTTTTCGGCGTATGACTTTTTGATCTACGTTTCGGATCTGAAAGGATTGGACGAAAAGGCGGCGCGTAAGAAGTCAAAAGAGTTGCTGGAAGCAGTAGACTTATCGAGGGAAAGTAAGCACAAAATCAAAACTTTTTCGGGAGGCATGAAACAGCGTTTAGGAATTGCACAAGCCATGCTCAATGACCCCCGCATTTTGATTTTAGACGAGCCAACGGCAGGGCTTGACCCGAAAGAGCGCGTCCGTTTCCGCAATTTGATCAGCGCCTTTTCCAAAGACCGCATTGTAATTCTGTCTACGCATATTGTTTCCGATGTGGAGTTTATTGCAGAGGAAATCATTATGATGAAATCCGGTCAGATCATTCATTTTGGAAATCCGCAGGAGATTACTTCTGAAATCGACGGTCAAGTATGGGAATGTACGGTTCCGACTGCCTATGCGGAAAAATACGCGGCTGCCTACAATACAAGCAATCTGCGTAACATCAGCGGAAATCAGACAATCTTACGGATTATTGGAGATCGTCCGCCTATGGAAAATGTGGTAAGGGTGCAGCCTACTTTGGAAGATTTGTACCTGTTCTATTTCAAAGGGGGTTGTGAAGAATGAAAAAACTAATTCTTTTTGAACTGCGAAAAGTATTTTCAAAGCGTTTATCTTTGATTGTTCTGGTTGGAATACTTCTGTTTTCTGTCTTGATTTCCTTTTCTACCTATCAAAACAAATATGCTTTTGACGGTGTAAGTGCGGAAGGTTCAGGTAAAACGGCAGTAGAAATCGACAAGGAAATTGCCGCGAAATACGAGGGAATATTGACCGACGAAAAAGTACAGCAAATGATGAATGACTTTGCGCCGACCCATGATCTGCATGGTCTCAATGCGATGTACCTGTATCAAAACGCTACACAATCCGCCGCCTTTTCCCGATTTTCTGATAAAGAGGGAAATTGGAACGGATTAAGTGTTTCGGATGTGTTCGGTAATGAAGAAATCAAAATTGGCTATGTAGATGGTTGGCTTTCAACAAGTAAAAACATGGTGCGGGTTTTTATCGTGCTTGCTCTTGCGGTTATCATCATGCTTGCTCCGATTTTCTCCGGAGAGTATGAAGGCGTTGACAATATCATATTGACAAGCAAATACGGCAAAACCAAATGCGCTACTGCAAAGGTAGCAGCAGGTATTCTTACCGCCATTCTCACTACCGCGCTGGTTGCGGCTTTTAACTTGCTTCTTGCTCTTATCTTTTACGGAACGGAAGGGCTGGATTGTAGTATTCTATTCGCTCCCAGCGACTATGCAGAGGGGTTCATTCCTTTCAATATCACTTGTGGAACGTTGCTAAAATATCAAATCCTTTTGGCGTTTACCTGTACTCTCAGCGTAACGGGAATTACGCTGCTTATATCTGCAATCAGTAAAAATCAGATTGTAGCTTTCGTTGCGTCTATGGCAATTTTTCTTTTTCCGGTTTTGCTGCCAATCACAGAAGCAAATCCGTTGTTCCGCTTGATTGGGCTTTTACCTTTGTATCATGTGCAAGCCGTTTCGCTCTTATCAGTGGAACAAATGAGTAACGGTATGTTGTATGCGGTGTGGGCAATCCCGACAGCACTGCTCTTTTTAGGAATTGGCGCAGTTATATCTCGCCGCGTATTTGCAAAACACCAAGTTTCATAAATCATTCGCACAGAGCCGCTAATAGCAGATTTGCGCGAAGTTAGAGAACAGCGGCCTTGAAATATCAAAATCAAAGCCGCCGTTTTCTTTTTTGAAATATTAAGAATACGGGGGGTGTGTTAAAGTCGCCCTTTTTTAAGGATACGGCGGTGTCCAGGAGGTATCGTCGTGGCCTTTTTCCATCCCCCTAACCTGTCAAAAAAAGCTCATCCACCGAACAGGAGCAGTTCGGTGGTGGATGCGAAATTTGGCAGTATATAAGTGAATTTGTCGTTTCACGCGCTTGCGTGGCCTTGTGCTACGCAGGCGCATTTTGTTTGTCCGGCTTCTGGACACTTTGTCCAGAGGTGCGGGGCGGCTCCCCAGGGTGCCGCTCCCCGCCAGCTCCCCATTTTGTTTCCGTTCAACCCATCAACCGAAACAAAATGGAGGACAAGCTATGACAACGATCAATCTGAAAGATTTTTATTATTGGTACTTAACGGACGTGCTGGTGGAGATGCCTGACGAGGTAGCCGAGGAACTCATAGCCAGTAAGCGGCGCGAGGCCGCCCATGCGGAACGGGTGCGCTACAACAAGGCTTATTATTCCCTGGATTGTGACGATGGGATCGAATACTCCGCCTGCCTGCACGAGCCCAGCCCCCAGGAACTTATGGATCGCAAGGAGCTGTTCTTCCGGCTGTGGAACGCCCTCAACTCCTTGCCGGAAATTCAGGGTCGCCGCGTGGACGCTCATTTGATCCTTGGAAAGAGCTACCGCCAGATTGCCCGCGAGGAGGGTGTGGACAAGAGCGCCGTTCGCTGCTCCGTGAAATGCGGAATTGAGCGCATGAAAAAATATTTGCAGGAAAATTTCTAAGTTACCATCTCCATTCACCCCTCTTTTTCTGGTGGTATGTGAGAGGAAGTTTCCTCTCAACAAAGGAGGCGCGGGGGCCGCAGACCGCCGCCCCCTTTGTGGGGGAGCGCCGCTGCCGAGTATGGCTGTCTTATGACGGAGCAAGAAAATGAGCGCGGCGCTCCTAAAGCACGCAAAACCTCTGGACACTTTGTCCAGAGGTGCCGACGACCAAGGGCCAGCACTTTTGCGGTGCTGGCCCTTGGTGTTTCCAACATTCTGTTTCTATTATCGTATGGGAGGGATTTTATGCAGGCGCAGGTCAAATATAAAAGTGAAGTGAAAACGGCTGTTCTCGGAGATCGTACGATTACCGTCAAAAATCTCACCCCCGTTTTTTCCCCGCAGGAACAGGACAAGCAGAGCCGTGAGGTTGAGCGGCGGCTGTTTGATGTGTTCCGCAAGTATGCCGGGCAGCGGGGGTAGGCCGGAGTCATCCTTGTTGTAAGGGGGCGACAGAGGTATAATATACTTGTAGGTTGGCTCCCAACGGACAGAAAGGGAGCTAATTATGGATAATAGAATTGATGCAATTTACGGGCGGCAGTCGATTGACAAAAAGGACAGTATCAGCATTGAAAGTCAATTTGAATTTTGCCGTTACGAACTTAAAGGCGGTGAGGCAAAGGAATACAAAGACAAAGGGTATTCCGGCAAGAACATTGAACGCCCCGACTTCCAGCGGCTCTTGCAGGACATCCGGCTGGGTCTGATTAAGCGGGTGATCGTCTATAAGCTGGATCGGATCAGCCGCTCGATTGTGGACTTTGCAAAGCTCATGGAGCTGTTCAAGCAATACGATGTGGAGTTTGTTTCCTGTACGGAAAAATTTGATACTTCCACCCCAATGGGCCGGGCGATGCTCAACATCTGCATTGTCTTTGCCCAACTGGAACGCGAAAGCATCCAGATGCGTGTGCAGGACGCTTTCTATTCCCGGTGTACCAAAGGCTACTATATGCGGGGCCGGACGCCATACGGCTTTGATACCGAGCCCATCGTTATGGACGGGATCAAGACAAAGAAGCTGGTGGAAAATGCGGAAATGGATTTTGCCGAGCTCATGTTTCAAATGTATGCGGAGCCGGGCAATTCCTACGGCGATATAACCCGGTACTTTGTCAAACACTCCATCAAGGTCTATGACAAGGCGCTGCAACGGGGCTTTATCTCAAAACTTCTGAGAAATCCTGTTTATGTCCAGGCCGATATGGACATCTATGAATATTACAAGGCCCAGGGCGTAAAAATCGAAAGTCCCCCGGAAATGTTCACAGGGGACAATAGCTGTTATCTCTATCAGGGGCGCGAGGGCGAGGAACAAATCCTTGTGATTGCCCCACACCAGGGCCGCATTTCTTCCCAGCTCTGGCTGACTGTCCAGCGCAAGCTGTCACAGAACACCTCTTTCCAGAATGGCCGTAAATGCCATAATACCTGGCTGGCCGGGAAAATCAAGTGCGGGCGCTGTGGCTATGCGCTGGCAGCTCTGAGAGCCCAAAATGGCGTTACCTATCTGCGGTGCAAGCAGCGGGCCGAAAATGGGAGTTGTGAGGGAGCCGGTACACTAACGGCGCAAAACATGGAGGCATTTGTGTACGGCGAGATGGTTAAGAAGATGCAGAAATTCCACACGCTGAAAGGCGGAAAGGAACAAAGCTATAACCCGAAACTGACTGCCGCCCGCGTTGCCCTTGCAAAGACAGAAAGCGAGATTGAGAAACTTCTGGACACTTTGTCCGGGGCAAACCCGCTGCTCCTGCAATACGCAAATAACCGTATTGAGGAACTGGACGCGGAACGTCAAAAGCAGCTCCGGCTGGTTGCAGACCTCACCGCTAATTCCGTTTCCGCTTCACAGATTGACAGCATTACGGGCTATCTGGATGATTGGGAGTCCGTAAGTTTTGACGATAAGCGCAAGGTGGTTGATATTCTCATATCACAAATTGACGCTACCAGTGAGGAAGTTGTAATCCACTGGAAAATCTAAATTCTTTCACTTGGCATTATGCCTTTGTAAAAAATAGTTTCCCAATAGCGAATACGATTATTATAGCAGCTAATCGCAGAGGAAACACAGGAGAATATCTGTTCATAGGCAGGATCCCCCGGTCGAATCAGGGTCTTAAACCGACGCTTCTGTGCAATAATTGGCAGAAACAACTGATAGATGGCGCCCTCAGTAGCAGCGGAGCAGAACATATGCAAATCACAAACAATGCTCTCCGTCTTGCAGGCTTCCCTCGGCAGCTTTCTGGCTCCATGCAGCACGCATGGGGAAATAATGAGAATATCACCTTCATGCGCCAAAAATTCAATACCGCCAACTTGATATGAAATTTTTCCGCTGCAAATCAATGCAACTTCAATCTCTTGATGCCAGTGCGAAAGAATACTCGTCAACTTCTCTGAATAGCTGCAGGAATAAATCTTAACCGGCATTTGCCCCTCGCTGTGACGGACATTTTCTCTTAACTGCTGCTTTTCTTCCTGACAGTGGTACATATTGTAATACTCCAATCCCGATTAATAGAATTTTGTTATTATGTGCGTGTCTTTATGTTAGAATTATCCGCAATTAAATATTATATTAATGTTAAAGGAATTGCAAGAGGTTGTCGATCAGATTGGAGTCCTACGAATAACAGCCAAAAGAAGAACATCGCCCCGTAAATCTTACGAGGCTGAAAAGGGTACGACAACTCAAGCCAGAGAGAAGGCATCTTACCCGCCGGAATGGATATAAGTTGTTAAGAATTTGGGATGAAAAAAGGTGTGGCTGGCTGCCACGTCTTAAATCATAGCTTTACCGTAGGAGGAATTCGTATGCACAAACAATGGTGGAAAGAGGCAGTTGTATATCAGATTTATCCGCAGAGCTTTCAGGATTCAAACGGCGATGGTTTTGGTGATTTGAACGGAATCATAGCCAGACTGGATTACCTAAAAGAACTCGGTGTGGATGTTCTCTGGCTGTGTCCCATTTTCGACTCCCCTATGTTTGACAACGGATATGATGTCAAGGATTACTATGGCATTATGGAAAAGTTCGGCACGCTGGAAGATTTTGAGAGATTGCTGTGCCGCGCCCACGAAAAAGGGTTGCGCGTGGTTCTGGACGCCGTATTCAACCACACCTCCGATCAGCATCCGTGGTTTGTGGAGAGTCGCAGGCGAGATAGTAAATATCGGGACTATTATGTGTGGGCCGATCCTGTAGATGGACATGAGCCAAACAATTGGATGAGTGTTTTCGGCGGTTCTGCGTGGGAGCATGATTCGGCCTCCGACGCATACTATATGCATCTTTTCTTCAAACAACAGCCCGATTTGAACTGGGAAAACCCTGCCGTGCGCCGGGAATTGCGGAAAATTTTGGAGTTTTGGTGCGAAAAGGGCGTGGATGGTTTTCGGTTTGACGCCATCAATCTATTCTCCAAGCCGGAGGATATGTCCGACTGGCCTGACCCTTATCGCATCGGAGATTATGCAAACGGAAAACATACCCACCCCTATCTCCAGGAGCTGCTCAACGGATTAGACGATAAATACAATATCATGCTGGTTGGCCAGACCGACAATGTTCGCCCAGAGGACGCCCTATTGTTCGCCGGCTTTGATCGGGGCGAGTTTCAGATGATTTTCCAGTATGAATTGGACAACTACCGAAACAATGGTCCCACTTTTAAGTGGCATACCCAAGTGCCTTCTGTACTGGAAATCAAGGAGATTTTCACTAGGTGGCAGCAAGTGCTGGCAAACAAAGCATGGAATACAGTTTGCCTCGGCAGCCACGATATGCCCAGATCTGTCTCCCGATACGGAAATGACCAGATATATCATAAGGAGTCAGCCAAAATGCTGGCCACGTTCCAAATGTCGTTACAAGGAACAGCTTTCCTCTATCAGGGAGATGAGTTGGGTATGACTAACACAGTGTTTGACACTGTGGACGATTTTTTAGATGATGAAGCAAGAAACTTCTATCATGATTTTGTGGACTCCGGAAAAATATCAAATGATGAGTTTATGAAGGCGGCCAGATTCCGGGCACGCGATAATGCCAGAACACCCATGCAGTGGGATGCTACGGAAAACGCTGGTTTTACCGACGGTATTCCTTGGATGCGGGTAAATCCAAATTACCTCTCCATCAATGCCGCAGCGCAGATGGCGGACGGAAACTCGATTCTATCGTATTATAAGCAGCTACTTGCCATCCGTAAGCAGCATGATGTTTTCGTTTATGGGCGCTATGAATTAACAGACGCATCCAACCCCGCAGTCTACTCGTTCCTCCGGATACTCGAGGATGAGGAACTGCTGGTCCTGTGTAATTTCACTGCCCAAGAGGCAAAAGTGGCTGTGCCAGCGGATTTTCTGAAATCCGGCGTTTCACTGTTGCTTGGCAATTATTCAACACATCCCGAGCCGCTGAAGGCAGAAATATCTATCCGCCCCTATGAAGCCCGGATTTATCTGCGCAAAAAAGACCTCGAGAAGGAAGAAACATCTGTATCGAAAAATGGAGCCTCCGTATGAAAACGAACAAACCGCGACTCTGGGTTCACGGGCTCTTTTTAGGCCCATCAATATTGGTATTTTCTATTGGTATCGTTGCGCCCTTTCTCGTCAGCTGCTTCTATTCACTAACGGATTGGAATGGTGTTTCCCATAAATTGACTTTTATTGGGCTGCAGAACTTCGTGGATATTTTTACCGGAAAGACCCCATTTTTCAATGCTCTTTCGTTTACGGTAACGCTCTCCGTGTTCAACATCATCCTGGTGGTGGTCTTGGGAACTTTGGTCGCGTTGTTGGTAACCTCCAAAATCCCATTACGCAACGTCACAAAAACCATCTTCTATCTCCCTTATACCATTGGTGGTATGGTGCTTGGTTTTGTATGGCAGTATGTGTTTTTGGAAGCACTGCCCTCCATCGGTAAACTACTTCATATTTCAGCCTTAACCGTCCCTTGGCTGGGATATGAGAATACCGCTTTTTTTGCGCTGGGAATCGTATTTGTCTGGCAGAATTTAGGTTATGTGATGGTTATTATCTCATCCGGCCTGATTTCTATCTCAAAGGAAGTGCTGGAATCTGCTAAAATTGACGGAGCCGGTTCTATCACAACGTTTTTCAAGATCAAGGTACCACAGATCATCCCCTATATATCTACCTGTGTTTTCTGGACGACGGCCTGTGCGTTTAAAATGTTTGAACTTAGTCTGGCTATGACAAAAGGCGGTCCCTACGGATCAACACGGACACTGGCGCTCAACATTTACTATGAAGCCTTTTCGAATAATATGTACGGGATGGCAACGGCAGAATCTCTTATTTTCATCCTGATCATGTCGGTGATCGTGCTCACGCAGCGCATTGTGACAAACAGATTGGAGAAAAAATGGTTATGAGAAATAGAAAGACTACAATCAGAACTATTTTGCTTGCTATTGCCTTGCTTCTCCTGCTTGCAATCTTTGTCTACCCTATCATCATAGTTTTCATCAATTCCATAAAGCCTGTTGGAGAAATTCTCGGCGCACCTTTAAGTTTGCCAAAGACAGTGCAGCTGTCAAATTTTATTCAGGCATGGAAAATCACATCCATGGGAAAGCTTCTGCGCAACTCGGCAATTCTAACCATCTGCAGTGTGTCTGCCGTTGTGGTGTTTTCTGCTATGAGTGCCTATTGGTGCCACCGCCACCGGAACGCTGTAACGCGGACATTCACCGCACTTCTTATGGTGTCTATGCTGATCCCCTTCGCATCCTTGATGATTCCGTTGGTGAAAATCACAAGCGTTCTGCACATCAACAATACGCTTCCTGGCGCAATAATCGTTTTTGCCGGCGTAGGTCTTGCCTTTGGTTTCTTTATGATGCAAAGCGCTGTAAAAACATTGTCCCGGGAACTGGAAGAAGCTGCGGCGCTGGATGGTTGTGGGCCGGTTCGAACCTTTTTCTGCATTGTATTTCCGCTCATGAAAAATACGGTATTTAGTTTGATTGCCATGGATTTGTTCTGGGTATGGAATGACTTCATGATACCGCAAACGCTCCTAAATAGCACGAAATATGACACTGTTCAAGTTGGCATCAATAAGCTGTTCGGTATGTATGCCAGCAAGTGGGATATTGCCCTTGCCGCGCTTGTCATGTCAATGATCCCCACGATTATCGCGTTTTTGTTACTGCAAAAACAGATTTTAGGTGGTGTATCAGACGGCGCAACTAAGGGTTAATATAATCAAAATTTGAGGAGGTCCACCAATGAAAAGAAGTAAGAAGTTTTTGCCGTTGATCATTGCACTTGCACTGATGCTTAGCTTGTGCGCCTGCGGGAATCGTGAAGACTCCACATCTGATAATGAGGAAAATGCCGTCAAGGTCACGATCCTGAACAACAAAATCGAAATTGAGTCCGGGTTGCTCAATGCCACAAAGGCTTACAAAAGAATACACCCGAATGTGGAATTTGAAATTGTCTCCTTGGTAGCCGAGCCCTACAACGCGGAGCTGAAAACGCGTTTCGCCAGTGGTGAGAAACCAGATATTTTCGCCCTGAGCGGCTACTCTGACATGGTACTTTGGAAGGATTATCTGGAAGATCTTTCCGATCAGCCTTGGACAACCGACATGGCCGACATCGCCTACAACAGCATCGACTTGGGTGGTATTTATGGTATGCCGCTCTGTGTAGAAGGCGGTGCTTATATGTACAACAAGACCATGTTTGAAAATGCTGGTATTGAGAGCGTTCCGACCACCTATTCGGAACTGCTTGCCTGCATGAAAAAGTTAGAGGCAGCCGGCTATACGCCTCTAATCAATGACGGCAGCTCGTATGGCCGCGCTTACTATGGCGTAAACTATGTCATCGCGATGCAGAAGGATCCTCTCGCATTTATGGCTGGTCTCGCTGATGGAACGACCTCGTTTGCCAATGCACCACTGGCTAAGGAAATTATGGAATATTGGCAGTGGGAGAGCACACAGATTGAAAATATGCTGTCAATTGAGTTTTTAACGCAGGTCTCCAAGTTTGCCAATGAGGAGGTTGCAATTACCTTCGGCGGCAACTGGAATCAAGCATCCTTTGATGAGATTAATCCCAATCTCAAAGTAGGCATGTTCCCTGTACCTATGTTCGAAGATGCATCAAAGAATGACTTTATGCTGGCGGGTGTCACCACCTATTGGGGTGTTAACAAAGAATCGTCGGCAAAGGATGTGGCGAAAGACTTTATGTCCTGGCTCGTGACCAGTGAGGAGGGGCAGAAGTTTATCACCAGCGAGATGCTGCTGATTCCGGCCTTTACCAGTTTTTCTGCTACAGCCGAGGAAATCGGGCCGTTGGGCTCGGACTTGTCTGAATACATTTCCGCTGGCAAGGTAAAAAATTTCTATGCAGCCTTTTATCCTGAAGGCGGTATGCAGACCTTTGGCGAGGATATGCAGAAGATGCTGGCAGGTGCTGCAACAGTGGATGAGTTGTTGGTTACTTTGGACAACGACTGGAAGCGTCTTGCAGGCTAAAAATCATGTGAGAAACGGACGCACAGGCTTCGGCTTGTGCGTCCGTTCGTAACCGTCAAACCTCCCCGCGTATAAAAAGGCCGCCATCTCAAGGAGAGCTGCTGCTCACCGAGATGGCGGTCTTCTGTTATTGCGGCATATAGCATTCTTCCGGGGCATTTGCGGGAAGCAGCTTTTCAGTCCATGCTTTGCCAGTTTCACTCAGTTGCGGCGCGTTTTGCAGAACCCACAGCAGATAACGGTACGGATCAAGGTCATTCTCCTTCGTCGTTTCAATCAGGCTGTAGATCACGGCGCTGCCCTGCGCGCCACCGGGCGTATTGGCAAAGAGCCAATTTTTCCGCCCCATCACAAATGGTTTAATGCTGCGCTCGGCACGGTTGTTGCTCAGCTCCAGACGGCCATCCTCCAGATACCTTGTCAGGTACGGCCACTGTTCCAACAGATAGTGAATGGCCTTCCCCAGCGCAGATTTCGGCGCAGTTCTCGCCTTCATACCATCGATTGACAAGGGCAAACACGCCTGCCAGCGTGTCTTTCCAGCGCTTTTTGCCCTTTTCACCTTGCTGGGCGCCAGCCCAGCTGCGGCTCAAAAGCCAAAAAGCGCTGGAAACCCATCGCTGGCAGGTGCAGAGCAGTTTGGCCGGAGCAGAAATGCGTTCAGACAAGAAAAGACCCGCAGAGAATACGTGCCGTATTATCAAGGGGCTTGGCGCAGTATGGGCGCATTTCTGCCCGTCAAAACCGTGTCTGCCCTTGTCAATCGATGGTATCATTTGCCCATGACAACAACGCGTCTAAAACAGGTTTCTCCTGTTCCAGCCGCTTCTTATACCGCTCCTCCGGCGTCAGCTCTGCAAACGCCTGCTCCAGCTTGAAAAGCCGGGAGCAATAGCATTCGCCAATCGCTGCCGGCGAGTCCTTTTGCATCTCCTTGGGCAGCGTTTGCAACGCCTCGTCAAATTTTCGCCGCGCGTGGGCCCAGCACCCAACCACTCGGATATTCTCAGGAAGCTTGTGGTAGCCCTGGTACCCATCTGCGTGCAGCCATCCTGAGAAGCCTTGCAGGAAACGTTCAGCATGCTCCGCTTTTCTTGTTGGCTGGTACCCATACAGCACAACCGCCTGTTTTGCGCAGCCGCTGGTGCGGTACAGCCACATATAGGACTTGCTGGTGGAGGAACGTCCCGGTTCTTTCAGCACCTGCAAGGTCGTCTCGTCGGCGTGCAGCACCGGCTCCCTGCAAAGCTGCTCGCGCAGCGTATCGTAGACCGGCCGCAGCCACTTCTCCGAAGTGTTCAGCAGCCAGTTGGCCATGGTCTGTCGGGACAATTTCAGACCCTGACGCTCAAACTCCTGCTGCAACCGGTACAGCGGGGAGTACATGACGAATTTCTGTGCTGCCAGATACGCCACCGCCTCCGCAGAGGCAAAGCTGCCGGGCAGCAGCGCAGGCTCCTTCGCCGCCTTCACAATGTTGGCTTCACCGGTCTCCTGCTCGCAGTTCTTGCAGGCGTAGGTGTAGTACACGTCCTCGCGCACCCAGAACTCAGCCGGCTTCATCATTAAGCTACGGCGGACTTCCTTGCCGATCTCCACCAATTTGCTGCCACAGGCAGAACAAGTCAGTTCATTCTCCGGCAGACGATGCTCCACCACCTCGGTGCGAGTTCCGTCAGGGACGACATCCGGCACATTGCCGGACTGCGTTACTTGTCTGCATTTCTCTGTTTTCCATGCAAATATTATACCACAGAGCGCGGCAGAAAGCCAGTATTTTCAATGGTTTCCAGCCACTTTTCTCTGCTCAGACTGCGCTCAATCCTGTCACCGGACGGAGGGCTTTCGGCTGCTCGATTTGCAGTCCCTCCATGAGCCAGCGGTACTGCTGCGGCGTTAGCGTCTTTACCTCGGATTCAGAGCGCGGCCATTGATACGCGCCCTGCTCCAGTCGTTTGTACAGCAGGATGAAGCCATCTTTTTCCCAGTACAAGCCCTTGATACGGTCTCGCCGCCGTCCGCAGAACAAAAACAGCGTGTTGGTAAATGGATCCAGTTCAAACTGCTGCTGGACGAGCCGCGCCAGACCATCTATGCCTTTACGCAGATCTGTGTAGCCACAGGCAATATAGACTTTATCTGCGCCAGTGAAGTCGTTCAACATAGGCGCAGAAGCTCCACCAGCAGTCTCAGCTGTTCCGCGTCACAACCGGAGTAAATGTCCAGACTGGCCTTCCCAATATGCAGTGTGGCGCAACGTTCCGCCACGTTGCATGATACCTGTTTCGGCACCGGTAACTCCGCAAAGGTCACGGCCGGCACACCGGAGCACGGCGCTTGGTTGGCAGCAGTTAACAGCTCCCGTTCCCAGCGGTAATAGGTGGCTGCATTGACCCCTTCTTGTCTGCACCACGCCCGCACTGGCAGACCACTGCTGCGGCAATTCTGGATTTGTTCCGCCCACTCCTGCAGCTTCGCATGGTGTTTCAACTCTGTGCTTGTCATCCCCATACCTCCAATATGTCAGTAGCGGAACGTTTCGCAACGTTCCGCTACTATTGTGTCTATGCGCGGGGAGGTTTGACGCTTACGGTCAGAAGCAAAGGATCCTTAAGTGGAGTCAGAGAGTCGCGGACTGTCGTCAAAGTGGGCTGTCGGTAAAACGGTGGTGCAGCGAGAATGGGACAAGCGTTAAGACATACTACAGCTGGCAGAAAACGGCATTTGAGTTCATGGTAGAACAGCAGATGCTTCGACTGGATACCGAAGAGCATAGGCTAATGGTTACCAGGAAAGCTATCGGTACATTCCGCGCGGCCACAAAAGTGCTCAATTTTGCATATAAAGAGCTTCGATAAATCTCATGATCTTCCCTGCACGGTGTTGGTTAAATTTACCAGATATTGGATGGTGCTATGTGTCGGGCTTTTTTAGACTGTAAACCGCTGTTGCCATATACAGCTTGAGCCCTTGCGGTGGGGCAAACGACCTGTGCCTATGCGGAACGCGGCGGCTATGACCGCCTGCACCAGTCATTACGCAGTTCTTCACACGCAGGAGGTCACTGGTTCGAGTCCAGCAGTCTCCACCAGGAAGATCCCTTAGAGCCGCAAGGCTCTGAGGGATCTTTTTGTTTTCCGGCGAGGGCGGCCAGAAAGGGCGGTACGACAAAAATACGACACTGGGGATGTAATGTCCCTGATGTCGCAGCCTGCGAAAAGCAATTCAGGCAGCAAAACAGCGGAGGAGTGCAAGGCTCCCCCGCTGCTTTGTAACATGAAAAACAACGTCCTTACCTGTGCCGTTCAAAGAACCCAATGGTGTTCTTCATGACCTCGTAGCTCTCCGGGGTGCCGCGGCCGGCGGTGGCGAAGGCGTGGAAGCAGTGGGGATAGCTGTAGTGCTCCACCTCTGTGCCGGCCTTTTGGAGCCGCTCCAGAATGAGCCTGCAATCCACGGACAGGGACTCGTTCTCGTCCCAGGCCAAAAAGACCGGGCACAGGCCGTGGAGATCATCGTAGTAGGGCTCGGCGTACCTGTCGCCCTTGTGGGCCGGGGTCACGTAAAAGTCCCCCAGGGCTCTGAGTCCCTCCGGCGTCACGGTAAAGTCCTCGTTGCCCTCAAAGTTTCGGTCTATCTCACCTGAAAACTCGATAGGCGGGGAGTAGGGAACGATGCCGGCGGGCATTTTCACGCCGCTGTCCCGGCACTTCATGGCGGTGGTGATGCTGAGATATGCGCCGCCGCTCTCCCCAATGAGGAAGATGGGCGTGTGGGGGTACTCCTCCAGTACCGCCTGATAAACGGTGAAGCAGTCCTCTACCGCCGCCGGGTAAGGGTGCTCCGGGGCCAGGCGGTAGGAAAGGGAGATCACCGGCCGCCCGCTCTCCCCGGCCAGCATGGAGGCGTAGCCACGGGAGGAAAAGGCATTGCCGCAGATGAGCCCGCCGCCGTGGATATAGAGGATGATGCAGTCCTCCTTTGCGTCCTTCGGCATACTGATCTCGGCCTCGATACCTGCGTAGGTCCTGGGAACGAAGGTCACGCCGGGCTCGGTAGTCATCCGCTCCTGGGCGGCCTGGACGACGTTCCGGAGATGGATGGGATCCATGGCTCCGTCAAACTTCGGGGCAAAGCCCTTGGCCATCATCATCTTCATTCCCGCCTTCAGGGCCTCCATTTCCTTGCTCGCCATATGTATTTGCCTCCTTGGTTTTAGAAATTGTAACCCCATTCTATCAGGGCCAAGATGGCGGGATTAGAAAAATTTTGCGTTCCATAGCACTTGCCCGCTTTTATTTTTCGGCAGACACGCTTTGCCGGTTTTGCCGCCGGTAGTCGGAGGGAGTGATGCCGAACTCCTTCTTGAACACCTTGACAAAATAGTTGTTGTCCAGGTAACCCACGAAGCCGCTGATCTCCTGAATGGAAAAGTCGGTGGAGAGGAGCAGATCGGCTGCCCGGACGCAGCGCAGGTGGGCCAGATAGGAGAAGACGGTCATGCCCGCCTCTTTCTTAAATTCCCGGGACAGATAGGATTCTGATAGATTGGCCAGCCTGGCCAGGAAGCCCAGTTTGACGTCCTGGCTGTAATTCATGTGCAGGAACTCCACCACCTTGCGGATCGGGGCGGAGTAGCGGCCCAGGTCCAGCTGGTGGCGGCGTACCGCCTCGGTCAGCTCCCGGAGCATATCCAAAGTGGCCTGTGTCTGGTCGGTGACCTGGCCGGAGGACATGGACTTCTGGACGGCCCGCTGGGTGATCTCGTTGATCTCCACCACCGGAGCGCCGCCCCGCTCGGCGGCCTTCCGGGCCAGGGCCCGCACCATGGACAGGCCGATAGCCGGGTTTTGATAGACCGCGCCGGCGTATCGGTTTTTGGGCGTGCCGCCAAGGCTCATGTTCTGGTACGCCGGGAGCACGTTTTCCGTGTCGCCGGTCTCGATCATGTGGAGGAACCGGTTTTCCAGGTCGTAGCGCAGATAGACCGTGCGGTAGTCCAGCACCTCGGAATATGCCTCCCTGGGTGGGGCGGCGGGTCTGGATACGCCCCGCTCCACCCGGCAGGAGCTGTACTCCCACACCGCCCCCGTCAGCGAGTTCAGGCAGGCAGTGAGCACATTGCGCACGAAGGTGGAGCTGAGGACGGGAAAGGCGGAATAATAGAGCCGGAAGGAGCCCACATAGGCGGCGGGCAAATGCATGGCGGCAAAGGTCCTCTGGGCCTGATGCTCGTCAAAAATCTGCTTAACATAGGGGCCCACCAGAATCGTGTCCTCCTCAAACCGGAAGAGCTGTGCCCAGATGCCAAATTCATCCCGAAGCTCATAGAAAACATTGTCCCGGGCGGAACCCGCCAGCTCCTCCAGCACCCCGGCGGTAAACATGGGCTGCACCAGCGGGTCGTAGCAGTACTTCTCCTCAAATCTCTGAAAGCCGTCCATATCCGCTCCGCAATAGATGATATCGGTGTTCAGCAAGTTCCGCACCAGTGCGGCGTACAGGGTTCGATCCATAGGATACGCCTCCTCAACGTTTCTGGTATTGGCAGTATCGTAGCACAAAATCGCAAACAGGGCAATTTCATTCTAAAGAAATAAAAATTTTTCTAACTGTGGAATGATGCCTTTGTGTATAATGATGGTGCAACGCAGAAATGCAGGGAGACACTTTGGCAAAATTGAGGCAAGCATCTCAAATTTAAAAAAGGAGAGGAAAACAATGGCATTCGGTAAAGCAAAGGCAAAGGACCCGGCCAACCGGCTGGGCGTCGGGCGGCTGCTGGCGTGGAAATCCTCGGACGTGGCCAGCGCAGCTGTATTTGTAGTGGTCAACAGCTACCTGTCCCTGTTCTGTACCAACTATCTGGGCATGGATCCCACGGTGGTGGGCATGATCCTGCTGGTGAGCAACATCATCGACGGCATCACCGACCTCATCGCCTGCTACGTGGTGGACAACTCCAAGGTCACCAAATGGGGCAAGGCCCGGCCCTACGAGCTGGGCATCATCGGCGTATGGGTCTGCACGATCCTGATGTTCTGCACCCCGGAAAGCTGGAACGGCACTCTGAAGGTCATCTGGATCTTCTTCATGTACACCTTCGCTTTCGGCGTGTTCAACACCTTCCGGGTGGCCGCCCAGCAGCCCTATATGATCCGGGCGTTCAGCGAAAACCGCAAACTGGTGGGCAAGCTGGCCTCCTACGGCGGCCCCATCACCATGATCGGCTCCATGATCGTGTCCATGACCTTCCCCGTCCTCATGGGCCGCATCGCTACCTCCGCCGCCGGCTGGCGCAGCCTGATCCTGCTCTACGGCGTTCCCATGCTCCTGCTGTGCCTGCCCCGGTTCCTGTTCGTCAAGGAGAACCCCTCCATTGACGCGGGGATCCAGCATGACAAGGTCAGCTTGAAAACTATCTGGCAGATGATCCGGACAAACAAATATGTCTGGCTCAACGCGGGCACGATCTTCGCCTTCAACGTCGTGACCAGTCTGAGCGTCCTGTCCTACTACTTCGCCTACGTGGTGGGCAACACCGACCTGATGGGCGTATTCAGTGCCCTGTCCTTCATGATCATCCCCCTGATGTTCCTCATGCCCCAGTTGCTGAAAAAGTTCAGTGCTCCCCAGATCATCGTGGGCGGCGCGGTGGCCGCGATTGCGGGGTATGCCATCAACTTCTTCGCTGGCGCCAACTTTGGCCTTCTGATGGTTGGCGGCGTTCTGGTCGCCCTGGCCTCTCTGCCCATCTCCTATCTGAGCGGCCTCATCATTATGGATATCAGTACCTATAACGAGCACCTGGAGCTGCCCCGCATGGACGCCACCACCGCTATTCTCTCTAACAACTTCGCCAGCCAGATCGGCCAGGGCGTAGGCGGCGCGCTGCTGGGCGTCCTGCTCTCCGCCTCCGGCTTCATCAGCACCACCGAGGGCATCGTGGCCCAGCCCGAGAGCGCCGTCACCATGATCCGCTGCCTGTACAGTGTGATCCCCATGGTGCTGATGATCGGCCTGGCAGTCTGCGCCATTGCGCTGAGTTCGCTGAACAAGAAGCTGGACGCCATCGAAAAGGATAAGGCCGCCGAACAGTAACGCCGCTTTTGAGACAAATACATCTCTCAAGCGCTCCCCGCATCCGCCTGTGCGGGTGCGGGGAGCTTTCCCATACCGGGACAAATCAACAAGGAGGCGCCGCTGATGAAGCAGGGAGTCAACCCCATTCTTCCCCTGTCCGAATACATCCCCGACGGGGAGCCCCACGTATTCGGAGACCGAATCTATCTTTTCGGCTCCCACGACAAAGAGGGAGGCAGCAGGTACTGCGAGGAGGGCAACTATGTCCTCTGGTCCGCTCCCCTCTCCGCTCCCACCCAGTGGGTCTGCCACGGGGAGATCTACTCCGCCCGGCAGGACCCCCGGTACCCGGAAGGGGAGATCATGGACCTATACGCCCCCGACGTAGTACAGGGCAATGACGGCAGATTTTATCTCTATTACAACCTCACCGACCCGGAGCACGGTATGAACGGCTTTTGCAGCGTGGCAGCGGCCGACCGGGTGACCGGTCCCTACCGCTACCACGGCGTTGTCCGGAACGCCGATGGAACGCCTTACAACACCTATCTCATGGGCGACCCGGCGGTGCTGAATGACAATGGGGTGATCCGCCTGTACACCGGCTGGTCGCTCTCTATGGTAGCCGGCGAGGCCCACGCCCAGGGGGACGGCTACCAGGGAGAACAGCGATATCAGGCTCCCCCGCGGCAGGCCGTACAGATGCCCAGGCCCGGCACCCCGGCCATGGCCGCCGCCATCCGCAAGATCAATGGGCTCTACTATTTCATCTACTCCTCGGAGAACTCCCATGAGCTGTGCTACGCCGTCAGCCCATACCCCGACCGGGACTTTGCCTACGGCGGGACCATCATCTCCAACGGCGACGTGGGCTTTGAGGGGCTTCCCAAGGAGCAGCGGGCCAATATGACCGCCAACGACCACGGCAGTCTGGAGCGCATCAACGGCCAGTGGTACATTTTCCACCACCGGCAGACCCACGGCACCACCTTCAGCCGCCAGGCCTGCGCCGAGCAGGTCACGATCCTGCCTGACGGCAGCATCCCCCAGGTCCGCGGCACCAGCATGGGGCTGAACCCCGGCCCGCTGAAGGCGGAGGGCCGCTATCCCGCCCCTATCTCCTGCGTGCTGACCAACGGCAGGATGCCCCACGCCACCAACACGAAGGTGAACGGGGACTTCCCCCGCATTACCAACATAGGCGAGGAGCGGTTCATCGCCGGCATCAAGGACGGCACCCGAATCGGCTACCGGTAGTTCGCCTTTGAAGGGCCTGTGACATTTGGCGTCAGCCTCCGGGGGACCGGCGAGGGCCGCTTTGAGGTCTGGAACGAGAGCAAGCAGGTGGGAGAGATTCCCGTAACAGCCTCCGGGGACTGGGCGGAGCATACCGCCCGGCTGGACCTTACGGGGGTCCACCCCCTCTACCTGGTGTACCGGGGCGGCGGCTTCGCGGAGCTGCTGGACATATTCTTTCAAAGCTGAGGAAAAACGGCTATGAGAAACGTATCTCTTTTTAACGATGGCTGGACCTTTATCAAAGAGGGCCGGGAAGAGCCGGTGACCCTGCCCCACACCTGGAACGCCCAGGACGGACAGGACGGCGGCAACGACTATTACCGTGGTACCTGTTGGTACCGGAAGGACTTCCCCTGTCCTTCCCACCAGCCCGGCGAGGAGGTCTGGTTGGAGTTCCGGGGCGTAGCCATGACGGCGGAGGTCTGGCTGAACGGGAAGCGGCTGGGCGGTCACCAGGGTGGCTATTCCACCTTCCGGGTGGAGCTGACCGAAGCCCTGCAAACGCAAAACCGGCTGGAGGTCTCCGTGGACAACGGCCCCAACCGCCGGGTATACCCCCAAAAGGCGGACTTTACCTTCTACGGCGGCATCTACCGGGACGTGTACCTGCTGGTCGTGCCCCGGGAGCATTTCGCCCTGGACTGCTTCGGCGGCAGCGGCATCAAGGTCACGCCGGTGCTGTCGCCCGACCTCAAAACTGCGGATGTGACCGTGGAGACCTGGCACAACGGCGAGCAGGTGGAGATCACCCTGAACGGCGAGGCCCAGACCGTCCGGGACAGGGCGGTATTCCACATCGACGCTCCCCGGCTCTGGAACGGCAAACGGGACCCGTACCTCTATACCGCCGCGGCCAGGCTTCCCTCCGGGGACTCGGTCAGCGTGGACTTTGGGATCCGGTCCATGGGCCTTGACCCGGAAAGAGGCTTTTTGCTCAACGGCGAGCCTCTGCGGCTGTGCGGCGCGGCCCGGCACCAGGATCGGGCGGGGCTGGGCAATGCCCTGACCAGGAAGGAGCACGAGGAGGACATCGCCCTGCTGCTGGAGATGGGGGCCAACACCGTGCGTCTGGCCCACTACCAGCAGGACCAGTATGTGTATGACCTCTGTGACCGGGCGGGGCTTATCGTGTGGGCGGAGATCCCCTACATCACCGAGCACATGAGCGAAGGACGGGAGAACACCCTGTCCCAGATGACCGAGCTCATTACCCAGTGCTGCCACCACCCCTCCATCGTCTGCTGGGGCCTCAGCAACGAGATCACCGCCACTACCGGTGTGACGGAGGACCTCATGCAAAATCATCGGGCCCTCAACGACCTGTGCCACAGGCTGGACCCCACCCGGCCCACCGCCATGGCCCATGTGTTCATGCTCTCCCCCGATGAGCCGCTGGTGACCCTGCCGGATATCCGCAGCTATAACCTCTATTACGGCTGGTACGTGGGGGAAGCGGAGCAGAACGACCAGTGGTTCGACGCTTTCCACGCCAAGCATCCCGGCACGGTCATCGGCCTGTCCGAGTACGGTGCCGACGCCAACCCCCGCTACCAGAGCAGCCACCCCCAAAAAGGGGACTGGACGGAGGGCTACCAGGCGCTGTATCATGAGCATATGCTCAAGATGTGGAGCGAGCGGCCCTACATCTGGGCCATGCACTGCTGGAACGGCTTCGACTTCGGCGCGGACGGCCGGGACGAGGGCGGCAAGCCGGGGCAAAACCAGAAGGGCCTTGTCACCTTTGACCGCAAGCTCAAAAAGGACGCCTTTTACATCTACAAGGCCTATCTCTCCGACGAGCCCTTTGTCCATCTCTGCGGCAGGCGCTGCGCCGATAGGGCCGAGGCGGAGACCGAGATCAAGGTCTACTCCAACCAGAAGGCCGTCACGCTGTATGTGGACGGCAAGGAAGTAGAAACACAGACGGGGGATAAGATCTTCCGCTTCACCGTTCCCCTCACCGGGGAACATACCATCAAGGCTGTTTCCGGCTCTCTTTCAGATACCATGACCATCCGCCGGGTGTCCGAGCCCAACAAGGACTATAGCAAGGACGGCGGGGCCGTGGTCAACTGGTTTGACCGGGAGGACGAGATCGTCCGGGAGGGGTATTTCTCCATCAAGGACACCATAGGCGCGGTGAAGGCCACCCCCGCCGCCCAGGCGGTCATGGACGAGCTGGTATCCCCTCTCCGGGCCAAGCTGGTGGAGGCCTACGGCGACGTGGCCAAAAACGTCCAGCTCCCGCCGGAGATGCTGACCATGATGGACAAAATGACCGTGGAGCAGAGCCTCAAACAGATGGCGAAGCTCATCACGCCGGAATTTGTCCACAGGCTCAACCACGCCCTCAACCAGATCAAAAAGGAGGCATGACGCCATGCAAGCGGCGAACCTGAAAACCTGCGGCAGGACGAACCCTCTGGGGATTGACGACCGCGCCCCCTTTTTCCGCTGGACCTGCCAAGGCGGGAAAACTCAAACCGCCTATCAGTTGATCGCCAAAAGTGAGGGCGGCGAACTCCTGTGGGATTCCGGGAAGATCAAAACCAGCCGCATGGGCTGCACCTACCAGGGCCCGGCCCTGAAAAGCGGGCAGCGGGTCACCTGGACTGTCACCCTCTGGGACGAGAACGGCGTCCCGGAGGAGAGCGAGGCCGCCTGGTTTGAAATGGGTCTCCTCTCCCCCGAGGACTGGCGGGCAAGCTGGATCTGCGGTGCGGATACGGACAGGGTGGAGCGGCTTCCCGCCGACCTCTACAAAAAGGAGTTTTCCGTTCACGGGGAGCTTCGCTCCGCCCGTCTCTACGCCACCGCCTGCGGCGTGTACGCCGCCGTTTTCAACGGGCAGCGGCTCCCCGGCGTGCTGGCCCCCGGCTCCACCGAGTATGAAAAGCGGCTCCACTACCAGACTTACGATATCACCGATCTGGTGAAGGAGCGCAGCACCCTGGAGATCGCCGTGGGCGACGGCTGGTTCAAGGGCAAGGTGGGCAGCAGCAACTACGAGTGCTTTTTCGGCAGCCAGCTGAAGCTGCTGGCCCAGGTGGTGCTCCGCTACGCCGACGGCACGGAGGAGATCATCGGCACCGACGAGAGCTGGCTGTGGTGCAATGACGGCCCCATCCTCTATGCCGATTTGAAGGACGGGGAGGTCTATGACGCCCGCAGGGTCCCCAGCTACGGCGGCCACGCCCAAAAGACCGACTACCCGGTCATTCCCACTGCCAGTCCGGCGGGCATGATCCTGGAGCATGAGCGTTTTCCCGCCAAGCTGCTGATCTCCCCCAGCGGAGCGAAGCTCCTGGACTTCGGCCAGAACCTGGCGGGGTATGTCCGCTTTGCCGTCAAGGGCCGCGAGGGCCAGACGATCCGCCTGCGGCTTACCGAGGTGCTGGACCACGGGGAGTTCACCGATATCACCCTGCGGCAGACCCAGCCCGGTCGCCCCGGCATCAAGCAGGAGATCGTCTACACCTGCAAAGAGGGAGATAACGTCTTCCGGCCGGAGTTCTTCTATTCCGGCTTCCGTTACGCCCTGGTGGAGGGTCTGGATGAGGTGGACCCCGCCTGTTTTGAGGCGGTGGCAGTGTACAGCGATCTGACCTTCACCGGCTTCTTCCGCTGCTCCAACGGGAAACTCAACCAGTTTTTTCAAAACACCGTCTGGGGCATGAAGAGCAACTTCGTGGACGTGCCCACCGACTGCCCCCAGCGGGAGAAAAGCGGCTGGACCGGGGATGCACAGGTATTCGCCAAAACCGCCAGCTATCTGGCCGACACGGCCCCCTTCTACCGCAAGTGGCTCCGGGACGTGGGGGACTGCCAGCGGGAGGACGGCCGGGTGGAAAACGTCTGCCCCAAGGTCCGGGGCGTGGACGAGCGGGACGTGCTCAACGGCGCCGTTGGCTGGGGGGACGCGGCGGTCATCATCCCCTACACCCTCTGGAAGCGCTATGGGGACGACCGGATCATCGAGGAAAACTACCCCCTCCTCCACGGCTGGAAGGAGTACATGATCCATGCGGCGGCGGACAAGAGCTATGACAGCCTGCCTGACGGCCATCCCCTCAAGTCTGCCTTAAAGCCCTCTCCTCTGCGGAAGTACGTCATTGAGAGCGGCCTCCACTGGGGCGAGTGGTGCGAGCCGGGGGTGGACGGCGGAAAGGAGCTTGTCCGCCCCAAGCAGGAACTCACCGCCGCCTATATGCACTACTCCATGGGCCTGCTGGCGGAGATGCTGCGAAGCGTGGGCAGGGATGAGGAAGCCGCCCAGTGCGAGGAATACTCAGAAGGAGCAAAGAAAGCCTATAACTTCTATTTCGTCAGGGACGGCCATATCCAGGCTCCCCGGCAGGCTCCCATGGTCCGGGCACTGGCCCTGGGGCTGCTGGACGATGAGACCGCCAAAAGCGTGGCCGCCGACCTGAATGATGACGCCGTACAGAGGAGCTATACCGTGGGGACGGGGTTCCTCTCCACCCCCTTCGTGCTGAGCGTTCTGGCAAAATACGGCTACGTGGACACCGCCTACCGGATGCTGGAGAACACGGCCGCCCCCGGCTGGCTGGCCATGGTGGAGCAGGGGGCCACCACCGTCTGGGAAAACTACCAGGCTTACGACGGGGAGGGCCGTCCGCTGCTCCAGAGCATGAACCACTATTCCCCCGGCGCTGTGTGCGCCTTCCTCTTTGAGGCGGTCTGCGGAATCCAGGTATCGGGAGAAAACCGCTTTCGCATCGCCCCTATCCCCGGCGGAACGCTGACCCGCGCGGAGGCGGTCTACGACTCTCCCTACGGCAGGGTGTCCTGCGGCTGGGAGCGGGAAAACGGGGCGGTATGCTATCATGTCTCCGTTCCGGCCAACACCGCGGCGGAGCTTCTCCTCCCCGGCCGGAAGGCCGTGGAGTTGGAGAGCGGAGAGCATGAGGGAATTTTCTGACCACATTTTTAAGGAGGCAGCATCATGACATTTCCCAAGGGCTTTTTGATGGGCGCGGCCACCGCCGCCCACCAGGTGGAGGGGAACAATATCCACAGCGACTATTGGGCCATGGAGCATATGGAGCTGACCAGCTTCGCCGAGCCCAGCGGCGACGCCTGCGACCACTATCACCGCTACGAGGAGGACATTCGCCTGCTGGCCCAGGCGGGGCTCAACGCCTACCGCTTCTCCATCGAGTGGGCCCGCGTTGAGCCGGAGGAGGGCCGCTTTGACGAAGCGGAAGTGGAGCACTACCGCAGGGTGCTCCGCTGCTGCCAGGAAAACGGCGTGGAGCCCATCGTCACCCTGCACCATTTCACCAGCCCCAAGTGGCTCATTGAGCAGGGCGGCTGGGAGGCCGAGGCCACGGCGGAGAAATTTGCCCGCTACTGCGGGTATATTGCCGAAGAACTGGGGGACGATCTCACCTATGTCTGCACCATCAACGAGGCCAACATGGGCCTCCAGATGGCGGCCATCGCCAAGCGGTATCTCATGATGATGCGGCAGGGCGTCAACGCCGAAAGCAGCGTGCAGGTGGGCGTCAACCTGGAAAATCCCATGCTGGAGCGTATGAAAAAGCAGGCGGAGGAGAACGTCCGGGTGTTCGGCACCCCTCAGCCCCAGATCTTTGTCTCCCAGCGGACGCCGGAGGGCGACCTGCTGGTCATGAAGGCCCACCGGGCCGCCAAAGCGGCCATCAAGGCGGTCCGGCCTGAGCTGAAGGTGGGGCTGACCCTGTCCCTCCACGACATTCAGCCGGTACAGGGCGGCGAGGCCCAGGCGGAAAAGCTGTGGGACGAGGAGTTTTCCCACTATCTTCCCTACATCCGGGACGACGACTTCTTCGGCCTGCAAAACTACACCCGCACTCTCGTAGGGCCCGAGGGGCAGCTCCCCGCCCCGGAGGGGGCCGAGACCACCCAGATGGGCTATGAGTTCTACCCCCAGGCCCTGGCCAACGTGATCCGGAAGGTACATGAGGCCCTGTCCCTTCCCATTCTGGTGACGGAAAACGGCGTCGCCGCCGGCGACGACGCCCGCCGGGTGGACTTCATCAAGGAGGCCCTGGCGGGGGTGAAGGGCTGTATTGACGATGGGATTCCCGTTCTGGGCTACTGCCACTGGAGCCTGCTGGACAACTTTGAGTGGCAGAAGGGCTACTCCATGACCTTTGGCCTCGTCGCCGTGGACCGGGCCACCCAAAAGCGGAAGCCCAAGCCCAGCCTGGCCTTCCTGGGCAGCTATGGAAAAGGAGCGGTACAATGAAGAAGATCGACCTCAACACCGGCTGGACGATCCAGTCCGGCGAGCCCGCCCGGATCCCCATGATGCCGGTCAAGACCCGGCCCGTGACCCTCCCTCACGACTTTATGATTGAGGGGGACGTGGACCCCAACAGCAAAAACGGCGCCAACACCGGCTACTATAACGGCGGGACGTATACCTATACGAAGCAGCTCGATGTTCCGGCGGAGTGGGCCGGAGACCGGGTGCTGGTGTCCTTTGACGGAATCTACGGGCAGACCAGGGTGATTCTAAACGGCCATGTGGCGGGCTCCCACCATTACGGCTATACGCCTTTCACTGTGGATCTGACGAAGTTCCTGCGCTATGGGGAGCAAAACCGCCTGGCGGTGGTGGTCTCCAACGACAACGAGCCCAACGCCCGCTGGTACACCGGAGGCGGCATCTACCGCGCCGTCACCCTGCTGCGCTCCCCCGCGACCCACATTGCCCCGGATGGGCTGTATCTGCACACCGACCATCTGGTGAACGGGGACGCCTTTGTGATCGCTGAGGCCGAGGTGGAAAACCACTCGGCCCGGGACTTCTGCGGCTGGGTGCGTTTTTCAGTCAAGGATACAGACACGCGGGGGGATATCCGCATCTTTGTCCCTGCCGGGGAGACGGCAAGCTGCCGTACCCAGCTCTGCATTGAGAATGTGCGGCTGTGGGATATCGACGCCCCCAACCTCTACACGGTGGAGGCCAGCCTGCTGGGCGAAAACGGCGGGGCTATCGACACTCTGGACACCCTGTTCGGCGCGCGCACCATCTCCGTGGACAGCAAAAACGGGTTTATGCTCAACGGCAGGACGGTGAAGCTCAAGGGCGGCTGTCTCCACCACGACAACGGGATTCTCGGGGCCGTCAGCGTCTACGAGGCGGAGTACCGCAAGCTGAAAGCCCACAAGGACAACGGTTATAACGCCGTCCGCTGTGCCCACAACCCGGCCTCCGCCGCGTTTCTGGATGCCTGCGACCGTCTGGGTCTGCTGGTCATCGAGGAGGCCTTTGACACCTGGAACATGAGCAAAAATCTTCACGACTACGCGGAGCATTTTGCCGGTGAGTGGCGTCAGGAGCTGGCCGCCTTCCTGCGCCGGGACCGGAACCACCCCTCCATCATCCTATGGTCCATCGGCAACGAGCTGCCGGAGCAGGGGGGCCTCAGCGATGGATACCGCACCTCCTGTGCCCTGGCCCAGGCGACGAGAGAGCTGGATGCCACCCGGCCCGTCTGTGGGGCGCTCTGCTCCTTCTTCAGCGGCCTGGACGACTTTGACACGAAGAAGTTCTGGCAGTCCCTCATGGAGGACCCCGGCGTTCTCACCGGCGGCCTCAGCAATCTGGACAGCAAATTCGGCCGGGAGCTCTGGCCGGGGAAGACCGAGGCCTTCGCCGCCCCCTGGGACGTGGTGGGCTATAACTATCTCATCTACCAATACAAAATGACGGGAGAGCGGTTTCCCAACCGGGTCATCTGCTGCACCGAGTCCAAGCCGGGGGAGATGATAGACTACTGGCGGGCGGTGGAGCAGTACCCCTATCTGATCGGCGACTTTGCCTGGCCCAGCATGGGCTACATCGGGGAGGCCGGCATCGGCAAGGCCGTCTACGCCGCTCCGGAGCAGGCCGCCCAGCTGACCCAGAGCCTTTACATGGCCCCCTACCCCTGGCGGACCTCCGGCGCCGGGGACTTCGACCTGTGCGGCTTCCCCAGGGCTCAGTTGGCGTACCGCCGAATCCTCTGGGGCAGCAGGGAGACCTACCTCGCCGTCCATGACTCCCGCAACTACGGCAAAGCGGAGCTGTTGGGCCGCTACGGCTGGCCGGACTGTCAGGACAGCTGGACCTGGCCCGTGGACGAGGGCAGCCCCGTCACCGTGGAGGTGTATACCTCGGCGCCGGAGGCGGAGCTGCTCCTGAATGGCAAGAGCCTGGGCCGCAGACAGACCGAGCATAACAAGGCTCTCTTTGAGCTTCCCTATGAGCGCGGGGAGCTGACCGCCGTCAGCTATGACAGGACGCAAGAGATCTCACGCAGCACCATATGCTCCGCCGGTCCGGCGGCAAGGCTCCATATCCGCCTTGACCGGCCGGAGGTCTCTCCCAACGGCGTGTGCTTCGCAGAAATCACAGTCACAGACGCCGGCGGCAATCCGATTTCCTGCGCCGAGCATGAGCTGACCGCCCAGGTGGAGGGAGGGGAACTCCTTGCCTTCGGCTCCGGCAGGCCTGTAACCGAGGAGAACTACACCAAGGGCAGCGCCCGGGCCTACCACGGCCGTGCCCTGGCGGTGGTTCGCATGGGCGCAGAAGAAGCGACCCTCACTGTCTGCGCCCCGGAACTGGGGCTGGAGGAGGCGGTCGCGCTGAACGGCTGTACCTAAGAAGTCTTTTGCGGTATGAGGTCCCGTCTGAACGCCCAGACGTATCCTTTACACGGAGGTCACTGGTTCGAGTCCAGCAGTCTCCACCAGGAAGATCCCTTAGAGCCGCAAGGCTCTGAGGGATCTTTTCTTTTCCGGTGAGGGCGGCAGAACAGCGTGCCGCAGCATTATAAGTCTGATCATGACCTGGAATTCCTGGATATTTGCGTTGACCTTCATTCGGATGGAGAAAAAGCAATGCACCGTTTGTGATCGACGACGACCCCGTGGCGCTGGAGCTGTCGAAAAGCAGGATCGCGATCTATGTCACGCCGGAGAAGATCCTGACGGCCCGGAACGCCGTGGAGGTCATGCGCGTTCTGCAAGAGCGGACCTGTGGATCTGGTCTTTATCGACAGGGAGATGCCGGACACAGACGGCTTTTCCATTGCGGACTATGTCCGCGACATCCAGCCGAAGGCTAAGTGCGTTTTTCTCACCGGCCACACGGAGCTGGGCGCAAAGAGCTACGAATATGAGCCCCTTGACTTCCTGTGCAAGCCTGTGGATATCCTGCGGCTCCGGAAGACCTTTGACCGGTACGAGCGGACGCGGTCCGCCGGCGGCCCCGCCACGGAACAGATCGGGATCGAGAGCACCACCGGCTTTGTCTTGCTCTCCCCGGCGGATATTCTGTACATCACCCGCGAGAACCGAAAGAAGGCGAAGCAGCGGAGGAGCGCAGTGCTCCCCCGCTGTTTTTATGCTTCTTGGGCGAATAACACGGGAAACAACCTGCCTGGCTGAAAGGCGAAAGCCGACACGGGAACACAGCACGGCAGGAAAGCAGCAGATCGAGAAAATGGACCTCTATGGCCGCAAAGGCAATCCCATTCGCTTTTGGAGACCGCGAAGCTCCCGGAATGCGCTTGCATGCTTATGCCAGCGCCGCGGGGCTGATCCGGCGCTGTGTCCCCGTATCAGTCTCCGTACAGGATTCTGGAGATCTCCGCTTCGATCTCCTCCCGGGTGTGGAAGCCGCCGATCATGCGCCCCTTCTCCTCCCCGTCCAGATAGAAGATCAGCGTGGGGGTGCCGGACACGTCGCAGCGGTCCTTCATGTCCCAGTCGCTTTCCAGATTGCACTTTGCCCAGTTGATGTCCGGATTATCCGAGACGATCTCAGTAAGAATCCGGTCGATCAGCTTGCAGGGGCCGCACAAGGTCGTATAAAAATCAGCGATCCAAAAGCCATTTGCCACGATCTCATCGTAGTCCTTTGTCGTCGGGTATGTGATAGCCATTCTATGATCCTCCGTATACCATATTCCGCAGGCGCTTCGCCATGGCCTGTACCAGCTTTTGCTCAGCGTCCAAAGCGATGGTGGGGTCGGTCTCATCCGTCTCCTCCCCCAGGATGCTCCGCAGGGCTAGGCAGGTACGGACTCGGCGGATCATGTCCTTCCGGCGGGAAGCGTAGTAATCCTCCTTGCAAGTGGTGCCGAAGAGCAGCGCGATATCGGGATATATCTGCCGATAGAAGTCCCGGAATTTTGAGTCGCCGAAGTTCTCCCTCCACTCCTCACAACTCATGTTCTCCAGCTTGAACCGGGCACACAGGGGTTCGTACTCTCGGTCGGTGGCCTGACGGATGTCCTCCTCGGCAGCCTCCGCCGGCTGCATCTTGGCCAGGAGCGCATCGGTCATGGCGGCGCAGAGCTTTTCAGCGTACTCGGACGTAAGCTTGTCCCTCATAAAAGCCCGGTACTGGTCCAGGGTAGTAATATGTTCCAGCCGCAAGTCCTCTACCAGCGCGTCGGTCAGAGGGGGGTATGCCTTCCGCTCCACCTTCAGCACGGTAAAGGCGACGGTTTCCCCTCTGACCACCGTCTGGGCGCTGCTGCCCACGGTCATGCCCCGCAGCCGCGCCTCGATCTCAGGATCATACAGGTGGGTCCCCACGGTGACCACGGTCTTCTCCTTATTGAATTTGGGGAGGACGCTTCTGGTCCTCAATGTGACCCGGCAGCCGTCCTGAATAGGAATCGCGGGGTCCTGCTCCACGAAGTACGCCTTACCGCGGGTCAGTTCCCGCAGCACCGCCTCCTCCACGCCGCCCGCGGTTGGGGCATCCTCCCAGCCGATGCCCTTAAGCGCTTCCTGCCAATCCGGCATAGAGATCAGTTCTGTGACCATTGCGTCACACCTCCCTGGGTAAGCATTGAGACCGCATAAAGTTCTGGAACACGGTGCTGGTCCTGGCGACCTCCTCCGGGGCGCCCTCCGCCTCGACACCGCCGTCCTTCAAAACGATAATGTGATCCGCGCGGGTAATGGCGGATAGGCTGTGGGCGATGATCACCGTGGTCCTGTCCTTCATCAGATTGGCAAGCGCTTGAGACACCTGCTTCTCACTCTGGGCGTCCAAATTGCTGGTGGCTTCATCCAGCAGCAAATAGTCCGGGTCCCGCATGATGGCCCGGGCAATGGCAATACACTGGCGCTGGCCGCCGGAAAAATTGCCGCCGTTGGCCTCTACCCGAGTATCAAAACCGTCTGGCAGAGAACAGATCAAATCCCAAATCCCCGCCTGGCGAGCCGCCTGCTCCAGCTCCGCATCAGATGCCTTGCGGGAGCAGCCATAGGTGATATTGTCGCGAATCGTCCCCGAAAGCAGGGGTCGGTCCTGGGAAACCAGCGCGAAGGCGCCGCGCCAGGATACCGGCTGAAATTCTGCGATGTTTCGCGCGCCGAATCGAATCGTGCCCCGGTCCGGCTCATAGACCCGCTCCAACAGCTTGAAAAGGGTCGTTTTTCCCGCGCCATTATCTCCCACAACAGCCGTCACACGGCGAACCGGTATGACGCAGGACAGATCTTTCAGCACCTGCTTCTCCCCATAGGAAAAATCCACATGCTCGACATAGATGGAATCATCCGGCAGCTCCATGGGAATTCCTGTGTTCTGCTCCTCCTCCGCCTTCAGGATCTTGCTGATCTTATCAAAAATACCGTTGCTCATCGCCAGATTGCCGTACACCGTGATCAGCACGTTGATCCGGAGGCTGGCCATGGAGGAGACGGTATAGAAGCCAATAACCTCCCCCAGGGAGATCTGTCCCTTTGCCGTCAGGATGCTGCCCACAATAAAGGTGATGATGATGAGGGCCATCGGCGTGAGGGCGATAAAGGAGGCCATCAGATCGTCGCTCAGCATGGCGTAAACGGCGTGGCGGTACAGGACGCGGAACTTGCCTCTCCCCAGGGCCGTCTCGCTTTCCACCATGTTGGCGGTGCGCACCAACCGCAGGTTCTTCACCCGCTCCAGCAGATAAGCGGTGGTGTCTGCCTTGGTCTGGGCCAGCCGGTTCTGACTGCGGAACACCAGTCTGCCTGAGAGCGCCACGCCCAGCGCCACCACAGGCACCAGGCACAGGCTCCACAGGGTCAGGACGGCGCTGAAGCCCACCATACTGCGCACCGCCAGATACAGGCCGTAGATGGAGACTATCAACTGGGTGACGACGCCGATAAAGGCGCTGGCCTGGTCGCAGTCCGCCGTAATTCGGCTGACCAGCGCTTCACCGCCCTCCCTGTCATAATAGCTCATCGGCAGCCGCAGCATCTTTTTCCACAGCTTGGTGCGCACGCCGATGTTGATTTTTTGCGCCATCACACTGCTGCACAAGTTGCTCAGGGCCGCCAGCAGGCCGCTGCCCACCAGCAGGCCGACATATTGCAGCAGGTCCTCCGTGCGCAGATTGCCGCTGGAATCCACTACCTTCGCGGTGACCACGGCGCTGCCGATCATGGCGTTTGCCATGACAAAGGAGCTTACAAGGCTGATCAGGATCAGGATCCAGGGAATCTTTACCCCGGAGAGCACCGTGCGGAATGTGTCAAAGGGCCTCTTTTTCATGCGGACACCTCCTCATCACAGGAGACCAGGGCGCGGTATGCCTCGCAGCGGGAGGCCAGCTCCGCGGGCGTTCCGCTGTCCAGCACCCGCCCGTTCTCCAGAAAGATCACGTGGTCCACCTGGGCCAGCAGCCGCAGGTCGTGGGTGATCATCAGCTTCGTCGTGCCGGGGAACAGCTCCATGAGCTTCCGCTGCAAGGCCATCGCGGACATGGCGTCCAGGGCCGAGGTGGGCTCGTCCAGCAGCATAACAGGCTTATTTTTCAAAAGCTCCCGGGTCAGCACGATTCTCTGCCGCTGGCCGCCGGAGACCGAGCCGCCGCTGATGCTGAGGTCGGCGTCAAAGCCCGCCTTCGTGCTGCGCACCAAGGGCATGATCCCGGTCTTCTCCGCGGCCTCCGTCAGTTCTCCGTCGGTGACCTCCCGGGGAATACCGTAGGTCATGGCAGAGCGCAGCGTCCCGCCGAAAATGCCGGCGTCCTGCTGCACATAGGCGAAGTGGTTCCGATAGGACCGCAGATCATAGTCCGCCGCGTTCTTTCCGGCTACGGTGATGGTCCCCTTGCTGGGGGTATACAGCCGCTCCGCCAGGCTCAGCAGGGTGGTCTTGCCGCTGCCGCAGCGGCCCACCAGCGCCGTGGTCTTCCCCTGGGGAATCGTCATGCTAATGTTGTGGAGCACCTCCTTCTCACCGTAGGAGAAGCTGACGTTTTCAAAGACGATGTCGCCGTCGGCAACGGGCTCCGCCTTGACGTCCCCGCTCTCCGGCTCCTCCGGCGCGATCAAAAGCTCCACCATGCGTGCAGCGGCGCCCTGGGCCGACTTGATACCGCTCCAGGTGCTGATCACGTCGTTGACCTTGGTGATCACCTGCCCCAGGAACAGGAAAAAGGCCACCCACTCCTGCATGGTAATGGCCCCCTGCTGCAGGAGGATCATGCCGAACACAATGGGCAGGCCCCGCTGCAAAAGCTCCAGGAAGGTGGAGCCCAGGTTCGCGGCGGCGCTCACCTTAGCGGCCCGGACCTTGGCGTGGTAGAGGCCCCCGGCGGCGTCAAGGCCGTTTTTCTCCTCCTGCTTTTCGGTGGTGAAGGAGCGAATCAGATAGATATTGGACACCCGTTCCGCCAGGTAGGCCGTCAGCTTACCAATGCGGTCAAAGATGCCGGCGTTGACCTCGTACTGCCAGCGGCCCAGCACCACCACATAGATCACTTCGACGGGAATCAGCACCAGGATGGAGATCAGCAGACGAAAATCGTAGCTGTTCAGCGTCATGCACACCCGCACCAGATAGTAGACGCTGGGAATCAGGGAGACCAATTGGGCGATCAGGGAGCTTACCGCCGTTTCTGTGTCGTTGGTCACCGTGCTCATAAGATTTGCCGGGTCGTGGGTATCATAATAGGCCATATCCAGCCGGAGCATCCGCCCCCACAGGACCTCCCGGGCTCTTCTCACCGCCACATACGTGACCCACCCCTGCAGGGTGATCGATCCGAACATCAGCCCAAAGCTCAGCGCGTTATAGCTCACCGCCGAGGCCAACGCCTTCCCGGTGAACTCGCCGCTGAACAGGGCCGAGGTGCTTACCGGCACGATAGCCAGGATCTCGGAATAGGTCATCTCCACCACAAAGGAGATGGCGAGCAGGACCCAGGGCAGACGGATATAGGGAATCAGCTGGAAATAGGCTTTCCAGTTGCCTTTTCCGAAATTTTTGTTTTTGACATGTGCTTTCTTCATACACATTTCCCCCTGTTAATGGATTTCCCTTCCTGTTGGGAAGCAGGAAGGGAAATCGATCTTTTCAGGACCGCTCCGGCCGGCTCACTCGAGCTCCATCATGCCGGATGCCATCATGTTGTCGATCCATGTCTGCGCGTCGGGAATGAACGCCTCCATGGTGGCGAAGAAATCAGCGTCAGACTCGGTAACAACAGCGCTGCCGTCCACCACACCGTTGCCGTTCTCCTCCAGGTATGCCTTGGCGGACTCCTCGGTATCGAAAATATCCACGTTATACATGTAGACGCCCTTGTTATCTTTGCTGTATATGACAGAGAACACATATCTCTTGCCGCCGGCGTATTCCTCGTCGCTCTCCAGCACCGGCATATACAGGGCTACACGCTGGTCGTACTCCACGCCCTCGGGGTCCTTGACCGTATACATGTCCATCAGGTTCACCTCCGTGGAGCCCGCGGCGTCCCCGGAGCCGTCCTTTTTATCGGAGGGATCTCCGCCGCAGCCGGCAAGAACTCCCACCAGCATCAAGGCTGTCATCAGCAATGCAAGCAAACGTTTCATTTTTCGCTCCTCTTCTTTCCGGCTGCTTTTATCGCGCAGCTCTTTATGCTGCAACTATAGCATACCTGCCCCAAAAAGCGCAACGCCGCAAATCCATCCGGTAGGCACGGACCGGAATCCGGTCCGTTTCCCGAGGGATTTGGCGGCGTTACAAGCGCATACTTCTGTGCAGGATATATTCTTTCAGCTTGGCGTATTTATTTCGGCTGACTGGAACGGCGGTGCCGTCGTCCAATACCGCCTCGTAGGAGTTTCCAAACTTCGCCGCCCTCATCTGCCGTATCCGTGCGACAGGGACCAGGAAGGACTGGTGCGTGCGGAAGAAGTCATGCCCCGCCAGCATCCGCTCCAGCTTGTCCAGGGCGCAGGCCACTCGATGCTCCTGTCCGTCCGTACAGTGGATCTGGCAGGTGTTGGCCCCCCTTGAAATGTAGAGGATATCCTCTGGAGCGAGCACCACAAGTCCGTTGTTCGCCTCGATCACCATGCGCTCCGGCGGACACTTGCTGCGCTGTTCCCGAAAGCGGCGGAAGGTCCGTTCCAGGCGGAGGACATCCACCGGCTTGGTGAGAAAATCAAACGGCTCGTAATCATAGCTCTGCGCCCCCAGGTCCACATGTCCCGTCAGAATCACCACCTTGACTGCGGGGTACTCCCGATGGATGTGCTGGCACAGGGTAAAGCCGTCGCTGTGGGTCAGCTCAATGTCGAGGAAGGCCAGCTCGACAGGCTTGTCATGCAGAATCTGGAGGGCCTCCTCCACCGTGCCCGCGCAGCTGATCATCTCCTCAGGCACATACCGGGCAATGGCCTGCCGCGAAAACGCCAGAGCATCCTTCTCATCATCCAGCAGAAGGACTTCCGTCCGAAGCATTTCCATTGCTCTCTCCTCCCTCTTCGCGGCATGTCCCCGCCAGGCGCATGGGGATGGCGGCGGTAAAATGGACCACGTCGTTCTCCAGCCACGCGGTCACGTCGCCGCCCAGCTCCTGCGTCAGCGCGCGGATGCTGCTGAGCCCTACGCCGTCGTGGCCGCGCTTAGTGGTATACCCCTGCCGGAAGATATCCTCCTGCCGGCGGGAAAAAGCGTCCTTATCCCCGATTCGATTGGACACACGGACCATGCAGCAGCCGCCCCGCTTAAAAATGCTCAGCTCGATCTCGCCGGGCCCCGGCTGACGGCTCAGCTCGTCAATGGCGTTCTGCAGCAGATTCCCTATGATCTTATTGGTCTCATAGGCGCTGGTGACAACATTTGCCATATCATACCGGATATCCGGCCGCAGCGAAATTCCCTCCCGGGCAGCCTTTGCCCGGAAATTGTGGATCATGGCGGCAACTGCCGGATCCTTGATGGGCAGGACCGCATTCATGTTCGCCGTATCCTGCGCCAGGGCGTTGACGTAGCTCCTGCACTCCTCCCACTTTTCCTGGGAGATGAGACTCGCAACGGTCTGCACATGAAGATTGTAGTCGTGGCGCTGAGAGCGGACCACGTTCATAAATTCGTTCATATCGTTGTGGTAGTCGATCTCCGCCGAGTTCTGCTCCCGCTTTTGCCCGAAAGCCACCAGGAGCACCATAACGGCCAGAACGCCCCAGAATGAGCCTGTGGCCAGGACCGCCTTTACGACAGCGGCGCCATCGCCGGATACGGGCAGCGCCGCGAAAGCCCCCACCGCCAGAAGCAGCCACAGGCCCAGGGCAGGGACCCAGATACTTTGCACACTCCGGGTACCGTTTGCTCTGAGCTGCCAGTCCTTGGGCAGGGAAAACGAGTCGAAGGTCATCAGCAGCGCGGGGATGTGCAGCTGGTAAAAGGCGCAATACAGCCAGAGGACGATGTCCTCCTCACACACGGTTTGCATCCCGCTTTGAAAGATGGTCCATAGTCCCAGTTGGCTCCCTCCCACGCAAAACACCAGCAGGCCGTCAGACCACCGGCGCTTCCCGCGCAGCACCGTCCACAGAGCGGCGGCCAGCAGGCCCGCGGCAAGGCAGGCCTCCGCAGAAAGCCGGCCTCTTCCCATGCAAAATGCCGCCGCGTCGAAAGCAACGGCGGCAAAGCATGTCGGAAGGAACATATTCTTTTCAAAGCGCAGGAGCACACCCGCAGATCCTACAGACAGGCAAAGCGGGAAAAGCATCTCGACCATAGGAGATTCTCCCTCCTTCAGGCGGCCCCTGCACGTAAAACCGGCTATTCCGCCCCGCACTCCCGGAGGGCCTGCTCTATGGCGATCGCCAATTGATTCGGGCAGGAATTCGCGCCCCGGCAGGGAACGCCTTTCAGCCAGCGGGCAACATCCCGGGCGTTCTGGCCCTCCGCCAGGATCGCGACCCCTTTTGTGTTGCCGGAACAACCGCCGGTGAATTGCACATGGTGGACGTATCCGTCCACCAGATCAAACGCTATTTTTTGCGAACACACCCCTACAGGCGTATATTCCACATGTTTCATCATGATTGTAGCATCTCCCCATTTTTGTGTCAAGCGTTCACTGTTCCAGAGACATTGGCGCGACCTCGTCCGCAGACAGGCGGACCGCCGACAGGTAGTACTTTTTCAGCTCACCAACAGCGTAGGAAATGTAGAACATCTGCAGCATCTCTTCTTCGAGGCCCTTCGCCGCGATCTGCGTCTTGTCCTCTTCAAATACTGTGCAGTAGTACTCCAGGGCCTGCTGGTACTCCTCCTCCGTCGGCTTCACGCCCCGCCGCTCTGCCAGCGTCTTTCCCCACACGTATATGGAAAATGACATCCGATTGTCCGCAAGAAACAGCCGGTCGCACTCCTCCGGCGTTTGTCCTCCCATGGGGCCGTAGGCGTCCATCAGCCGCCGGTCCACATCCCCGCTGATCGTCTGGAGCATCCTGCGCTGCTGCTGGTGATAGCGCTCCAGCTCCCGCTCGTCCAGAGACAGCTCCATCAGCTCTGCCGCGTTTTTCATCAGGTCTCTCTGCAGCTTCTCAAATACCCGCAGCGCGATGTCCCGCCCGTGCTCCCGCAGATAGTTCCGGCGGTACTGGGCCGCTGTGGCCGCGCCGGGAAGGCCCAGGGACGCGATCGTGTCGTCCTCTATGGAAAGCTCCCGGACTTTCCGCACCGACCTGACTGAAATAGCGGTGTCCTCTCCGTTGACCACCGCCCGCAGGGACTGGCCCGCCGTACAGCCCAGGAGGGCGGCCTCCAGCTCCGGAAAGCGGTCTCGGCCCAGCTCGATATGCAGCCGCCTCACATTTCCCGCGGCGCCTGTTATTTCAGCCAGGACATAGTCGCCTTTGCAGGCGGCCCCGATTCGGTCCTCCAGCTGTCTGTACTGATTTTTCAAGTCGCGGAAGATCATGTTGTCGCCGATTCGAAGCGACAGCTGCTTTTCCGGGATGTCCAGCTTGGTCAGATCCGGCATTTGAACAACAAATGATGCGCTCATAGGATCAACTCTCCCCCTTTCTTGCGCTATCATATACTTTTTTAACGCCGGAACGCAAGGCGATTCCCTATTTGGTCGAGAAACACATGTGTCAGGTGGAGTTTGGACCGTATATGGCCGCAAAGGCAGCCTCTTTCGGCTTCGGAGGCCGCGGAGTTCCCGGGATGCGTCTGCGTGCTTGTGCGAGCGCTGCGGGACCGATCCGGCGTTGTGTCCCCGCTGTGAGGTCGCCGCGGCGGCCCAGGAGGACGTGTGATGCTGGAGACTGCGAAGTTAAAGGAAAGGAAGCGCCATCCGGAGGATGGCGCTTCCTTTTTTGCAATAACCGGTCAAAAACGCTTTTGCCCTGCTATGCGCGCTGAGCCTCTCAGCGGCAAAGCCGCCAAGAGGCTCAGTGTGTGGCGCGCCAAGAGGGACTCGAACCCCCGGCCTACTGCTTAGAAGGCAGTTGCTCTATCCGGCTGAGCTATTGGCGCATATCCGCCGCACACGCAGAGGGCCTGCGTGTGCGGCAGCTGTCTTTCTTTTCGGCCGGCCGGGAGATCACTCCTGATCGGCGGCGGGCATACTCTCCGGAGCGGAGACGCCGATGAAGAACATGGCGTTCTTCAATGTGATCCGGGCGGCCTCCACCAGGCCCAGGCGCTGGTTGGTCAGGTCGGGATCGTCGGGGTTGTTGACCTTGGTGCTGTTGTAGTAGCTGTGGAACACCTTGGCCAGGGAGATGATATACTCCGTCATCTTGTTGGGCTTGTAGCTGGCCGCGGCGTCGGCCACCATGGCGGGGAACTCGCTGATCATCTTCAGGATCTGCAGCTCCTTCTCGTCGGTGAGGCGGTCGTACCGCTCCTGCTGATGGAAGGGGGCCTTCTTCAGGATGGAGCACATGCGGGAGTGGGCGTACTGGGCATAGTAGACGGGGTTGTTGTTGTCCTTGGACCGGGCCAGCTTCAGATCGAAGTCCATGTGGGTGGACACATCCTTGGAGGCGAAGAACCACCGGGCGGCGTCCACGCCGATGTCCTCACACAGCTCCCGGATGGTGATGGCGTTGCCGGTGCGCTTGGACATCTTGACCTCCCTGCCGTCCTCCACCATACGCACCATCTGGATCAGCACCACCTCCAGGCAGCCCTTGGGGTAGCCCAGGGCCAGGAGGGCGGCCTTCATCCGGGTGACGTAGGAGTGGTGGTCGGCGCCCCACAGGTCCACCATCATGGGGTAGCCCCGCTCCATCTTATAGACGTGGTTGGCGATATCGGGGGTCATATAGGACAGAGTGCCGTCGCTCTTGCGCAGGACCCGGTCCTTGTCGTCGCCGTAGTCGGTGCTCTTAAACCACAGGGCGCCGTCCTTCTCGTAGGTCAGGCCCATCTCCTGCATCCGGTTCAGGCAGTCCTTGATGCGCTTCATGTCGTTTTCATAGAAGAAGGTCTCGTGCATCCAGGACTTGATCTCCACGCCGTACAGCTTCAGGTCGGCGTCGATCTTCTCCAGCTCCCGGGTCTTGCCCTCCTGCATGAAGTAGGCCAGGCGCTCCTTGGGGTCGGCGGTGAGCCACTTGTCCCCGTCCTGCCGGGCGATGTCGGCGGCGATCTTCTTCACGTCGTCGGCGTGGTAGCCGCCCTCGGGCAGGGGGTACTCCTTGCCGAAATACTCAAAATACCGGGAGATCAGGGACTCGCCCAGCATGACGATCTGGTTGCCGGCGTCGTTGACATAGAACTCCCGCAGCACGTCCCAGCCGCTGGCCTCCAGCAGGCGGCACATGCAGTCGCCCCAAGCGGCGTTTCTGGCGTGGCCGCAGTGGAGGTCGCCGGTGGGGTTGGCGGAGACCCACTCCACCAGGATCTTCTTGCCCTTGCCGGACTCGTTGTGGCCGTAGGAATCGCCGGCCTCGATGACCTTGTTGATCACCGCCGTCAGGGAGTCCTTCTTCAGGCGCAGGTTGATAAAGCCGGGGCGAGCCACCGTGATGGTGTCCACGTCGGGCAGCAGCTCATACAGCTTGTCCACCAGAGGCTCCGCGATCTCCATGGGGTTCTTTCGCAGCGTTCTGGACAGCTTCATGGCGACGCTGAGGGCGTAGTCCCCCAGCTTGGGATCCTTGGGGGTCTCGACGACCAGGATGCTCTCGTCCGGCTCAATGCCGTAGACAGCCTTGACGGCTTCCCGGGCCGCATTGAGAATTTTTACTTCGAAATCACTCATAGAAAATCTCCTCCAATGGTTGAGTCTCTTACACCCAGCGGCGCCGAATACAGGCTCAGCGCAGCTGTTATGGTAGTATATCACTCTTTTTGCGTATAATCAAGGGAAATATGCACAAATATCCAAAAAACGCGGCTTATTTTGCAGACAACTCCGGCACCGGCGGCGCTCACCCGCCGAACACCAGGCGGTCCAAGTCCTCACAGAGCTTCCGGGCCTCCTTTTCGCTTTCCAGCACCAGGAACACCGTGTCGTTCCCGGCCACGCCGCCCAGGATCCGCTTGCCCCAGACGTGCTCCATCTGGGTACACACCGGGTCCGCCAGCCCCAGCAGCGTGTGGATCACCAGCATGTTCCCCGCGTAGTCAAAGGAGAGCACGCTCTCCCGGGCGATGCGCTGGATCTTCTGGCTGTTCTCCTCCCCGGCGTCCTGGCCGGGGAGGGCGTATCGGTACCGCCCGGCCTCGCCGCAGGATTTCACCAGATGCAGCTTTTTGATGTCCCGGGACAGGGTAGCCTGGGCGCAGGAAAAGCCCCGCAGCTCCAGCGCCCGCATCAGCTGCTCCTGCGTCTCCACCGTCTGCTGGGAGATGATCTCCAAAATCGCGGTTTGTCGTTCCGTATTCATCGCCTGTTCTCCGCCTTCCCGTTCTCTCTTTTCCCCGCGGGGAGCTTAGGGTTCCTGAATGGTCATCTCCCGGCGGTCCCGGGTGATGATCTGCCGGTGGGTCACCTGGACGCCCAGATACTGCTTCAGCAGGGCGGCCAGCTCCTCCACCGCCTGCTCCAGGTCCCCGACGCGCTCCGGCTCCACGCACTCCATGGCGATGAACTCGCTGGCGGTCTCCGTCCGAACTGCCGTGCGCCGGCCGTCCCGCCAGTTCCAGCAGCGGCAGACCACGCCGGCGTCGTCGTAGTAGGCCAGCTCGCCGGGCACCGGCGGCTCCGGCTTATCGCCGCCGATGGGGAAAAAGTCCTCTCCCCCCTTCACCGTGCCCAGGCGCAGGTCGCCGGAGAAGGCGTCCAGGTCCTCCACGCCGATGGGGAAGGCGTACTTCAGGGACACCGCGTTGGTGATGTCCACAGAGGGGGCGATGGTCCCCACCGGGCTGCCGTGGAGCACCCGCTTGAGCAGGGCCTCGATGGAGCACCGGGCGCCCTTTTTGGTGGGGAAGCGCTGGTACGCCCTGCGCCACACGGCCACCACCGGGTTCTCCGAGATGACCTCGCTGGGAAGAAAGCGCCGGGCGGCCTGGTTGGCCCCGTCCAGCAGCGCCTTGACCTCTGCGGCCTGGGCCTCGTCCAGCACCGCGTCCTCCCGGACGCCTGTCACGGTCAGCACGCCGATGGCGGCCTCCGGAAACAGCTCCCAAAAAGAGTCCTCCGCGATAAATTTTTTCATGGTTTCGCTTCTCCTCCGTCTTTCGTTCTTTCGTACCGGCGGGGACTGTCCCCGCCGCGTTCAGCGGCTCACGCCCCGCAGCAGGCGTCCAGCAGGGCGGTAAACGCCCGGATGGACGGCTCCAGCAGCTCCTCCGGATACCGGTATCCGTCGCTGTGGAGAGGGGCGCAGGTCTCCCCCGCCCCGATGCCGAAAAAGGCCCCGGGACAGCGCCGCAGATAGTGGCCGAAGTCCTCGCTCCAGCGCATGGGCCGCTCCAGCAGCTTACCGCCGCAGACATCCAGCACCCGCCGGGCGCAGGCGGGGTCGTTGACGGTGGCGGGGAACACGTCCTGGTCCTCCCGGGCAAAGGTCAGTCCCGCCTCCCGGGCCAGGTCCTCCGCCCGGCCCGCCACGGCCCGGACGGCGTCTGCCAGCGTCTCGTCCCGCTCCGCCCGCAGGGTCAGCCACACCTCCGCCCTGGAGGCCGCCATGCCGAAGGCCTTCTCCCCCACCTGGGCGCCGATGACCGTACACAGGCGGATGTCCTCGCCGGTGCGGTCCGGCGCCAGCTCCGGCAGCTCGCACAGCAGCCGCCCCACGGCCTGGGCCGGGGAGGCCCCCAGCTCCGGGTAGGCCGCGTGGGCGGCGCTGCCTGTCAGGCGCAGGGTCAGCCCCTGAGAGGCGCAGGCGAAGGTGCCGGGGCGGGTATAGACCTGCCCCAGGGGGAGGCCGGGCAGGTTGTGGGCCCCGTAGACGGCGGCCACCCGCTCCCGGTCAAAAAGGGACAGGCAGCCCATGGCCCCCTCCCCTGTCTCCTCCGCCCCCTGGAACAGCAGGAACACGCTGCGCCTCACCGCCATGGTCTCCAGGGCCAGGGCTGTGCCGCACAGCGCGGCCGCGTGGCCGTCGTGGCCGCACAAATGGGCCGCGCCGCCCTCCGGCAGGGGCAGGGCGTCATAGTCCGCCCGCAGGACGATCCCCGGCAGGGACCGGTCCGTCCCCCGGCGGACGGCGTAAAACCCCTGGCCGCAGCCGTGGAGCTCCAGGGAGGTGTTCTCCCGGAGGAAGCCCTCCAGCAGCGCCCGGGTCTTTTCCTCCCGGCCGCTGCATTCGCCGCAGCCGTGGAGCGTCCGGAGCAGGGCGGCGGCCCTCTCCGGGATCCTTCGATTCAATTCTACCATGTCTTCTTCCGGCCCTCCGGCGGCGCCTAGGTGGCGCTTTTGGGCGGACGGCCCCGGCGGCCTCCGCCCCTCCGTCCCGCGCTTTCGCTGCCGTCGCTCTTCTGCAGCGTCACCCGGTCCCGGAACTCCGTGGGCGTCATCTCCTTATGCTTGTAGAAGTTCATGTTGAAGGTCTTGATGTTGCTGTAGCCCACCTCGATGGCCACGTCGATGACCAGCAGCTCCGTGGAGGCCAGCAGCTCGCAGGCCTTGTTGATGCGCACATAGTTCAGCAGGGTGTCGAAGTTCATCTCCGAGCAGTACAGCAGCAGCCGGTTCATCTCCGGCACGGAGACGCCGAAGCGGGCGGCCACCTGCCCGGCGGAGAGCTTCTCGTCCTGGTGGTTTTTGAAGATATAGTCCGTCACGGCGAAGGCCACGTTCTTGTCGGTGCGGTTGTACCGGCTCTTGGCCTTGCTGTATATTTTCCGGTAGTTCATGGGCGTGATGCCCACCTTGGACACAAAGTGCTTGGAGAGATGGGAGGCGTCCACAAAGCCCACCAGGACGGCGATCTCGTCCAGGTTCAGGTCCGTGTAGATGAGGTAGTCCGAGGCCTTGTCGATGCGGATGCTGTTGAGCAGCTTGGGGAAGGTCTGTCCCGTTTTCTCCGCCAGCTGCTTGGACAGGCCGGATTCCGACATGAAAAACGCCTCCGCCACCCGGGCCAGGGTCAGCTTCTCCGCCGAGTGGGCGTAGATGTAGCTGAGGACGGTGTTCTCCATGGACACGTTTTTGCCCTGGTCCTTCTCCCCCCGGGCGGACATGACGTACCGCCGGTACATGATCATCAGCTCCGCCAGCTTGCTGGTGATGTAGAGCTGGGCCATGGGCTTGTCCGGGTGGGCCAGGCGGCTGGACTCCAGGCCCAGCTCCCCCTTCAGGTGCTCCATGATGCCGTCCACATACTGGGCCTGGACGGAGTCCAGGTACGCCGCCGGCTCCATGGACAAAAACCGCAGCAGCTCGGAGCTGTCGTCCTCCGAGCCCTGGATGCTTTTCAGGATGGAATTGATGAAGGCGTAGTCGTATACGACCTTGATAAACTGCAGGGTCTCGGTGACCTCCGTGATCTCGGAGATCTTCCAGGGGGTGATGGCCACCAGCGTATTGGGCACCACGGCGTAGTCCACGCCGTCGATCTCGATGGTCCCCCGCCCGTGCTTGATGTACAGGAACCGCGCCGCCTGGTGGATCAGCGCCTTGGTGGGGCCCTGGATGGCCTCGTAGTCAAAGGAACAGATCACCGCCGGATCGGCGGCGGACACCCAGCTGTCCTGCATTTCGGCCGGTCTGGTCATTTTCGCGCACCTCGCTTTCTCCTGGCAATGCCCCAATACCAGAGATCGGCTGCATGCGCAGGACATGCAGCCGATCACCGGTCAATACCCGTAACGGAATCTGGAATGGCACCCCGCAGCCGTCCCCCCGGCTCCGCCGGAGCCGGGGAACGGCAGGGCGATGTCCGTATAACAGCCGCTCTGGGGCCATTATACCACATTCCCGGGGCAAATGCGAGAGAAAATCAGCTGAGGAACAGCATCGCCAGGGTCAGCACCACGCCGGCGAACACCAGGATCACAGCCAGCAGCTTGCCGGCCCACTTGACCCAGGTCTCCCAGGGCACACGGGCCAGGGCCAGGCCGCCCATGATGAAACCACAGGTGGGGGTGAACAGGTTGACGAAGCCGTTGGCGGCCACGTTGATCATGATGGAGGTCTCCACGGACCAGCTCATGCCGGCCACGATGGGGGAGACGATGGGGGCGGACAGCGCGGCCAGGCCGGAGGAGGAGGGCACCAGGAAGCTCAGCCCCACGTGCAGCAGGTAGTCCAGGAAGCCGAACACCGCCGCGGGCAGGCCGGAGGAGGACAGAGCCGTAACGGAGGCCTCCACGATCCAGGAGCCCAGGCCGGTGACGCTCATGATGACGGTGGTGGCGCGGGCCAGGGCGATGACCAGGTTGACGGAGATCATGTCCGCGAAGCCGTTCACCACGTACTTCATGAAGTTGCGCTTGTCCTCGATGCCGATCAGGCCGATGATAATGCCCATCAGCAGGAACCAGGTGGCGGCGTCGTCAAACCACCAGTCGCCCAGCTGGTTGCCGGTGAGCACGCTGGACCAGCCCAGACCGTTGTACATGCCCTCGCTGAGGCTGCCCCAGGGGATGAAGCCCAGGATCATGACGAAGAAGGACAGGGCGAAGAGCACCAGGACCACCTTCTGCTTGCCGGAGAGACGGACGTTGTCGTCGATCTCGTCGGCGCCGCCGTAGGCGGCCTTGCACTCCGCGATCTGCTCGGCGGTGAGGATGGAACCCTTGCCCGCCTTGATCTTCTTTGCGTAGCCGGTGACAAACAGGGCGGAGATCACATAGGTGCCCAGCCAGAGGATGATGCCCTCCACATACAGAACGCCCATGTTCACATGCACACCTACCGCGGCGGCGGCGTCCACCGCCGCGCCGGTGGCGAAGGGGTTGATGGTGGAGCCCAGCACGCCGGAGCCTGCGCCCAGCAAAACCGTGGCCGCGCCCACCATCGGGTCGAATCCGGCGGCCATCATGGTCGCTGCCAGCAGGATGTAGAAGCCCACTGTCTCCTCGCCCATACCGTAGGTGGTACCGCCGATGGAGAACAGGAACATCAAAATCCAGATCAGGACCATTTCTTTGCCGTGGAGCTTCTTCACCAGCACGTGGATGCCGGTCTCCAAAGCCCCGGTGCCGCTCAGCAGGGACAGGAACACGCCCAGGGCGAAGACGAAGCCGATCACGTCGCCGGCGTCGTGCCAGCCGCCGATGGGAGCCATGAGGATGTCGCTGAGGCTGGCGGCGGTGACCGCCACTGCCTCGCCGGTTTCGGCGTCGGTGTAGGTGCTGCCCTGGGCGATCCAGGTGGCGATGGACACCACCAGGAGCACGCAGAGCAGGATCGCGAAGGTGCTGAGGGATCTTTTCGCCTTTTTCTTGGCGGGGTTGTTAGCCATAGTCTTCTCCTCTCTTTCCGCTCTCTGTTTGGTTGTTGTGGGACAGTATTACTTGGTGATGACGGTGCCGGTCTTCCCCTCCAGGGCCTCCGCGGCACGGGCCAGGGAGGTGATGAGCGCGGTGCCGCCGGTTGCGCTGTTGGCGACGAACTCCATGCAGGACTGGACCTTGGGCAGCATGCTGCCGGGGGCGAACTGCTTCTCCCCGATATACTTCTCAGCCTCCGCCAGGTTCATGGAGGGCAGCTCCCGCTGGTCCGGCTTGTTGAAGTTGACGCAGACACGGTCCACGGCGGTGAGGATGATGAGGCGGTCGGCCTTGATATCCTGGGCCAGCAGCGCGCTGGCACGGTCCTTGTCGATGACCGCGGCCACGCCCTTGAGGCCCTGCTCGGTCTCCACCACGGGGATGCCGCCGCCGCCGACGGTGATGACGATGTCGCCGGCCTCCACCAGCTGCTCCACCACCCGGCGCTCAACGATGCGCTTGGGGATGGGGGAGGGCACCACGCGGCGGTAGCCGCGGCCCGCGTCCTCCACGAAGGTGAAGCCCTTCTCGGCGGCGATCTTCTCCGCCTCCTCCTTGGTGTAGAAGCTGCCCACAGGCTTGGTGGGGTTCTGGAAGCCGGGGTCCTTCTCGTCCACCACCACCTGGGTGACCACAGTGGCGCACTCCTTGTGGATGCCCCGGGCGGCCAGCTCCTCCTGGATGGCCTGCTGGAGGTGATAGCCGATATACCCCTGGGTCATGGCCCCGCACTCGGGGAAGGGCATGAAGGGGGTATTGCCGCCCTTGTTGGCGGAGAACTCCATGGCCAGGTTGATCATGCCCACCTGGGGGCCGTTGCCGTGGCCGATGATGACCTCGTAGCCCTTCTCCACCAGGTCCACGATGGGCTTCGCTGTGTTTTTGACCAGAGCCAGCTGCTCTTCCGGCGTCTTGCCGAGGGCGTTGCCGCCCAATGCCACTACAATTCTCTCTGCCATGGCGCTCACTTCAACGTCGCGTACATGACAGCCTTGATGGTGTGCATGCGGTTCTCGGCCTCGTCGAACTGGCGGGCGTGCTTGCCCAGGAACACGTCGTCGGTGACCTCCATGGCCTCCAGGCCGTACTTCTGGTAGATGTCCTCGCCGATGGTGGTGTCTCTGTCGTGGAAGGAGGGCAGGCAGTGCATGAAGATGGCGGTGGGCTTGGCCATATCCATGACCTTCTGGTTGACCTGGTAGGGCAGCAGAAGCTTGATGCGCTGCTCCCAGACGCTGTCGGGCTCGCCCATGGAGACCCAGATGTCGGTGTACAGCACGTCGCAGTCCTTGGCGCCCTGGGCCACGTCGGAGGTGAACTCCAGCACGGCGCCGGTCTCGGCGGCCACGGCCTGGCACTTCTCCACCAGCTCAGCCTTGGGCATCAGCTCCTTGGGGCCGCAGGCGCAGAAGTGCATCCCCAGCTTGGCGCAGACCACCATCAGGGAGTTGGCCACGTTGTTGCGGGCGTCGCCGAAGAAGGTCAGCTTGCGGCCGCGCACATCGCCGAACTCCTCCTTGACGGTGAGGATGTCCGCCAGCATCTGGGTGGGATGGAAGTCGTCGGTGAGGCCGTTCCAGACGGGGACGCCGGAGTAGCGGGCCAGGTCCTCCACCACGGACTGCTTGAAGCCGCGGTACTCAATGCCGTCGTACATGCGGCCCAGCACCTTGGCGGTGTCGGCCAGGGACTCCTTCTTGCCCATCTGGGAAGAGCCGGGATCCAGGAAGGTCACTCCCATGCCCAGATCCCGGGCGCCCACCTCAAAGGCGCAGCGGGTGCGGGTAGAGGTCTTTTCAAACAGCAGCACCACCTGCTTGTCGGTGAGCCACTTGTGCTCCACGCCGTTGGCCTTCATGCGCTTGAACTCAGCGGCCAGGTTCAGCAGGTAGTTGATCTCCTCAGGGGTGTAGTCCAGCAGGGTCAGGAAGCTTCTGCCTCTCACATTGACGCCCATAATGTTTTCCTCCTAGTGAATAAATGATAGAATGAATAATTGTCGGGCAATATCGCAAACAGCCATTGGCTGCCGCAAACAGGTCACGGTCCGCCGGAGGCTCACTCCGCGCGGATGATGGGCATGGACATGCAGCGGGGACCGCCGCGGCCCCGGGACAGCTCGGCGGAGGGCATCTCCAGAACGTTGATGCCCCGGTCGCGCAGGATGGCGTTGGTAACGTCGTTTCTCTGGTAGACCACGATCTTGCCGGGGGCGATGCACAGGGTGTTGGAGCCGTCGTTCCACTGCTCGCGGGCCGCCGCGATCAGGTCGTCGCCGCCGCAGTTGATGAGCTCCACGTTGTCCACATGGGTGTACTTCTCCAGGATGGTCTTCAGGTCGGAGTCGATGCGTCTGATGCACAGGTCGGTGGGGTCGTTCTTGCCCGGGGTGATCTCATAGACCGTCAGCGGCCCGATGATGGCGGGATGGATGGTGTACTTGTCCACGTCGATCTGGGTGAACACGGTGTCCAGGTGCATGAAGGCGCGGCAGCTGGGGATGTCGAAGGCCAGAATGGTGCGGATCCTGGCGTTGGGGTCCTTGAACAGGTTCCGGGCCACCTCCTCGATGCCGTCGGGGGAGGTGCGCTGGGAGATGCCGATGGCCAGGGTGTCCTCGGTCAGGTTCAGCACGTCGCCGCCCTCGATGTTCCGGTGGCTGTCCCGGTCGCAGTACCGGGTGACCAGGCCCTCAAAGTCGGGGTGATACCGGAAGATATAGTCGGCGTAGATGGTCTCGCGGCAGCGGGTGGGGAAGCGCATCCGGTGCAGGGTCACGCCGGTGCCCACAGAGGCGAAGGGGTCCCGGGTGAAGTACAGGTTGGGCATGGGGTCCACCACCAGGTCGTCGGGGGGCGCGATCATATCCTGGAGGGAGTAGGCGGAGACGTTGCCCATCTCCCGCATGGTGATGCCCTCCATGGTCTTCTCCACCAGGTCCTTGCCGGAGAAGTTCTCGGTCAGGTGGTCGTACAGCTTGTCCTGCCACTTGCGGGTCTTGATGTTGCCCTCCTCCAGCCACTGGTACAGGAAGGGCTTGAGCACCTCGGGGTGCAGCTTGAGCACCTCGGTCATCAGGTCCTCCAGGTACACGACCTCGGTGCCGTTGTCCCGCAGGATCTGGGCGAAGGCGTCGTGCTCCTGCTGCGCGACCTTCAGGAAGGGGATATCATCGAACAGCAGCTCAGGCAGCCGGTCAGGAGTCAAGTTCAGCAGCTCCTTGCCGGGGCGGTGCAGCAGCACCTTCTTCAGGGGCTTGATCTCGCTTCTTACACAAATACCTTTCATAATACCTCCAATTACTGATCCACACTTTATTTTGATCCGGCCGCCCCATCCGCGCGCATAGACAGCACGGCCCCTTGTACGATCTTAGTGTACCTCATTTTTCAAAATAACATTGGAAGTTTTACGGAAATTCGATTGTACATTTCAGCAAAAATCCATCGTATATTTATGCCAGCATTTGTGCATTTATTCGTATTATGCCCAACAGCAGCGGAAATCATCGCCAGCGGGACCGGATTTTGTCCCGGCGGAGGGACCTCTCTGCCGAAAACGTCCTGGTTTTCGGGGCGGCGGACCAGCGGCGGGCCGGACAAAATTTTCAGGAAAATGCAAATTATGTATTGCTTTTTCGCTCCCGCCGTGCTATCATAAGGGAGCTGTCTGAGAGGACACGCGCCATTAGCTCAGCTGGATAGAGCGTCTGGCTACGGACCAGAAGGCCGGGGGTTCGAATCCCTCATGGCGTGCCAAAAAAGAAGTGCCATCCTATGGATGGCACTTCTTTTTTCGCCATGAGGGATTCGAAAGGCGGCTCTTGGCGAGGCGCCGGGGGCGCCTCGCAACCGCCGTGGCTTTCCCGCAGGAAAGCGAATCCCTCATGGCGCGGCCACCCACAGGGCTTATTCGGGGGACGATATCGACAAAAACCGTGACAATTTAGCCCCGCGGCATTGCCCGGCGGCGCGATTTTTCGTATTGTAACCGGGAGAGGGGCACGCGCCCCTCCAACGCAAAAATGAAGGAGAGGATCACCATGAAGGGAAAAAAGCGTTTGCTCCTGCTCGTGGTATGCGCCGCCCTGCTGGCGGCTGCGGTGGGCGTCGGAGCGTATCTGTGGGCCAACAGGGGCCCGGAGGTCATCGCCGTGGACAGCACTGACGGCAGCGTCCCCCTGGACGCGCGGTACGACGGGCCCCAGATCGTAAAGATCCGGCTGCTGACCGAGGAGCCCTTCCTGGAGATCTATTGGGACCGGTACGTGGACGCGACCCAGGCCATCAACTTCTCCAACTTCGTCCTCCGCAACGGGGACAAGACCGTCGCGCTGACCAAGGAGGCCCTTGCCAGCGGCTCCACGGACAGCCTCTACTTTGACCGGCGCAACAGCGCCGTGGCCCTCGGCGCGGCCCGGTGCATGGACCGGCTGGACGAGGACCTGCACATGTCCAGCTTCCGCATCTTTTGGGTGGACCAGGACAAGCTGGCGGAGATCGCCCCGGAGGGGCTGACCCTGGAGGTCGCGGGCAGCGCCATCACCGACGACCAGGGCCGCCCTGCCAAGGACGCCGTGTACACCGGCATCCCCCAGGTGGACTACTACACCCAGTTCGTGACCTCGGAGACCGGCATCGCCGTCAAGGCCGACGACACCGTGGCCTACGACTCCCTGGTGATGGCCGCCCGGCAGGTGGACATTGAGCTGGGCAAGGCCGGCACCGGCATCGCCGAGACCATGCGGGACTTCGGCTGTTCCCTGGCGGTCTACAGCCCCCACCAGAACGTCTATTTTCTCCCTGAGCACAGATACGGCTTCCGCCTGGACATGTACGACGTGGAGGGCTACGGCGGGGACACGTGGAACGGCGGCGTATCCTCCATCGCGGAGCGCAATATCCTGCGGACCCGGGACGAGACGGAGGACCCGGCCCTGAACACCGCCTACAGGGATGAAAATGTCCTGATCCACGAGTTCGGCCACTGCATCAAGCTGGTGGGCATGGACACCCAGGCCGACCAGACCCTGGCCGAGGCCTTTCGCGCGGCCTACCGCAATGCCCTGGACCAGGGCCTGTGGCCCAACACCTATGCCATCTCCAACGAGGACGAGTTCTTTGCCACCATGTGTACCGTTTGGTTCAACGTGATGTCGGAGGCCCCCGACTGGACCGACGGCACCCGCTGCCCCGTCAACACCCGGGAGGAGCTGGCGGCATACGACCCCGTGACCTACGCCTTCTTTGAGACCATCCTCCCCGACGCGGTCCTGCCGGCCCCCTGGGACGAGCCGGCGCCGGACGTTTTCCACGACCTCCCCGGCGCGGGGCAATAGCCGTCACTTCTGCTCATTCACGTACAGCTCGGCGCGGCTCTGGATGCTGCGCACCGTCTCGTCCAACGTGGCGTCCCCGGCGAAGTACACCGCGGCCTGGGAGTCCACGATGGTGCGGATGTTGTAGTCGGTCTCCGCAAAACCCTCCACCGCCTCATACAGCGCCATGAGCTGATCGTACTCCTCCTGGGTGGCGGGACCGAGGATAACGTTTTCCAGCCCGTAGCCCGTATAATTCACAGAAAAGCCTGCTCTCATCTGTTTAGCGGCCTTCTCCTCGAAGTCGGCCTGATTGACCGGGAACCAGGCTGGTTCCTTGAACAGGGCGTCGTACTCGTCGATTATCACAACGGAGCCCCCCGGCAGCAGCAGCTGGCGGACAAAGGCCCACGCCCCCTCCTTGTCGGCGCATGTGGAGGAGATGGCCAGGCTGGTGCTGTTGACCGCGAACTGGCTGCCCACACTGCCGGCCTCCGTGGGGAAGCCCACAAAGGAGATGTCCTGGGAGCCAAACATCAGCTTTATGAACTGCACGTCATAAAAGTTGGACAGCTGGGTATCAAGCAGCAGCTGCTGCCCGGACTGAAGGCGGCCAGGCACACTGGCTGTAGCGGCAAACGAAGCTTTCCTCACGCAGCCCTTGCAGAGCTCCAGCGCGTCCCTGAACTCCGGCCGGTCAAAATAGCAGGTGCCTGTGGACCAGTCCACGTACTGTCCCAAATTGTACCGCAGGAAATGGAGCAGGCAGTTCTGCTGTGACATGGTAGCGTCAAAAACGGCGGGGCGCTCCGGCATGCTGTCCATGACGCTCTCCAGGTCCTCCATGGTCCAGCTCATCCGGTCCCCCACCGTCTCTGTGAGTCCGACCTCTGTAGTGATAGCAAATTGACTGAAGACGCTGTACAGCTTCCCGTCCACACTGGCGCAGTCCAGCACGTGGGTCATGAGCCGGTCCCGGCCCAGCTCCGGGTCGCTGTCGATGTAGGGCCACAGGTCCTCCAGCATCCCCTTGGCGGCAAACTGGCGCCAGGGCAGGTCCCGGACGTCGATGATATCCGGGATGCGCCCGGTGACTATCTCCGTGACCAGCAGCTTATAGCCGGACCAGTCGTCGTTTTCGTAATCCCCCAGGGCCCGGTAGTCCGTGGCCTCGATGCGGTACTTGGACTGGGAGGTGTTGAAGTCGTTGATCCGTGCCCAGTCGTCGTCGTTCATGCCGTCGGCGGCGTAGGTCAGCACCACCCGCTCCGGCGCGGAGGCGGCGTCCGTCTCCGTCAGGAGGCCCAGGCGGTAGTAGAGCCCGCTTTTGTTCTGGGACCGGACCAGGACGGCCAGCCGCCCGTCAGAGAGGAACGCGCAGAACTCCAGCCCCAGGGAGCTTACGTCCGAGGCGCTCCAGGAGAGGAGCTCCTCCGCCGCCTCCTCATTCGGTCCCAAGCCGTACAGGGTGTCGTCCGCCGTGGCGCAGAAGCGGTACGCCCCGCCGCCGTCGTGGGCCATGAACCAGAACCCCGCCTTCACCGGCGGCAGCTCCCAGGAATCCCCCCAGGCC
>DBFJQM010000008.1:0-22928 GCA_048404665.1 Candidatus Pelethomonas sp.
CCCCAGCAGCCCCGCCGCCACTTTGACCCCCAGGCCCTGGGGGAGCTGGCCCAGTCCATCCGCCAGCACGGGGTGCTCCAGCCCCTCAGCGTCCAGCGCACGGCGTCGGGCTATGTGCTGGTGGCTGGGGAGCGGCGGCTCCGGGCCGCGGGGCTGGCGGGACTGAGCCATGTGCCCTGCATTTTGGTGCGGGTGTCGGACCAGGACAGCGCCCTGCTGGCCCTGGTGGAAAATCTCCAGCGGTGCGACCTCCACTACCTGGAGGAGGCCGCCGCCATCTCCCAGCTCATCACCACCTACGGCCTGAGCCAGGAGGAGGCCGCCCGGCGGCTGGGCCGCAGCCAGTCGGCGGTGGCCAACAAGCTGCGGCTGCTGCGGCTGAGCCCCGACTGCTGCCGGAAGCTGCGGCAGTACGGCCTGACGGAGCGCCACGCCCGGGCGCTGCTGCGCCTGGAGGGGGAGGAGGAGCGGCTGAGCGCCCTGGACCAGATGGGCCGGCGGCAGATGAACGTGGCGGAGGCGGAGCGGTACGTGGAGGGCCTGCTGGCCCAGCGCCAGCGTGCGCCGCAGCGGTCCGTGCCCAAGTACATCATCAAGGACGTGCGATTGTTCCTCAACAGCGTTACCCGGGGGATGGAGACCATCCGCCGGGCGGGGGTGGACGCCCAGTACCGCAAGCAGGAGAGCGACGAGGCTATCACCATCACCATCCAGATCCCCAAAAAGCGCGCCCCGGCCCCTGCGGAGCAGGCGGTGTAGGCGGACGCGGCAAGGCCCCGGCGCATTGCGCCGGGGCCTTGCCTTTTGCCGCTACAGGTTGCTCTCCCTCCGGCTGGACCGGGTCCGGAGGTAATTGCCGATGTTGGTCACGCACAGCAGCGTCACCACCAGGAACGCGCCGGGGATCAGGATGATCCACCAGGCCCCGGAGGACAGCGCCTTCTCCGCAAGGCTCAGCATACTGCCCCAGGAGATCACCTCCAGAGGCAGGCCGATGCCCATGAAGCTGAGGGTGGACTCGGCGCTGATGGCGCTGCGGATGTTCATGACCACCATGAACATGATGGAGGAGATGAAGTTGGGCGTCAGGTGCCGCCACAGGATCCGGTGGAAGCCGGCCCCCATGCACCGGGCGGCCACTACGTACTCGCTGTTTCGAATCTGGCGCACCTCCGTGCGCACCACCTTGGCGATGGAGGTCCAGCTGGTGAGGCCGATGACCAGGGAGATGCTCAGCACATTGGCCTTTCCCAGGATGGCCTGGATCAGGACGATCAGCAGCAGGCTGGGGATGCTGAGGAAGATCTCCGTCGCGCGCATAAGAAGCTCGTCCAGCCACCGGGGGGCCAAGCCGCTGGCCGCGCCCACGGCGATGGCGATGACCGTGGAGATGGCCGTGGACAGAAAGCCGATGGTCAGGGAGATGCGCCCCCCGTACCAGATCATGGAGAAGATGTCCCGGCCCATGGTGTCCGTCCCGAACCAGAACTCCCGGCAGGGGGGAAGGCCGGCGTGATAGAGGTCCATATAGGTGGGGTCCCTGGGGATGAACAGCCCGCACAGCAGACAGCCCAGCAGGATCACCGCCAGCACGGCCATGGACGCCGCCGGCCTGCCCTGGGGCCTGCTGGGCCCGGGGGCGGCGGAGGGCGGCAGGGGACGGGGCCCCGTCAGAGTGAAGCGCTCATCCATGCTCCGCCACCTCCGTGTCCTCCGGCGGCTCATTTTCCCGGATCCGGGGGTCGATGCGCTCGTTGATGATCTGGGCCAGGATGTTGAAGAGGATCACCACGATACCGGAGAAAATGCACAGGACCATGAGCAGGTTGTAGTCCTGATACCGGGCGCTCTCATAGGAGAGGGTCCCGATGCCGGGATAGGAAAAGACCGTCTCCACGATGTAGGTGCCCCCCAGGATGTGGGGCACGGAGATGGCCATGAGGCTGAGATAGGCGGGGACGATGTTCCGCAGACAGTGGCCGAAGAGGATCTTGCGCTTGCCCAGGCCCTTGGACCGGGCCAGGAGCACGTAGTCCGCGCGCACCTCCTCCAGGAGCTTGTTGCGGATCATGTAGGCGTAGTACCACAGGTGGCCCATGACCGTGACGGCCAGGGGCAGGACCAGGTGCGCCGCCCGGTCGGCCAGGTCCCGGCTCCGGCCGATGGAGTAGGCCCCTGAGCTGGGCAGCCACCGGAGCTGGATGGCAAAAATCAGGATCAGCACCAGGGACAGCCAGAACTCCGGAATGCAGCTGAGGACGGTGCCGGCCTTGCAGAGCACCCGGTCCAGCCACCGGTCCTCGTGCCAGGCGCACAGCACGCCCAGCAGCAGCGCCCCGGCGAAAATGAGGACGAAGCCGGTCCCACCCAGAATCAGAGTGTTGCCCAGCCGCCCGCCGATGACCGAGAGCACGTCCCGCTTGTATTTGAAGGAGATGCCGAAGTTCCCGTGGACGGCGTTTTCCAGCCAGCGCAGGTACTGGACGTGGATGGGCGCGTCCAGTCCCAGCTTCTCCTCCGCCCAGGCCCGCTCCTCCGGGGACATCTTCTCCACCCGGTCGCCGTAGTAGGAGACCAGGGGGTCGCCGGGGGCCAGCCGGGCGATGTAAAACACCGCCAGGGACAGGACCAGCACGCTGGCAAGAAAGACTAGCAGCTTCTGCCCGTAGTAGAGCAGCGGCGCTTTGCGCTTCATGAGACGCCTCCTCTCAGGACCAGGTGGCCGGGTGAGACCTCCGTCAGGACGCCGTCCCGGCAGAACTGGGCCTCGTCAAACTCCCGCAGGACCCTAGCCCGCTCCAGCCGGGGGTCCGGGATGGGAATGGCGGACAGCAGCGCCTGGGTGTAGGGGTGGAGGGGATGATCGAACAGCTCCTCCGTGGGGGCCAGCTCCACCAGCCTGCCCCGGTACATGACACCCACCCGGCGGCAGAGGTAGCGCACCACCGCCAGGTCGTGGGCAATGAACAGGATGGAGCAGTTGTGCTCCCGGTTGCAGTGGGCCAGCAGGTTGATGATCTGGGCCTGGATGGACACGTCCAGGGAGGCGATGGGCTCGTCCGCCACCAGCAGCTCCGGCTCCATGGTCAGGGCCCGGGCGATGGCCACCCGCTGGCGCATCCCGCCGGACAGCTCCGGCGGGTACTTGTCCAGGCAGCTTTCGTCCAGCCCCACGTAGCGGAGCTGATAGGCCGCCTCCGCCCGGAGGGTGCCCCGGGGCGGCATGACGCGGTGGATCTCCATGGGCTCGGCGATGATGTCCGCCACCCGCATCCGCTGGTCCAGGCTGGAGGTGGAATCCTGAAAGATCACCTGCCTCGTCCGCTGGAGCATGGCCCGGTTTTCCCGAAACTGCCGGGGGTCGCACACGTCGATGCCGCGGTAGAAGATCTTCCCGGCGGTGGGCCGGTACACGTTCATGACGCATTTTGCCACGGTGGACTTCCCGGAGCCGGACTCCCCCACCAGCCCCAGGATCTCCCCCCGGCGCAGGCCGAAGGAGACGTTGTCCACCGCCCGGACCACGGCGGTCCGGCTCAGCCGGAAGTGGTGGCTGAGGCCCTGCACGTCCAAAAGCAGCTCATCCATGGCGGTTCCCTCCGATGGGCGGCTGGATCTTCGGGGCACGGGGGTCCAGCAGCCAGGTGGCGGCATAGTGGGTGTCGGAGACGCGGAACATGGGGGGCGCCTCCTCATAGTCGATGGCCAGGGCGTACTCGTTGCGGCAGGCGAAGGCGTCCCCCGGCGGCGGAGCGACGAGCACCGGCGGCATACCGGGGATGGTGTACAGGGGCTCCCCCCGCCTGGCGTAGGCGGGCAGGGAGCGCATGAGGCCCCAGGTGTAGGGGTGGCGGGGGTCGTAGAAGATGTCCTCCGCCGTGCCCACCTCCACGATTCTGCCGGCGTACATCACCGCCACCCGGTCGGCGCACCGGGCCACCACCCCCAGGTCGTGGGAAACCAGGACCGTGGCGGTGCCAAGCTCCGCCTGGATTCGGCGCAGCAGGTCCAGAATCTGGGCCTGGATGGTCACGTCCAGGGCGGTGGTAGGCTCGTCCGCCAGGAGGATCTTGGGGTCGGAGGCCAGGGCGATGGCCATGACCGCCCGCTGGCGCATCCCGCCGGAGAAGTTGTAGGGGTACAGCGCATACCGCTGCTCCGGCTGGCTGATGCCCACCAGCTCCATGAGCTGGAGGACCCGGCGGCGCACCCCGTCCCGGGGCAGCCGGGGGCTGTGGACCCGGACGGCCTCGGCGATCTGGTCCCCGACGGACATGGTGGGGTCCAGGGCGGTCATAGGGTCCTGGAACACCATGGAGAAGAGCCTGCCCCGGAGCTTCTCCATGTCCCGCTGGGAACAGCGGGTGATGTCCGCGCCGTCTGCCCGGATGGTCCCGCCCTTGATCCGGGCGGAGCGGGGCAGCAGCTTCATGACGGCCCTGCACAGCACGCTCTTGCCGCAGCCGGACTCCCCCACGATGGCCAGGACCTCCCCCGGGCGGAGGGAGAGGGACACGTCCCGCACCGCCTCCAGCTCCCCCCGGGGGGTGTCGAAGCTGACGGAGAGATGTTCGATTGTAAGAAGGTCTTCCATAGCAAAGCCTCTGACATCACGATAAGGGACTGATCGCCAGCCCCTTACCGTGTATAAATTTCTAATCAAAGAGCGCGGGCGTCAGTCCGCGATGGTCCAGTCCGTCACGTTCCAGAAGATACCCACGCCGTGGTGGCCCATGACCGTATCCGGGTCGATGCCCTGGATTCGGGAGGAGGCCACATAGTCCGCGTCGATGTAGCAGATGAAGGCGTAGGCGGGGTCGTCCGCCAGGGCCTCCTGGAACCTGTCATAGGCCTCGGCCCGCCGGTCGGGGTCGTCGGTCTGCCGGGCCTCGGTCAGGTACTGGTCCACCAGGGCGTTGGAGTAGCCGGAGTAGTTGGCGCCCTTGTCGGTGCCAAAGACCTTGTAGGTGTGGTCGTCGGCGTCAAAGGGGCTGCCCCAGCCGATGAGGTAGGCCATCTGTCCGCCCCAGTCCACCTTCTCGGGGACCTCCACGGTGCAGTTGACGCCGACCTCCCGCAGCTGCTGGGCCGCGGCCTGGGCGATGTCCAGGCGGACCTGGTCGCCGGCGCCCACGCTGATGACGAAGCCCACCTCCTGGCCGCCGCGCTCATAGAAGCCGTTTTCGCCCATGACGCACCCGGCGTCCTCCAGGATGCTCCTGGCCCGGTCGGGGTCGTAGTCGTAGCGCTCCACGTCCTCGTTGTTGTAGATGTTCCGCTGGAGGGGGCCGTAGGCCACGATGCCCCGGCCCAGGACCACGGTGTCCAGGATGGCCTGCCGGTCCAGGGCGCAGCAGACGGCGGGGATCAGGTCCCGGTTCTCCGTCCAGTAGGGGTTCCAGAAGTTGAAGAGGATGCCCCGGTAGTCGGAGGTCTTCATGTCGTAGACGGTGTAGCCCTCTTTGCCCTCAAAGTTCCGGGCGTCCTTGGGGGTCAGCAGGGCCAGGTCCAGCTCGCCGGTCTGCATCTGCATGGCCTTGGCGTTGTCGTCGGGGACGATCTTGAAGATGATGCGGTCGATGTTGGCCGCGCCCTTGAAGTAGTCCGCGTTCTTCTCCAGGGTGATGGCCTGGCCCTCGTCCCAGGCGGCCAGCTTGTAGGGGCCGGTGCCCACAGGGGAGCGGAAGAAGTCGGAGGTCTGCATGTCCTCCCCCTCCAGCAGGTGCTTGGGCAGCACCGCCATGGTCATGTAGTCCAAAAAGGCCACGTTGGGGGCGGCCAGCCGGAAGGAGACCGTGTGGTCGTCGATGACGGTGATCTCCTCCACGTCCTCGTAGTTGGGGGCGTTCTCCGAGCCGTTCTCCGGGTCCATGATGGCCTCGATGGTGAACTTCACGTCCTCGGCGGTGAAGGGCTCACCGTCGTGCCAGGTCACGTTCTCCTCCAGATGGAAGGTGTAGGTATAGGTGTCCGCGTCATACTCCCAGCTTTTGGCCAGGCCGGGGACCACCTGGTTGTCGCCGTCGTGGGCGGTGAGGCCGTTGAAGAGCAGAATGTTGATCTCGCCATGCTCGTCCATGGCGGGGTTGATGCGGGTGTAGTCCCCGGAGGCGTACACCAGGGTGGAGCCGCCGCCGGCGCTGCCGCCGTCCGTCTGGCCGCAGGCGGCCAGACCCAGGACCAGAGCGCCCGCCAGCAGCAGGCAGAGAAGCTGTTTGATCTTGCGCATGATAGGAGTCCTCTCTCGTGTGTTTTTCTGTGCCCGGCGGACAGGGGCCGCCGGCTTTTTGGAGCATCCCTATCATAGCATCCCCCAAAAGACCCCACAAGCCGGGTGGGGGGATATTATTTTTTGCAAATTTTGGGAGCCGGCAGCGGGCCTCAGTCCTCCCGCCGGAACACCAGAATCCGGAAATCCACCCGGCAGGTGAGCGCGGTCAGGGCCGCCAGCCGGTCCTTCCCCGACCGGGGCGTCTTCCAGGCGTAAGGCGTCATGCCGAAGAGAGCCTGGATATCCCCCTGGTCCGGGAGGCGGATGGTGTACGCCACCGGGACCACCCGGTCCAGGGCGAAGCCGGGGTAGAGGTCGGTGCGCTCCTCGTTGGGGTAGGGCGCGTCGTAGAGCACCTGCTTCAGCTCCCACAGGTGCATGGCCGCCGGGACCACGTAGAGGTAGAAGCCCCCGGGCCGCAGCACCCGCCGGAACTCGTCGATGGCCAGGGGGGAGAACACGTTCAGCAGCAGGTCCGCTCTCCCATCCTCCACCGGCAGGCGGTAGGCGGAGGCCACGGCGAACTCCGCCTCCCGGCAGCGCCTGGCCGCCTTTTGCAGGGAGAATTTGGAGATGTCGATGCCCGCCGTCTCCGGGGCCTTCCCGGCGGCCAGAAGGGCGGCGTGGACGGCGGCGGTGTAGTAGCCCTCGCCGCAGCCTGCGTCCAGCACCGCCGGGGCGGGGCCGGTCAGTTCCGCCGCCAGGGCGCACAGGGCGTCCTTTAGGGGGGCGTAGTACCCCCGGTCCAGAAAGGCCCGGCGGGCGGCCACCATGCCCTTGTCGTCGCCGGGGGCCTTGGAGTGCTTCTGCCCCACGGGCAGGAGGTGGACATAGCCCTCCCTGGCCCGGTCAAAGCGGTGGCCGGCGTCGCAGCCCAGGCCGCTGCCGGTCTCCGTCAGGGGCCGGGCGCATAGGGGACAGCGGAAAAATGACATGGCGGACCCTCCTCTCCAGCGTCAGTCGATGGACCTTGTAACGTCGTTGATCCACCTCCTGCTGCGGAAGCGGATCAGGCCCAGGGGGCATTTGCAGATGTTTTCCACCTGCATGGCCAGGCACACCACCGGGATGGGGGCCTGGAACACCAGGCCGGTGAGGGCCATCAGGGGGATGGAGCCCAGCCACAGGGGGCTCAGGTCGATGACGGAGGCCACCTTGGCGTCGCCGCCCGCCCGGAGCACGCCGGTGATGTTGGTGATGTCGAAGGCCCGCATGGGCAGGAACAGGGCGTAGTAGATAGCCATGCAGGTGGCGGCCTCCGTGGCCCCGGGGGTCAGCTTGAACAGGGGGTACAGCACAGGCCGGAAGAAGGTGGGCAGCAGGATCAGCAGCACCGCCATGACACCCGCGCCGATGAGCATGGACGCCAGCAGCAGCGTCCAGCCCACGGAGTAGACCCGCTCTTTGGACCGGCCCATGCCGATCTCCTTGCCCACGATGACGGCGGCGGAGGCCGCCACGCCGAAGCAGACCACGGTGGACAGTTTATCCACGTTGCCCACCAGGGAGTAGGCCGCCAGCATGTCCTGGCTGTTTGCCATGTGGCCCATGATGACGGTGAGCATGGAGGTGCCCAGGCTCCACATGGTCTCGTTGCAGATCACGGGGGTGGAGTACTTGATGAAGCTGCGGAAGATGCCCCGGTTGGGCCGGAACAGGCAGCCCCAGTGCAGGGGCAGGCGCTTGTTGACCAGGGCAAAGACCACCGCGATGATGAACTCCACGACCCGGGAGGTGAGGGTGGCCACCGCCGCGCCGGTGACGCCCATGGCGGGGGCCCCCAGCCGGCCGAAGATCAGCACATAGTTGAGGAAGGTGTTCACGCACATGGACACGGCAAAGAGGATGGTGCCGAAGGCGGGGTACTCGGTGCTGCGCTGGACCCCGGCGTAGATGCTGCTGATGCCGTTGAAGATGTAGGAGAAGCCCACGATCTGGATATAGGACGTGCCCAGGGCCACCAGGTCCTCGTTGGGGGTGATGAGCCGCAGCACCTGGGTGGGGAAGAAGAAGGTGGTCAGGGCCACCAGGGTGGACACGGCGGTGACGGCGTAGAGGGCCACGCCGGTGCAGCGGCTGATGTTGTCTGTGTCGGACTTCCCCCAGTACTGGCTGACCAGCACGGCCATGCCGCTCTGGAAGCCGAAGATCATACACTGGGTGATGAAAATGGGCACGTTGGCGGCGGTGACGGCGGCCATCTCCGCGTTGCCCAGCAGCCCCACCATGAAGGTGTCGGCAAAGCCCAGTGAGGGGGTGATGAGATTTTGCAGAACGATGGGCAGGGTGAGCTTCCACAGTCTCCGGTAGAAGCCCGGCTCCTGCCGCAGGGAGGACAGCATGACGGCAGCTCCTTTCAAAGTCTTGTGAATAGGCGCGGGGGCTACAGCATGGGGAAGCGCCTGGCCCGGTGGTCCGCCAGGGCGGCGCACAGGGCGTCGATATCCGCCTGGGTGGTCTCCGGCCCGAAGCTCACCCGCACAGCGCCGGCGGCGGTGCGCTTATCCAGGCCCATGGCGGCGAGCACATGGCTGGCCTTCCCCTTGTGGCAGGCGGAGCCGGCGGAGACGCAGATGCCCTGGCTGTCCAGCTCCGTTACGATGTTGCCGCTGGGGTAGCCGGGGAGGGAGAGACAGAGGATGTGGGGGGCCTGGCCGTCCCCGATGAACCGCAGGTCGGGAATGGCGGCCAGCTGCTCCATGGCGCAGGCTTTCAGACGGGCCAGGTGGGCCTGGACCTCCTCCAGCCGGGCCGTGCGCAGCTCCACCGCCCTGGCGAAGCCCGCGGCCTGGGCCGTGGCTTCGGTGCCGGGGCGCAGGCCGCTCTCCTGCCCGCCGCCGTAGAGCAGGGGCTGGGGATTTTTGGCCTTCCCGCCGATGTACAGGGCGCCGATGCCCTTGGGTCCGCCGATCTTGTGGGCGGAGAGGGCGACGTAGTCGGCCCCCAGGCTCTTTGCCGTAAAGGGGACCTCCAGAAAGCCCTGGACCGCGTCGGTGTGCAGCAGGGTGGGCCGGTCCCGCAGCAGGGCGGCCACCTCCTCCACCGGGAAGCGGACGCCGGTCTCGTTGTTCACCAGCATCATGCTCACCAGGGCCGTGTCCTCCCGGAGGGCCTCCGCCACCTGGGCGGCGGTGATCCGGCCCTGGCCGTCGGGCCTCAGGTAAGTGACGCGGAACCCCTCCTGCTCCAGGGCCTTCAGACACTGGAGCACGGCGCTGTGCTCCACGGCGGTGGCGACGATGTGCTTTCCCACCCGCCGGTTCTGCCGCAGGGCGGCCCGGATGGCCCAGTTGTCCCCCTCGGTGCCGCAGGAGGTGAAAAAGAGCTGCTCCGGCTTGCAGCCCAGCGCCCCGGCCACGGTCCCGCGGTCCCGCTCCAGCCGAGTCCTGGCCTCCCGGCCCGGGCCGTACTGGGAGGAGGGGTTGCCCCAGCCCTGGGTGAGGACCTCAGTTATAGCCTCGGCCACCGCCCGGGGCACCGGGGCAGTGGCGGCGTAGTCCAAATAGTGCATGGTTTCGATCTCCTTGCAGCAGTTATAGCAGCAGCTCATAGCGGCTGCCCTTGTGGGTCTTCTCATAGGCCCGGAAGCCCGCGGCCTCGAAGCAGCGGCGGGAGGCGGCGTTGCAGTCGTAGATCTCCCGCACCCGCAGCCAGTCATAGCCCAGGCTCTGTCCCCGGCGGACCAGGGCGGCAATCACCTGGCGTCCGATTCCCCGGCCCCGGTATTGCCGGTCCCCAATGACGATGGGCATGTCGTCCCGCCAGAAGGTCACGTCCCCGATGGGCCGCCAGAGGCCGTCCTCCGCCGCCTCGATCCAGTACAGCTCCCCGCAGCCCTCCAGATAGGCGTACATCCGGTCCAGCTTCTCCGGGGTGTAGGGCTCCCGGACGCCGTCCACCAGGTACACCGTTTCCGGGTCCTGGTACCAGGGGAGGGCAAAGGCGTGGCGTCCGTCGTACCGCCGCAGCCGCAGCGTGCCGCTGATGCCCAGGATATTTGGTTGTGGGACCCCGGGTATGGCCATCTCTGCCGCCTCCCTCGTATTGCTGTTCGCTCGGTCCCTATTTCAGGATGACCGCTTCCTTATCCCGACACAGGGGACGGACCGCTCCGTCCTGTATCAGATAAGCCTCTCCGTACAGCGTCTCATGCGCCCCGTCGATCAGGAGGTAGCTCCCATCGTTCAGCGCGATGAACGCATGGCCCATGCTGTCGGCAAACGTGATGTCCTCTATCAGGCGCAGCCCATCCAGCCAGGTGCCCTTGAGGGCCTGGTAGTGGGGGAAGATGTTCCGCTCCGTTATGCCGAGGCCGTCGAGCCAGCGCCGGTAGTGGGGATCGGCCGCCTCCCCCTCCAGCTCCGGACCGGCGTAGACCCTTTCCGCGCAGTTCATGGACCCCGCGCTCCAGGCCACGAGGAGCCCTCCGTATCCCGCCAGCCGCTCCTTCAGCCGCAGCTGGTGCAGGAAGCGATTCTGGGTGGGGACATGCCCTCCCGTCAAAACGAGGACGTCCATCTCATGAGCTCTCTCGATGATATCCGGGTCCCTGCCGTCGCACAGCTCCACGGACGAGACGCTGAGCCCGCTCATGGGAAACGCCTCCCGGAAGCAGGAGAGGATACTGTCGTTTTTCTCATGGTCGTCAGGAGCGGCGGAAACGATCAAAACCTTGGCATGATCGCGCCAGAGCCCCTTCAGGGTATCGGTCAGCCTGTTGGCCTCCGGCAGAGCCGACGGTACGCGCGTACCGTTCACCTTGCTGGAGCCGCCAAGGGAGCTGGTCAGGATCGCTTTCATATCGGCGCCTCCGTAAATCAAGATCTGCCACCCAGGCCATAGGAAGGGAGGCAGAGAACCTCCCCTTGCCAGACGGAGAAAACTATATTATAATGGCAGAAACGGACCGGCGGGAGCCGTCTCCAGAGAGAAGTTCAGTAACTATTCATTATACCTGAGAAACGCACAAATGGCAAGGGGGAAAACCGGTGAGAATCGCCATCTATACGCTGGGCTGCAAGGTCAATCAGTACGAGACCCAGGCCATGGAGAAGGCCCTGACGGCCCGGGGCCATACCCTGGTCCCCTTCGAGGGGCCGGCGGACGCCTATATCGTCAACACCTGCACCGTCACCGCCGTCAGCGATAAAAAGTCCCGGCAAATGATCCGCCGGGCCAGAAAGCAGAGCCCGGACGCTGTGGTGGCGGTCTGCGGCTGCTACGCCCAGACCAAGCCGGAGGAGATTCGGGCGCTGGATGTGGACCTGATCTCCGGCACCGGGGACCGGATGCGGTTTCTGGACCTGCTGGAGAGCGCCGTGCGGGAGAAGGAGCCGGTGATGGCTCTGGACCAGGCCCTCCGCCGCCGGACCTTCGAGGCGCTGCCCGCCGGGGGCCTGGCCGCCCGGACCCGGGCCATGCTGAAGGTGGAGGACGGCTGCGTCAACTTCTGCTCCTACTGCATCATCCCCTACGCCCGGGGGCCGGTGCGGTCCCTGCCCCTGGAGCAGGCGGCGGCTGAGGCCCGCCGGCTGCGGGAGGAGGGCTACCGGGAGATCGTGGTGACGGGCATCGAGGTCTCCTCCTGGGGCCAGGACCTGCCGGGGAAGCCGGGGCTGATGGACCTGCTGGAGGCGGTCAGCGCCGCCGCCGGGGACATGCGGCTGCGCTTAAGCTCCCTGGAGCCCCGGACCATCACCGAGGAGTTCTGCCGCCGGGCGGCAAGGCTTCCGGGCCTCTGCCCCCACTTTCATTTGTCCATGCAGTCCGGCTGCGACGCCACCCTGCGGCGGATGAACCGGAAGTACGACACCGGGCGGTATCGGGAGAGCGTCGAGCTGCTGAATCGCTTCTTCGAGCGGCCCGCCGTCACCACGGACCTTATCGTGGGGTTCCCGGGGGAGACGGAGGAGGAGTTTACGGCGACCCTGGACTTCGTCCGCGCCTGCGCCTTTGCGGAGATGCACATTTTCCCCTACTCCATCCGCACCGGCACCCCGGCGGCGGAGATGGCCCAGGTGAGCAGGGCCGTGAAGGAGGCCCGGGCCGCCCGGGCCGCCGCCGTGGCGGAGGAGCTGCACCAGGCCTACCTGGCCGGGTGCGTGGGAAAGGTCTATCCCGTGCTCTATGAGCAGAGCTGCGATGGCCGCTGGCAGGGCCACGCCCCCAACTACATGACCGTGGCCCTCCGGGGCGAGGACCTGCACAACCGGGTGGTCATGACCAGGATCACCGGCGTGGAGGGGGACCTGCTGACAGGGGAGCCCGCCGGGGAGTGACCGCCGCGTCAGGACCGAAAAGTACAGAGCGCCCGCCCTCGTGAGAGGGCGGGCGCTTCTCTGCGTGTTCCGGGGCCGCTATCGGGGCAGGTTGGTGATGATAAGGTGCTCTGCGTCCCGGCCGTTGCGGCCCCGCATATTGTAGGCGTAGGTCCGGTCAAAGCTGAGGATGGAGAACCGGTCCTCATACAGCGAGCGGATGAAGCCGGTGTTTTTGATGACCAGGAGGAAGCGCGCCCGGGTCCGCCCCAGGGCGGCGGCCAGACGGCGCTGGTCCGCCTGGGTGAAGGCGCGGCCCTCGTAGTCGGAGAAGCTGGTGTCGTAGGGCGGGTCCAGGAACAGGAAGTCCCGCTCCGTCAGGTCCAGGCTGTCCAGCAGCGCCTCAAAGTCCATGCAGCGCAGGTCGGCGCTTTGAAGCAGAGCCGCCGTCTCCGGCGAGAACATGCGCTCCAGCTTGGGCCCCAGGTCCTTGCGGTTATAGGTCATGCCGCCGTAGGGGATGTTGAATCCACCGCTCCGGTTGTACCGGAACATGGAGCCGTAGCAGTACTCCCGGATGAAGTAGAAGCCGGCGGCGGCGTAGGCGGGACCGACGCCGGGCAGCCGGCCTGCGCGGATGTCGTTGTACACGTCCCGGAAGTACAGGTAGGCCCCGCTCATAAAGCCGGTGGTCAGGTTCTCCACCAGGTCCTCCCGGCGGAAGGGGCGTCTGGCCTCGTTTCGGAGGGTGCGGCGCAGCTTGTCCGCCCCGCTCCGGGCCAGGGACTGCCGGAACCGGGCCCCGTCCAGGATACACGGCCCCGCGTCCTCCCGGCAGGCGGCCTCCGTCAGACCGGCGGCGACGGCGTCCAGCCTCTCCTCCAGCGCCCCGTCAGGGAGCACCCCGTCCCGGGCGGCGGCGTACAGGGCGAGAAGCTCCCCCCGCTCCCGGCCGCAGGCCTCCCGCAGCGCCTGGAGCAGCCGGCGGTAGCCCGTCAGGAACCGGTGGAAGTCCGGGTCCTGGGCCTGGACCATCCGGTAGAAGGCCATCAGGTCCTCCGACACGTCGCTGAGCACCGCCTGCCGGGGCTGCAAGTGGAAAAACAGCGCCCCGCCGCCGAAGAACGGCTCCACATACCGGTCAAAGTCCGGGATCATCCCCCGGATGTGCCGGATCTCCCGAGCCTTTCCACCGGGCCACTTGATGAGGGGATTCATAGCGCACGCTCCTCGCCTTTTGATGGTACGATTATAGGACAAACCGCCGGGGAAAGCAAGAGGGGCCGCAGAACGCGGCCCCTCCGGCAGGTAATGGCGCGATATGGTCACATGAGAGGCTCCAGCCCCAGGACGGGGTGGCCCTTCTCGGTGAGGAAGCCCAGCAGCTCCTCGGGGTCGGTGGTGACGGTCTCGTCGGCCACCATGTCGGCAAAGTTGTCGATGCCCAGCATCTCCTTGGCGGTGGCGTTGAGCCGGGGGGCCACGTCGTCCTTCAGCTCCTTGGGCATCCAGACGATGCGGGCGATGCCGCCCTCGGCGGCGGCGAACTTCTTGCTGGAGATGAAGTGGCGGCCGTGGCCCATGAAGCCGGGGGTCTGCACGCCGCCGCCGGTCATGGAGGCCAGCTCGCCGAAGGACATGCCGGTGGGGGTCATGCCCTTGTACTCGCGGTTGACGATGACCAGGCCGTTGGAGAACGGCTCAATGCCGCAGATGCACTCGAAGCAGCCGCAGGAGGTCATGGGGTCCTGCATGATGGAGTACAGGCTCACGTGCTCCACAGCGCCCTGGGTGGCGGACTTCACCATCCGGTCCACGTCGGGGTAGTAGCCCATGCGCTCGTCGGTGCAGCCCTCCTTGCTGATGGGCTGGCAGGGGCCGGCGTCGTTGAGCTCCTTGGTGGCCTTGGCGTCCAGCCAGCTCACCGCGCCGCACAGGCCCAGACGCTCGGGGGTGACCACGCAGCAGTGGCTGGGGGCGAAGGACTGGCAGAGGATGCAGGTGTAGAACTGGTCCACGCTCTCGTCGGTGAGGGAGCTGAGGCGGTCGTCCCGGGCGTTGTAGGCGGGCATGGCCTCCTCGTTGAGGATCTTCGTGGCCTTCTCGGGGTCGGTGACCAGGGTGATCTGGCACTTGTCCACCACCGCGTCGAACTCGTCCATGATCATGTTGTACAGGACCTCGCCGAAGTGGTGCATCCTAAGGCCCTTGTCATAGGCGTCGTTGGAGATGCGGATGCGGAACTGGTTGCGCTGGCCGGTGTGCATCACGCCCTCCATGTAGTTGAACCAGGCGTGGATCTTCCGCTCGATGACGGACTCAAAATCCTTCTGCATCTTGCTGCCGGCGACCTCGATGTAGGTGGCAAGAGCGTACTCCACGTCGCCGCTGTCGATGTCCGGGCCGTCCACCACGATCCTGTGGTCCTCGATCTGGTCCATGTCCCGCATGGTCACCAGCTCGCAGGTGGTGTTCTTGCTGGACCAGAACTCCACCTTCATGTCGGCCTTGCGGATGATCTCGCCCTCGAAGGCGGCGGCGAAGGCCACGGGGATGGGCAGCTCCTTCACCTTGATCTTGATGCCCCGCATGGCCAGGGAGTGCTTGACGGTCTCGCTGCAGTCGGTGACGGACTCCAGGGCGCCGGGGACCTGCAGGTCGCCGATATCCTGGTCCACGATGACGGGGAAGCCCAGGGCGATGGCGCCGGCGCCGGCGGAGACCACCACCTCGTTGAGAGGCCCGAAGGTGTTGACAAAGGCGGGGACGCGGTCCTTGGTGTAGGCCAGCAGGCCGCTGAGGTCGCCGGCCTGGACGTTGCCGAAGATCAGGGCGGCGCGGATGGCCACGGTGACCACATGGATGACGCTGGTGACGTCGTGGCCCAGAGGCACCACGCGCAGCTCCAGGCCCATCTTCACGCCCTGGTCAATGGCCTGCTCGATGCAGTCGCCGATCATAAAGGTCATGATGCCCTTGGACTGGTAGTCCTTGACCACCTTGGCCACGGCGGCGGGGTCGTCGGCCTTGCCCAGGACCACGGCCACGCCGGGGATGTCGCCGGTGACCAGGGGCACGCCCAGGGAGCGGATGATGGGGTCGGGGACGAAGCCAATGCCGGAATCCTCAGCGTAGGGGTCGCCGCCGCCCACGTACTTCAGGCCCTCAATGATCTCAGCGCCCACGGCGGTGGCGAGACCGGCGTTCAGGGCCTGGCCCAGGTCGTCCTGGCCGGTGATGAGGCTCTTGAGCACGCCCACGCAGGCGGGCAGGTCGCCAAGGGTCTTGACCTTCACGCCGGTGGCGGCGTAGATGGTGGGGAAGAAGTAGGCGGTATCAGGGAAAGCGACAGGGGTGTCGGCGCCATGCTTGGCAATGGCGTCGTTCACGGCGCCCTCGGTGAGGCCCGCAACGGCGTTGGAACCGGCATAGATCAGATCAGTCAAAGCGCTCATGGCAAAATAACCTCCTGTAAAGTAGTGGCAGTGGGATGATACTTTATAATATAACAAATCCGGAGGCGTTTGTATAGACTTTTTCCAGCTCCGGGGCAAAAAATTTTCATCCCCCGGCGGGGATGGATCTTCCGCCCTCCGGAGGCTGCCGGAGGAGGGAAAACTCAAAATAAAAAACTTTTTCCCGGAAAAACCACTTGACTTCCCGGAAAATTCCAGTATAATAATAGGGCTTGCAGTCTGCAAGCTGATTCCTTGCTCCCGCCTGAGAGCGGGGGCCATCAGTCCAAAAGGAGGTGCAACCATGGCAAAGATTTCCGCGAATTATGAGGTCGTGTACATCCTCGATCCCGCCCAGGGCGAGGAGGCGATCGCCGCCGCCGTTGAGAAGTTCAAGGCGCTGGCTGAGCAGCACGGCTGTTCCGGTGTGGAGGTCGAGGAGTGGGGCAAGCGCAAGCTGGCCTACGCCATCGACTACAAGACCGAGGGCTACTATGTCCTCATGTCCTTCACCAGCGATCCCGCGTTCCCCAAGGAGCTGGACCGTATCCTGGGTATTACCGACGGCATCATGCGCTCCATGATCGTCTGCAAGGGCGAATAAGGAGGAGAAAGGCAAATGCTCAATCGCATCATCATTATGGGCCGCCTGGTCCGGGACCCCGAGCTGCGGAACACCCAGTCCGGCGTGGCCGTGACCAGCTTCACCCTGGCGGTGGACCGGGACTTCAAGAGCCGGGATTCCGGCGAGAAGAGCACCGATTTCATCGATGTGGTGGCCTGGCGGCAGACCGCTGAGTTCGTCTGCAAGTACTTCACCAAGGGCCGCATGGCCGTGGTGGAGGGCCGGCTCCAGATCCGGGAGTGGACGGACAAGGACGGCAACAAGCGCCGCACCGCCGAGGTGGTGGCGGACAACGTCTATTTCGGCGACAGCAAGCGGGACAGCGCCGGCGGCGACAGCTACGGCTCCGCGCCCGCCTACGGCAGCACGCCTGCCTACGGCTCCTCCCCCGCGCCCGCTTACGGCGGCATGGGCGGAAGCTCCGGCTTTGCCGAGATCGACGACCAGGACGGCGACCTGCCGTTCTAAACTTCGCGGCGCGGCGCGGGAGAGATTCCCGGCTGCCGCCGACACTGATAGGAGGATAGTACCATGGCTATGGAACGTGAAAATAGACCCGCCCGTACCGGCGCGCCCCGTAAGCGCCGCAAGGTTTGCCAGTTCTGCGTGGACAAGTGCGAACACATCGACTACAAGGACGCCGCCAAGCTGCGCCGCTTCATTTCCGAGCGCTCCAAGATCCTGCCCCGCCGGACCACCGGCACCTGCGCCATGCATCAGCGCCAGCTGACCGAGGCCATCAAGCGTGCCCGTCAGATCGCCCTGCTGCCCTACGTGACCGAGTAAAAAACCTGAAAAATCGCCCCGTCCTGGCGGACGGGGCGATTTTTTGCCGCTATGTGTCCTTACTTTCCACCAGCGCCAGCTTCTGCTGCCGGGTCAGACGCTTGATGGCGTACTCCCGGGCCATGGCCTGCTCCTTGGTGTCGTACCGCTCCCAGTAGACCAGCTCCACCGGCGGACGGGAGCGGGTGTACTTGGCCCCTCTGCCGCTGGCGTGGGCCGCCAGCCGGCGGGACAGATCGTTGGTCCAGCCGGTGTACAGGCTGCCGTCGCCGCAGCGGAGGATGTAGACGAAATTTCCCGGCTTCTCCGGGATGCTTCCCGCGCCTCCCATGGCGCGCCTCAGCGGGCCCCCAGGGCCGCGGCCCCCCGGGGCCGGAAGAGCCTGCGGCCGGCGGGACGGACGGCGGACTGCCTTCTCATGTGATGTCCCTCTTTCCTACGGCGTTTGCGGCGGCAGACGCCGCCTCCGCTCCATTATGCCAGCTTCGGCGGCGTTTGTCCAGTGGGAAAAACGGCGGGGTCAGCCCTTGGGAGCCTGAGGCGGCTCCTGGGCGGGCGGCGCGTTTTTCGCCCGGCGGCGGACGGCCCGGCGGCGCAGGACGGCGACGGCCACGGCGGCAAGGGCCGCCAGGATCACCACGGTCACCCAGTTCCGGGCCAGGCCCACGGCAAAGTCCTCCAGGCCCTCCACGCCCCGCTGCCAGCCGTCGGCAAAGGCGGAGCCCAGCCGCTCGCCGAAGGTCTTGGGGGTCTCCTGGTCCGTGGACAGGCGGTACACCTCCCGGAGGTAGAGGGTGACGGTGGCGTAGTCCACCAGACTGTCGTACTTCCGCAGGGAGCCGGTGAGCCGCTCGATCTGCAGCTCCGTGTCGCTGATGGCGCTCTCCAGGGAGATGATGTCCTCCATGGCCTCCGCCTTGCTCAGCAGCGCCTGGAGCCGCTCCAGCTTGGTGCGCTGGGTCACCAGGCGGCTCTCCGTGTCGTAGTAGGCCTCGCTGATGCTCACGCCGCTCTTCTCCTGGCGGGTCACGTGGGCGGTCTGGCCCGCTTGGTCCAGAAACGCCTGGAAGGCGTCCGCCGGCACCCGGATGGTGGCGGTGAGGCTGCGGTAGCTGCCGCTCTGGTCCCGGCACTGGTTCTCAAAGTAGCCGCCCAGGTCCTCCACGATCTGCTCCAGGGCCGCCGCGGCGCTGTCGAAGGTCTTTGTCTCCAGGCTCAGGTCGGCGGTGTAGACCATCTTGGCGTTGGCCTGGGCGGGCTGGGAGGCGTCCGGCACGTCCTCTGTACCGTACACCTCCGGCGTCTCCGCCCAGCCCGGCTCGGACATGGCGTCGCTGTCAAAAAACTGGACATCGTTGGACGCGGCGAGGCTCGGCCCGGCGCTGTTCCTGCCTCCGTCGCCGCAGGCGGCCAGACACAGGCACAGGGCCAGAGCCAGGAGTGCGCATAACGTTCGTTTCATCCTGTCATCCTCCTTTTTTGTTGGGGTACTCGCCTCTTTGGACGCACCTTCGACGGATAAAGTTCCCATTCCCCTTGCATGATCCGGAATTCTGGGTTAAAATAGGGCCAACTGAAATCATAAGGAGGTAATCTACTATGACGATCACATGGCTGGGCCACTCCTGCTTCCTGCTGGAGAGCGGCGGCTTCCGCATCCTGCTGGACCCCTTCCACGAGGTGCCGGGCCTCCACGACGTCTGCACGGAGGCCGACGCCGTTTATTGCAGCCACGACCACTTTGACCACGCCTACACCGATCAGGTGACCCTCACCGCCGGGAAGGAGAACCCCTTCACCGTCCGGGAGACCGCCTCCTTCCACGACCCGGAGGGCGGCAGGCTCCGGGGGGCCAACACCATCCGCTCCTTCACCGCCGAGGGCCTCACGGTGGTCCACCTGGGGGACCTGGGCCACCGGCTCAGCCAGGAGCAGCTTGAGAGCATCGGCCCCTGCGACGCCCTGCTGGTCCCTGTGGGCGGCACCTTCACCGTGGACGCCGGGGGGGCCAAGCAGGCGGCGGACGCCATCGGGGCCAGGGTGGTGATCCCCATGCACTACCGGTCGGGGGAGGTGGGCTTCCCCGTCACCGCCCCGGTGGACGATTTCCTGGCCCTCTATCCCCGGGAGAAGGTCCGCCGGTACGGCGGCAGCGTGCTGGAGCTGACGGCGGACACGCCGGAGCAGGTGGCGGTGCTGTCCCTGCCCGAGGGCGCGGCCCACTGGTACGACCACAAGAGATAAGGAAACAGAAAAGGAGGCCGGGGCGTTCTGCCCCGGCCTCCCTGCCGCTATGGTCTAGATATTCTCGTTCACATACAGCGTTACCCGGTCCTGGATGGCCTGCACCGTCTCGTCCAGGGTGCGGTCCCCGGCGAAGAAGGGGCCGCACTGCTCTACAACGATGTTCATGACAGCGGGGTCGTAGAGGCTGATGCTCTCCACGCTGTTGAAGAAGTCCATGAACCGGTCGTACTCCTCCTGGGTCACCGCCGTGATCTCGATATACTCGCTGGCCTCAAGGGAGGAGGAGACCGGGACCTTGAGGCTTTCCTCCCTGGTCATCTCCTTCCGGGCCAATCGCTCAAAGTCCGACCGGTTGACGGCGAAGGTCCACTCCTCGTGTGTGTAGGCTTCATTATAGGTCCCATCAAGGTCATGCCGTCCCTGCTTCCCATAGTGGCGCTCCTCGGCGGTGAGGAGCCACTGACGGACAAATTCCCAGGCGGCCTCCTTCTCCTGGCAGGCGGCGTTCATGCCCACCCGGCGGCCGTCGGGGACAAAGTAGCTGCCTACGCTGCCGTCCGCCGTGGGAAAGCCCACGAAGGAGCACTTCCCGCCGAAGACCGGCCCCCAGATCTTGTCATGCTGCTGAATCTGATTGAACTGGCCGAGGATCGCCACCTCCGTCAGCTGCATGCCATCTCTCTTCCGGCGGGCGATCTCGGCGTTCACGGCTTCATTACTTGTCCAGTCAATGTCATCGATGGTGGGGAAGCTGTCGCAGAAGGCCAGAGCGGTCCGGAACCGGTCGCTGTCAAAGGAGCAGGCGCCTCTGTCCCAGTCCAGGTAGCTGTCCAGGGAACCCATCAGCATATCCCGGAGCGCGGCTTCCTTGCTGGTGGCATAGCTCATGGCTGTGGAGCCCTCCGGCAGGGTGTCCAGGGCGGCCCACAGATCCTCCGGGGTCCAGCCGTACCGGTCCCCCACCACATTGGCCGCCCCCACCAGGGTGCAGATGTAGAAGTTGGAGAAGACCATGTACAGGCCGCCGTCTATCTCCGCCCCCCGCAGGGGGGCCTCCATCAGCGCCTCCCGGCCCAGCTCCGGGTCCCCCTCGATCCAGGGCCACAGGTCCTCCAGATACCCCTGCTCCGCCAGCTGTCGGTAGGGCCAAAACCTCAGGTCCAGGATGTCTGGGCCGTTTCCGGCCATCAGCTCCTTCAGGAGCTGGCGGGTGCCGTCCGCGTACTCGGCGTAGTCCCGAATCTCGATCTGCACATCCTCGTGGGCCTCGTTGAACCTTGCCACCGCCAGCCGGTCCGAGTACTCCATGTGCATGAGACCGTAGACCAGCGTCACCGGCTCCGGGTCTGCGTCGGGGTCCGCAGGAGGCTCCCCGCAGGCGGTGAGGGCCACGGCCAGAATCAGGAGGAGCGCCAGGAGCCGCAGCCAGCTTGTTTTAAGTTGATGTGTCATACGCGCCGCCTCCTTTGCGCTAGTTCGCTATGTGCTGCTAGATCCCGGCCTCTTTAAATACACAGAACAGCGTGATTGACCACACTAGAGTGAACTCCACAGGTGTTGCAATGATAATTCTTGAGTTTCACAAATTCTTGGTGGTGGTGGGGACTGTTTAGTGCACTGCAAGATGTTACCGGACAAATCGGTCCTATTATGTCCGTGTAATCAACAGACGTTATCATTCCATCGGGGCACCATGCACAATGAGCTACATAGATATTGGGTTCTGCGATGCCGGGATCGTTTTTTGCGGATGCGGGGGGAACAAGCGTGGCCGACAGGGAAAAGATCAGTGCTAGCGCCAGAGAAAGAAGTTTCCTATGCTTTGCCATGATGAATACCTCCCGTTTTTAAATTTATGCAGAGAATTTACTCTTGCACAATTGCATTATACAATATCGCCAGTAATTTGTAAATACATATCTGAAATTTTGTTTAATTTTATAGAACGATTCCGCAGATCAGCCGGGCCAGGAGGCAGCAGGCGACGCCCACCGCCGTGGGCAGGGCGATGGCCAGGGCGGTCCATTTCACGCTGCGGGTCTCCCGCCAGATGGTGAGGCAGGTGGTGCCGCAGGGGAAGTGGAACAGCGTCAGCAGCAGGGCGTTCACCGCCGTGGCGGCGGTCCAGCCGTTGGCGGCCAGCAGGAGCCGGAGCTGCTCCAGCCCGGCGTAGTCCGTCAGGGACCCCGCCGCCAAGTAGCCCATGAGGATGCAGGGCACCACGATCTCGTTGGCGGGGAAGCCCAGGAGAAAGGCCAGCAGAATCACGCCGTCCAGGCCCAGCAGCCGCCCGAAGGGGTCCAGCCAGCCCGCCAGACAGGCCAGCAGGGAGGCGTCCCCCAGGGAGACGTTGGCCAGGACCCAGATCAGCAGCCCCGCCGGGGCCGCCACCGCCACCGCCCGGCCCAGGACGAACACCGTCCGGTCCAGCACGGACCGGATGAGCACCTGGCCCAGCTGGGGCGCCCGGTAGGGGGGAAGCTCCAGGGAGAAGGAGGACGGCTCCCCCCGCAGGGCCGTGGCGGACAGCAGGCGGCTGACCCACAGGGTCATAGCCACCGCCAGCACCATGGCCCCCAGCAGCACCGCCGCCGCCCCCAGGGTCCCCGCCAGGCCGCCGCCGGTGACCAGGAACATGGAGATCAGGGCCACCAGGGTGGGGAAGCGCCCGTTGCAGGGGACGAAGGCGTTGGTGAGGATGGCGATGAGCCGCTCCCGGGGGCTTTGGATGATCCGGCAGCCCATGACGCCGCAGGCGTTGCAGCCCAGGCCCATGGCCATGGTCAGGGCCTGGCGGCCGTGGGCGCCGGAGCGCTGGAAGAAGTGGTCCAGGTTGAAGGCCACCCGGGGCAGATACCCCGCGTCCTCCAGCAGGGTGAACAGGGGAAAGAAGATGGCCATGGGGGGCAGCATCACCGACACCACCCAGGCCACCGTCCGGTACATGCCGTCCACCAGGGCCCCCACCAGCCACCAGGGGGCCTTCAGGGCCTCCAGGGCGCTCCGCAGAGGCTCCTGCCAGGAAAACAGCAGCTCCGACAGCAGCCGGGAGGGCACGTTGGCCCCCGCCATGGTCAGCCACAGGATGCCCCCCAGCATCAGCAGCATCACCGGGATGCCCGTGGCCCGGGAGGTGAAGAGCTTATCCAGCCGCCGGTCCAGCCGTCCTGCCTCCTCCGGGTCGGAGGTCACCGCCAGGCGGGCGATCTCCCCGGCCCGGGCCAGGGCGGTCTCCGCCCGGCACTGGGCGCAGCCGCCGCACTGGGCGCAGGGGGAGGCCTGGGGAC
>DBFJQM010000009.1:0-3917 GCA_048404665.1 Candidatus Pelethomonas sp.
CCCAGACCTGCGGTTCCTTTTTGCTCGTGCAAAAAGGAACCAAAAACACGCCAAGACCTACGGTCTTGGAACCCCTTGATATCGGGAGGCTGTGCGGGTGAAGAGTTGCTCGTGCTTCCCAACTACAGATTCCTTCGGGTTTCTGATCTATAGAACCATCTATTCCAACTTCGGCTGTCGCCCTGTTAAAGGGGTAGAGCCATCTACTTATTTTAACGCCCTACCGATTGTCTGTGCGGCCGGCTAGGTAGTCCAGGCTGACTCCAAAATGGTCCGCCAGGGCGCAAAGAAAGTCAAAACCTGGCTTCTGTTCACCAGCCTCAAAACGCTGATAGTGGCGCTCTGTCATCCCGGTAGCCTCCGCTACCTGGACCTGTGTTTCGCCGGCTTCTTTCCGCAATTCCTTTAATCTCTCATAAAAAGTCATACGTCCTCCTTGACACGATTAATTAATCGTGTTACAATACACTAAAGACGATTTATTTGTCGTTCACCTGAAAGGAGAATTTGCCATGACGGACGCCATGCGAAAATTATATCAGTATGCTCAGGAGCGGGAGGTAAAAAAGTATCTGATGGACCCGGAGTACAAGAGCATTTGCCGGGCGGCGGAGAGTCAGACGCAGGCTTTGTTGGAGAAGTACCCCGATATTGGCCCCAAGCTAGAGGACTTGCTTTCGGAATATAATCTCAGCCAAGCCTTTGAGCAAGCAGCCATGTTCCAAGCCGGTTTTTCCCTGGCCGTAGACCTCTGCCTCCGATGAACCCCATGCACCCCCGTCAGCGCACCCATAGATGGCTCTACCCCTTTAACAGGGCGACAGCCGAAGCCGGACGAGATGGTTCTATAGATTGGAAACCCGAAGGAAATTGGTGGTTGGGAAGCACGAGCAGCTCTTGGATTGCACAATCACCCGATATCAAGGGGTTCCAAGACCGTATGGTCTTGGCGCATTTTTGGTTCCTTTTTGTGCGAGCAAAAAGGAACCGCAGGTCTGGGGGCGCGGAGCCCCCAGAATCCCCCGCCCGCCACGGAGTGGCGGAGAACCCGGCCGCCCCGCCCGAAGGGCGGAGAAGAAAAATAAAAAATAATGCTCCCGTCCCCTGTCTTAGCGGGACGAGAGCATGACGTTCCTGTCATACTTCGTGGTGCCACCCACATTCGTCCGGACGCCGCCGGACCTCTCTTGCTTCCCTGTCCGGCAGCAGTGGGAAGGACCGGGACGTCTCCGCCCGCGCTCCGGCGCTGTCTTCCGCCCCGCCCGCTGCCGTAAGCCGCTTCCAGCCGGTCGCCCGGCGGCTCTCTCTGTCCGGTGTGCGGGGGTACTCCTGCGCCCTCATGGCATCTGCCGATTGGCAGTATTATAGTACAGATATCGGGGAAAAGTCAATGGGGCGGCGGCGGATTTGCAGGAAAATCAGCGGAGATACTTGTGCTTGGGGTTGACGATGTTCCGCCAGTCCAGGTCGCCCCGGTCCATACCCAGCACCAGCATCTCGGCGGTGGCCACGTTGGAGGCGAAGGGGATGTTGTTCTGGTCGCACAGGCGGGAGATATACAGCAGCTCCTTCTCCATGGAGGAGTCGTTGGGGTCTACGAAAAACAGGACAATGTCCATCTCATTGTAGGCGATGCGGGCGCCGATCTGCTGGCTGCCGCCGTGCTGGCAGGAGAGGAACAGGTGGACGTTCAGCCCCGTGGCCTCCGCCACCATGCGTCCGGTGGTGTTGGTGGCGCACAGGTTGTGGCGGGACAGGATCCCGGCGTAGGCGGTACAAAACTGTACCATCAGTTCCTTCTTGTTGTCGTGGGACATCAGTGCGATATACATGACGTCGCTTCCTTTCTGTAGGTTCTATTGGGTCGGGCAGACGGTCTCATCGGATCCGCATCAGGGGCACCCGCTGCCCCAGCAGGCGGCGGGCAATGTTGCGGTAGGCCCGGGCGGCGCAGTTGTTGTCGCTGAGCAGCAGGGGGACGCCCCGCCCGGCGTACAGGGGCATGGAGTCGTCCTCCGGGACCACCCCCAGCAGGGGCAGCCCGGCGGTGTCGATGGCGTCGTCGATGGTCTGGTGCAGGCTCCGCAGCAGCCGTGGCTGGCAGCGGTTCACCACCAGATGGACCCGGTTTTTGGGCAGGTGAGCCAGCTCCATCACTGTGCGCTGGGCATCCCGCAGGCTGGAGGCGTCGGTGGTGGTGACCACCACGGAGCGGTCCACCCCCCGGGTGGCCAGCTGGAAGCCGGCGCCCAGCCCGGCGGGGGCGTCCAGCAGGCAGTAGTCATAGCGGTCCTTGGCGGCGTAGAGCATCCGGCGGAAGGCGGCGGGGTCCACGTCCCGGCGGGGCGGGTTGACCGGCGCGGTCAGCAGGTACAGCCCCTTCTGCAGGGGGTGGACCACCACCGCGTCCTGAAGGGAACAGAAGCCGCTGGTGACGTCGGTGAAGTCCATGACCGCCCGGTCCGTCATGGCCATGACGATATCCAGGTTCCTGAGTCCCGCGTCACAGTCGATGCACAGGACGCTGCGGCCCTGCTGGGCCAGGGCCATGCCCACGTTGGCGGTAAAGGACGTTTTGCCGGTGCCCCCCTTGCCGGAGACAACGGCGATGGTCTGTCCCATGGGGGACACCTCCTTCCTTGGAAAAACGGCGGGCGCTTACGTGCCCAGAGGCTGCTTTTTGATCTGGGCGAACCGCCGGGGGTACTTTTTGGGGGTAGGGGAGACCTTTTCGATCACCACGGCCCGGTGGACCACCTGGGTGGTGGGGATGGTGTAGTCCACCGTGTCCCCCAGCCGTCCCCCCAGCAGGCAGATGGCCTGGGCGGCGCTGTCCAGCTCCTGGCCGCACTCCACGCTCTTCATGGCCAGGAACCGCCCTCCCACCTTCACCAGGGGGAGGCACAGCTCGCACAGCACCGGCAGGGCGGCCACCGCCCGGCTGACGGCCAGGTCAAAGCCCTCCCGGTGGCCGGCGGCAAACTCCTCCGCCCGGGCGTGGACACAGGCGGCGTTGGCAAGGCCCAGGGCGGCGCAGCTCTCCCGCAGGAAATCCACCCGCTTGCCCAGGCTGTCCAGCAGGGTGACGCGGCAGTCCGGTACGGCGATGGCCAGGGGCACGCCGGGGAAGCCCGCCCCGGTGCCCACGTCCACCGCCGACTTCCCGGCAAAGTCCGCCAGGGGCAGCAGGCTCAGGCTGTCCAGCAGGTGCAAAGTGGCCACCTGGTCCGGTTCGGTGATGGCGGTCAGGTTCATGACCTGGTTTTTCTCCAGCAGCAGCCGGGAAAAATCCTCCAGCCGGGGGATGATGTCCGCGGTCAGCCCCAGCTGGGGCAGGCCCCGGGCGAGGATGTCCCTCATTTCCGGTCCTTCAGCAGGTCGCGGATCTCGGTGAGCAGCTTCTCCTCGGCGCTGGGCTCCGGGGGAGCGGGGGGAGCCGCGGGGGCCTCCTCCTTCTTGCGGTGGAGCTTGTTGATGCCCTTGACCATGCAGAAGACGGCGAAGGCCAGGATGATGAAGTCCAGGATGGTGGACAGCAGGGTGCCGTAGTTGATGGAGACGGCGGCGGCGACCTCCTCACCGTTTTCCACCACGGCCTCCTTCAGCACCCATTTCCAGTCGTTGAAGTTGATGCCGCCGGTGAGCATGGAGACGGCGGGCATGATGATGTCGTTGACCAGGGAGGTGGTGATCTTACCGAAGGCGCCGCCGATGACCACGCCGACGGCCATATCCAGCACGTTGCCGCGCATGGCAAATGCCTTAAATTCCTCAAAAAACTTCTTCATTTTGGCGATTTCTCCTATGTTCGTGAACTTTTTGAATGATTATGCCTGGGGCGCGTCGGGGGTGTCCTCCGCCTGGGGGGCGGCAGGCGCCTCGGGGTCTGCGGGTGCCTCAGGGGCGGCAGGCGCTTC
>DBFJQM010000010.1:0-25805 GCA_048404665.1 Candidatus Pelethomonas sp.
CCGAGGCGGAGGGGAGCGTCATACAGAGGATGGCCAGCGCCATCAGCAGTGTCAGAAGCCTGTGTGCACTTTTTCTCATTCTCTCTTCCTCCATTGTCCTGTTTTTGCGCGGTCCCCCGCGCTTGCCTCTAGTGTAGCACACTGCGCCGGCATTTGGAATCCGTTCTTCGACATTTTTTGACAAAAAAACCGGGCGCTGACGCGCCCGGTCTTGAAAGGCTCTTGAACTGCCGCCGTCTCTGGGTGGATTGAACGCCCGATCAGCCCACCGTGAAGATCACCGGCCGCCCCTTGCAGGACAGTTGGCCCCCCAGCACCTCCACGCAGCCGCCGCTCAGAAGGTCGGTATACCGCCCGTCCGGAACGTCCGTGGAAACCAGCCCCGGCTGTCCCTTGGTGCTGAAAACGCCCACCAGACGGCGGCCGCCCGCCCGATGGGAGGCGTACAGGATGTCCCGGGTCACAGCCCGTACCTCGTACTTGCTGTCGGTGAACAAGGGGTCCTTTTTCACCTCGCCCAGCCGCCGCAGCAGCGGCGACAGGTCGCGGCCGGTGTCCCAGCAGACCGGGTCCCGGTCAAAGAGGCTGGGCAGGTGTTCGCAGGCACGCTCTTGTCCGGCGTAGAGCAGGGTCATGCCCTTTTGGAAGTACAAAAACGCGGTCCAGTTCTCCAGCGCGGCCTCATGGGGGAGGATGAAGCTCGCCCGGGCCCGGTCGTGGTTCTCCAAAAAGCGGAGCTTCACATAGTTGTCGGGATAGATGGCCTCCTGCTGGTTCACCGCCTCCGCGTACCGGCGGAGGGGGCGCTTTCCCTGGAGATAGTCCCGGAAAACGTCGTAGATATCGTACTCGTAGCAGGCGTCAAATGCCTGGAAGATCTCGGAATCGGAGAGGGCCGCCATGCCCCGGGCGCGGCTTTCCGTAATGAAGCCCGGCTCCACCGACTCGCTCAGCCAGAAGCAGCCCGGGCGCACCGCCTCCACCTCCTCCCTGGCCCGGAGCCAGAAGTCCAGGGGGACCAGCGGGGCCACGTCGCAGCGGAAGCCGTCCACGATGGCGGCCCACTGCTTCAGGGTCTCGATCTGGTAGTCCCACAGGTCCCGCTGGCTATAGTCCAGGTCGATAACGTCCGTCCAGTCCCCCACCCGGTTTCCGAAGCTGCCGTCGGGCTTGTGGTAAAACCACTGGGGGTGGTGCTCCGCCAGCCAGGAATCCGGGGAGGTGTGGTTGTAGACCACGTCGATGATGCACCTCATGCCCCGCCGGTGGATGTCGTCCACCAGACGCCGGAAGTCCTCCAGCGTCCCGTACTCCGGGTTCACCGCCCGGTAGTCCCGGATGGCGTAGGGACTGCCCAGAGTGCCCTTCCGGGCGGTCTCGCCGATGGGGTGGATGGGCAGCAGCCAGATCACGTCCACCCCCAGGTCCCGGATGCGGTCCAGGTCCCTGCGGACGCCCTCAAAGGTCCCCTCCGGGCTGTAATTGCGGACAAAGATCGAATAGATCACCTGATTGCGGTAGGCTTTGCTGGTATTTCGGGCCATGGCCGTTTCCTCCCTGCGTTTCGTTTTTCCCGCCGATATCCTTCAAAGGCCGCTCACACCGACAGCGCCGCGCCGATAGAGGTGGCGAAGGGCGCGTTCTCCGGGATGATGAACCGGATGCCGTGGAGGCGGGTGAAGAGGTCAAAGCACTCCCGGGCCTGGGGCAGGTTGGCCATGAACCCGGTGAGCACCACCGTGTCGCCGCCGCAGGCCCGGCAGGACATGACGGCGGTGGTGCCGATGGACTGGAGCACCATATTCACCACGCCGGCGGCAAAGTCGCCGGGGGTGGCGGTGTCGGACACGTTGCCGAAGTTGGCGGCGGTGATGTCCAGGGGCAGGGACGGGTGGCTCCCCTGGGTGATGTCCCCCACCGTCAGGTCGATGGCGGAGACGCTGCCCTCCGCCGCCAGCTTGACGATCTGGTCGTACTTCCGGGTGCCGCACAGCCGGGAGCACAGGCCCGCCAGGGTGCCGCCGCCTACGCCGGAGCCGCACAGGTGGCGCACCGGCTGTCCCCGCTCCGCCCAGACGAAGGCGGTACCGGTGCCCATGCTGACCACCACGGCCTGCTCCTGGCCGCTGAGGGCCAGGCCGCCGGCGCCCACGGCGGTGAACTCCGCCACCTCCCGGGTGGGGATGTCGTAGATGTTTCCGGTGACATAGGACGCGCCTACGCCGGTGAGGGCGATCTGGCTCACGTCGCCCAGGGACAGGCCGTTGGTGAACAGGAAATTCCCCAGCGCGCCGTAGAGGCTGGTGATGGGGTCCTGGGCCTGGACCCGCCGCATGGCGATGGGGGAGCCGTCGGGCCGCAGGCCCACGATCTTGGTGGTGGAGCCGCCGATATCAATACCTAAAATAACAGACATAGGGATGATCCTCCTGATTTGACGCGGGCAAAAAGCCCTTGCGCCCCTACATATTAGTAGAATGGGAAGAATTTGTCAATTCTATCGTTGCAAAAGTGGGAAAAAAGATATACTATATAGGTGTCTGGACAGGGGCCGGCCTCCGCCGGCCTCCCCCGGACTACTTTATGACAGAGAATAGAGGATCGTCAGTTATGGAACATAAGGAGAAACTGAACCTGTCCATGCTCTTTGACTTCTATGAGATGACCATGGCAAACGGGTACTTCCGCAAGGGGATGCAGGATCAGATCACGTATTTCGACGTGTTCTTCCGCAAGGTGCCGGACGGCGGCGGCTTTGCCATCGCCGCGGGACTGGAGCAGTTCGTGAAGTATATCCAGGACCTCCACTTTGACGAGGACGACATCGCCTACCTGCGGAGCAAGGACCTTTTCCAGGAGGACTTCCTGGACTACCTGCGCGATTTCCGCTTCACCGGCGACGTGTGGGCCGTGCCGGAGGGCACCCCCGTATTCCCCGGCGAGCCGCTGATCACGGTCCGTGCCCCCGCCCCCCAGGCCCAGCTCATCGAGACCTTCGCCCTGCTGTGCGTCAACCACCAGAGCCTCATCGCCACCAAGGCCAACCGGGTGGTCCGGGCCGCCCAGGGCCGCACGGTGCTGGAGTTCGGCTCCCGCCGGGCCCAGGGGGTGGACGGCGCCGTGGTGGGCGCCCGGGCCGCCTACATCGGCGGCGTCCACGGCACCGCCTGCGCCGTCACCGACCAGCTCTACGGCGTCCCCGCCGCCGGGACCATGGCCCACTCCTGGGTCCAGATGTTCGACAGCCAGTACGAGGCCTTCAAGACCTACTGTGAGATCTACCCCACCAACGCGGTGCTGCTGGTGGACACCTACAACACCCTGAAGTCCGGCGTGCCCGACGCCATCCGCGCCTTCAACGAGGTGCTGCGCCCCCGGGGCATCACCAAGTGCGGCATCCGCCTGGACTCCGGCGACATCGCCTACCTCTCCAAGGAGGCCCGGAAGATGCTGGACGCCGCCGGGTGGGAGACCTGCACCATCTCCGCCTCCAACTCCCTGGACGAGGAGCTGATCCGGGACCTGCTGCTCCAGGGGGCCAAGATCGACTGCTTCGGCGTGGGCGAGCGGCTCATCACCGCCCGCAGCGAGCCGGTGTTCGGCGGCGTGTACAAGCTGGCGGCGGTGGAGACCCCCGACGGCACCATCATCCCCAAGATCAAGATCAGCGAGAACGTGGCCAAGATCACCACGCCCCACTTCAAGAAGCTGTACCGGTTCTACGGCAACGACACCGGCAAGGCCATCGCCGACTACCTCACCATCCACGACGAGACGGTGGACGACTCCAAGTCCCTGGTCATCTTCGACCCGGACGCCACCTGGAAGAAGAAGGAGGTCTACGACTTCACCGCCAAGGAGCTGCAGGTGCCCGTGTTCCGGGGCGGCCAGCTGGTCTACGACCTGCCCGCCCTGGACCAGATCCGCACCTACTGCCAGGAGCAGGTGGACACCCTCTGGGACGAGGTGAAGCGCTTTGACAACCCCCACAAGTACTATGTGGACCTGAGCCAGAGGCTTTGGGACGTGAAGCACAGCCTGCTGGAGCAGAACCATTGACCCTGCGCCGTTCCTCCCCCCACTGCCCGGAAAGGAGTCCAATGTGAAGCGACCTATCAAGCAAACCACCGAGCGGCGGATCTCCGCCGGGCTGCGGATCGCCCTGGCGGTGGTCCTGCTGGCGGCGAATATCGCGGCGGTGCTGCTGCTGAGCATCTTTTTGCAGGAGCACGCCACCATCATCTTCCTCCTGATGGAGCTGGCGGCGGTGGCCGTGGCCATCGACATCCAGTCCTCCCCCGCCACCGCCAGCTATAAGCTGGCCTGGACGCTGCTGGTGGTGGCCCTGCCGGTGGCGGGCATGATCCTGTACGTCCTGTGGGGCGGGAACATCCAGTCCAAGCGGCTGAACCTCCTGCCGGTGAAGGCGCCCTCGGTGCGCACCGGGGAGCGGGACCGGGCCCAGGCGGACCTCCAGCGGCTGGCCCAGGCCTACCCCACCTGGGAGCGGGCGGCGGTCAAGCTGTACCGGGAGGACTTCATGGTCTGCCGGGACACCGCCGTGACCTACTTCCCCACAGGCCGGGACTTCTTTGACGACGCCCTGGACAAGCTGGCCCGGGCGGAGCGGTTCATCTTCCTGGAGTACTTCATCCTGGCGGAGGGGGCGCTCTTTGACCGGCTGCTGGCCATTCTGGAGGACCGGGCCCATCGGGGCGTGGAGATCAAGATCATCTTCGACGACTTCGGCAACATCACCCGGATGCGGGGGGAGACCATCGACCGGATGCGCGCGGCGGGGATGGACGTCCACGTGTTCAACCCGGTCCACCAGTACGTAAACCGGCTGTACTTCAACTACCGGGACCACCGGAAGATCCTGTGCGTGGACGGGCAGTACGCCTACACCGGCGGCATCAACGTGGCCGACGAGTACGCCGCCATCATCCGCCGGTTCGGGGAGTGGAAGGACACCGGCGTGCTGCTGGACGGGCCGGGGGCCTGGGGCCTCACCAGCCGCTTCCTCCACATGTGGGAGATGCTGGGGCGCCGTCTGCCCAACGAGCACGACTACTACCGCCCCCTGGAGGAGCGCTCCGCCGCCGGCTGGTGCCAGTGCTTTGCCGACGGCCCCACCAACAACCCGGACAACCCGGCGGAGGACCTGTTCCTCCAGTGCATCTCCAACGCCCGCCGGTCCATCTGGATCACCACCCCCTACTTTGCCGTGGAGGACAGCGTGGTCCGGGCCCTGTGTACCGCCGCCGACGGCGGGGTGGACGTGCGGCTGATGCTGCCGGGGATCTGGGACCACCGGTACACCAAGGTCGTGGCCGGGTCCTACTACGAGCGGCTGCTGACCCACGGGGTGAAGCTCTACGAGTTCACTCCCGGCTTCCTCCACGCCAAGAGCTTCGTGGCCGACGGGGAGGCCGCCATGGTGGGCACCATCAACATGGACTACCGCAGCTTCCAGCTCCACTACGAGGACGGCGTCATGCTCTACGGCGTGGACGCCATCCGGGATATCCAGCGGGACATGCTGGATATCATGTCCCGCAGCGCCCAGGTGGACCTGGCGGCCTGGCGGAAGCGCCGCTGGTCCCGCCGGGCGCTGGAGAAGCTGCTGCGGGTGTTCTCCATCTGGATGTGACCTACCGGAAATACGGATAAAAGAGAGGAAAGAGACATGAGAGCTTATGAGCGCTTCCTGCGCTACGCCGCAGTCCCCACCCAGTCCGCCGAGGGCGGCAGCACCAACCCCAGCACCGCCTGCCAGTGGGACCTCCTTCGTCTGCTGGCGGAGGAGATGAAGGACCTGGGGCTCCAGGACGTGACCGTCAGCGACTACGGCGTGGTCATGGGCCGTCTGCCCGCCACCCCCGGGAAGGAGGCCGTCCCCGCTCTGGGCTTCCTGGCCCACGTGGACACCGCCCCCGCCTTCTCCGGCCAGGGCGTGGCCCCCATCCTCCACGCAAACTACGACGGCGGCGACGTGGTCCTGCCCAAGGACGGCCGGGTCATCCGGGTGTCCGACTTCCCCGCCCTGGCGGACTTCAGGGGCCGCACCCTCATCACCGCCAGCGGGGACACCCTGCTGGGCGCCGACGACAAGGCCGGCGTGGCGGAGATCCTGACCCTGTGCGAGACGCTGATTCAGGAGGGCCGTCCCCACGGCCCCATCTCCGTGGCCTTCACCCCCGACGAGGAGATCGGCCAGGGGCCGGACCACTTCGACGTGCCCGCCTTCGGCGCCCAGTACGCCTACACTGTGGACGGCGGCCGTGAGGGCGAGATCGAGTACGAGAACTTCAACGCCGCGGCCGCCCACATCGAGATCACCGGCGTCTCCGTCCACCCCGGCGAGGCCAAGGACGCCATGGAGAACGCGCTGCTGGTGGCCATCGAGCTGGCCGGGCTGCTGCCGCCGGAGGAGATTCCCGCCCGCACCAGCGGCTACCAGGGCTTCTTCCACCTGGACGCCATCCACGGGGACGTGGCCTTCGCCACGATGGACTATATCATTCGGGACCACGACTGGGTCCGGTTCCAGGAGAAGAAGACCCGCATGGGCGACGCCGCCGCCGCTGTCCAGGCCAACCACCCCAAGGCCAAGGTCTCCCTCACCGTAAAGGACAGCTACTACAACATGGCCGGCCAGCTGAAGGACTGTATGCACCTGATCGACAACGCCCGTCAGGCCATCCGCCGGGCGGGGCTGGAGCCGGTGACCTGTCCCATCCGGGGCGGCACCGACGGCGCGCGGCTGTCCTTTATGGGCCTCCCCTGCCCCAACCTGGGCACCGGCGGCATCAACTTCCACGGCCCCTACGAGTGCATCACCGTGGAGGGCATGGACAAAGCCGTTGAGATTCTGGAGGGCATCGTCGCCATCTACGCCGGCTGCTGACGGAGCGGAACGTGCGGAGCGGAAAGGCTCCGCTCCCCCCGCCCCGTCTCCCCCGCCGCAGGACCTGGAATTTTTTGTTAATTTCTGCCGCCCCCATTGACATTCTGTGTAAGAAGCGTATAATCTAATATATCATATCATGATAGGCGGTTTTGACTATGACGTATAAGATCATTGGCGACAGCTGCACCGACGCATCCACCCTGCTGATGGCCAGCGACGGCTATGCGCAGGTCCCCCTGACCATCCACGTGGGGGACAAGACCATTGTGGACGACGACAGCTTCCATCAGCAGACGCTGCTGGACCTGATGGCCGGCAGCCGCGAGCCGCCCAAAACCGCCTGTCCCGCCCCCAGCCAGTATTTGCAGCAGTTTGAGGAGGGGAAGGACACCTACATCGTCACCCTGTCCGCCGCCCTGTCCGGCTCCTACAATGTGGCCATGCAGGCCAGGGCCATCTACCGGGAGGAGGGCGGCCGGGGCAACGTCCACGTGTTCAACTCCCGCTCCGCCTCGGCGGGCCAGGCCCAGATCGCCCTGCTGATCCACCAGCTGGCCTCGGCGGGAGAGTCCTTCCAGCGGGTGGTGGAGACGGTGGAGGCCTACATCTCCCGGATGCACACCATGTTCGTGCTGGAAAACCTGGATAATCTGCGGAAAAACGGCCGCATGACCCGGGTGCAGTCCCTGGTCACCGGCACCCTGCGGGTCAAGCTCCTCATGGGCGGCACCCGGGAGGGCGAGATCGAGAAGCTGGGCCAGGGCCTCTCCATGCGCCAGACCCTGGCGAAGATGGTGGGCCGCATCGCCGAGCAGGCGGACCACGTGGGGCGTCGGCTGATCATCGCCCACTGCAACTGCCGGGAGCGGGCGGAGCAGGTCCGGGACATGGTCCGGCAGCGCTGCGACTTTGGGGAGATCCTCATCGTACCCACCGGCGGGATCTCCACGGTATATGCCAGCGACGGCGGCATTGTGATCGCGTACTGAACGCAAGCGGAGAGCCTGGGCGGCCTGCCCGGGCTCTCCTGATTTTATGGACTGGAAAATCCTCCGGGCCTGTGATACAATACCGTTTACTAAGGTCACACTAAGGCAGGGCGCGCAGAATGGAGCGGAGGTGATGGGACATGAAGCTCCTGTACGCAGAGGATGAAATGAGCATGTCGGAGGCGGTCACGGACATCCTCCGGTACCACGGCTACACCGTGGACGCGGTCTACAACGGCCGGGACGCCCTGGACTACGCCTGTGCCGGGGCCTACGACGGCATCATCCTGGATGTGATGATGCCCGGCCTCAGCGGCGTCCAGGTGCTGGAGCGGCTGCGGCAGGCCGGGAACACCACGCCGGTGCTGCTGCTGACCGCCAAGGGCGAGGTGGAGGACCGCATCCAGGGGCTGGACGCCGGCGCCGACGACTACCTGCCCAAGCCCTTTCACATGCGGGAGCTGCTGGCCCGGGTCCGGGCCATGCTCCGCCGCCGGGAGACCTACACGCCGGACATTTTGACGGTGGGCGGCATATCCCTGGACCGGCAGAACTGCCAGCTGTCCGGCAGCGGGCAGAGCCTCCCCCTCTCCAGGCTGGAGTGCCAGGTGATGGAGCTGCTGATGCTGAATAGGGGAATCTACCTCTCCACGGAGGACATTTTGACCAAGGTGTGGGGCTACGACACCGAGGCGGAGATCGGCGTGGTGTGGGTGTACATCTCCTACCTCCGCAAGCGCCTGGCAGCCCTGGACGCCGACGTGGAGATCCGGGCCAAGCGCAGCATCGGGTACACCCTGGAGGTGCGGGAATGATAAAAGCCCTGCAGCGGAAATTTATTTTCTCCGCCATGCTGGCCATTACGGTCCTGCTGGCCCTCCTGCTGGGCGCCATCAACGGGGGAAACATGTACATGTCGGCCCGGCAGAGCCGGCAGCTGCTGGACACCCTCCTCAGCGAGGAGTCCATGCCTCAGCCCCGCCCCAAGGGCAGCGAGCCCAAGGGCCTCTGGCAGATGCCGGTGGACGAGAACTCCAGGATGTCCGCCGTCTATTTCACCGTCAGAACGGACCAGGCGGGCAGCATCCTCCGCATCGACACCAGCCGCATCGCCACCGTCTCCGCCGACCAGGCGGAGGAGCTGTACCGGTCCGCCGCAGACAGCGGCCTGACGGAGGGGAAGCTCCAGTCGTTCCGGTACCGGTGGGCGGACAGCCCCCGGGACGGCGGCAGGGTCTGGGTGTTCCTGGAGACCTCCATTCCCCTTCGCAGCGCCCTGCGGGTGCTTTTGTTCTCTCTGGCCGCCGGCGCGGTGTGCTGGCTGGCCATGCTGCTGCTGGTGGTGCTCCTCTCCAGGCGGGCCATCCGCCCCATTGCGGAGAACATCGCCCGGCAGAAGCAGTTCGTAACAGACGCCGGCCACGAGATCAAGACCCCCCTGGCCATCATCCTGGCCAACACCGAGGCCATGGAACTGTACCAGGGGGAGAGCAAGTGGAGCCGGAACATCCGGGAGCAGACCGCCCGCCTCAGCGGCCTCATGCAGGACCTGCTGGCCCTGGCCAAGGCGGACGAGGGCGCGGACGTCCTCCGGTACCAGCGCGTCCCGATCTCCGGCCTGGTGTCGGAGCTGCTGGAGATGTTCGCGGAGCCGGCGGCCCTGCGGGGCCTGACCGTGGAGCGGCAGCTCGACGAGGGCGTGGAGATGCGGGCGGACCCGGAGCAGCTCAGGCGGCTTTTCTCCATTCTTCTGGACAACGCGGTCAAGTACGCGTCGCCATGCACCGCCGTCCAGGTCCTCCTCCGCAGTCAGGCCAAGGGGTTCTCCTTCCAGGTCCAAAACCGGTGCGAGGCCCTCCCGGCGTGTCCGCCGGAGACGCTGTTCGACCGGTTCTACCGGGCCGACGCCGCCCGGTCCCGGGACAGCGGCGGCTACGGCATCGGTCTCTCCGCCGCAAAGGCCATCGTCCGGCTGTACGGCGGGACCATCCAGGCGGCCTACCAGCAGCCGGACCAGATCATCTTTACTGTATCCTTTTCATAGCGCAACGCCCGCCGGTCCCTTTCATCGGCCAAAGCCCGCTGCCTCACGGCAGCGGGCTTTTTCGGTTCCGGGGCGGAAAAGCCCGCTGCCTCACGGCAGCGGGCTTTTTCGGTTCCGGGGCGGAAAAAATCCTCCCCGGAACTAAGGCATCATTAAGTTTTCTGTGGTACATTGTCTTGCAGGCAGGAAAGGAGGCCTTCGGCAGATGGCATTTCGGCACGAATGGAAAATCGAGATCAGCGCCGCAGACCACGTCGCCCTCCGGCGGCGGCTGCAGGCGGTCATGGCGGCGGACCCCCACGCCGCCGGCGGGTCATACACCGTCCGCAGCCTGTACTTTGACGACCCCACGGACAGGGCCCTGCGGGAAAAGCTGGACGGCGTGGACCGGCGGGAGAAATTCCGCCTCCGCTTCTACAACGGGGACACGGACCTCCTGCGGCTGGAGAAGAAGAGCAAGCGCGGCGGCCTCAGCGAAAAGCGGTCGGCGCCCCTCACCCTCCGGCAGGCCCGGGCCCTGCTGGACGGCGACCTGGACTGGATGCTGGACAGCGCCTCCCCTCTGGTGCGGGAGCTGTACTGCAAGATGCGCATGGAGGGGCTGCGGCCCAAGACGGTGGTGGACTATGTGCGGGAGCCCTTCGTCTACCCGCCGGGAAACGTGCGGGTGACCTTTGACCGGGACATCCGCACCGGGCTGCTCCAGACGGACCCCTTCAGCCCCGGGTGCCTCACGGTCCCGGCGGGGGACGCGCCCATCCTCATGGAGGTAAAATGGGACGCGTTCCTGCCGGACATCATCCGGGACGCGGTGCAGCTCCCCGGCCGCAGGAGCACCGCCTTCTCCAAGTACGCCCAGTGCAGAATCTACGGCTGAATCCGTATTGATAAAGGAGTATTGCTATGACCTTCAACGACATTTTCAAATCCAGCTTCCTGGAGAACATCTCCAGCGTCAGCATCCTGGACATGACCCTGGCCCTGGTCCTGGCCTTCGGCCTGGGGGTGTTCATTTTCCTCATCTACCAAAAGACCTATACCGGCGTCATATACTCCTCCTCCTTCGGCGTGACCCTGGTGGCCCTGACCATGATCACCACCCTGGTGATCCTCGCCGTCACCTCCAATGTGGTGCTGTCCCTGGGCATGGTGGGCGCCCTGTCCATCGTCCGCTTCCGGGCGGCCATCAAGGAGCCTCTGGACATCGCGTTTCTGTTCTGGGCCATCGCCGTGGGCATCGTCCTGGCGGCGGGGCTGATTCCTCTGGCGGTCATCGGCAGCGTGGTCATCGGGCTGGTGCTGCTGGCCTTTGTGAACCGGAAGTCCCACTGCGACCCCTACATCGTCGTGCTGCGGTGCGCGGATCAGGCCAGCGAGGCGGCGGCCAGGGCCTACCTGGAGCAGATGACCCGGCGCTGCTCCGTCAAGAGCAAGCTGGCCCAAAAGGGCAGCGTGGAGCTGGACCTGGAGGTCCGGCTGAAGGACGGCAGCACGGACTTCATCAACACCCTGGCGGACATGGAGGGCGTCACCAGCGCCGTCCTGGTCAGCTACAACGGGGACTATATGGGATAAGGAGCAGGCCATGTCGACCCATACGCATATCGGCAAAATCTGCGGCGTGATCACGGCCCTGACGGTGCTGCTGACCCTCCTGTTCATGAACGGGGAGGCCCTGGGCATCTCCCCCATGGCCGATGAGGAGGACAGCGGCTGGTTCACGGCAAACGACCTGGATGGGGACTGGGACGCCTCCGGCGCCACCCGGATCGTCCTGTCGGACGAGGGCAGCGAGGTCCACGGCAACGGGGCCTACGTCTACCAGGGCGACGTCTACATCGTGTACGCCGGGCGGTACCGTATCTCGGGGACCCTCTCCAACGGGCGCATCCTGGTCCAGGCCGACGGCGACGACAAGATATGGCTGCTGCTGGACGGCGTATCCCTCCACTGTGAGGACGACGCGGCCCTGCGGGTGGAGCAGGCGGGGAAGGTGTTCCTCACCCTGGCGGAGGGCACGGAGAACGCCATCTCCTCCGGCGAGGCCTACAGCGAGGCGGCAGTCTCGGCAAACGTGGACGGCGCGGTCTACTCCCGGGACGACCTGACCATCAACGGGGCCGGGTCCCTCTCCGTGACGGCGGCGTACCGCCACGGCGTGGTGTGCAACGACGACCTGGTCATCACCGGCGGCACCGTCACGGTATCCGCCGTCCAGGACGGTCTCCACGCCCACGACAGCGTGCGCATCCGGGACGCCGATATCACCGTCTCCGCCGGCGACGACGGCATCACCGCGTCCAACGACGAGGGGACCTCCCTTCTCTATGTTGCGTCAGGGACCATCCGCATCCCGGCGTGTTACGAGGGGTTGGAGGCGGTCAGCGTGACCATCGCCGGAGGCGACATCCACATCGTCGCCACCGACGACGGGATCAACGCCAACGGCAGCGGCTCCGTCCTGTGTATCACCGGCGGGGACATCACGATCATCAACGGCGGCGGACGGGACGCCGACGGGCTGGACTCCAACGGGGATATTTTCATCAGCGGCGGGCGGCTGCTGATCAGCGTCCCAGACGACGGCAGCAGCAGCGCCATCGACTTCGGCAGCGAGAGCGGCGGCGTGTGCCGCATCGACGGCGGCACGGTCCTCGCCTGCGGGAGCCGCGCCATGGCGGAGGCCATCTCCTCCGATTCCGCCCAGGGCTTTCTCATGTACAGCGCCTCCGCAGAGGCGGGGACCGCGGTAACGCTGCGGGATTCCGCCGGGAATGAGCTGCTGCGGGAGGAGGTCCCCCTGGGCTTCTCCCTGGTGATCGCCAGCGCCCCGGGCCTGCAGGTGGGCGATTCCTGCACCATCGCGGTGGGGGACGCGGAGGAAACTGTGACCATCGACAACTCCTCTGCCGCGTCCGCCTTCGGCGGCGGACAGATGCCGGGCGGGATGTCCGGCTGGGGCGGCCACGGCCAGCGCGGCGATATGGAGTCCTCCCTGCCGCCTGCGGACGGCGGTTTTCCCGGCTTCCAGGGCGGTGAGGACGCGTCGCCTCCCACGCTGCCCGATAGCCAGCGCGGCGGTACAGAGTTCTCCCTGCCGCCTGCGGACGATGGTTTTTCCGGCTTCCAGGGCGGTGAGGACGCGTCGCCTCCCACGCTGCCCGACGGCCAAACCGGCGAGCCGTTCCAGCGCGGGGACAAGTTCGGCTCGTCGGACCGCCCCCAGGGGACCATAGGCGCCGACGGCGGCGGCAGAGGCGGCCAGCGGTCAGAGTGGGGCGAAGCCCTCCCGTCGGAGGCCTCCTCCCCGCCGACGGAGGGGCTGACGCTTCTGGCCGTCTCAGCGGCCGTTCTGGTCATCGGCTGCGCCGTCGCCGTCTGCTGCAAGCGCAGGGATTAGCGCGCGCCTACAGATAGCTCTCGAACCGGGCGATCTCCTGGGCGGCCACCTGGTCCACGCCGGAGAAGTCCACATAGGGCCGGTACACCGCCTCCAGCCGGTCATGGCTGGCCTTGGCCTCTGCCAGGGCGTCCATGCCCTCCTGCCGCAGGGCGGCGGCCATTCGGCGGATGAACCGCAGGCGGGACTTGTTCTCCCGGGCCACGGCGGCGGGCACCATGGCGTCCAGACGGAGGCGGCGGTAGGCGCTGCCCGGGAACTCCATGCCCTCCCGGCTGGTGACAAAGGCGGTCCCCAGCTGGGGGAGCAGCAGGTGCTGGATGCGCTGGGGGTGCTCCGGGTCCAGGCAGACCACGGCCCGGAAGCCCCTGGCCCCGGCGGCGGCCCGAATCCGCTGGAGCATGGGGTCCGCCAGGCCCCAGCTGTCCTGGAGCTGGTAGACCCGGGGGCAAAGGGCCTCCACGGAGTCAAAGCGCCAGATCTCCCCCTGGCAGGTGGCGCTGCCCAGGAAGCGGAAGCTGTCCCCGCCGCCGTCTCCCCGTCCCCGCAGCTCCCTGGCGATGATGCCGTCGGCCCGCTTAAGGAGCTTCTGCTGGTCCACGCTGTCGGCCATCAGGGCGGCGGCGCTGTCGCCCAGCTGGCGGGCGGCGGCCAGGGCGCGGTAGGCCCGCTGGTAGGCGGCGGAGCACGCCCGGCTGAACTCCACGGCGGCGGCCCGGTCCCGCTTGGCCTGGGCCACGTCATAGAACCGCCCCAGGTCCAGGTAGCGGTCCGCTGCCGCCGGATACTGGGGCTCCACCACATGGGGCGCGGTGCCGTCCACCATGGCGGAGCGGATTCTCGGGATGTACACGCCGTCCAGGGAGTCCGGGTCCCCGGAGCAGTGGAGATACTCCACCTCCTCCCCTCTGGCCTCCATGGCCGCGCCCAGCCTTGCCATCAGGGTGGATTTCCCCACGCCGGGTCCGCCCTTCAGCACCGCCAGGTCGTAGTGGTCCTCCGGCGTGCAGAAGCGGTCGAACAGATTTTGAAAGCCCTGGCCGCTGTTGGCGCCCAGAAAGAAATGTGCAGCTGTTGTCATGATCTGCCTCCCAAATCGTGGATTGACACCCCAGAATATGCGGAGGCGGCGGCATGTGACATGGGGCCGAAAGAAATTCGGAAGAATTTCAAAAAGGGTATTGACATTTCAGGGAAAATCCGTATAATAATCACTGTTCGCAAGAACACAGCGGGATTGTGTAAAGGTAGCACAGCGGACTCTGACTCCGTATGTGAGGGTTCGAATCCTTCTCCCGCTGCCAGGAGAAGCCCCCGGAATTGTTGAAATTCCGAGGGCTTTTCTCATATATTCACGCAAATCACTCTTAAAAGTTACTATAGAAAATCTATCTGTGTGCCAATACCCCACTTTTTACCCCTTACAGGTCAAAGCGCTTTTATGTATGCCTCCATCCGGGCGGCGCTTTCGTCCTTCATGCGCTCTGAGACATGACCGTACACATCCAGAGTAAAGGCGGCTGTGGCGTGGCCCAAGTTCCCCTGTACCGTCTTTACATCATCCCCGTTCTGGAGGGATAGAACTGCGAATGTGTGCCGGAGGTCATGCACCCTGCTGCCCGGTGCGCCGATTTGGACGGCCAACTTTTTGTAGTGGTTATAGACCGTCTGCGGACTGAGGTTGGAGCCGGTAGCCGTGGTAAAGACCAGGGCAGTCTCCCGCTCTTTCAAGTCCTTCCACCCCTGCCACGCTTCCCCCGCCTGGAGCCGCTGGGCGGCCTGTTCCCGCTTTCGGCGCTCCAGCAGCGCCATGACCGTGGGGGCGGGCTTGAGAATACGGGTCTTATCATTTTTCAGCGGTGCGAAGGTAAACCCGCCATCGGCAAGGGGACGCTTTTGGAGCTGCTTGCAGACCTTGACCGTGCCCGCCTTGAAGTCGATGCAATCCCATGTCAGACCTGTCGCCTCTGCCTCCCGCAGTCCGGTAAAGAGGATCACTTTCAGAATGATCTCATATTCATTCCCAGCGGCGGCCTGGAGGAAATCTTTCACCTGCTCATCTGTGAGTGGGTGAATTTCTTTTTTCTCCACTTTGGGCAAAGTCACACGGTCCGCCGGGTTGCTCCTGATGTATCCCACGTCCACCGCCACGGACAGGGCTTTTGTGAGGATACCGTGGATGTTGCGAACGGACTTGGCGGACATGGGAGCCTGTTCGGTCACGGTCTTGCCGTCCTTTTTTATGATCTTCCCGTTCTTGTCGTACTTGGGGACGGTGCAGCCACTTTTCAGAAGTTTGTTATAAAATCCCTGAATGGTATGCGGCGCAAGCTGCGACAGCTTCACAGCGCCCAGGGCGGGCTTGATGTGGTATTTACCTGGGCCTTATAATGCTTCACCGTCAGGTATTTCTTATCACTCATATAGTCAGTGGTCCAGATGTCCAGCCACTGGGCCAGGGTCATTTTAGACGGCTCAAAATAGTCACCATTGTCAACGGCGGCGATCGCCTGGGCCAGCTTTTGCCGAACCTCCTTCTGTGTCCGGCCATACACGGACTTTCTGACCTGCTTCCCGGTGCCGGGGTCACGTCCCACAAGATAGCGGGCCTCCCATGTGCCGTCCGAGCGCTGCCGGATACTCCCGGCCCCCTGGGCGGCTCTGGTATTTTTCACTCTTGCCATTGCAATTCCTCCTCATTTCGTGTAAAATGGAGGAGCAGTAGGACGTCAAAGTTTACTGCCCCTATAGCCGCCCCTGGTGTGCCAGCACCGGGGGCGGTGTTTTTATGAAGAAATGGCCTCATCAATAATTTTTTCAAAACACTTTAATAGCTCATATCTTTCCGCCTCGATATAATCGTTTATAGGGACAATTACATATCTGCCATCTGCAAAGTTTGAAATTTCTTCTCGGGCATTTTCAACATGACATTGCATCTCTATATATTCGTCTGAGATATCAACGAAAGGATCCTTCAAATTGCGCAAAAGGATTCGGAGCCGACCAAGCATTACAATGATATCTGGAAAGTCCTCTGCACATAACAGTCTATTGAGTTCAAATAATAGGGAATTGCCAATATTGGGAATATTGTTTATACCAGAAATAAAGCGAATAGCTTCTTCAGATAGCCCAGTATATTCATGTATTGAGCGTACTTCAGGATCAACTACTCGAATTGGGGATACACCTAGCAAATAATCAAGTGACACTCCATAGAAATCCGCCAGGCAGTATAGATACTCCACACGCATCCCCATATTTGGCAGCTTAGCGGCCTTTGAGTGAGTCTCCTCGGATATCTCATAGCTCATCAAGCTGTCACGGCTGATGGATATCCCATATTTTTCTTCGAGTTGTTTTGCAAGCGCCACATGCGATAGGTCGTGCTCTTGCCGCAGAGCTTTCAATCTTCTCCCAAGCTCAAAGGATACCTCCTTGCGCTCCATACTGGCCTCCATGACGATTATTTTCCACTTATACGAGTGTAAAGCAGATAAAATTTTACTTTACTCTGCTTGCAGCAAATGTTCTTGTGATGTAAAATAAAATCAACCTAAGTGAAATTATAGCAGATTTTGCTCTATTGTCAAGGAGGATTTATGGGAAACTGTTTTGTTGCTACACGAACCGAACCCCTGGCGCTGTCCGTCACGGAGGCCGCCAAGCTGCTGGGCATCAGTCGCCCCACGCTCTACAATCTGCTTCACCGGGCGGACTTCCCGGCCTTCAAGTTAGGCGGGCGGACGCTGATCTCCGCCGAGGGCCTGCGGGACTGGGTGCGGACCCAGGCGGCAAAGGAGGTGGCGGTACAGTGAGTGCAGACAAAAGAAAAGCCCGCCCCACGGCGGCAACCGTGGAGCAGGCGGCGGGGTGTGACTTTGCGGGCCAATCATCCCAAAGTGAGTATACCACCTTCGGCGTCTCCCGTCAATCCGGCGTGGTTTCGTCCCTGCTGATGACCGGGGAGGCCAATGCCGTCCCGGCGCGGGAGCTGGTGGCGCTGCTGGGCGTCAAGGACTGCCGGGAAGTCTCTAAGCTGGTAGAGCGGGAGCGGCGGGCCGGTGTGCCCATTTGCGCCAGCGTCAGCGGCGAGGATCGGGGGTATTATTTGGCATCCACCCCGGCTGAGCTGGAGCGGTATCTGCGTTCGCTGGACCGGCGGCTCAAAAGCATCCGCCTCACCCGGGAGGCATGTCAAGATACGTTGCTACGGATGATCCAGCAGGAGCAGATCGTGGGGTGAACACGTGGCACAAAAGCGGATGTTTTCTCTTCAGGTGGTGGACACGGACAAGTTTTTGGACATGTCTACCAGTGCACAGGCGCTCTATTTTCACTTGGGCATGCACGGTGATGATGACGGTTTCGTTGCTTCCCCGAAGAAGATCGCAAGGGCCGCCGGGTGCAACGATGACGATTTGCGACTGCTGGCGTCGAAGGGGTTTATCATCCCCTTTGAAAGCGGGGTAATCGTAATCACCGATTGGAATGTCAACAACACGCTGAAAAATGACCGGTATCGTGAAACGGTCTACGTTGATGAAAAGGCGCTTCTGAGCACAGATAAGGGCGGCAGATATGTGCTTGGTTCCGGCTTGGTTTCAGACCGGTTCCAAAATGGTTCCAAGTTGGAACCTCAACTTAGCTTAACTAAACCTAACGTAACAGAGCTTAGAGAGAATACGGCACCGCCGGAGGCGCTGCCCACTCACACGGAGAAGCCAAAGCGGAAAAGTTACGGCCAGTATGGTTGGATAAAATTGTCGGAGGAGGAGCATAACCGCCTGTCAAATGATCTCGGAGAAGCCGAGCTCAAGCGGTGCATTGCTTATATCGACGAGGCCGCCCAGCTGACCGGAAACAAGAACAAGTGGCGGGACTGGAATCTTGTTCTGCGCCGGTGCCACCGGGACGGCTGGGGGCTTCCTACAGGCCAGAAGCCAGCGGTGGAGCAGCCCAAGAGCCGGACAGGCCGCATAGTCACCGGCCCGGACGGGAAAGAGCGGGTGATCTTCGATGACTGACACCTACCACCTGCCGGAGAACGCGGAGGGCGCAATTATCGGCTGCCTGCTGCTGTACCCGGATACGAAGCCCGCCGTAGCGAAGTTGGTGGCAGCGGAGGACTTCTCCTCCCCGGCCTTTGCCGCCATGTTCACCGCCGCGCTGGAGCTGGACGAACCGGACAGCGTGAAATTTGCGGAGCTGGTGCGACAGCAGGGCGTCACGCTGCCGGACGGGTTCTTCCAGGGCTTGTGTGACATTGCTGTCAACCGGGGCAATGCGGAGCTGTACGCCGAACTGCTGCGGGATGAGGCCATGCGCCGCCGTTTGGCAGAGCTGGCCCAGCAGGTGCAGGACGCCGTAGCGGAGCGGCAGACAGCGGCGGAGATCATCACCGCCGCCAGTGACCGCCTCAGCCAGATCGAGCGGGGGACTATCAGCGGCGATTTGGCTTCACCAAAGGCCGCGGCCCGGGCGTTCTGGGTGCACCGGAAGTTGGTGGAGAGTGGGGACGGGGCGGTATCAACAGGCTATGCACCACTGGACCGCATCCTCGGCGGCGGGATGCTCCGCTCCGGGCTGTACATATTGGCTGCCCGTCCGGGGATGGGTAAGACCACCTTTGCCCTCCAAATCGCGGACCATATCGCCCAGAAGGGGCGGGTCCTGTTCGTGTCTTTGGAAATGTCGCTGGAGCAGCTGCAAGGAAAGCGCCTCGCCCGTGAGACCGGCATCCCATCCAACGAAATTCTGCTGTCTGATGGGAAATCGTTGGACTACGGCAAGATCAAGGCGGCGGAGCGGACGCTGTTGGCACTGCCGGTCAGCGTGTCAACCCGTCCATCCGTTACCGTGGCTCAGGTCCGGCAGATGGCGAAGCGGCTGGACGGCCTCCGGGCCGTGGTGGTGGACTACCTGGGGAAGCTCTCACCCACCGACAGGCGGGCCAGCCGGTATGAGGCCATTACGGCGATCTCCGGTGACCTGAAGGCCCTGGCCGTGGAGCTGGGCGTCCCAGTGCTGGCCCTGGCCCAGCTCAACCGGGAGAACATGTCCAGGACGGACAAGCGCCCCCAGCTATCCGACCTGCGGGACAGCGGAGCCGTGGAGCAGGACGCAGACGGCGTGGTGATGCTCCACCGGTCGGACTACTACGAAATGTCCGACACGCCGTTGGAGTCGTGGCAGTGCGTGGAGCTGGAGGTCATCATCCGGAAGAACCGACACGGCGGGATAGGAGCGTGTAAGGCCGCCTTTTTCCCGGCCACCGGTCGGATCATGGAGGCGTGATATGGAGCTGTGGGTGGTTGAATATTCCGCCGCGCAGAGGTGTTTCCACGTGGACCTGCTGGCGGACGCACTGGAGAAGAACCGCAGGACGCTTCTGAACGGTGAGCACCCGGACTTTGTGCCCATTGGCCTGTTCCTGGATTTGGACAGCGCGGAGCGGTTCACGGACCATTGGGCGGAAATGTACCAAAATGCACAAAAAATCACACATAAAAAGGAGAATAGGCCATGTTTTACATGAAGCACAAGGGCAAAAGACTGGAGATCACCGAGGACAACGTATACACCATCTGCCCCCAATGCGGGCAAGAGCACGCCGTGGATATCTGCGACGTTCTGAGCTGCGGCGGAGATCTGTATGGAACGTCGGTATACTGCGAAGCCTGCACCGCCAAACGCCAGAAACCGCCGAAAAGTGGGAAATGAGCTCGGATTGATATAGTATTTAGGCACAAAAAGGTATAGGGAGTGATATCTGTTTATTTTGGGAACAGCAACGGCGGGTGGAATAAGACTCATGAGCAGGTGGAGCAAACGCCCCGTATAGACAGTTTTGAGCTGAATAGCGCCAACACATGGGGGAGTATCCTCTGCGAGAGGCAGTGCCTTGACATATACCAGGATAGCGGCCATGTGGAGATATTCCCTCCAAACAGTATGAAGGGGATGGCGGTGGAGTTGTCCCGAAAAAGCAACGGCTTCGGTTGGTGGCAGACCTTTTTTCTCTGCCCTGGATGCGGGCAGAGGGTACGATATCTGTACCTGGAACGGCGGGGCTTCTTATGTCGAAAGTGCGCACATTTGAACTACCGGAGCCAGCAGAGGACGAAGGACAGCATGGTAAACTATGACGATGGCATGAAATACGCCGAGAGGCACTTAGTGCCTCCGCGCTGGCCTATAGACGGCTTTTCCTTCTGCGGCTGGATACCGGAGCGCCCCCGCTATATGCACTTTTCCACATACCAGAAGCACATGAAGCGATTTTTGAAATACCGCCGCCGCCATGAAGAACGGACATTATCCGACCTTCGGCGGATCATCGGGCGGCTGGAACAGGAGAAAGAATGAATATTGAGAAGTACATAACCCAGCACCCACAGGAAGTTGCCCTTGCGTGGGTGGATGGAACAGAGCGCGTATACCCAGCAAAAAAGGCCCTCTTGCTTTGTCAGGTGCCCCGCACTGCGGCCTGCATCATAGCGGCCGATTGCAAGGACAAGAAGCTGGAAGCTATGCTGAACGAATTGTTAGGCGCAGAAGAGTAACATTTTAAGCGGGCACAGCCGCAGAAAGGAAAAAATATGAAGGAATTAAAGTTTGACACTGGTTTAGTTACTTACAAGGTTAACGGCGGCGCAGAGATCAAATTCAATCCAACCGACACAGAATTTACGAAAAAGGTTCTGGGCATCTTCCGCGATTTGACGGAAAAGCAGGACCAATACCGCAAAATGCTTGGAGCGGACGCAGAGACGCCCGACGTTGATACGGCGCTGGATGATCCTGAAGCAGCGAAGGAGCTAAGCAGACAGGCAGACGCGATTTTGAGTGCGATCGATCAGATGGACGGGGATATGCGGGATGCGATCGACGATGCTTTCGGTGCGAAGGGGACCGCAGATGCGGTGTTCGGTTCCGCCAGCCTGTACGCTTACGCTGACGGCCTCCCTTTGTGGGCAAATTTTTTGCTTGCAGTCATTGACGAAATGCCCGCTTCTGCGGAGAAGCAGGCCAGCTTAACGGACCCGCGTCTGCGCGCACACGTTGGAAAGTATTCTGCCAAATACGGCAAGCGGAAGTAAAGGGGAGGGCGGCATAAATGGACTATGGGCTACCGACAAAAATGGAAGTCGGCGGTGTTATATATGATATTCGCACCGACTACCGGGTGATCCTGGATATCTATGCCGCCCTCAACGACCCCGATTTGGACCCGGACGTGAGAGCTTATGAGGTGCTGCATATCTTTTACGAAGATGCAGACAGCATCCCGGAAGAGTACCAGCAGGAGGCAATCGACAAATGCCTCCAATTCCTCCGGGGCGGGATCGGAAAAGGGCGGGATAAACCAGGCCCGAAACTTATTGACTGGGAGCAGGACTTCCATTTGATTGCACCTCCCATTAACCGTATCATGGGATGCGAGGTGCGCAATCTGGACTATTTGCATTGGTGGTCGCTGCTGGGCGCGTACTACGAAATCGGTGATTGCTTCTTTTCCCAAATCGTTGCCATTCGCAGCAAAAAGGCGAAGGGGAAGAAATTGGACAAGCAAGACCGTGAATTTTATAGACAGAACAAAGATCTGATCGATTTTGAGACACGTTACAGCGCGGCAGAAGAAAACTTTTTTAGAGAATGGTGCGGAGCGCCCAACAGAAATGAGGTGAATTGATGGCAGATGGCGGCATTTTTATCACTGTTGATTTGGACATATCGAAAGCAGAAAAGCAGCTTTCAGGGCTAAAGCAGAAGATTGCAAGCCTTGAAGGTGAACTGTCAAAAAGTAAGGTGGGAAAGGCGAAATGGGAAAATGAAGTCAATGAGCTTACCGTTCAGCTGGACAGGGCAAAAGCAAAGCTCTATGAGATGCAGAATGCACAGAAGGGAGCATTTTCTACAGCGCAGGTCAGTGAGCAGTCAGAAACGGTTGGGGTACTGCAAAAAATGTGGGATGGTGCGCAGAACAACTTGGAGAAATACAGCGAACAAATTGATTCTGCGGAAAAGAACCTGGGCGAGCTAAAAAGTGAAGCGGTCGGATTATCACGCTCGCTGGCGCGGGCATCGTCTATGAAGCCGCTTGTAAACGCCCTCGCAAGCGCTGAAAAGCGCGTAAAAAAGATGGGGCAGCGCATCATGTATACGCTTCGCAGCGTGTTTATGTTCTCGGTCCTGTATGCCGCTCTCCGCTCTGCTAAAAGCTGGCTATGGCAGCTCATAAAGCAAAATGACGCTGCGATTGATGCACTGGGGCGGCTAAAGGGAGCGCTGCTTGTGCTTGCCCAGCCTATCGTAAATGTGGTAATACCTGCATTTACTGCGCTTATAGATATCCTGGCAAAGGTGGCAGCTGTTGGTGCTAACTTAGTCTCTAACCTATTCGGATGGGATATCAGCGCGACGACGGACGCCGCAAAAAGGCTGTACAAAGAAAGCAATGCAATCCAAGCCGTTGGAGATGCAGCAGAGGAAGCCGCCGGGTCTCTGGCCGGGTTCGATGAGATCAATACCATCCAGACAGAGAACAAGGGCGCAAACGCCTCCAGCAACGACGCGATAGAGCCCAATTTTGACCTGTTCGACACGAGCAAATACAAGAGTAAGATCGACGAACTGGCGGTGATCTTGGGCGGTTCCTTGCTGGTCCTGGGTGCGATCCTGACATTCAGCGGCGCAAATATTTCGCTAGGCATTGGCATGATGGCGTTGGGCGCAGCGATGATCTACACAGAAGCACAGCTGAACTGGGGAGACCCCGGAGTACAATCGACGATTAACAAAGTATTGATCTGGTCGGGGAGCGTCCTATTTGTTATCGGTGCAATACTGGCGTTTTCTGGTATTGCGATTTCGTTGGGCATTGGGATGATGGCTGCCGGTGCGCTGGAACTGTATGCCGCAGCTTCGCTCAACTGGAATTCGTTGTCTGAACCGATACAGGCGGCAATTTCCGGAGCTTTGGCTCTGGTGGGCATGGTGGCGCTGACTGTTGGTTTGTGCCTTGCATTGTCCGGCGCGAACATCCCAGTTGGTATTGGGCTGATTGCTATTGGAGCGGCATCATTGGCAGCTGCGGTTTCGCTTAACTGGGATAGTCTGGGCAGTACGATCTATGAGAAGCTAGCCAATATTGGCGCTATTATCGGCCCCGTGATTGCAATTGTAGGTATTTTTCTGCTGATAATCGGCAATTTTCCGTTAGGGCTTGGAATGCTGATTGCCGGGATAGCGGTATTCGGTGTGTCTGCGGCCGTTTTGAATTGGGACTTGCTCGGCAACACCATTACGGAGAAGTTGGGGAACATCATCACCATAGCTGGGGGCTTTTTGGCGGCGATTGGCATTGTCTTGATGCTGACAGGCGTTGCGCTTGGCGTGGGACTTGCTATGCTGATCTCCGGTATCACGATGGTTTTTGGAGGTTCGATTGCCGCTCAGTGGGACTATGTACCAGATACTGTATCAGCAAAGCTCGGCCTTATCCTCAAAGTAGTGGGAGCTGCCCTGCTGGTGCTTGGTGTGATCTGCCTTTTGACCGGTGTGGGCATACCGATTGGCTTGGGCCTGATCCTTGCGGGGGTTGGAGTGCTGGGCGTCTCCGCTGTTGCCGCAAATTGGGACTTCATCACGGACAAAGTGAAATCGATTTGGGCCAGTGTAAAAGATTATTGGAGCAACAACATTGCCAAATACTTTACGCTTGACTATTGGAGGGGCAAGGCCGCAGATATTATCTCCGGATTGGCTGCGGGCATCAAATCGGGATTGAAAACGATCAAAGATGCCATTTCGGACTTGATTGGCAACGCCTGGAATAGCGTTACTTCATTCTTTTCTGGAGGAAGCAGTAGGGCAAGCAACTCTGGGCCAACGGTACGTGCGTCTGCCGCCAACGTCTACCCCGCAGACGTGCCTGCCCTTGCCAGAGGTGCAGTCATTCCGCCCAACCGTGAGTTTATGGCGGTGCTGGGCGACCAGCAGAGAGGGTACAACATCGAGGCCCCGGAGGACCTGATCCGCAAGATCGTCCGGGAGGAAGCCGGAAGCGGAAACGGCGAGCTTGCGGCCCTGCTGCAGGAGCTGATTGCCGTTACCAGAGCTGGCCGCGTCATGCAGGTAGACCGCAAGGTGCTTGCCCGTACTGCGGTGGACGGCATCAACGATTTAACGAAGCAGGCCGGTAAGCCGGTGCTGCTGCTGTGAAAGGAGAAGCTATGGAAATTTCAATCGCAAAATTGGCAAAGGCCCATCTGGAGCAGATCATGGAACACCAGGCAGAAGCGCTGACGGATGAGCGCCCGGTGAAGCTGGTGCGGGGCGCCGCCGCCCAGCTGAAGGAGAAGGACAGAGCGAGTAACGGCAAAGGAGGGGACGGCGCTTGACCGTCCCCTCCCCCTGGAAAGCAGAGATTTCGGAGCCCCTAAAAAAGAACCGCCCCCGGAGGAGCGGCCCTGACTGACTGGATATATTCTATCACGAAAGGGGCGGTTGCGCAATGACCAACGCTGAATTGTTGGAGCTGTGGGGCCAGGTACGGCCATTCGCCTATAAGCGGGCCACACGCTGGGCGGCGGCACTGGGGGAGCGCGGCGGGGTAACGGTGGAGGACCTGCTGCAATCGGCTTTCCTGGCGCTTCTGGAGGCGGCGGAGGGCTATGACCCGTCCGCCGGAGCGTTCCTTGCCTGGTACGGCCTGAAGCTCAAAGCGGCCTTCACGGAGGCCACCGGCCAGCGCACAAGGCGCCAGCGGGGGGAGCCCATGTGTACGGCCCTCTCCCTGGATGCGCCGCTGACCGATGACGCCGGAGACCCGTTTACCCTGGCGGATACCCTGGAGGATCCCGCCGCAGAGCTGGCGGTGGAGGCTGTGGCGGAGCTGGATTTTCAGCAGCGCAGACACAAGGCCCTGGAGCTGGCCCTGGCGGCGCTTCCGGAGGTCCAGCGGGCGGCGGTGGTGGGAAGGTGCTGCTATGGCCGCAAGGTGGATACACGGACTTACAACGCCGGACTGCGGGCGCTCCGGAATCCCAACATATCCAGGCCGCTGCGGGAATATTGGTGATTTTCCTTGCAATTTGTCGGGCAGTATGGTATCTTGACGGTAGTGTCCACGTTGGACACCGGGCGCTGCACAAGAGGCGGCGGTTAGCCACACCCCCGTAAAGGAGGTGAGGCAATGCCTATTACATTGACGTTCCATATTGGTCGCCTGACCATAACGATCACTGTAAAATGCAGAAACCGCCACCCTGGCCGGTGACGGTTTCTATTTGGAAATCTAGTTAACGACTTGGGCTAACCGCTTGCCGCAGCGCCCTTTCCATGTTCATTATAAGCCACCCCGGGCAGACTGTCAAGTCCTGTCCGGGGCTTTTTGCTGTGTCAGGGAAGCTCGATCCCCTGGATAGAGGTCTCATACAAAAACTGTTTCAG
>DBFJQM010000011.1:0-23146 GCA_048404665.1 Candidatus Pelethomonas sp.
AACCACTACGCCGCAGAGTACATCTACAACGCTTACAAGAACACCAAGACCTGTGGTGTCCTGGAGCGCGACGAGGCTTACGGCATCACCAAGATCGCCGAGCCCATCGGCATCGTGGGCGCCGTCATCCCGACGACCAACCCCACCTCCACCGCCATCTTCAAGGCCCTTATCGCCTTAAAGACCCGCAACGCCATCCTCTTTTCTCCCCACCCCCGGGCCAAGAGCTGCACCATCGCCGCCGCAAAGGTGGTGCTGGACGCGGCGGTGGAGGCCGGCGCGCCGGAGGGAATCATCGGGTGGATCGATGAGCCCAGCCTGGAGCTGACTGATCTGGCCATGGGAGAGGCGGACCTGATCCTGGCCACCGGCGGCCCCGGCATGGTGAAGGCGGCCTACTCCTCCGGCAAGCCCGCCGTGGGCGTAGGGGCCGGCAACGTGCCCGTGGTCATCGACGACACCGCCGATATCAAGCTGGCGGTCAGCTCCATCATCCACTCCAAGACCTTCGACAACGGCATGATCTGCGCCAGCGAGCAGTCCGTCACCGTGCTGGAGCCGGCGTACGACGCGGTGAAGGCGGAGTTTGCCGCCCGGGGCTGCCATTTCCTCACCGGGGAGGAGCTGGAGAAGGTCCGGTCCATCCTGCTGGTGAACGGCGCCGTCAACGCTAAGATCGTGGGCCAGAGCGCCGCCCGGATCGCGGAGCTGGCGGGCATCGCCGTGGACCCCGCCGTGAAGGTCCTCATCGGCGAGGTGGAGAGCGTGGACGCCAGCGAGCCCTTCGCCCACGAGAAGCTGTCCCCGGTGCTGGCCATGTACCGGGCCGGGACCTTCGACGAGGCCGTGGCCAAGGCGGAGCGGCTGGTGGAGGACGGCGGCGTGGGCCACACCGCCTCCCTCTACATCGACCCCAAGGAGCGGGAGAAGCTGGACCGGTTCGTCTCCGCCATGCGGGCCTGCCGGGTGGTGGTAAACACCCCCTCCAGCCACGGCGGCATCGGCGACCTGTACAACTTCAAGCTGAGGCCCTCCCTGACCCTGGGCTGCGGCTCCTGGGGCGGCAACTCCGTCAGCGAGAACGTGGGCCCCATGCACCTTCTGAACATCAAAACCGTGGCGGAGAGGAGAGAGAATATGCTGTGGTTCCGCACCCCCCAGAAGGTCTATTTCAAAAAGGGCTGTATGCCTGTGGCCCTCAGCGAGCTGCGGGACGTGATGGGGAAAAAGCGGGCGTTCCTGGTCACCGACGCCTTCCTCTATCAGAACGGCTATACCAAGCCCGTCACCGACAAGCTCCATGAGCTGGGCATCACCTACACCGTGTTCTCCAACGTACAGCCGGACCCCACCCTGGCCAACGCCCAGGAGGGCGCCCGGGCCATGGCGGCCTTCCGGCCGGACACCGTCATCGCCCTGGGCGGCGGGTCCGCCATGGACGCGGCCAAGATCATGTGGCTGCTCTATGAGCACCCGGAGGCGGACTTCCAGGACCTGGCCATGCGCTTCGCGGATATCCGCAAGCGGGTGTACACCTTCCCCCGGATGGGGGAGAAGGCGTACTTCGTGGCCATCCCCACCTCCTCCGGCACCGGCAGCGAGGTGACGCCCTTCGCCGTCATCACCGACCAGGAGACCGGGGTGAAGTACCCCCTGGCGGACTATGAGCTGCTGCCCAACATGGCAATCGTGGATGTGGATAACATGATGAGCCAGCCCAAGGGCCTCACCAGCGCCAGCGGCGTGGACGTCCTCACCCACGCCCTGGAGGCCTACGCCTCCGTCATGGCCACGGACTACACCGACGGCCTGGCCCTGAAAGCCATGAAGAACGTGTTCGACTACCTGCCCGCCGCCTACGCCGACGGCACGGACCTGACTGCCCGGCAGAAGATGGCCGACGCCTCCTGCATGGCGGGCATGGCCTTTGCCAACGCCTTTCTGGGGGTGTGCCACTCCATGGCCCACAAGCTGGGGGCCTTCCACCACCTGCCCCACGGCGTGGCAAACGCCCTGATGATCTCCCTGGTGGTGGCGTACAACAGCGCCGAGCGCCCCACCAAGATGGGAACCTTCCCCCAGTACCAGTACCCCCACACCATGGCCCGGTACGCCGAATGCGCCCGGTTCTGCGGCATCAGCGCCGCCACGGACGCCGAGGCGGTGGAGAAGCTCATTGAGAAGATCGAGGCGCTGAAAAAGGCCGTGGGCATCAAGCCCACCATCCGGGACTACGGCGTGGATGAAAAGTACTTCCTGGACACCCTGGACGCCATGGTGGAGCAGGCCTTTGACGACCAGTGTACCGGAGCCAACCCCCGCTACCCCCTTATGAGCGAGATCAGGGAGATGTACCTGAAGGCCTACTACGGCAAATAGACAAAGAGCCGCCCCGGAGCAGAACGCTCCGGGGCGCATCTATATGTGCGAACGGACCCAGTCAAACAGCTCTCGATCAGAGCTTTGCATCGTTACCGTGCGCCAAAGCCAGGCTCAGCACCATGTCGGAAGCGCATAAAAGTTCTTTTTGCCTACTTTTTCTTTACGTGCGAACGGACCCAGTCAAACAGCTCCCGATTAGAGCCTTGCATCGTTACCGTGCGCCAAAGCCGGGCTCAGCACCATGTCGGAAGCGCATGAAAGTTCTTTTTGCCTACTTTTTCTTTCAAGAAAAAGTAGGGCCCATCAGCGTGTACCGGCGGGAGCGGAGAAGGCGGGCCATGGCCATGGAGTCGCCGGGCATCTCCGGGGAGAGGATGCCGGAGACGGCGATGTCCTCGGTCCGGTGGCAGTCGGACCCGGCGGTGGGGAGAAGGCCGAACTGGCGGGCGTACTCCTCCGCCAGCTCGTTGTGGTTTTCGTGGCGTGGGTTCATGTTCCGCACCTCCAGCCCGTCCAGGTAGCAGGCGATGGCGGGGGTGCACTTTTTCCGGTAGGGGTGGGCCTGGACGATCAGCGCCCCCTGGCCCCGGGCGATGGGAGAGAAGGCGGCGATGCCCATGCGGAAAATGGCCTCCGGGTCCGCCAGCAGCTCGTCGGCGTAGCCGTAGAGCAGGTAGTCGTTCTCACTCTCGTCAAAGCGCAGCTCCGCGCCCTTGAACACCTTCAGCCCCACCTTCTCACCCTCCTCGGCCATCCGGCGGTAGCCCTCCAGAAAGGCCCGGACCTTGTCCCCGGGGGCGGTGGTGTCGATGCCCAGGTACTCGAAGGTGGTGCGGTTGAAGTGGTCGGTGACCACCACGGCGTCATAGCCGGCGGACTTGTATCCGGCGGCCAGCTCCTGGGCGGTGAGCCAGCCGCACTTGCTGACGTGGTTGGTGTGCATGTGGGTCTCGATCTTGTACATAGCTCCCTCTCCTCATTTATATTGTGCTGCCAATCTGGGACTTGCCTCCGGCGCGGGGGCGTCCGACGCCTCCACCGCCGTCAGGGGGACGCCCCGCTGGGCGCAGTAGGACCGCACGCTGTCGGGACAGCGGGAGTCGGTAAAGACCTGCTCCATGTCCTCCAGGCTGCCGTAGCTCATGAGGCCGGCGCCGCCGAACTTGCCGGCGTCCGAGAGCAGGTAGGGGTGCTGGCACTGGCGCATAGCCAGCTTTTTCAGCTCGTACTCAATGTAGGTGGATACGTTCAGCTTCCCGTCGGAGGACACGCCGGAGGCCCCCATAAAGGCCTTGGAGAACCGGTAACGGCCCAGGAACTCCAGAGTGCTCACATCCGATACGGAGTTGGTCCGCCGGTTCATGGCCCCGGGCAGGACGATCAGCTCCACGTTGGGCATGTCGTAGGCCCGGCGCACTACATAGAGGTTGCCCGTGAGAATGGTGACCCGCTTGGCCGGGTCCAGGCAGTCAATGAGGCGCATGGTGGTGGTGCCCGCGTCGATATACAGCAGGTCCTGGTCCGCGATGAGCCGCTCCGCCGCCTGGGCGATGGCCAGCTTCTCCCGGCTGGCAAGGCCCGTGCGCTGGGTAAAGAGGGGTACCTCCTGGTGCCGCACCAGCCGCACGCCGCCGTAGACCTTCTCCACCGCCCCGGTCTGGACCAGGTAGGCCACGTCGGCGCGCACCGTGTTCATGGATACGCCGAAGGCCTGGCACAGCTCCTCCATGGTCATGGCCTGCCGCTTGGCGATCATGGCCTCCATCTGCTTTCTCCGTGCTTCTCTCATGCGCGCGCCGCCTCCTCTCCGCCGGGACGTGATCCTACTGCTACTATAGCTTATCCCTACAAAATTGTCAACTGTTTTGTTAAATTTGTGAAGTTTACAAATTGGCCATCAAAAAAATCATATAAAATTGCCGATTGAAATTGACAACAGGGGGAACGAATGTTACAATCGAGGCATGAGTGGGAATCGACCCATGGCAGATTGATCGAAATATGAAAGAAAGCGGAGGAATGAACCAATGGCAAAGGTAAGAGTAGGCGTAGCGGGCTACGGCACCATCGGCCAGAGACTGGCGGACGGCGTGGCCATGCAGGGCGACATGGAGCTGGTGGGCATTGCGGATCTGGCCCCGACCCTGGCCATCCGCGCGCTGCGCGAGAACGACATGATCGGCGCCAACGGCGTCAAGTATGACCTGTATCTGGTGGAGGGCGCCGACAAGGCCGCCTTTGATGCCTACGACATCCCCGTGGCCGGCTCCTTCGAGGACCTGTGCGGCAAGGTGGACATCATGCTGGACTCCTCCCCGGGAGGCGTGGGCGCCAAGAACAAGGTGATCTATGAGAAGCTGGGCGTCAAGGCCATCTTCCAGGGCGGCGAGAAGAACTCCGTGGCGGACGTGTTCTTCCACGGCTACGCCAACTATGAGAAGGGCCTGGGCCAGAACTATCTGAAGCTGACCAGCTGCAACACCACCGGCCTGATCCGCACGGTGGACTGCCTGGACCGGGCCGTAGGCGTGTCCAAGGTGGCCATCACCATCATCCGCCGGGTGGCCGATCCCGGCGACTATCACCGGGGCCTGACCAACGCCCTGCAGATCGACAAGGCCCCCAGCCACCAGGCGGTGGACCTGATGACCATTATGCCCCACGTGGAGGCCACCGGCATCCTGGTCCACACCCCTGTGACCCACGGCCACATCATCACCGTGCTGGCCTCCGGCAGAGACGGGAAGAAGATCACCCGTGAGGAGGCCCTGGCCGCCTTCCGCGCCCATCCCCGCATCCGCACCGTCACCATCGACGAGGGCTTCAAGGGCAACGCCAGCCTCTTTAAGTACGCCCGCGACCTGGGCAACCGCCGGGGCGACATGTACGAGATCGGCCTGTGGGAGGACTCCATCGTGGAGAGCGGCAACGACATCATGTACGCCATCAACATCCCCCAGGAGAGCGTCACCATCCCCGAGACCATGGACGCCATCCGCGCCGCGCTGAAGATGCAGCTCACCCGCGAGGAGGGCACCGCCGAGACCAACAAGTACCTGAAGATCGGCCGGTTCAAGAAGCAGTAAGGGAGGCGCGGCCATGCGTTTCGGGATCAGGACCCTGGACGAGGCCTCTGTCCAGGGCAAGACCGTGCTGTGCCGGGTGGACATCAACCAGCCGGTGGACCGGGAGAAGGACGCCCTGAAGAGCATCAACCGCATCGAGGCCTGTGTGCCCACGGTGCGGGAGCTCAGCGACAAGGGCGCCAAGGTGGTGCTGCTGGCCCACCAGGGCAGCGACATCGAGTACAAAAATTTCTATACCACCCGTCCCCACGCCGCCGTGCTCAGCCGGCTGCTGGGCCGGGAGGTGAAGTGGATCGACGACGTGTGCGGACCCGCCGCCCGTGAGGCCATCAAGGACCTGAAGGACGGGGAGATCCTGCTGCTGGACAACGTCCGGTTCGTATCCGAGGAGCAGACCCTCTTTGAGATGAAGCTGCGCCTCACCCACGAGCAGCAGGCCAGGACCCTGCTGGTGGAAAAGCTGGCCCCCCTGGCGGACCTGTATGTGTGCGACGCCTTCGCCGCCGCCCACCGGGACCAGCCCAGCCTCTGCGGCTTTGAGCAGGTGCTGCCCTCCTACATGGGGCGGCTCTTTGAGAAGGAGTTCTGCACCGTGTCCCAGGTGATGGAGGCCCCCGACCGGCCCTGCGTGTTCGTGCTGGGCGGGGCCAAGATCTCCGACGCCTTCCTGATGATGAACACCGTCCTCAGCCGGGGCGTGGCGGACAAGATCCTCACCGGCGGCCTGGTGGCCAACATCTTCCTCACCGCCCTGGGCAGGGAGATCGGCCAGGGCAGCGTGGACTTCATTATGAAGTCCAACTACGGCGAGTACATCGAGAAGGCCCGGGAGCTGTACGGCCAGTACGGCGGCAGGATCGTCCTGCCCACGGACCTGGCCTGGGTGGCGGACGGTGAGCGCCACGAGGCGCGCCTGGGGGAGATCCCCGGGGACATCGGGGCCATCGACATCGGCCGTGAGACGGCGGCGGCCTACCGGGAGGCCATCCTCTCGGCCAAAACCGTGTTCGTCAACGGCCCCATGGGCGTATTCGAGCAGGCCCCCAGCGAGTACGGCACCCAGACGGTGTGGCAGGCCCTGGCGGACACCGAGGGCTTTACCGTCCTGGGCGGCGGCGACAGCATCACCGCCACGGAGAAGTACGGCCTGAAGGCCCGGATGGGCTACATCTGCACCGGCGGCGGGGCGCTTATCCGCTTCCTCACCGGTGAGGAGCTGCCGGTGGTGAAGGCTCTGCGCCACGGCGCCCAGCTTTAAACAAAAAGGAGACAGCTATGGATCAGAAAACGATAAACGAGCTCAAGGCGTTCGCCTGCCGCATCCGCATCGCGGCGCTGGACGCCATCCACTCCCGGGGCTCCGGACACGTGGGCGGCGCGCTGAGCATCGCCGACGTGCTGGCGGTGCTGTACGGCCGGGAGATGAACATCAAGGTGGACGACCCCAAGTGGCCCCAGCGGGATAAGCTGGTGTGCTCCAAGGGCCACGCCGGCCCCGCTGTGTACGGCACCCTGGCGCTGAAGGGCTATTTCCCCTATGAGGAGCTGCGGACCCTGAACCGCCCCGGCACCCGTCTGCCCAGCCACTGCGACCGGCTGAAGACCCCCGGCGTGGACATGACCACCGGCTCCCTGGGCCAGGGCACCTCTCTGGCCTGCGGCATGGCCCTGGGCGACAGGCTGCGGGGCTATTCCAGCCGCACCTTCCTCATCGTGGGCGACGGCGAGAGCAACGAGGGCCAGGTCTGGGAGGCCTTCGCCTTTGCCTCCGCCAAGAAGCTGGGGAACCTGGTGGTGCTGCTGGACTGGAACAAGCGCCAGCTGGACGGCTGGACCAAGGATATCTACCCCATGGGCGACTACGTGGCCAAGTTCGAGGCATTCGGCTTTGACACCGTCAAGGTCAACGGCAACGACGTGGAGGCCCTGGCCCAGGCTCTGGAGCGGACCCGCCAGGGCGGCGAGAAGCCCTACGCCATCGTCATGGACACCGTCAAGGGCGCCGGCGTGAAGGACGTGGAGGAGATCGACGCCAACCACAGCATCCCCATCAGTGACGAGCAATTTGAGAAGTGGAGCGCCCAGCTCAACGCTGAGATCGGCGCGTTGGAGGGTTAAGCCATGAAAATCGTATATAACGGAGAGATGGACCCCCGGATGTGCAAGGCCGTCCTGGGCGAGACGATCCCCAAGCTGGTGGCCGAGGACCCGGACGTGGTCTACCTGGACGCGGACCTGATGAGCTGCATCGGCACCGCCAAGTGGGCCAAGACCGCCCCCGACCGGGCCATCAACTGCGGCATCGCCGAGGCCAACATGATCGGCGTGGCCTGCGGCCTGGCCTCCGCCGGGTTCAAGCCCATCGTACACACCTTCGGCCCCTTTGCCTCCCGGCGGTGCTATGACCAGGCGTTCCTCAGCGCCGGCTACGCCAAAAACGACATCACCATCATCGGCACCGACCCCGGCGTCACCGCCACCATGAACGGCGGCACCCACATGCCCTTTGAGGACATCGCCCTGTACCGGGCCCTGCCCGGCTCCACGGTCATCGACGTCACCGACCCCACCCTGCTGGAAAGCGTCCTGCGCCAGTGCGTGAACCGCCCCGGCGTGAAGTTCATCCGGGTGGGCCGCAAGCAGTACGCCAAGGTCTATGAGGAGGGCAGCGAGCTGCCCATCGGCAAGGCCGTCACCCTGCGGGAGGGCGCCGACGTGGTGATCTTCGCCACCGGCGTCATGATCGACCAGGCCATGAAGGCCGCCGGGACTCTGGCCGCCGAGGGCGTCAGCGCCGCAGTGGTGGACCTCTTTACCGTCAAGCCCCTGGACCGGGAGGCCGTGGCGGAGTGGGCCCGCAAGACCGGCGCGGTGGTGGTGGCGGAAAACCACAACCGCTACGGCGGCGTGTTCTCCGCCGTCAGCGAGGTGCTGGCGGAGGAGTGCCCCGTGCCCGCGGAGTGCGTGGCCGTGGAGGACGAGTTCGGCGAGGTGGGTCCCCAGGACTACCTCCAGGAGCGCTTCGGCCTCACCGCCGCCCACGTGGTGGAGCAGGTCAGGAAGGTCCTGGCCAGAAAGGGCTGAGCTATGCTTTTGAGCTTCGGCTTCGGCACCGGGACCCAGCAGGTCCAGGTGCCTGACAAAAATCTGATGGGCGTGCTCCACGCCAACCAGGTGGAGCTGGGGCTGACGGGTGAGGCGGAGGTCCGCCGGGCCCTCAGCCAGCCCATCGGCTCCCCCCGCCTGGGGGAGATCGTCCGCCCCGGCGAGAAGATCGCCATTGTCACCAGCGACATCACCCGCCCCATGCCCACCTATCAGGTCATGCCCGCCCTGCTGGACGAGTTGTACGCCGCCGGGGCCCGCCGGGAGGACATCACTTTGGTGTTCGCCCTGGGCAGCCACCGGAAGCACACCGACCAGGAGCGAAAAAAGCTGGCGGGGGAGCGGGCCTTTGCCGAGATCGCCTGCGTGGACAGCGACCCCGCCGACTGCGTCCACATGGGCGTCACCGCCGCCGGCACCCCGGTGGATGTGACCCGTGTGGTGGCGGAGGCGGACCGGCGCATCTGCCTGGGCAACATCGAGTACCACTACTTCGCCGGGTACTCCGGCGGGGCCAAGGCCATCATGCCCGGCGTCTCCACCCGGGACGCCATCCAGTCCAACCACTCCATGATGGTGCGGCCTGAGGCCTGCGCCGGGACCCTGGACACCAACCCCCTGCGCATGGATATCGAGGAGGCCGGGGCCATCTGCGGCATCGACTTCATCGTCAACGTGGTGCTCAGCGAGCACAAGGAGATCATCCGGGCCGTGGCGGGCCACCCGGTGAAGGCCCACCGGGCGGGCTGCGCCTTCCTGGACACCCTGTACCTGAAGGAGCTGCCCCACGGGGCGGACATCGTCCTGGTGAGCCAGGGGGGAGCGCCCAAGGACCTGAACCTCTACCAGACCCAGAAGGCCCTGGACAACGCACGCCACGCGGTGAATCCCGGCGGCGTCATCGTCCTCATCGGCTCCTGTAAGGAGGGGCTGGGGGAGCGGGTGTTCGAGGAGTGGATGACTAAGTCGGAATCCCCCCGGGCCATGATCGAGCGCATCGGCCGGGACTTCCAGCTGGGCGGCCACAAGGCCGCGGCCATCGCCATGACCCTGGAGAAGGCGGACGTCTACCTGGTGTCCGACATGGAGCCGGACTTTGTCCGGTCCATCTTCCTGACCCCGCAGCCCGACGTGCAGACCGCCCTGGACCGCGCCTTTGAGAAGCTGGGGCCCGACGCCACCGTGCTGGCCATGCCCTACGGCGGCTCCACGCTGCCCAGGATCATCAATCCATAAGAAAGGAGTGGGATCACCACTATGTTCGACCCGAAAACCGTGAAACTTGGCATCGCCCCCATCGGCTGGTGCAACGACGACATGCCGGAGCTGGGCGCGGAGAACACCTTCAAGCAGACGGTGAGCGAGATGGCCCTGGCGGGCTTCACCGGCTGCGAGATCGGCAACAAGTACCCCGCCGACCCCGCCGTGCTCAAGCGCCAGCTGGACCTGCGGGGCATGCGCATTGCCAGCCGCTGGTTTTCCTCCTTCCTGCTGACCAGACCCTACGAGGAGGTGGAGGCGGACTTCATCGCCAACCTGGACTTCCTGGCCGCCGTAGGCGCCGACCGCATCAACGTCAGCGAGCAGAGCTACAGCATCCAGGGCCAGATGGACACCCCCGTCCTTACCGGCGGCCATAAGCACGTCATGACAGACGCAGAGTGGGATATCTTCTGCGACGGCCTGAACAGGCTGGGCAAGGCGGCGGCGGACCGGGGCTTTAAGCTCTGCTTCCACCACCACATGGGCACCGTGGTCCAGACCAGCCAGGAGACCGACTGCATGATGGCAAACACCGACCCCCGGTATGTGTTCCTGTGCTACGACACCGGCCACTTTACCTTCGCCGGGGAGGACCCCCTGGCCATGCTGAAAAAGTACGTGGACCGGGTGGGCCACGTCCACCTGAAGGACATGCGCCTGAGCGTGGTGGAGGAGGCCAGGAAGAACGACTGGAGCTTCCTCCAGGCCGTCCGCAATGGGGCCTTCACCGTCCCCGGCGACGGCGACGTGGACTTTGACCCGGTGTTCCAGGTCCTCTCCGACGCCGGCTATCAGGGCTGGCTGCTGGTGGAGGCCGAGCAGGACCCCGCCAAGGCGGACCCCCTGGAGTACGCACAGAAGGCCCGGGCCTACATTCGGCAGCACACCGGGCTGTAGGAGGGAGCGCACCATGACATACTTCAACAAAAACGACCAGCTCAAGCGGGGCTACAACCCCTACATCGACGCCGCCAAGGACGACATGGGCACCGGAATGGACATCGGCCTTCTGGTGCTGGAGCCCGGCGACGTGTACACCATCCATGAGGCGGAGAAGGAGACCGCCGTGCTGCTGTTTGCCGGCGAGGTCACCTACCAGTGGGACGGGAAGACCGTGGAGGCCAGCCGCCCCGACTGCTTCCACCACGAGGCCTACTGCCTGCTGGCGGGGAAGGGGACCAGGATCGTCCTCACCGCCCGCGGCCACAGCGAGCTGTACATCCAGCAGACCGTCAACGAAAAGCCCTACGAGGCCGTCATGTACACCCCCGACACCGTTCAGACGGAGCACAAGGGCTTTTCCGGCGAGCTGATGGGCTGCATGTCCCGGGAGATCAAGACCTTCTTCGACCTGGACAACGCCCCCTTCTCCAACATGGTCCTGGGGGAGGTGCTGAACCTGCCCGGCAAGTGGTCCTCCTATCCGCCCCACCACCACCCCCAGCCGGAGGTCTACTTCTACCGCTTTGACTACCCCCACGGCTTCGGCGCGGGCTTCGCCAACGGCGAGATCTACAAGACCGGCCACAACGGCTGCGCCGTCATCACCAGCGGCTTCCACTCCCAGACCGCCGCGCCGGGCTACGCCATGTGCTACGCCTGGGGCATCCGGCATCTGCCCGGGGACCCCTGGGACAAGACCCGCATCGACGACAAGGAGCACGCCTGGCTGTGGGAGGCCGACGCCAACGAGCATATCTACCCCAATCATTGACCAGGAGGGAAACGTTCCATGAAAACCATTCGACTGACCATGGCCCAGGCTCTGGTCCGGTTCCTGGAGAACCAGTACATCGACGTGGACGGCGTCCAGACCCCCTTTGTGCGGGGCGTGTTCATTATCCCCGGCCACGGCAACGTGGTGGGCCTGGGCCAGGCGCTGAGCCAGGAGGCCGGCCGCCTGGAGGTGTACCAGGGCAAGAATGAGCAGGGCATGGCCCAGGCCGCCGTGGCCTTCGCCAAGCAGATGAAGCGCAAGCAGATCTTTGCCGTCACGTCCTCCGTGGGCCCCGGCGCGGCCAATATGGTCACCGCCTGCGGCACCGCCACCGCCAACAACATCCCCCTGCTGGTGCTGCCCGGCGACACCTACGCCTGCCGCCAGCCCGACCCCGTGCTCCAGCAGGTGGAGCACATCAATGGCCTGACCACCTCCACCAACGACGCCTTCAAGGCCGTGTGCCGCTACTGGGACCGCATCGTCCGGCCTGAGCAGCTCATGAGCGCCTGCATTTCCGCCTTCCGCACCCTCACCGACCCCGCCAACACCGGCGCGGTGTGCCTGGCCATGCCCCAGGACGTGGAGGGGGAGGCCTACGACTACCCGGCCAGCTTCCTGAAAAAGCGGGTGTGGCGCTTGGAGCGCCGTCCCGCCACCCAGGCCGCCCTGGCCGAGGCGGCGGAGGTCATTCGCGGCGCCAAGCGGCCTATGGTCATCTGCGGCGGCGGCGTCCGCTACAGCGAGGCCCATCAGGAGCTGCGCCATTTTGTGGAGACTCTGGGCATCCCCTTTGCCGAGACCCAGGCGGGCAAGAGCGCCATCGAGTGGACTCACCCTCTGAACCTGGGCGGCGTGGGCGTCACCGGCTGCTCCGCGGCCAACGACATCGCCAAAAAGGCGGACGTGGTCATCGGCATCGGCACCCGCTACACCGACTTCACCACCTCCTCCAAGTGGCTTTTTAAGGACAGCTGCAGGTTCGTCAACATCAACGTCTCCGAGTTCCAGGCCCTGAAGATGGACGCCGTGCCCGTGGTGGCCGACGCCAAGGAGGCCCTGCCCCGTCTGGAGAAGCTGCTGGAGGGCTACAAGCCCGCCTATACCGGCGAGATCCAGGCGGCCCGGGAGAAGTGGGCCAAAGAGCTGGAGCGGCTGGACGCCATGGCCTTTGAGGACACCGAGACCTGGAAGCCCATCATCAACGACGCCAACGCCCAGTCCGCCCGGCGCTTTGCCCACGACCTGAAGGCGGAGCTGTGCCAGACCACCGCCCTGGGCGCCATCAACGCCATGATGGAGGAGGGGGACGTGGCCATCGGCGCCGCCGGCTCCCTGCCCGGGGACATGCAGCGCATGTGGCGGCCCACGGGCATCGACACCTACAACATGGAGTACGGCTACTCCACCATGGGGTACGAGGTGGCCGGCGCCCTGGGCGTGAAGCTGGCTGTCGGCAAGGACCACGAGGTCTACGCCTTCTGCGGCGACGGCAGCTTCAACATGCTCCACGGCGAGCTGATCACCGCCGTCCAGGAGCATAAGAAGATCAACATCTGCCTCTTTGACAACGCCAGCTTCGGCTGCATCAACAACCTCCAGGTGGGCCACGGCAACGACACCCTGTGTACGGAGCTGCGCTCCCGGGGCCGCAAGAGCCTGGACGGCGATTTCATGGACATCGACTACGCCAAGGTGGCCGAGGCCTACGGCTGCAAGAGCTACCGCTGCCACACCCTGGAGGAGCTGCGCTCCGCCGTGGCCGACGCCAAGAAGGTCAAGGACCGCCCGGTGCTCTTTGACATCAAGGTGCTGCCCAAGACCATGACCGACGGGTACGGCTCCTGGTGGCGCGTGGGCGACACCGAGGTGTCGGAGAACCCCAGGAACCTGGAGGCCTACGCCGACCACCTCAAGCATGTGAAGGACGCCCGCAAGTATTGAGCGATGGGCGGAGAGCTGCTGGGAGGAGAACGGGATGTTGGGCTTCGCCCAAACTCACCAGGGCTCCGCCCTGGACCTGCCGCCTTTTGAAAAAGGCGGGCGAAAACTTTATGTTGGTTATATAGGGAGATAACATGCCATGGATAACATTTTGAAGATCGGTATCATTGGCTGCGGCGCCATCGGCAAGGACCACTGCCGCCGCATCATCGAGACTGTCCCCGGCGCCACCGTGGTGGCTGTCAGCGACTATGTGGCCGCCGCCGCCGACGAGACCGCCGCCAAGTACGGCATCCGTTCCTTCGGCAACGACTGCGACGGGATGATCAAGGACCCGGAGGTGGAGGCTGTGGTCATCACCTCCATCGACCCCACCCACCACGACTACGTGATGAAGGTGCTGGCCCAGGAGAAGTGGTGCTTCTGCGAGAAGCCCCTGAGCCAGAACGCCAAGGACTGCGAGGAGATCATCAACCGGGAGCAGGAGATCGGCCGGCGGCTGGTCCAGGTGGGCTTCATGCGCCACTACGACCGGGGCTACGCGGAGATGAAGCGCATCATCGACTCCGGCGAGATCGGCGCGCCCCTGGTCATCAAGGCCTGCCACCGCAACGTCAGCCAGGGCCCGGGCTTTAAGACCGAGAACGGCGTCACCAACGTGGCCATCCACGAGCTGGACATCTGCCGCTGGCTGCTGGACGACGAGTACGAGGATGTGCAGTGCGTCAAGGTCCGCCAGTCCGCCAACTCCAACAAGGGCTATGACAACCCCCAGGTGATGCTTATGCGCACCAAGAAGGGCTGCTTTATCGACGTGGAGGTTCAGGTGGCCGACGGCTACGGCTACGACATCCAGTGCGAGGTGGTCTGCGAGAACGGCACCGTGAAGCTGCCCGACCCCTACGCGGTGGTCCGCCGCTCCCGCCCCGCCGGCTGGGACAGCGTGAAGCCCGCCGAGTCCATGCCCATCATGACCGACTGGAAGGAGCGCTTCATCGAGGCTTATGACATTGAGTTCTGCAAGTGGGTGGAGTCCGTCCACGCCGGGAAGCTCACCGGGCCCTCCGCCTGGGACGGCTATGTGGCCTGCGTGGCCGGCGACGCGTTGAACGCCTCCCGGGGCACCTCCCAGTTCTACAAGGTGGAGACCATGGAGAAGCCGGAGATGTATAAGTGATCCCGTCATATCGCGTTTTCCGTCAAAAGGGTCCGGAGCTGTGCTCCGGGCCCTTTTTCCGTCCCGGGGCAGGGGGGACGGCCTGGCTTTGCCCGGGGGCGGATTTCCTGGGAAATTACGGAAATTTATCGCAAACATTTGCATTAACAAACGGGATATTTGGCGAAACTGCGGCGGAATTTAAAATATTCCTCGTGAAATCCAACAAGAATCGCCACTTTTAAATAGGCAAAACGTCAAAAAATAACCTTTTGCCAGTAAATTGATTGACGTGTTTATACAAACTTGCTATAATTCAATCGTAGATCATTTTGCGGAAACGTGTTCGGATGAAAGGTGGGACGCCCATAAGGGAAAAGCATACCGTGCCGCCGTATCCCCCGGCGGCTGCGGTGACCAGCGCGTAGAGCAATTCGTGAAAGGAGCACTGATGTGAAAAGCAAGAGAGAGCGCCGTCCCTTCAACAAGACTAGACTCAAGAATCAAATTCTGAACGTGGTGAAAAACCCGTTCAATATGATCGTTGCCATCAGCCTGGTGATCCTGTTCTGCCTGATCGTCATTCCCCTGCTGCAGATGATCGCCTCCACCTTCACCCTGGCCAAGGCTGAGGCCAAGCGCTACGGCGGCGAGGTGGGAGATTTTACCCTGTACTACTGGCGGTACGTCCTGGTGGGCAAGCTGTCGGGCGCCACCCTGTGGGGACCCCTGAAGAACTCCCTGGTGTGCGGCTTCTTCACCGTCCTGGTGAGCGTGCCTCTGGGCTCCGTCCTGGGCTGGCTGGTGGTCCGCTCGGACCTGCCCGGCAAGAAGCTCATCGGTATGCTGGTGGTCATCCCCTACATGATCCCCTCCTGGTGTAAGGCCCTGGCCTGGCTGGCCGTGTTCCGCAACAAGACCTCCGGCTCTCTGGGCTTCCTGGCCGGCCTGGGCATCCCCATTCCCGACTGGCTGGCCTACGGCCCTGTGGCCATCGTCCTGTGTATGTCCCTGCACTACTACGCGTTTTCTTACATCCACGTCTCCTCCGCCCTGCGCTCCATCAACTCGGAGCTGGAGGAGATGGGCGAGATCTGCGGCGCCAACAAGGTGCAGATCCTCAAGTCCATCACCATCCCCCTGGTGCTGCCCAGCGTCCTGTCCGCCCTGGTCATGACCCTCAGCAAGTCCATCGGTACTTACGGCGTGGCCGCCAACCTGGGCTCCCGCATCGGCTACTTCACCCTGGCCACCAAGATGAAGACCTTCATCAACGGCGGCCCCCAGGGCGTGGGCTACGCCATGAGCATCGTGCTGATCTCCCTGGCCGCCCTCATCATCTTCTCCAACCAGAAGATCATCGGCGTGCGCAAGTCCTACGCCACCATCGGCGGCAAGGGCGGGCGCTCCAATGAGATGCACCTGGGCAAGGCCAAGGCGCCCCTGATGGTGTTCCTGGTCATCTTCCTGTTCTTCGCCATGGTGGCCCCCATGTTCGTGCTGGTCATGGAGACCTTCCAGGTCAACACCGGCAACGGCTACGGCCTGGATAACCTGACCCTGTACAACTGGATCGGCCGGGACGGCGAGATCGAGAAGTACATCAACTACCCCGGCATCTTCCGCAATCCCGAGTTCGGCAAGGCTGTGTGGAACACCATCCGCCTGACCTTCCTGGGCTCCATCATCACCGCCCTGTGCGGCCAGTTCCTGGGCTACATCTCCACCCGCGGCCGCGGCAAGTGGTACGGCTCCGCCACCGAGCAGCTGGTGTTCGTGCCCTACTTGATGAGCGGCGTGGCCTTCTCCTCCATGTACGTGGCCATGTTCAACAAGCCCCATCTGGGCGGCCTGATCCCCTCTCTGTACGGTACCTTCACCCTGATCGTGCTGACCTCCGTGGTCAAGCACTTCCCCTTCGCCAGCCGCTCCGGCACTGCCAACATGATGCAGATCGCCGTGGAGCTGGAGGAGGCGGCGGACATCAACGGCGCCAACTTCTGGCAGCGCATGGGCAAGATCGTGCTGCCCCTGGCTAAGAACGGCTTCATTTCCGGCTTCATGCTCACCTTCATCAGCATCGCCAAGGAGCTGGACCTGATCATCATCATGATGGATAAGCACACCCAGACCATGTCCTACCTGGCCTTCACTTACTCCCAGGAGGGCTACAACCAAATGGCCGACGCCATCTCCGTGTGCGTGCTGCTGTTTATCCTGGTGTGCTACATCATCGCCAACCGCTTCGGCGCTGACATCGGCAAGGCCTGGTAATTCGACAACGAGGGAAACAGAAAGGAAGAGAAGCAATGAGCAGAATCGAACTGAAGCATATTGATAAATTCTACGGCGACAACCACGTCCTGCGGGATATCAACCTCACCATCGAGGACGGCGACTTCATGACCCTGCTGGGCCCCTCCGGCTGCGGAAAGACCACCACCCTGCGTGTGGTGTCCGGCCTGGAAAAGCCCCAGAACGGCGTTATGACCATTGACGGCGAGGAGATGATCAACGCGGACCTGGCCTACTACGCCGAGCCCAGCAAGCGCGGGCTGAACCTGGTGTTCCAGTCCTACGCCCTGTGGCCCCACATGACCGTCCGGGAGAACATCGCCTTCGGCCTGAAGATCCAGAAGCTGCCCAAGGACGAGGTGGAGAAGCGGGTGCGCGACTCCTTGAAGATGATGCGCATCGAGGAGTACATCGACCGCTACCCCAACGAGCTGTCCGGCGGCCAGCAGCAGCGCGTGGCCATCGCCCGGGCCGTGGCCTCCAACCCCAAGCTGCTGCTGCTGGATGAGCCCCTGTCCAACCTGGACGCCCGCCTGCGCATCGACATGCGCTCCGAGCTGCAGCGCATCCACCGGGAGCTGGGCACCACCATCATCTACGTCACCCACGACCAGGTGGAGGCCCTGACCATGTCCACCAAGATCGCCCTGTTCAAGGCCGGCGAGCTGAGCCAGGTGGCCACCCCCATGGAGCTGTACATGAACCCCATCGACCTGGAGGCCGCGGACTTCATCGGCAATCCCCGGATCAACTTCCTGGAGGGCAAGGCCCGCCTGGAGGGCGGCAAGCTCCACGTCACCAGCGAGATCGGCGAGCGGGTGTTTGACAAGTCCGACATGACCGACGAGCCCATCCCCCAGGGCGAGTTCCCCTGCGTGGTGGCCATCCGCCCGGAGCAGGTCCACATCTATACCGAGCCAGGCGAGGGCCGCCTGCCTGTTACCGTCTACGCCAACCAGCCCGCCGGCTCCGAGACCCTGGTGTCCCTCCAGGCCGGCAAGAGCGACTTCCTCTCCAAGGAGATCGGCCTGGTCCACTACGAGATCAACCAGACGGTGTATGTGGCCATCGCCGACGAGAAGATCAACATCTACGACGCGAAGAGCACCCGCCTTATCAAGCGGGCCCGCTGAGCCAACGGTTCCACCGCCGCCTGACGCGGCGATGAAATAGCCCCCGGCAGTCCCCGGCAAGAGCGACGCCTCTTAAATTTGAAAGGAGAATGGATCATGAAGAAGAAACTCTTGGCACTGTTTCTGGTGCTTGCCATGCTGCTGAGCCTGGCGGCCTGCGGAAACAACAGCAGCAATGACCCCGGCAATGATAAGGACCCCGCCCAGAATCAGCAGGGCGGCCAGCAGGGTGGGGACACCCAGGAGCCCGCGGACGTGGAGGATTCCGAGTTCTTCGGTCCCATCTACGACGACTGGAGCGACATGACCGACGAGGAGCTGTATCAGATGGCTCTGGAGGAGGTCAAGGAGAACCCCGAGATCAACATTTACGCCACCTCCTCCAAGATGCTGAAGGTGGAGGAGAACTTTGAGGAGGCCTATCCCGGCCTGGACCTGGTCATCATGGACCTGGATCAGGACGAGGTGCTGGAGAAGTGCGTGCTGGAGGCCGACGGCGGCAACATTCTGGGCGACGTGCTCCAGGCCAAGGACGTCAACGGCGAGGTGTTCTTCAACTACTACGAGGAGGGCTACTGCACCGCCTTCTATCCCAAGGACCTCTGCCAGCTGGTGGACGAGGACCTGCTGCGCTACGGCTACCCCCTGTACGCCTCCCAGAGCTTCTGGTACTACAATGACGAGGCCTTCCCCGATGGCCAGCCTGTGACCAACTGGTGGCAGATCATCGAGAAGAACGAGGACGGCAGCCAGAAGTACCGCCTGTTCACCAAGGAGATCGGCACCGAGACCGCCTACCTGAGCCTGTTCGCCAGCTTCGTGGTCAACGCCGACCAGATGGAGCAGGCCTATGAGGACCTGTACGGCGAGCCCCTGGAGTACACCTACGACGGCAGCGGCTTTGAGTTCGACGTGCCCGAGAACAACGCCGGCCTGGAGTACATGTGGCGCTTCAGCCAGATGAAGATGACCTTCATCGGCGACGGCGACGAGCTGGTGAAGGCGGTGGATAACTCCACCGCCGACGATCCCGCCCTGGCCCTGGCCTCCGGCGGCAAGATCGGCAACCGGGACGAGTCCGGTTTCCACATCGCGTGGCTGACCGGCCTGGCTCCCTACACCGGCCTGGAGAACTGCGAGTACCTGTATGTGGTGAACAACTGCAAGCACCCCGCTGCCGCCCGCCTGTTCATCCGCTGGGTCACCGGCGGTACGGACGGCAAGTCCGGCGGCCTGAAGCCCTTCTCCAAGGAGGGCAACTGGCCCGTCCGCAGCGACGTGGAGGGCGACTGGAACCCCGCCTCCCTGGCTGAGTGCGGCGCTATCGAGCCGGATCTGGCCGCCATCAACGGCTCCTTCGGTATGACCCAGGATCTGTGGACCTACTGGCTGTCTATCAGCCCCTACACCAAGTAATACCGGCCCCGGCGCCTGACCCTATGACGCGCATCCCCCGCGGGACGGGTACAGCCCGCCCCGCGGGGGAATCTACCTTTATCACCACCTACCGCCGGACGCTGGAGGAGAAGCGGCTATGAGCAAGGACAACGACTTTTACAGACAGATCGAGGACGCGGACCGCCAGCGGCGGAAGCAGGAGCGGAAGGAGAAGTGGGCCAAGCGGGAAAAGGGCTTCTGGAAGGCATTCCTTTTCACCGAGGACGGCAAGCCCAAGAGCGGCTTTATGGTCTACACCTTCTGCCTGAGCATGGTGTTCCTGGCGGTGTATATCGGCGGCTACTATCTGGCCATCGAGCTGCTGGCGGGGCCGGTGGCGGGTCTGCCGGTGTTTTGGGGGAACCTGCTCCAGTCCCTGGCGGCCTCCGTTTTCGGCCTGCTGCTGGCTCTGGCGCTGCATCTGCTGCTGCCGGACAAGCGGCTGATGCTGGGGACCCACCTGTGGCTGGCGCTGTACGTCGCCGCGGCGGTGATCACCCTGGCAATCATGCTGCGGGGCACCGGCGCCATCGGCGCCATGCTCACCTTCTTCGCCTGGTTCGCCGGGCTGCCTCTAGTCCTGGGCCTGACGGTCACCTACCTGCTCTACCGGCGCAGCCGGGGCAGGGGAAGAGGGGACGGCGGCCAGGAGGACTGGAAGAAGTACATCCGGCGGCGGTGACGGTATGCTGACGCTGCATTTCATCAACGTGGGGGACGGCGACGCCATTCTGGTGGAGGACCGGCACGGGGCGGAGGTGTTCCGTATGCTGGTGGACACCGGGCGGCGGGACGTGGGGGAGGCCCCCGGCTCCCTGCGGCTGTCCGCCGGGGAGTACCTGCGGAGCCTGGGCGTGGACGAGCTGGACCTGCTGGCCGTCACCCACCTCCATGTGGATCACTTCGGCGCGCTGCCGGACCTGCTGCCGGACCTTACCATCCGGCAGGTCTGCTCCGGTTTTTTCCCAAGCCGGCCCCGGGACCGGGCGGCCCCTGAGCCGGAGGGGGAAAGGACCGTGCGCGGCCTGATCGAGTGCCTGAACCTCTGGTGCGCCGACGTGGAGGAGATGGAGCGCCGGGGCTGCCGGCTGCTCCCCATCCATGAGACCCGGACGCTCCCGCTGACGGAGCGGCTGACGGCGGAGATCATCTGCCCCAGCGCGGAGGAAAACGCGGTCCAGCGGCTGGCCTGGGAGGCCATGCTGGCGGGGGAGCCGCTGCCTCCGGGCCTGAAGCACTGGGCCTCCAAGTCCCGCAATCCCAACTCCCTGCGGCTGCGGCTCCGATACGCCGGGCGGCGGATCGAGCTGGCCGGCGACTGCTACGGCCGGGTGTGGGAGGGGGAGGACCTGGCGCCCTGCGACATCTTCAAGGTCCCCCACCACGGGGACCGGCTCTCCCTGACGCCGCTGCTGGTGGAAAAGCTGCGGCCGGCCCACGCCGTGATCTCCTGCGGGGCCGAGTATATCCCCCGCAAGGACCGGCCCAGCCGGCAGGCCGTGGCGCTGCTGGAGGCCCACGGGGCCCGGGTGTGGATGACCGACGCCTTTTCCGCGCCCTGGCGGCGGCCCCTGGGGCAGAGGGCGCTTCTATTTCAAATCCAGGAGGATGGGACCATCCGGGCCCCCGCTCCTCCGTCGGGAGGTTAACAATGATCACTTCTGTTCTGTTCGATATGGGCGGCACCCTGGAGGACATCTTCGTGGACGCCCAGTCCGAGGGCGAGGCCATCGCCAAGCTGGACGAGATCCTGAAGCGGGTGGGCCTGGACCCCCAGGTGGACCTGGACGAGCTGAAGCGCCGGGTGGACGAGGGCTGGGTCCGCTACGGCAAGTACCGGGACAGCTGCGACGTGGAGCTGAAGCCGGTGGAGATCTGGTGTGACTACGCCCTCTCCGATTTCGGCTTCCCCCGGGAGAAGCTGGCCCCCTGGTGCGAGGAGATCGCCCACATGTGGGAGGTCACCCACTACCACCGGCAGCTGCGGCCCCGGGTGGCGGAGATGCTGGAGGGGCTGAAGGCCATGGGCCTGAAGCTGGGCATCATCAGCAACACCGCCGCGCTGTACCAGGTGTTCGACATCCTGGAGGAGTACGGCATTCGGGACTACTTCCGGGATGTGACACTGTCCTCCGTCACCGGTATGCGTAAGCCCAGCCCGGACATCTTCCAGGTGGCCCTGCGGCAGATCCAGTCCAAGCCGGAGGAGTGCGTCTACGTGGGCGACACCGTATCCCGGGACATTATCGGCTCCAAGCGGGCGGGCTTCGCCGTGGCCATCCAGATCTGCTCGAAGCTGACAGGCGAGAAGGACAACGGCATCCGGCGGGAGTTTGAGCCGGATGTGGTGGTGGCGGACATCTACGATGTGCTGCCCACCGTCCAAAAGCTGCTGGCAAAGTGAAAAACGGCAAAAGCACGCCCCCGCCGCAGGAAACGCGGCGGGGGCGTGCTTTCCTATGGGGCGCTGCCCTACTTCCCACGGTAGGGGGCGCAGGAGGAGCGCTCCACCAGGGTGGGGGTGAGGATGCGGTGGGTGTAGCCCTCCAGCTCGTTCTGGATCTTGTCCAGCAGGCTGTCCACCGCCACGGAGGCCAGCATCTTCTTGGGCTGCTCCACGGTGGTCAGGTCGATGCGGGGCAGGCCGCTGTCCCGGATGTTGTCAAAGCCCAGCAGGGAGATGTCCTCGGGGATGCGGATGCCGTTTTCCTCCGCCGCCTGCATGATGCCCAGGGCGTTGGTGTCAGTGGCGGCGAAGATGGCGGAGAACCTCCGGTCCTGGGCAAACAGCTGCTTGGCCAGCTGGTAGCCGTATTTGATGGAGGTGACAGGGAAGGTGTTGTTGCAGTACTGGGGCGTCAGCCCCAGGTCCCGGCAGGCCTGGGCGTAGCCCTCGCTGCGCAGCTGGTGGGTGGTGCTGCCCCGGCGGCGGCCGAAGTAGAGGATGTCCCGGTGGCCCAGGTGGTAGAGGTACTCCACGCCGATGTAGGCTCCCCGGGCGTTATCCACGGACACGTAGCTCTCCGGCGCCTCCCGCAGGTTCTCCCCCACGAACACCGTAGGGATGCGGGACAGGTAGGGCCGCAGGCTCTCGTAGCTCTCCGGCCCGGAGGGGCACAGGATCACGCCGTCCACCTGGCGGCCGATCATCAGCTCGAACAGCTCCCGCTCCTGCTCCAGGTCCCGGGAGGAGTTGCACAGGATGATGTTGTAGCCCCTGGCCCTGGCCTGGCGGTCCACATGGTAGGCGAGCTCCGACATGAAGGGGTTGTTGACCCCGGTGAGGATCAGGCCCAGCAGCCGGGTGCTCTTCATGACCATGGCCCGGGCCACGGTGTTGGCGGTGTAGTTCATGTCCTTACAGACCTGGAGGATTCGCTCCCGTGTGTCGGCGCTGATCTCCGGGCTGCCGGACAGGGCGCGGGACACGGTGGAGTAGGAGACACCGGCGGCTTTTGCGACATCTTTGATGGTTACGTTTTTCATTGCAACGCCTCCACTCAAAAAGTTTCGATAATTTCCGTATTTTATTGTACGGGATGTTTCCAAAAAATGCAAGAGATTTTTGTGAAAATTTCTAAATTTTCTCGGACAGACAAAAAATAAACCGTGAAAGAGAGCAAAAATT
>DBFJQM010000012.1:0-3824 GCA_048404665.1 Candidatus Pelethomonas sp.
GTGTTTTTTGCGGGGCAAAGCTCCGCAAAAAATGATTTGCGGGACTGCGGTGGGTTACGGGAGATGATTTTTTGGTTAACGGGTTTTGCTGGAAAAAATCTCGAGGATCAGATCAAGGGCCTTGAAGCGGAACACTTGGCCTCCGATCTGGAAGGAGAAGCCGTCGGCCTCCTCGGGCTCCTCCGGCTGTGATGCGGTGGTCAGGGGCTGGGACAGGGGGGAGAACACGACGCCCCACCACATGGGGCCTCCGCTGAGAAACAGCGCCAGAAGCCCCGCCGTCAAGGACAGGGCCGCGCGCCGCCGCCGGGGCAGCAGCCACAGCCGGAGATAGGTGATAAGCTGCGCGTACTTCTTCATAGAAAAATACCGTCCTTACTGGTTTTGCTTCCAGTATGGACGGTATTTTCCGGATTTAAACCATTCTTTTACGACTGCGCCGAAATTGGGGTGCAGACGAAGGTGGCGGGGAAGGTGGGGAGCAGGGCCTCGCAGGCATGGCGGGCGGTCTCCTCCCGGCGGAACAGGCCGAACACGGCGGGGCCGCTGCCGGTCATGGAGGCGGCCATGGCCCCCAGCTCCAGCAGGCTCCCCTTGATCTGGAACACCTGGCTGTACCGCCGGGGCAGCACGTCCTCAAAGACGTTGTACACCCGCCGGGCGATGGCCTCCAGGTCCCCGTCCTCCAGGGCGGAGAGCATCCCGGCGGCGTCCGGGTGGCAGCGGAGCTTCTTCATCCGCACCTGGGCGAACAGCTCCGGGGTGGAGATGGAGAAGGCGGGCTTGCACACCACGAAGAAGCAGGGGGGCAGAGGCGGCAGGTCCGTCAGCACCTCCCCCCGGCCCTGGGCCAGGGCCGTGCCTCCCCGGACGCAGAAGGGCACGTCGCTGCCCACCCGGGCGGCTATGGCCTCCAGCGCCTCCCGGCCCAGCTCAGGGGCGTAGGCCCGGCGGAGGGCGCGGAGCACCGCCGCGCCGTCGCTGCTGCCTCCGGCCATACCGGCGCAGACGGGGATGCGCTTGTCAATGGCGATGGTGAAGCCGGGGCAGGGCCGGTCCAGGGCGGCAAAGAAGGCCCGGGCCGCCTTGGCGGCGATGTTGCCGTCGTCCCTGGGCAGGAAGGGCAGGGCCGTCTCCACCCGGAGCAGCCCGTCCTCCCGCTCCCGCAGCTCCACCCGGTCGGCCAGGTCCACGGCCTGCATGACCATCTTCATCTCGTGGTAGCCGTCGCCGCGCCGCCCCAGGATGTCCAGCGTCAAATTCAGCTTCGCCCACGCGGGCTCCTGCATAGTCATATCGCCGGTTACTTGATCTTTCTAGCTTCAACGTAGTACCGCTTGTCCGCGGCGTGGCCCATGGAGAAGGTCTTGCGGGGGAGCACGCCGTCGGCCATGACGGTCTTGAACAGCTGGTCCTTGCCCATGGCCGGCAGCAGGAAGCCCATGTTGCCCTCCTTGGAGCCAAGCTCACGGGTCACGTCGTCGCCGTGGATGTAGTCCACCTCGCAGGGGTGGTCCTTGCGGTAGTGGTCGATGAACCGCTGGAGGGTGCCCACCGCCAGCTGCACCGGGGAGTCGGGCACGGTGACAAACCCGTCGTGGCCGGGCCAGACCACCTCGATGACGTGGCCCTCACCCTTGCCCTCCTGGGCGTTGGGGTAGAACTGCTTGAAGGCCGCCATCAGGTCCGCCGGGTCCGCGCCGAAGAGCACCCGGTGGATGGCCTCGAACTGCAGCGCGTCGTCGTGGAGGTTCTCGATCTCCACCAGGGCGTACCGGGCGGGCAGGTCCGCCCACTGGTCCTGGGGCGTGACCTTCTTCAGATTCTCATAGCAGGTCTTGGCGGTGGCCAGGGAGTGGTTGCCGTCGCCCACGGCGAAGAGCAGGGGGGCGGCGTCCTTCAGGCCGTACTTATCCTCCATGGCCCCGGGGGCGATGAGGGCGGAGAGGGCCTTAGCCAGGCGGTCCGTCTGCTCCTCCGTGAGCTTCCAGCCCTTCAGGTGGCCGCCCTTCATCATCAGATCAAAGTCGTAGAGCTGCTCCATGGAGCCGGTCTCGGCGGTGATGGGCTCGATGGCGGTGCGGTCCGGGTCGTCGATGAGCAGCATCACGTGGGGCAGCTCGATGGGGGCGTCCTTCCGGACCCGGACCCGGGGCGGGATGCGCTCCAGCACCGTGCCCTCGGTGGCCCGGATCAAAGAGCCGGAGCCGGGGGTGTAGTCGTACTGCTCCAGGTCCACGGCGGCCACCAGGCCGTGGCGGATCCTGCCGTCGGACTGGCTGCGCTCGATGTAGATGACGGCGTTTTCATAGGTCTTGAAGATGTCCCGGGCCAGGTAGTCCGACATGGAGCGGTTGATGTCCGCGATGTGGCTGTCCACGTCGGGGTCGTTCAGTTTACTCTCCGGCAGGATCAGGCGCAGGGTGGAGGGGGCGTCCCCGGCGATGCGGTCCACCTCCGCCCAGTACTCCGGCTGGCTGGTGAACTGGTCGCAGGCCACCACGGCCCAGCGGGTCATGTCGCAGTCCCGGGGGAGCAGGATGTCGGCGGGCTTCATGCCCAGGGTCTCAAAGGGTGTTTTCATGTGGTTCGTCCTCCTGTGTCAATATAGATAAGTAGTTGGATAGGCGTTTTCAGGGGAGGGTGTCCTGCTGGAACAGCAGGCCCAGCAGACGGTCCCCGTTTTCCACAAAGGGGCCGGCCTCGCCGCCGGGCTCGTCGTACACGCCGCCCCGGCCCGTGTCCTCCCGGCTGTCGTAGAGCAGGAAGGGCACCGGGGAGCCGTCGTGGCCCCGGGTGGCGGTGAGGGTCTTGTGGTCGCTGAGCACCAGCACCCGGTGGTCCAGCCCCGCCCCCTCCAGACGGGCCAGCAGGGGGGCGATGAGGCGGCTGTCCAGCCAGGAGATGGCCTGGAGCTTGCCGGGCAGGTCCCCGTTGTGGGTACACTCGTCGGGGGCCTCCAGGTGCAGGCACACGAAGTCGTACTCCAGCAGCTTCCGCCAGGCGGCCTCCAGCTTCCCCTCAAAATTGGTGTCCAGCTCCCCGGTGGCGCCGGGGACCTCCACCATCTCCAGGCCCCGCAGCACGCCGATGCCGTGGCACAGGGGCACTGCGGAGATCACCGCGCCGTCCATGCCGTACTGGCTCCGGAAGGAGGGCAGCGCCACCGCCGTGCCCTGGGCCCAGAACCAGACGCCGTTGGCGGGCAGCTTTCCGCTGGCCCGGCGGGCCTCCGTCACCGGGTGGTGGTCCAATATCTCATGGGCCAGGGCCATCAGCCGGGCAAAGACCTCCGCCCGGGGGTTTCCGGCGGGGAGCAGGGGGCCGATGGCCTCCCCCAGGTGGTCGTGGGGCGGGGTGAAGCGGATGCCGGAGACGTCGCTTTCATGCTGCACCGCCAGCTGGCGGAACACCGGGAAGCGGTGAAGCTCCATCCGGGCCTCCCGGAGGGCCCGGGCAAACCGCGGGTCGGCCAGCAGGGCCGCCGTGGCGTCCATGGCGTCCCGGCCGGAGATGGACCCGGCGGAGTGGGACAGGATGCGCTTTTCCCCGTAGGGCACGTCGGCGTCCTCCAGTGTCACCAGGTTGCAGCGGAAGGCCGCGTCCCCGGGAACCAGGGTGATGCCGGAGGCCGCCGCCTCCATGGGGGACCGGCCGGTGAAGTAGTTTCGCGGGTCGCAGCCGAAGATGGACAAAATGGCGGTCTCGCTGCCGGCGGGCAGGGCCGGAGGACAGTTGACCACGCTGCCCACCAGGCCCCGGGACGCCATGCGGTCCATGGCGGGGTGGGGGGCGGTCTGCAGGGGGGTCCTGCCCCCCAGCTG
>DBFJQM010000013.1:0-24637 GCA_048404665.1 Candidatus Pelethomonas sp.
AAAATAAACCGTGAAAGAGAGCAAAAATGAGGGCGGCGGCGGCCGAAATGCGACAAAATTGCCCGAACGGACCGGAAAATTTCCGGCAAGAACCGGAAAACAAGCAAGAAAAAACCGAAATCATTTCAAAAATATTTAAAATCCAATGGAAAGGACTTTAAATCCAGCCTGATAAGTTAGAAAAATGGTTGACAAAATGGAAAAATCACGGTACAATCACAGCATGGAAGAAACGAAAACGTATGCACCGTTGTATCCGCCGCGATCTGCGGCGGGAGAAAGGAGGCGCTGCCGGTGATCCGGGCAGTTCTGTTTGATCTGGGAGGCACGCTGCACACCTCCTGCTCCCCTCCCGGGCGGGACGTATGGTTCGCCCGCCGGCTCATAGAGAGGCTGGGCGACTACGGCGTGGACCTGGGGACCACGGCGGAGGAGCTGGCCTCCCGGCTGGCGGAGAACGGGGAGATCTACAAGCATAAAACGGAGCAGACCCTGCGGGAGCTTCCGCCGGCGGAGATCTGGAGCGACTGGTACCTCGGGGGATACGGGGTGGACCGGGCGCTGCTGGAGCCCATAGCGGAGGAGCTGAGCTTTCTCTACGACTACGAGCGGCTGCGTCTCATGCGCCGGGAGGGCCTGCGGGAGACCATGGAGGCGCTGCGGGCCATGGGCCTGCGCCTGGGGATCATCAGCAACATCATCTCCACCTCCCTGGTGCCCCACCTGCTGCGGGAGTACGGCGTGGAGCAGTACATGGAGTGCCAGGTCATGTCCTCCACCTGCGGCATCCGCAAGCCGTCGCCGGAGATCTTCCGGATCGCGGAGCGGGAGATGGGCCTGGGGCCGGACGAGCTGGCTTACGTGGGCGACACGGTCTCCCGGGACGTTCTGGGCGCGCGAAGCGCCGGCTGGCGGCTGATGATTCAGATCCGCAACCCCGCCGTGGCCCACCGGGACAAGGGCCTGGAGGGCAGCGGCTATCGCCCCGACTATCTCATCGACAGCCTTCCGGAGATTCCGGACATCATCCGGCGGGAGAATGAACTGTAACCACCGGCCCCAGGGGCCGAGACAAGACACGCGGACCGCAAACCGCGAATGATCGAACACAAAGCGACCGATTATGACCAACGACCCCCTGACCCAGGAGTAGAAACAAGGAGGATGAGCCATGAACCGCAATATCGACACCATCTTTTTTGACGTTGGCGCCACCCTGCGCTATGTGGTGGAGGACCCCGAGTTCGCCGCCGCTGCCGACAAGGAGCTGATGGAGCTGGTGGGCGCCCAGGAGCCCCACGACGTGTTCTTTGAGAAGCTGAACAAGAATTGGAAGGCCTACCGCAAGCTGGCCAAGGACAGCCTGCTGGACTGCTCCGAGATGGAGCTGTGGCTCCAGCACCTGCTGCCCGGCTATCCCGCCGACCGCATCGCCCCCAACGCCGCCCGGCTGACCCGCCTGTGGCGGGACCACGACGGCCGCCGGGTGGTCCACGAGGGCACCCTGGAGACCCTGCGGGAGCTGAAGCGCCGGGGCTACAAGCTGGGCATCATCGCCAACACCATCACCGAGACCGAGATCCCCGACTGGATGTGCCGGGACCAGGTGGCGGACTGCTTCAAGACCGTGATACTGTCCTCCAAGGTCCGCCTGCGCAAGCCGGACCCCGCCATCTACCTGCTGGCCTCCCGGTGCATCGGGTCCGTCCCCGAGAACTGCGCCTATGTGGGCGACAACCCGGTGCGGGACGTGGAGGGCGCTGTGGACGCCGGGTACGGCGCCATGGTCCTCTTTGAGGACGCCGGCACCGCCGACCGGGAGGGCAAGGCCCCCACGGTGAAGCCCGACTACCGCATCAAGTCCATCCCCGAGCTGCTGGACCTGTTCCCGCCCAGGGGCTGAGGTGAGCCATGGCGGAGATCAGGGGCGTATTCTTTGACCTGGGCGGCACCCTGCGCATCGCGGAGGAGGCGCCGGAGCACCAGGAGCGGGCCAAGGCCCGCATGGCCCAGCTGGCCGGGTACGGGGACGTACAGGGCTTCATCGACATGGTGGAGGCCCGCTACGAGCCCTACCGGGAGTGGGCGCTGACGGAAAACAAGGAGTCCGGCGACTATGAGCTGTGGGCCAAGTGGCTGCTGCCGGAGCTGGGGGAGGAGAAGCTGCGGGAGATCTGCCACGAGATGACCTACCAGTACCGCCAGGTCAAGGGCCTGCGGCACGTGGTGGACGGCGGCGTGGAGGTCATCCGGGAGCTGAAGCGCCGGGGCTACCGGCTGGGCATCATCTCCAACCTCATCGGGGAGGAGGAGATCCCCAACTGGCTGCGGGACGACGGCCTGGAGCAGTATTTTGACGCGGTGGTCCTCTCCTCCGTCTGCCACATCCGCAAGCCGGACCCCAGGATGTATCAAATGGGCTGCGACGAGCTGGGCCTGCGGCCGGAGGAGTGCGCGTCCGTGGCGGACAATCTGAACCGGGACATCACCGGGGCCAAGGCCGCCGGCATCGGCGCCAACGTGCTGTTCATCAGCCCGGAGAAGCTGGCGAAAAAGACCATCACCGACGCCAACCGCCCGGACTACATCGTCCACAGGTTCCTGGATATCCTGGACCTGCCCATCTTGCCGTAAAGGGGGAGAGCGCATGGAGAACAAGATCGACACCATCTTCATCGACCTGGGGGACACCTTCCGGGTCATCCGCAAGGACGAGGCCTACCAGTACGAGGCCAAGGCCGTTATCACCCGGTGCCTGGGGGTGGATACCGACCCGGCGGCGTTTTACCGGGACGTGATCGAGCCCAGGTACGACAAGTACCGGGAGTGGGCGCTGACCTTCTACTGTGAGGCGCCGGTGAAGGAGCTGTGGACCCGGTGGCTGGCCTACGACTTTCCCCGGGACCTGGTGGAGGCCCACGCCGACGAGATGACCTACGCCTACCGCAGGACCAAGGGGGAGCGGGTGGTCACCGACGGCGGCGTCGAGACCGTCAAGGAGCTGTACCGGCGGGGCTACACCCTGGCCATCGTCAGCGATCTGGTGGGCACCCGGGAGGTGGACGAGTGGCTGGACCGGGACGGCCTGCGGCCCTACTTCAAGAGCGTGCAGCAGTCCTCCGTCTGCCTCATCCGCAAGCCCCACCCCGCCATTTACTACTACGCCCTGGCGGAGACCGGCTCCGACCCCAAGCGCACCTGCTATGTGGGCGACAACCTGGACCGGGACATCGTGGGGGCCAAGGCCGCGGGCCTGGGCATGACCGTGGGGGTCCAGTACCCCGGCAAGAAGCCCCAGACCGTCACCGACGCCAACCGTCCCGACCGGTTCATCAGTCATTTTTCCCAGCTGCTGGAACTCTTTCCCCCGCTGGTATAAGGAGGCATTGCAATGAGCGAGAGAGATCTGCACGGCGGTCTCGCCCTGGCCCAGGCGGTGGAGGCCGCCTACGCCCAGGGGCAGACCGACTACTATCTGGAGCCCATGGCCCGGGTGGACGACGCCGGAGAGCCTGTGGGCAAGATCAGGGACGGCGACCAGGTGATCTTCTGCTGCCGCCGGGGCGAGCGGGAGATCGAGCTGACCGAAGCCTTTACCGACCCTAAGTTCGACAAGTTTGACCGGACGTACATGGAGAAGCTGCGGTTCGTCATCATGACCATGTACCACGAGAAGTTCAAGGACCTGCCCATCGCCTTCGCGCCGGAGAAGGTCCAAAAGCCCCTGGCCCAGGTGCTGAGCGAGGCGGGGCTGAAGCAGTTCCACTGCGCCGAGTCCGAGAAGTACGCCCATGTGACGTTCTTCTTCAACGGCGGCTACAACCAGCCCTTCCCCGGGGAGACGGACCTGTGCGTCCCTTCCCCCAAGGGCATCCCCTTCGACCAGAAGCCGGAGCTGAGCCTGCCCACCGTGGCGGAGAAGGTGATGGGCGCCGTGGACGAGGGCTACGACTTCATCCTCACCAACTTCGCCAACGGCGACGTTATCGGCCACACCTCCAACTCCGAGGCGAAGCTGACAGCCGCCGCCACCGTCAGCGAGTACGTGGACCGGGTGGCCCACTACGCCAAGGACCGCGGCTACCTGGTGGCCGTCACCGCCGACCACGGCAACATCGAGACCCTGCGGGACGCCAAGGGCAAGCCCCATGTGGCCCACACCACCAACCTGGTGCCCTTCGTGGTCCTGGACCCCCAGGGCCGGGAGATCGAGCTCCGCCAGGGGGGGCGCCTGGGCGACGTGGCCCCCACGGTGCTGTCCGTACTGGGGGTGGCGCAGCCGGAGGAGATGACCGGCGAGAACCTCATCGTCAGCCCGGGCGTCACAAGTCAGAAGATGATGCTCATCATCCTGGACGGCTGGGGCTACGGCTCCGCCGACGACAACGACGCCATCTTCCTGGCGGACACCCACGCCTGGGACGCCATGCTGGCGAAGTATCCCAACACCAGGCTGAAGGCCTGCAGCGAGGATGTGGGCCTCCAGGCCGGCAAGGCCGGCAACTCCGAGGCCGGGCACTCCAACCTGGGGGCCGGCCGGGTGGTGGCCCAGGACGACGTGCGCATGGACGCCGCCATCCGGGACGGCTCCTTCCGCACCAACCCCGTGTTCCTGGAGACCATTGAGAACGCGAAAAAGTCCGGGTCCCTGCACCTGCTGGCCTATCTGACGGAGAAGTCCAGCCACGGCTGCATCCAGTATCCGCTGATGCTGGCGGAGATGGCGGAGGGCGTGGAGAACGTCTATTTCCACATCATCTTCGACGGCCGCAGCACCGAGCCGGGCAGCGCCCCCGCTCTGCTGCGGGACCTGGAGGCGAAGCTGACGGAGCTGGGCCGGGGCCAGGTGGTGGACGGCGTGGGCCGTGGCATCGCCCTGGACCGGGACGGCAACTACGCCAAGATCCAGAAGGCCTACGACTGCCTGGTGGCGGGGAAGGGGACCCAGTACCGTTGAGCCGCCCGCCTTGGACAAACGAAGAAAATCAGAAAAGGAGTGATCTCCTATGCCGCAAGCTGCAGCGGCTGTTGACGTGTCCGCGCTGGCCCTGGGGCCGCTGGACATCCTTCTGCGCCTGATGTGCGCCATGCTCATCGGCGCGGTCATCGGTACGGAGCGGGAGTACACCCACCGCCCCGCCGGAATGCGCACCCATATGCTGGTGGCCCTGGGCGCCTGCGCCGTGATGATCACCAGCCAGCTGATCTTCTGGCAGTACCGCCCCTACGGGGCGACGCCGGACCCGGCCCGCCTCAGCGCCCAGGTCATCACCGGCGTGGGCTTCCTGGGGGCCGGCACCATCCTGCGGGAGGGCCCCACCATCAAGGGCCTGACCACCGCGGCCAGCATCTGGGCGGTGGCCTGCCTGGGGGTGGCCGCCGGAGGCGGATACTTCGGCGTGGCGCTCATCGGCATGGCCTGCATGATGGTGACGCTCATCATCTTCGAGTGGCTCCAGAAGAAGCTGCTCCGGGGGCACTATGAGATCTACATGTTCGAGGTGGAGTGCGAAAACGTGGCCTCGGCGCTGGAGCTCATCAACCATCTGGCGGCGGAGGCGGACGCCACCGTCACCAGCATCCAGGTGGACGAGCCGACGAAGGGGGACTTCACCATCTCGTTCAAGACGGATTTCCGGGGCCGCCACTCTCAGGAGCGGATGCAGAAGTTCTTCTCCGATCTGAGCAGCGACAGCAACACCACCAGCATCAAACGGGAACGCAGCAGGATCTAGGCTGGGGAGACTGGATCCCGCATGTTCAATAAATAAAAAAGGGAGAATCAAGGATGGATAAGTTTTTCATTGCGTTTTCCGCCGTTGGCGCCGTACTGGCCCTGGTCTTCGCCGTGTTCATGGCGAAGCGGGCGCTGTCTACTGACGAGGGCACGCCCCAGATGAAGAAGATCGCTTCCTTCATCCGGGACGGCGCCAACGCCTACCTGCGCCGCCAGTACACCGTGGTCATCGTGTTCTTCGCCTGCATGTTCGTGATATTGTGCGCCATGGCCGCCCTGGGCTTTTTGACCTGGTTCGTGCCCTTCGCCTTTGTCACCGGCGGCTTTTTCTCCGGCCTCAGCGGCTTCGTGGGAATGAAGATTGCCACCGGCTCCAACGCGCGCACCGCCAACGCCTGCCGCACCGGCCTGAACGCCGGCCTGCGGGTGGCCTTCTCCGCCGGCACGGTCATGGGCTTCACTGTGGTGGGCCTGGGCCTGCTGGACATCTCCATCTGGTATATCCTGCTCCGGTTCGTGTTCCATCTGGAGATGGAGGCCATCACCTCCGCCATGCTGACCTTCGGCATGGGCGCCAGCTCCATGGCCCTGTTCGCCCGGGTGGGCGGCGGCATCTTCACCAAGGCCGCCGACGTGGGCGCGGACCTGGTGGGCAAGGTGGAGGCCGGCATCCCTGAGGACGACCCCCGCAACCCCGCCGCCATCGCCGACAACGTGGGCGACAACGTAGGCGACGTGGCCGGCATGGGCGCCGACCTGTACGAGTCCTATGTGGGCTCCCTGATCTCCGCCTGCGCCCTGGGCGTGGTGGCCTTCAACTACATCGACGCCGTGGACCGCACCTTTGCCTTTGCCGTGCCCCTGCTGCTGGCCGCCATCGGCGTTGTGGCGTCCCTGATCGGCTCCTTCCTGGTCCGCACCGGCGAGTCCACCGACCAGCTGACCCTGCTGAAGGCCCTGCGCCGGGGCACCAACACCTCCGCCATCCTCATCGCCGTATGCGCGTTCCCCCTGGTGTGGTTCATGCTGGGCAGGGAGCACATCGGGCTGTACGCCGCCATCATCGCGGGGCTTCTCTCCGGCGTGCTCATCGGCCGCTTCACCGAGTACTACACCTCCGACACCTACAACCCCACCAAGCACCTGGCCGCCTCCTCTGAGACCGGCACCGCCACCCTGGTCATCGACGGCATCAGCCTGGGCATGATGTCCACCATCATGCCGGTGGTCATCGTCAGCGCCTGCATCCTCATCTCCTACTACGTCTCCGGCCTGGGCGCGCCCGAGGCCGGCAGGAACGCCATGGGCCTGTACGGCATCGCCCTGGCCGCCGTGGGTATGCTGTCCACCCTGGGCATCACCCTGGCCACCGACGCCTATGGCCCCGTGGCCGACAACGCCGGCGGCATCGCCCAGATGGCGGGCCTGGACCCTGTGGTCCGGGAGCGCACCGACGCCCTGGACTCCCTGGGCAACACCACCGCCGCCACCGGCAAGGGCTTCGCCATCGGCTCCGCCGCCCTGACCGCCCTGGCCCTCATCGCCAACTATGTGGAGAAGGTCCAGTCCCTGGACGCCGAGCTGGTGCTGGATATGAGCGTGATGAACCCCGTGGTGCTGGTGGGCGTGTTCATCGGCGCCTGCCTGCCCTTCGTCTTTGCCGCCATCACCATGGGCGCCATCGGCCGGGCCGCCCACAGCGTGGTGCTGGAGGTCCGCCGTCAGTTCCGGGAGATCAAGGGCCTCATGGAGGGCAAGACCGACGCGGAGTACGCCAAGTGCGTGGACCTGTGCACCAAGGCCAGCCTGAAGGAGATGGTGCTGCCCACCATGATCGCCATTGTGGTGCCCATCGTCACCGGCGTGGTCCTGGGGCCCAGCGGCGTCATCGGTATGCTGTGCGGCGCGACGATCTCCGGCTTCCTGCTGGCGGTGTTCATGTCCAACTCCGGCGGCGCCTGGGATAACGCCAAGAAGTACATCGAGGTGGGCCACTGCGGCGGCAAGGGCAGCGACAACGACAAGTCCGCCATCGTGGGCGACACCATCGGCGACCCCTTCAAGGACACCTCCGGCCCGTCCATCAACATCCTCATCAAGCTGCTGAGCATGGTCTCCATCGTGTTCGCGGCCCTGGTGGTGAATTTCCACATTTTCGGATAAACCGACAGCCGGATATCCCGCGCCCTGGGGCGCGGGATATCGCGGCGTCAGAAATCATTTTTGGGAGAGCGCGTACATATGAAAAACTACGATCTTATGATCATCGGTCCCGCCACCCGGGACGTGAACATCGACTACACCGGCGCGGAGGACCGCAGCGTGGGAGGCGCGGTGACCTTCTGCACCCCCGCCGCCCGGGCCGCCGGGGCCAAGGTGTTTGCCGCGGTGAAGATCGCCCCCGCCGACCGGGACATCCTGGGGGCCATCCGGGGGGACGCGGAGGACGCCGCCCTGCTGCCGTCGGAGCGGACCACCCTCATGCGCAACGAGTACTTCACCGCCGACCGGGAGCGGCGCAACGCCAGCTGCCCCGCCCAGTCCGACCCCATCACGCCGGAGGAGATCCCCGACGTGCCCTGTAAGCTCTACCACCTGGCGGGGCTGCTGTACGGCGACTTCCCCAACGAGCTGATCGAGGCGCTGCACCGGAAGGGGATGGTGTCCGCCGACGCCCAGGGCTTCCTCCGGCACAACGAGGGAGGAAAGATGGTGTTCCACGACTGGGCGGATAAGGCGAAGTACCTGCCCTATATGGACTTCCTCAAGACCGACGCCGCCGAGGCGGAGATCCTCACCGGCCTCACCGACCGCCGGGAGGCCGCCAGGCAGCTGTACGCCTGGGGGGCCAAGGAGATCGTGATCTCCCACAACACCGAGATGCTGGCCTACGACGGCAAAGACTTTGCCGTCTGCCCGGTGAAGGCCCGGAACCTCTCCGGCCGCACCGGCCGGGGGGACACCACCTTCGGCGCGTACCTGGCCATGCGCCTCACCGGCGCGGACATGGCCCGGGCCCTGCGCTACGCCACCGCCTGCGTCTCCCTGAAGATGGAGACCCCCGGCGTGTTCACCGGCACCCGGGAGGACGTGGAGAACTATCTGCGGGAGTTCTACGGCGGGGACTGACCCTCCGCGCCGAACGTTCAACAGACAGCAGGAAGAGGACGGCCTTTGGCCGTCCTCTTCCTGCTGTCTGGCGCTTCCGCCGGGGCGGGGAAAACCGGCGCGCCAGGGAAAAATTAAACAAATCTTATACCGCACTGATACAAAAATGATGCAGAAGGGGTGTAGGATACCATTAGAAAGTTGGGCGGAACTTTTTTCCGGCGGCTGCGTCTATAGGAGCAGCGCGGGAATGGTCCCGGCCAAGGGCACATATGCTGGCGACAGCATGGGCCATTCGCAACATAAGGAGGAACACTGACCATGAAAAAGGGAACAAGACTGACAGCGCTGCTGCTGGCGCTGGTAATGGTCCTCGGCCTGGCCGCCTGCGGCGGCGGGGAGGAGGACGACACCCAGCAGCTGTCCGGCACGGTGTACGTGCCGGAGTTTATGGATCTGAAGCTGGACACCGACTACGTCAACAGCGGCTGCTGCGATGGGGAGAACGTCTATCTTCTGGGCTACAAGTATATCGAGGAGAACGTTGAGGACGAGGATGGCAACATCGTCGAATACAACGGCTACTATACCTATCAGATCTACAAGGTGGATCTGGAGACCAAGGAGGTCTCAACGCTGGAGAACTACAAGCCCGCTATGGACACCAGGGACAAGGCGGAAAACGAGGACCTCTACGTCGACGTCAGCCGGCTGGAGACCGGCGCCGACGGCACCTTCTGGGTCAGCGAGAGCTGCAGCAGGACCATCTACGACCTGCCGGAGGATTTCGACCCCATGACCCAGAGCAGGTGGGAGTTCGAGTCCACCTATGAGTACACGGAGATCCGCCGCCAGCTGGACGCCACCGGCAACGAGATCTCCCGCATGGACGCCAGCGGCATCACGGAGGCGCTGGGCACGGAGTATGTGGACAGCTTCGTCATGGACAGCCAGGGCAACAGCTACGCCATGACCTCCAGCTGGGACGAGGAGGCGGAGATGAGCACCATCACAGTCACCGTCCTGGACAAGGATATGAACATCCTCTTCACCCTGAAAACGGAGAACTGGGGCGATCTGGTACAGCTGGGCAGCGACCTGGTGGCCGTGAGCGCCTGGGAGGAGAACGACCGCGTCCTGCGGACCATCGACCTGGAGAATAAGGACTGGGGCAAGAAGTACCTGCTGAGCAGCCGGGGCGGCAGCATCTACAAGGGCAGCGGCGACTACCTCTTCTATATGAGCGTGAGCGATGCGCTCTACGGCTGCACCCAGGCGGACCTGGACGCCGCCGAGGTGAAGGACGGCGACGCCGCGGCGTCTGATACGGAGCGGACCATCCTCACCGGCACGAAGCTCTTCTCCTGGTCCAGCGCCGACATCAACCAGAACAACCTGGAGTTCTTCTCCTTTATGCCCGACGGCCGGGTGGCCGCCATGACCCGGGACTGGGACTACAGCGGCGACGACGGCCCGGCGCTGGAGCTGGCGGTGCTGACGCCCACCGACGCGTCCACCCTGCCCCCCAGGACCACCCTGACCTACGCCTGCATGTACTGCGACTACGACCTGCGCTCCAGGATCATCAAGTTCAACCGGTCCAACACCAGCTGCCGCATCGAGATCAAGGACTACTCCGAGTTCATCACCGACAGCGGGGAGGACTACCAGGCGTCCTATGACGCCGCCATCCAAAAGCTGAGCACCGAGATCATGGCCGGCAACGTGCCCGACCTGCTCCAGACCAACACCCTGCCCATCTCCAAGTACGCCGCCAAGGGCATGCTGGAGGACCTGTGGACCTTTATCGACAGCGACCCGGACCTGGGCCGGGACAAGCTGATGGTCCGTCCCCTGGAGGCAGCCTCCTCCAACGGCAAGCTGTACCAGATCTTCAGCCGCTTTGACATCCGGACGGTGGCCGGCGCCACCAAAGTGGTGGGCGACCGCATGAGCTGGACCCTCAAGGACATGCAGGAGGCCCTGGCCACCATGCCCGAGGGCTGCACCTACTTCGGCGAGGGCGACACCAAGAGCGGTATGCTCCAGCAGGTCATGTCCATGAGCCTGGACCGCTTCGTGGACTGGGAGACCGGCGAGTGCCACTTCGACTCCCCGGATTTCATCTCCCTCCTGGAGTTCTGCAACAGCTTCCCCCTGGAGTATGACTACTCCAAGATCGACTGGGAGGAGCAGCCCAGCCAGGCGACGCTGCTGAAGACCGGCATGCAGATGCTGAGGGTGGAGTACTTATCCGACACCGACTACATGCAGTACGACGAGCACATCTTTGGCGGCGACTTCAGCTACATCGGCTACCCCACCGAGTCCGGCGTGGGCAGCAGCTTCGTCCCCGACAGCGGCATGGCCATGTCCAGCACCTGCAAGGACAAGGAGGCCGCCTGGTCCTTCATGCGCCAGATGCTCCTGCCGACGGAGGGGAACGACCGCTACTACTACAGCGGCTTCCCCATCAACAAGGCCGACTTCGATAAGAAGATGGAGGAGGCCATGAAGGTGGAGTACGAGACCGACGAGAACGGCAACCCCATCCTGGACGAGGAGGGCAACCCCATCGAGATCTCCCACGGCGGCTGGTGGATCGACGGCGAGGACCTGGAGATGAAGGCCCTCAGCCAGGCCCACTACGATAAGCTCATGGCCCTCTACAACGCCATCGACAGCATCTACACCTACGACACCGAGATCTACGACATCGTCAACGAGATGGCGGCGCCCTACTTCAACGGCGACGCCACCGTGGAGGAGATCGCCGCCCAGATCCAGGGCCGTGTGAATCTGTATGTCAATGAGAAAAAGTAAGGGCGCCGGCGCCGTCCGGACGAAAAAAGCCCGGGTCCCCACAGGGACCCGGGCGCCCCGGAACCGGGAGCATTTAAAGGATGTGGCCCGGTCCGTGGCGTTTTTGACCCCCAGCGTGCTGGGGGTATCCGTGTTCTTTATCCTGCCCTTTTTTGTGGTGGTGTTCTACTCCCTGATCCGCAGCCCCATCAACCAGGAGTTCGTGGGCCTGGATAACTTCATCGCCCTGTTCCAGAACTCCTCCTTCCGCACGGCGGCCAAGAACACCGCCCAGTTCTCTGCCCTGGCGGTGCCTCTGGCGGTGGTGCTGAGCCTGGGCCTGGCCCTGCTGCTGGAGTGCCGCATCCCCATGAAGAGCATGTTCCGCTCCTTCTTCCTCAGCCCCATGATGGTGCCTGTGGCGTCGGTGGTGCTGATCTGGCAGGTGCTGTTCCACCGCAACGGCGTGGTCAACGAGTTCCTCAGCGTGTTCGGGGCCACGGCCATCGACTGGCTCAACTCCTCCTACAGCCAGCTGGTCATCATCATCCTGTTCCTGTGGAAGAACCTGGGCTACAACATGATCCTCTTTATGGCGGCCCTGAACAACATCCCCAAGGACCTGCTGGAGGTGGCGGACGTGGAGGGGGCCAGCGCCGCCCACAAGTTCTTCAACATCAAGCTGCGGTATCTGTCCCCCACGGTGCTGTTCGTCACCATCCTCTCGGTCATCAACTCCTTCAAGGTGTTCCGGGAGATCTACCTGCTGGTGGGCAACTACCCCAACCCCGGCATCTACATGCTCCAGCACTTTATGAACAACACCTTCGAGAGCCTGGACTACCAGAAGCTCAGCGCCGCCGCCGTGGTCATGGCCCTGGTGATGGTGGTCATCATCGCCCTGCTGTTCAAGGCGGAGGACATCTTCGGAAAGGATGTGGAGGGATGATCAAAAAACGCTATATCGCCCGCACCATCCTGACGGTGATCGCCGCCGTGTTCGCCATCGGCTTCCTGCTGCCGACGGTGCTGACCATCACCAACTCCTTCATGGCCCAGAGCGAGATCGCGGCCAACTATGGCCAGGTGTTCTCCAGCCTGGCCGGCAGCGGCGGCACCTACATCTCCGACACGGTGACATTGAAGTTCATCCCGGAGAAGGTGAGCCTCAGCCAGTACATCACCGTGCTCATCAAGAGCCCCGACTACCTGCTGAAGTTCTGGAACTCCGTGATCCTGGTGCTGCCCATCGTGCTGCTCCAGGTGGGCGTGGCCGCCGTCACCGCCTACGGCTTCACCCGCTGGCGGGGGAAGGTGCGCAGCTTCCTGTTCTTCTTCTACGTGATCCTGATGCTTATGCCCTACCAGGTGACCCTGGTGCCCAACTATCTGGTCAGCGACTGGCTGGGGATCCTGAATACCCGATGGGCCATCATTTTCCCCGGCGTGTTCGCCCCCTTCTCGGTGTTCCTGCTGACCAAGTTCATGCGGCGCATCCCCGTCTCCCTTATCGAGGCGGCCAAGGTGGAGGGGGCCAGCGAGTGGCAGATCTTTACCGGCATCTGCCTGCCCCAGTGCCGCAGCTCCCTGTATTCGATCGCGATATTGGTGTTCATCGACTACTGGAACATGGTGGAGCAGCCCATTATCCTGCTGCCGGACGCCACCAAGCAGCCCCTGTCGGTGTATCTGAGCACCATCAACGCCAGCGAGGTGGGACTGGCCTTCGCCATTGCCACCATCTATATGGTGCCGAGCCTTCTGCTGTTCCTCCACGGCGAGGACTACCTGGTGGAGGGCATCGCCCACCAGGGCTCCGTAAAAGGCTGAGCCACCCCATGTGAAAGGAAAGAGACGCTATGGAAGTAAAAGAAAAATCCAAGAAGAGGGAGCTTATCAAGACCATTGCCATTATTTTCCTGGTGATATTGCTGCTGCTGACCTTCTTCTCCAACACCATCATGAACCGCTCCCTGCCTGAGGTGGCCACCCAGATGATCAGCGGCGGCACCATCAACGCCAAGATCCGGGGCAGCGGCACCGTGTCCGCCAACGAGAGCTACGAGGTGAACCTGAAGCAGACCCGGACGATCCACTCCATCTGCGTAAAGGTGGGGGACACCGTGGAGCAGGGGGACCTGCTGTTCGTCCTGGAGGACGGGGACAGCGAGGAGCTGAAGGCCGCCCAGGACGCGCTGGCCGCCGCCCAGATCAACTATCAGAAGCAGCTGCTGAACCTCAGCAAGCAGTATGAGAGCGAGGACCGCACCGTGGCCCAGCTGAAAAAGGAGCTGGAGAAGGCCCAGGAGCAGGTGGAGGCCAACCTTGTCACCGACAGCGACATCGCTTATGCTGAAGGCGACCTCTCTATGGCAACGGATCAATTGAAACAAATCCAGGCGGCCAAGGACCAGATCCAGGCGTTGATTGATAACAATGAGCAGTTGAACGCCGCCCAAAAGAACCTTGCCGCATTGGAGGAGCAAATCACCACGCTTAAAGGGCAAATTACCGAGTATACCAATCTCCTGTCCAGCGGGTTGAGTGAAGAACAAGCATTGAAGCAGGCAGAGAATGCGGTCAACGACGCAAAGCGCACCCTGCAAAGCAATTGGATGGCCTATACTACCTACTATTACAATCTGATTTCGGATGTAAAAACGCAGTATGCGGGGTCTGGTGAAAACGAAGATAAGGACAGAAAAGATTTCATAGAAAACATTTTCGAGGATGTGCCCAAAGTATCTGAGGACTTTACGATCACCTCTGAGCAGCAGATGTACATTGACGCCTATCTGGCGGCGTATAATAGCGGAAGTGCGGGCAATGTGAATCCGTATGAAGCTCCGTATAAAACGCTGCTGAGCAATTACCAGGATGTTCAGACGAAGACTGCTACCTACGATCAGCTTAAAATGAGCAGCGGCTCGGGCGGAAGTTCGATCACGCTTATCCAAAGCAAGCTGGATCAGGCCCAAAGAGAGCTTACCGCCGCAGAGGCCAATTTGCCCTTTGCACAGCAGGCAGTATCTCAAGCTGAGGCGAGCGTTACGAATTTTAAGGCGCAGCTTACATCCTATAATACTGCTTACGAGCAGCAAAGCGCATATGTTACCGAGCTGCAAGAGAATTTGGATGCCCTGAAACAGAAAAAGACCGCCTATGACACGGCGGTAGCCACTGTGGAGCAAAAGGAGCTGGCCCTGGAGGACGCCCTCAGCGGCAAGGACATCGACAAGCAGCTCAACGACCTGGACCTCCAGACCACCCGGCTGGAGCTGCAGAAGCTCCAGGAGCAGGTGGATAAGCTCAAGACCGACACGGTGAGCACCGAGATCACCGCCCCCGTGGCCGGCACCATCAGCGCCATCAACGTCTCCGCCGGCAAGGAGGCAACCCCCGGCGTCCCCATGGCCACCATCGACGTGGTGGACCGGGGCTACACCATGAAGATCTCCGTCACCAACGACCAGGCCAAGCAGATCAAGGTGGGCGACACCGCCAACGTCACCAACTACTACTGGGGCAGCGACCTGGAGGCGGTGGTGGAGGCCATTACCGCCGATCCCTCCAACCCCGGCAAGGGTAAGCTGGTGGTGTTCCGCATCACCGGCGATGTGGACCCGGGCACCAACCTTACGCTGTCCATCGGCCAGCGCAGCGCCTACTCCGATACCGTGGTGCCCAAGAGCGCCCTGCGCTCCGACGCCAACGGCGACTTCGTGCTGGTGATCACCGAGAAAAAGACCCCCCTGGGGCCCCGGTACATCGCCACCCGGGCGGACGTGCAGATCCTGGCCCAGGACGACACCAGCGCCGCTGTCAGCGGCCTGGTCTCCGGTGATTTCGTCATCACCACGTCCAGCAGGCCGCTGTCCGCCGGGACCCAGGTAAGGCTGGTGGAGAGCCAGTGAACAGGGAGAATGTATTCCGGCGGGCCGCCGGCGCTGTAAAGGCATTTGGCTTTAAACAGTGGTTTTTGCTGATCCTGAATATCGTGCTGGTGATCGGTTCCGTTGCCTCCCTGGTGGGGATGCGGGCCATCGCCGGCACCCTCACCTCCCTCACCGCCGCCCGCCAGTTCCGGGGGGAGAGCGAGATGCGCTTTGCCCAGGTGGCCTGCTACCTGCCGGTGGGGCAGGAGACGGGCATCAATGAGATCTACCAGTTCCGCTCCAGCCTGGACGGCAAGTTCCAGGAGCAGTCCCTGGAGGCCCCGGAGAACGGCAGCCTCTATGTGGACGCCTACAGCGCCGCCGCGTCCGTCTCCGCCGAGGGGCCCCACGGCTCTGCCGCGGTCCAGGCCGTCGCGGTGGGCGGCGACTTCTTCTACTTCCACCCCCTGGAGCTGAAAAACGGCAGCTACTTCTCCGACGACGACCTGATGGACGATCTGGTGCTGCTGGACGAGGAGCTGGCCTGGCGCCTCTTTGGCGGCAGCGATCTGGCGGGGATGGAGATGACCCTCAACGGGGAGACCTTCATCGTCTCCGGCGTGGTGGCCCGGGAGTCCGACTTCGCCTCCCGGAAGGCATACTCCGGCGAGCCGGGCCTCTTCATGTCCTACTCCGCCCTGGAGCGGCTCAAGGGAGACGGGGATGGGACCATCAGCTGCTACGAGATCGTGCTGCCGGACCCCATCAGCGGTTACGCCTTGGGCGTCGTGAAGGACGGCTTCCCGGTAGGGCAGGGGGACGTGGTGGAGAACAGCGCCCGCTATACCCTGGGGCATTTGTTCTCCGTTCTGGGCAGCTTCGGCCAGCGCTCCATGCGCGTAAACGGCGTGATCTATCCCTACTGGGAGAACGCGGCCCGTCTGACGGAGGACTACGCGGCGGGGCTTCTGCTGCTGGCGATCCTGCTGGCCATCTGCCCGCTGTGCTTCGCGCTGGTCATCGGCATCCGGGAGATCATCCAGGGCTATCGGTTCATGAAGCGCACAGTGCCCGCCAAGGTGGAGGGCGTCGTGGAGAGGAGCCGGGAAAAGCGGCTGGAGAAGAAATTTAAAAAGAAAGACGAGGGGAAGTAAATGGCAAACCTGCGTCTGCGCAATGTGAAAAAGGTATACGACGGAAACGTCACCGCCGTCCAGGACTTCAACCTGGACATCGCCGACAAGGAGTTCATCGTGCTGGTGGGCCCCTCCGGCTGCGGAAAATCCACCACCCTGCGGATGGTGGCGGGGCTGGAGACCATCACCGAGGGGGAGATCTACATCGGCGGCAGGCTGGTGAACCAGATCCCCCCCAAGGAGCGGGACATCGCCATGGTCTTTCAGAACTACGCCCTCTATCCCCATATGACGGTGTACGACAACATCGGCTACGGCCTGCGCCTGCGGAAGTTCCCCAAGCGGGTCATCGACCAGAAGGTGCGGGAGGCCGCCGAGATCCTGGACATCACGGAGCTGCTGGGCCGCAAGCCCAAGGCCCTCTCCGGCGGCCAGCGCCAGCGCGTGGCCATCGGCCGCGCCATCGTCCGGGAGCCCAAGGTGTTCCTGATGGACGAGCCCCTGAGCAATCTGGACGCCAAGCTGCGCAACCAGATGCGCTCGGAGATCATCAAGCTGCGCCAGAAGGTGAACACCACCTTCATCTATGTGACCCACGATCAGACCGAGGCCATGACCCTGGGGGACCGGATCGTCATTATGAAGGAGGGCTTCGTCCAGCAGGTGGGCACCCCCCGGGAGGTGTTCAACCACCCGGCCAACCTCTTTGTGGCGGGCTTCATCGGCACGCCCCAGATGAACTTCTTTGACGCCCGGCTGGTCCGCCATGACGGCGGCTACCGGGTGGAGGTAGGCGGCGCCTCGGTGGAGCTGAGCCGGGACAAGGTGGAGCGGCTGCTGGCAAACGACGTCCCCACCCGGGATGTGAAGCTGGGCGTGCGCCCGGAGCACATGGTCCTCACCGAGGGGGCCGAGGGCATCCCCGCCCGCATCGACGTGTCGGAGATGATGGGCAGCGCCATCCATATCCACCTGAGTTCCCTGGACCGGGATGTGGTGGTGGTGGTGCCGGTGAGCGAGGACGACGAGGAGTCCCGGGTGGCCCCCATGGGCACCCAGGTGCGGTACATCTTCCGGGGCAGCGCCGCCCACGTGTTCGACCCGGAGACGGGGATGAACCTGGAGCGCGGGCCGGAGACGCCCCTGGGCCCTGTGGAGCCGGAGGCTCCCGCCGCCGCGGAGGCGGCCCCCGCAGAGAGCGACGTGGTCCGGGAGGCGGCGGAGGTGGTCCGCAGCGTGCTGGACCAGGAGCCGCCGGAGGACCCCTTCACCGACAACTGATCCGCTTCCCGGCGGGACGTTCCGCCGCAATACCGCAAGACCCCATAGACGAAACAGGAGACTGCCGGAAGGGCAGTCTCCTGTTTCGTCTATGTAGGCTTTACTCGCTGATGCTGACGCCGGCCTTTTCCAGGATGACCGGGATGTTCTTCTCAGCGCCAATGGTCATCAGGTGGATGCCGTCGCAGATGCCGCGGCTCCTGATGTCGCGGATCAGGTCGGCTGCCATCTCAATGCCCGCCTTGGCCGGCAGGCCCTTGACGCCTTTTTCCTTGCCCTCCTCCGCGGCGGCGGCCAGACGCTGGATCATCTCATCGGGCACGGCGATGCCGGGGACGTTCTCGTTCATGTAGCGGGCCATGCCGGCGGCCTTCAGAGGGATGATACCGGCCATCAGGTGGACCTTGATGTTGGCCTTGGCCACCTGGTCCATGAAGTCCTCCAGGGCGTCGGCGCTGAACATGGCCTGGGTCTGGACGTACTCCGCGCCGGCGTCCACCTTCTTTTTCAGCTTGTTGATCTGGAGCCATACGGGGTCATAGACCGGGGTGACGGACGCGCCCTTGTAGAAGCGGGGAGTGGAGCTGAGGGCGTTGCCGCCGCAGTCGCAGCCGGTGGCCTCCATCCTGGTCAGCATCTTCAGGATGCCCACGGAGTCCAGGTCAAAGACGGGCTTGGACGCCTTGCAGTCGCCCACGTAGGTGTGGTCGCCGGTCAGGGCCAGCATGGTGTCGATGCCGAAGGCGGCGGCGGACAGGAAGTCGCCCATGATCGCCATTCTGGAGCGGTCGCGGCCGGTCATCTGGAGGATCGGCTCCGCGCCGATCTGCTTCAGGGCGATGCAGAAGCCCAGGGAGGACGCCTTCAAACAGGCGGACTGCATGTCGGTGACGTTGATGCCGTGGACCAGGTCCTTGATGAGCCTGGCGGTCTCCATCTCCCCGGTGAAGTCGTAACCCTTGGGCGGGGCCATTTCGGCGGTCACGCCGAATTTGCCGTTTTCAAACGCCTGCTGTAATCTGCTCATTTCTTCGCCTCCCTGACATTCACGCTCATGGGCCACAGGTGGGCGGTGCTGTCCTTGTCCGGCTGGACGGCCTCCATCCGGTCAAGCTGGCCCAGCTGGCTGAGCCGCTTGTAAATGAGGATCCAGGCGCAGTCGTTGTTGGGGTCCACCTCGCACTTGCCGTTTTTCTGGCCGCCGCAGGGGCCGTTGACCAGGGACTTGGCGCACTTGGTGACGGGGCAGATGCCGCCGGTCTGGCCCAGGACGCAGTCGCCGCAGGTGCGGCACATCTCGTGGAAAATGCCCACGCGCTCCGTCTGACCGACGAAGAACGTGTTGTTGGCGGGATAGACGGGGATGTTGACGTTTTGGGCCACGGTCTGGCAGCCGGAACCGCAGGCCATGGAGATGATGGCGTCGGGCTCATTGGCCATGATGGCCTTCAGCTCTTTGCGGAGCAGCATCTTATGGCAGCTCTCGTCAGGCAGGATGACGCCCACGACCTCGATGCCCTGGCTCTCCAGGTAGGCCTTCATCTCGCCGCACTCCTTTTCGCCGCCGACGGCGCAGGCGCTGGCGCAGCTCTTGCAGCCGACGATGCCGACTTTTTTTGCGCCGCCGAGCATGTCCATCAGCTCTTCAATGGGTTTCTTCTTGGAAACTACCACGCTGGTTTACCTCCTCATTTTTGTAAAGAACAGCCGCGATCTCATACCTTCCTGCATTATATAATATCGGTTCCGTTTCTGCAACGGTTTTTCTTGAGAAACGCGACGCGCTTTTCGATATTGCGGGCCGCTATCCCGGTGTGCAGGGCGGAATCGTAGCCGTGGATGGTGCCTCTGGTTTCATTGATCGTGACGTTTGCCCCCGCTTCCCGCAGCTTTGCCCCATAGAGGATCCCCTCGTCGTGGAGACAGTCGTATTCCGCGGTTTCGATATAGGCGTCCGGAATGACACGGGGCAAACTGCTGTGCAGGGGAGACGCGGCATAGATCTCGCCGGCCGTCAGACCTTTGCAGTAATAGGACCACATTCGCCGGTTATTCCTTGCGTTCCACAGGGGAGTATCTGAAAACCGCTGCATGGAAGATGTCCCCATCGATACGTCTGTCAGCGGATACACGAGCATTTGCAGGCAGGGCCGCTTCAGCCCCTCCTGCTCGTAACGGGCGCAGAGCAGAGCGGCGATGGAGGCGCCGGCGCTGTCTCCGGCCAGTCCGATCCTGTCATCGTCGATTCCCAGCTCGTCGGAGCGCTGTAAGATGAACCGATACAGAGCCAAAACATCCTCATATGCGGCAGGATATGGATACCGCGGGGTCAGGTGATAATCCGGGAAATAGACCTTGCAGTTCGCCTCCCTGGCATAGATGCACGCAAGCTCTTTGTGGTAGGCTGAGGCCCTATAGCTGAAAGCGCCGCCGTGCGCATAGATCAGGCATGGCAGCTTCCGCTCCAAATTGGAGGGCTGGAATACGTCCACATGAACGTCCAGCCCCTGATAGCCCTTGACAGTGATCCTGCTGTGGGCGACATCCTTGGGGACCGCGGTAAGACGGAAGGATATGATCTGAAAGAGATTGGCGCAACGGATAATAGCCCTGTTGTATGGAATCTTCCACGCGATGCCCCTTAACTCAGGATCGATCTGATCTTTGTAGTTCATTGTCAGCCTCCTCCTTTATGGGATACCGCTTCTGGAGAAGCCGTTCCGCGCCCTTACCACGTCTCCCGGTGGATGCGGGCCGGGTCGTAGCGGTGGCGGCTGGCGGAGAGCACCGGCTTGTCCGGATAGCCGCAGGCGATGAGGCAGAAGGGCTGGATCGCTTCCGGCGCGCCGATCACGTTGCGCACCGCCTCCATCCGCTCCGGGTTGGGGGCGACGCCCAGCCACACCGCGCCCAGGCCCAGCTCCACCGCTTCCAGCAGGATATTCTCCGTGGCGGCGCTGGCGTCGATCTGGGTATAGTCCGGCGCCCGCAGGCCCTCCGTCCTCATGCACACGGCGATTCCCAGCGGGGCCTGGCCGATGCAGCCCGCGTAGGGGGTACACTGGGACAGTGCCTTCAGAATCGCGGCGTCTGTCACCACCACAAACTCCCAGGGCTGCTGGTTGCAGGCGGAGGGCGCGGCCATGGCGGCCTTCATCAGCAGGTCTACCTTCTCAGCTTCTACCTTCCGTCCGTCGAAGGTACGGACGCTGGCACGGTCAAAAATCGCGTTCATGCAGGTTCCTCCTCAAAATATGTGATAAGCCCTCAAAGCGCGGGGCAGCGGCTTCCAGCATAGATGTCCGTGGAATAAATGGGAATTTGTTACTCCGTCCCATGCACGACTATCTCCAGATAACTGACGATTTTAGACTGTTCTGCAGCTTCTGAACCATAATATCTTCCTTCATACCAAAGCTTAAATCCACCATCAATATACGCAATGCAGCATCTTGGCATACAGATATCTTTGCCTCTTGGGTAAACCATTTTAGGGGCGTATTGAATACCGTAATAGTCTAAAGTTTCCATGATCTTAGACCATGAACCTTCCGCTTTTCCCATTACCTGCATAACATCATGCAGGGAAACCCCTGCAAGCATTGCAACGCAGCAGTGCCCGCAATATCCCGGAACAATTTCCATCTCCTCAATCGAATCAATCGCTCTAATTGGATGATCCTTACTATAGGGACTGTTGTGATTAATTCTGGAAAGAGTATCAACGACCTCAAAAGAAACCTCAAATGTTTCTTTCAGTTTTTCAGCGATTGCCTTTTTCACTGGAATATAATACCGGCCGTTTCCTTTTGGTATCAGTTTGCATTCAAACAAAATACCATCTACGACGACTTTTACCGAAATGTTTCCCGTGCGTCCTGTTATATCCCACATATTAAAAGGAATATCTATGAATGTTCTGTTTCCATCTACTATTTTCTTCCCTTCAAATGTATATTGCATGTTATTTTACCTCCTCAAATCGGTATTTGCCGGTGAATTTACCCTTGACAAATGCGCTCTTGGCGATCCTTTCTGCAAATATACAGCAAATGGGAATGACTCCCCAGCAGTTCTCTGGTTTCACAGGTTTTCAAGTGGTAGTCGGCAAACAGCTTAAAATCCTCGTCGGACAAATGGAAGCTGGGTGCTTGTTCGGCAAGCTCCAACACGCTGTCTGTGCCGGCAAGCGCGATCTTCTGCACGGGCTTATGGGAAAACAGCGCCTCAAACTCTTGTATATCGAACCCTGTGAAGCCCTGTTCTTTAAAGTGCCTTACCCGAAGATCCGCGTCAAAGTTTTCCTCAAGCCCGGCCCGGAAGCTGCCGGAAAGGTAGTTGCAATACATGATCTGATAGACTGAAATAAAAGCGATCATGATGACGCCGTGCGGCTTTGCAACGCGAATCGCTTCATCCAGGGCTCTGTGCTGCTCTGTTTTCTCGAATAGATGATACATTGGACCGAGGACAAGCACAGCGTCAAAGCTGTCATCCGCAAAATGGCGCAAGTCCACGGCGTCGCCTTGATAAGAAGCGAGATTCTCCAAACCGGCGGCGTTTTGCTGTAAAACCTCCAGGTTGCCGGTCACTAGCTCCACAGCCGTCACATCATATCCTTCTTCGGCAAGGGCGATGGAGTATCTTCCGGTGCCGGCCCCAACCTCAAGGACTTTTGATCCGCGGGGAACCAGCTTGTGGATGTAATCCATCGTTATCAAATATTCCAGCTGCCCATGCCGGCTGCGCGTAAGGCGCGTCTCTTCCCTTTGACAGGCGTATATGCTGTTGAGGATCTCTGCCCGTTCCATATGTTCTCACCCGCCTCTTTCTGCCGATGTGCCAATTTCCTACCTTAACAAGTATAGCATACCGTTGCAGCGGCGCGCAAGGGAAAAAGAAAGCGGCGTGTCAAATCACGTCGCTTTCTGCAATAACAGATCAAAAAGAATTTTGCCCTGTATGCATATGAGGCTCTCAGCGGCTTTGCCGCTGAGAGCCTCATATGTGCAGTAATCGGTCAAAAACGATTTTTGCCCGATATGCACGCTGAGCCTCTAAGCGGCAAAGCCGCCAAGAGGCTCATGTGTGGCGCGGAAGGCGGGATTTGAACCCGCGCGCGCTGTTTAGGCGCCTACTCCCTTAGCAGGGGAGCCCCTTCGGCCACTTGGGTACTTCCGCATAGGTCGAACTTCGTATTTTCCGGTCCTTGAAAAGGTGGCGGAGAGAGTGGGATTCGAACCCACGGATGCTTTCACATCGCCGGTTTTCAAGACCGGTTCCTTAAACCGCTCGGACATCTCTCCAAATCGGTCTCAGGCGCAGTAGATATATTACCATGCTCTATCTTTTTTGTCAACGAGAACTTCCCAAATTTTTTTGAGAAAATTCAAAAATAACTCTTGCATATTTTCCCTGAGTGTGCTATTCTATCTAAGCTGACAGCGAGAGCGTCAGAAATATGGTCCATCCGGGTGTGGCGCAGCTGGTAGCGCGCTTGACTGGGGGTCAAGAGGCCGTGGGTTCAAGTCCCGCCACTCGGACCAACTTGCATTGACAAAAAAGATGCAAGCAAAAATCCCGCACTTCGGTGCGGGATTTTTGCGCTTAAAACAAGAAAGTCGTGCTAACTCGCAACAATAATCGAACATTTACAAAATCAGGAAGCGTAAAATAAAAATAACGCGCCGAAGATGCAAAAACGCCTGTTTTGGGGGGTTCTGGGAATACGCATGACTCGAACTCTCCCGCGTTCAAAAAGAGAAAGAGCCGTCCACGGCCTGCCAGTTTTCCGGGCAGACTCGCGGGCGGCTTTTTTCATTCCCTTAGAGCCTGTTTAAAATCTTCTGATAAGGACAGCAATGAGAGCAAAGGTAAGAATTTGAGCGGAAATAAGGAGTTTGCGTTCACAATTTTTCCAAAGTCTCCGAAATTTATCAAGCCAGCCGAACAGCCGCTCAACTACCCATCGGCGAGGAAGAACGACAAATTTGTGCAATTCACTGCGCTTTACCACCTCGACCTGCGCACCACAAATGTCCTTTATCTGATTGGCGAAGCGTTCTCCGGAATAGCCGCCATCCACTAGAAACTTCTCCACACAGGAAAGATTGTCCAGATTGAGCAGAATCATCTGAACAGCACCATCCCGATCTGTAACCTCAGCAGTCGTTACGGCTATAGCGTGGGGCAATCCCATCGTATCTACTACGACGTGGCGTTTGATTCCGGATACTTTTTTCCCGCGTCATACCCCTTTTCTTCGGCTGTATCAGCGTTCTGCACGCTTTGCGCGTCAATGATTCCAAAAGTAGTCTTATCCCGCCTTATGTCCTCATTTCGTATCTGTTTCACCAGCTTCTGTAATACTTTGTCCAGAATACTCACGCCCGTTTCATCTTTCTCTGACCACACTCGAAAATGATAATACACGCTCTGCCATTTGGGATAATCGCTGGGCAGCATTCGCCACTGTATTCCGCCCTGGACCACATATAGCACAGCGCAAAACACATCATACAGATCATATTTCCCGGGCCGCGTTTTCTTTCTTGCACCTTCTAGTTCCTCTCGGATCAGGTCATATTCTTCCCGGCTGATATCACTTGGGTACTGTCTCATTTTTCCTCTACTCCTGCCTCTTTTTCTTTTATTATCCCTCTTTTCCTTTCGCTTGTCAAAGATTTTGAACAGGCTCT
>DBFJQM010000014.1:0-36381 GCA_048404665.1 Candidatus Pelethomonas sp.
ACGGCCCGCCGGCGGGCCGTCAGCGCCCCAGGCCGGCGCTCCTCCCCCAGCGTCAGCGTCGCCATGGTCCCCGACGGCAGCCGCCACACCCCCGCCTCCGGCCGTTTCGGCCCGTCGCCGTATCGGATATATCCCAGCATCGTGACCCTCCCTTTCCACCGCAGTCCTTCTCCGGGCGCTCCGCTTCCGAGGCCGCCCCCACTATCCTATGGGGACGGCGGCAGGTTTATCCCTGGGCTGTTTCTGATGAAAAAAGCGTTTTTCCCTCTTGACAGCGGCTCCAAGGACTGCTATGTTGAGTCTACCCGCAAAAAGCGGACATTTTATGAAAGAAACGGGAGATGGCCATGGAGGAACTTCTGGAACAGCTGCTGGACGAGTGCCGCCCCTATACCAGCCAGGGGAAGGTGGCGGATTATATCCCGGAGCTGGCAAAGGCAGACCCGAATCTGCTGGGGATCTATGCGATCACCAGCGACGGAAAGCACAGCTGGGCGGGCGATTACAGCCACCCCTTTACCCTGCAGAGCGTCGTTAAGCCCATCCTTCTGCTCCAGGCGCTGCTGGACAACGGAATCGACGCGGTGAAGAGCCGGGTGGGCGTGGAGGCCACCGGCAAGCCCTTTGACGCCATCAACGCCAGCGACGCCTCCCTGGACAGCGCCCACCTCAACCCCATGGTAAACATGGGCGCCATCGTCATGTGTACCCTCATCCACGGCAGCAGCTATCAGGAGCGGCTGGAGCGGCTGCTGGACCTGACCCGCCAGCTGGCGGGGAACGACTCCATCGGCATCGACCGGACCGTGTACCAGTCGGAGAAGAGCCACGGCAGCAAGAACCGGGCCCTGGCCTACCTGCTCAAGTCCTACGGCCTGCTGGACGGGGACGTGGAGGAGGTGCTGGACTGCTACTTCCAGGCCTGCTCCATCCAGGTGGACTGCCGGGACCTGGCCCACATGGGCGCCGTGCTGTCCAACCACGGGCGTCTGCCCAACACCAACCAGCGGATCTTCCCCGCCCCCTTCGCCCGGTACGTCAACGCCATCCTCCTCACCTGCGGCATGTACGACGGGTCCGGCGACTTCGCCGTCCGGGTGGGCGTCCCCGCCAAGAGCGGTGTAGGCGGCGGCATCATGGCCACGGTGCCCACCCGCATGGGCATCGGCATCTACTCCCCCGCCCTGGACCCCAAGGGCAACAGCCTTGCGGGCATCCGCCTTTTGGAGCGGCTGAGCCAGCAGCTCTACCTCAGCGTGTTCTGACCGGCGGTCTCCGTGCCCATGGGGAGGCTTGACAGGGAGAGCGCCCCATGGTATACTGAACATACTTTCTCACAAAGGAGGACATGGAAGGCATGTCTGCATTCAGCGCTTACAGTTTGCGAGCTTAGGTCCATCCACGCGCACAGGAAAAACGGCACGCCAAGGGCGAGCTTTGTTTTTGTGCGCCGAAATGGCCCGCAAACCAGCTGAATGTGCCTGAAATGACCTCTATGCCCCTGCCGCGGACCGCGGCGGGCGGCTGCGTCATGCACTGCGCTCTTTTGCGGGCCGGACCCTAGGGAAACAGGGGTCCGGTCCCTTTTATATGTTGTGATCGCATGACCTGCGGGAAAGGAAACCATGAATACCAAGAAACCCTCCCAAGGTCTTTGGACCTGGGACTTTACCATCATCACTCTGGGCAGCGTCATCTCCCTCATCGGCGGCCTGCTGTCCAGCTTCGCCATGAGCGTCATGGTGCTGGACTACACCGGCTCCGTGTTCCTCTATGCCCTTTTCAACGCCGCCTACCAGATCCCCATGCTGGTCTGCCCCGTGCTGGCGGGGCCGTACCTGGACCGAATGAGCCGGAAAAAAGCCATCTACCGGCTGGATTTTCTGTCCGCCGGGCTGTTCGGGGCCCTGGCCCTGCTGCTGCACCGCGGCTGGTTCAGCTTCCCGGTGCTGCTGGCATTCTCCCTCATCCGGGGAGCCATCGACAGCGTGTACATCGTCGCCTACGACAGCCTCTACCCCAACCTGGTGGCGGAGCAAAACCTCTCCAAGGCCTACGCCATCACCGGGGTGATCCAGTCCGCCATGGCCATGGCCTACCCCCTGGGGGCCTTCGCCTACGACATGCTGGGCGGGGTGGCGCCGCTGTTCGCCCTCAACGCCGTGTGCTTCTTCGCCGCCGCCTGCTTTGAGCGGTGCATCCGCCACCGGGAGGCCCATATGGACAGCGCCCCGCCTGCCGACGGTCTGGGAACCCTGAGGCGCTTCGGCCGGGACCTCCGGGAGGGGGTGGACTACCTGGCCGGGGAGCGGGGGCTGCTGGCCATCACCCTGTACTTCCTGTTCTCCGACTTTGCCGGCAACGGCGTCGGCGGACTGTACCTGCCCTTCTTCCGAAACCACGCGGACCTGTTTACCGCCTGGCCCGTGGCGGCGGCAACGCTGTATGCCATCGTGTCCACCTTCGCGGAGGTGGGCCGGGCCGTGGGCGGCGTTTTCCAATACAGGTTCAAGCTGCCCGTCGGGAAAAAGTTTGCCGTCGCCATGACCATGTACGTCCTCATCAGCGTCATTGAGGGGGGTCTCCTGTTCCTCCCCGTCCCCGCCATGGCCGCCGCCTTCTTCCTGGACGGGCTGACGGGGGTGACCTCCTACAACATCCGTATCTCCGCTGTCCAGTCCTATCTGCCCGACGGCAAGCGGGCCCGGTTCAACGGAACGTTCCAGATGGCCACCTCCCTGGGCTCCACCTGCGGCGCTCTGCTGGCGGGCGCTCTGGCGGAGGTCCTTCCGGAGCGGGGAGTAGTCGTCCTCTTCAGCGGCGTGGGGCTGGCCGCCGCGTGGCTGTTCATCTTCCGGCGGCGGAAGGACGTGGCCGCCATCTATGATCGGGAGACGAAACCGGACCACCATACCAGAGCCTGATAAAAGCCTTATATATGAGGATACGCCGCCGGGCGGCGCAAAACGGAGGGCCGCGTCCGAATGGACGCGGCCCTCTGCCGTATTTTTCTTCCCGTTCAGGCGTATTTCCCGTTCAGCCGCCGGATATAGAAGCACAGGGAGCACCAGAAGGACGCCGCCGTAGCCGCCGCCAGCAGGACCGCCGCCAGCGCGATGACCGCCGGCACCGGCAGCGCCGGAAGCCGCACCTCTCCCATCACCTTGGCCGCGCCCATTCCGGCCGTCAGGACGGCCAGCATAATGAGGATCATCACCAGCCGCCCCTTCTCGGAGCCGAAGCGGTACACCGCCGGCAATGCCACGTCCAGCATAAGGAGCACCGCCAGGAGCATGGCCAGGTTCCCCAGCAGCTCTCCTGTATCCAGGGGGCCCTCCCCGTACACCGTCCGCATCCCGGCGGCCAGCAGGATCCCCGCCGCTCCTACCAGGAGGCAGAGGAAGGTCAGCACATATTTGCTCCACACGATCTGCCAGGGAGTATAAGGCAGCATGGCGGCGTATTTGTCCCACTTGCACTGTTCGTCATAGGTGATGGTGCTCAAGGGCATCATCACGGCAATGAGCACAGCGTACACGTTGGCGAGGGTCCCCATTTTAGGCAGCAGGCAGAACAAAAACGCCAGCCCCAGCAGCACCGCCCCCTGCTTTCTCGCCACATAGATGTCTTTTCGCAGCAGCGCCTTCATCTCGTCTCCTCCTTCGACAGATACAAAATAATGTCCTCCAGGGTGGGCCGCTCCACCAACAGGCCGCCGGGGACCAGGTCCCGCTCCACCAGAGCCTCCACGCCGTACTCCCCCACCCGCTTGCCGTGGACGGCGGCGGGGTCCACCCGCTCCAGGTCCCCCCGGCCGCATTTCAGAAGGCCGTACTTGTCCAGCAGCACGTCCTTCTCCTCACACAGCAGCAGCCGCCCCCTGTGGAGGAAGGCGACATAGTCGCAGACCCGCTCCAGGTCGCTGACGATATGGCTGGACAGGAGCACGCCGTGGCCCGGCTGGTCCGCGAAGTCCCGGAACACCTCCAGCAGCTCCTCCCGCACCATGGGGTCCAGCCCGCTGGTGGCCTCGTCCAGCAGCAGGAGCCGGGCGTTGTGGCTGAGGGCCGCGGCGATGGCCAGCTTCATGGTCATGCCCCGGGAGTACTCCTTGAACTTCTTGTCCCTTGGAAGCTGGAACCGCTCCAGCCAGCCCTCGTAGGCGGCCTGGTCCCAGCGGTGGTAGGTGTCCGCCATGATCCGTCCGAACTGTCGGGCGGTGATGAACTCCGGCACGCAGGTCTCGTCCAGCACCACGCCCACGTCGTCCTTCACCTGCTGAAACTCCCGGCTCCAGTTGTTCACCCCCAGGACGCTGACATCCCCCGCGTCCCGGGTGAGGGCGCCCATGATAAGGCGGATGGTGGTGCTCTTGCCCGCGCCGTTTTCCCCCACCAGCCCCAGGATGCAGCCCTCCGGCAGCGTCAGGTCCAGGTTCTCCAGGGCAAAGCCCTTGTACCGCTTGGTCAGCCCCTTGATCTCGATCACATTCATCTCATGTCTCCTCCTCGCTTAAAAGCCGCAGCATGTCGTGTACCTCCACAGCGGTCAGCCCGCACTGGGCCGCCAGCTCCAGCGCCGCCTGGAGATGGGCCTCGATCTCCCGCAGGCTCCCCTCCTTGGCCAGCTCCAGGTTCTGCCGGGCCACAAAGCAGCCCTTCCCCGCCACCGTGTAGAGGAAGCCCTGCCGCTCCAGTTCCTCATAGGCCCGCTTGGTGGTGATGACGCTGATCCGCAGGTCCCGGGCCAGGGACCGGATGGAGGGCAGCGCCTCCCCCGGCTGGAGCTTCCCTGCGGTGATGGCCCCCTTGATCTGCCGGCAGATCTGCTCGTAGATGGGCTGCCCGCCGGCGTTGCTGATGATGATGTCCACAGTCCCCCTCCGTTCTGTTCTTAACTGTATATGAACAGTATACACAGTTTGAGTAATTTGTCAAGGCCGCAGCGGAAAAAATTTTGCGGTGGGCATCTCTCCCTACCGCTCCGGCGGGAGGCGCGGGCTTTTTTGTTGCTTTTTTACGCCGGTCAGGCTTGTTCTTTCCGGAGAAATATGCTATAAATTGTTTTGTACGCCCTGATATCTGCGGACATAGCGATAGAAGCTGAGGGAAGGAATAATGAGCGACAATAAATACCGTATCGACATGGTCAACGGCCCCCTGGCCGGTAAGCTGCTGCTGTTTGCCCTGCCGCTGATGGCCTCCAGCATATTGCAGCTTTTGTTCAACGCGGCGGATGTGATCGTGGTGGGCCGCTATGCCGGCAAGGAGGCCCTGGCGGCGGTGGGGTCCACCTCCTCCCTGATCAACCTGCTGGTCAATCTGTTCATCGGCTTCTCCGTGGGCACCAACGTGGTGGTGGCCCGGGACCTGGGGGCCGGCCGGCAGGAGGACGTGCGCCGCAGCGTACACACCTCCGTCACCGTGGCCCTGGCCAGCGGCCTGATTCTCCTGGCCGTGGGCACGCTGCTGTGTCGGCAGATGCTGGAGCTGATGGGCTCCCCGGCAGACGTGATCGACCTGTCCACCCTGTACCTGCGCATCTACTTCTGCGGGATGCCCGCCAACATGCTCTACAACTTCGGCGCGGCCATCCTCCGGGCCCAGGGGGACACCCGGCGGCCCCTGTACTTCCTCAGCGCAGCCGGGGCGGCCAATGTGGCGCTGAACCTGCTGTTTGTCATCTGCTTCCACCTCAGCGTGGCGGGGGTCGCCCTGGCCACCATCATCTCCCAGTACATCTCCGCCGGGCTGGTGCTGCTGGCCCTGATGCGGGACAAGGGGCTCCTCCGGCTGGAGCTGAAGGAGCTGTGCCTGGACAAGCGGGTGGTCCGCCGGATCCTTCAGGTGGGGCTGCCCGCCGGGTTCCAGGGCGTGGTGTTCGCCATCTCCAACGTGGTGATCCAGTCCTCCGTCAACTCCTTCGGCTCCACGGTGGTGGCTGGCTCCTCCGCCTCCAGCAACATTGAGGGCTTCGTCTACGCCAGCATGAACGCCTTCTACCAGACGGCCCTCACCTTCACCAGCCAGAACTACGGCGCCTGCCAGTGCAAGCGGGTGGACCGGGTGCTGGCGCTGTGCATGATGTACGGCGCGCTTTTCGGCCTGGTTCTGGGCAACCTGGCCTACTTCTTCGGCCACCCCCTGGCCTCCATCTACGCCCCCGGCGAGGAGGAGGTCATCGCCCAGGCGGTGACCCGGCTGGGGATCGTCTGCACCACCTATTTCCTGTGCGCCCTGATGGACGTTCCCGTGGGCACCCTCCGGGGCATCGGCTACTCGGTGGTCCCCATGGTGGTGTCCCTGGTGGGGGCCTGCGGCCTGCGGCTGCTGTGGGTGGCCTTCATCTTCCCTCTGCACCGCACCCCCGCCGTTTTGTACCTCTCCTACCCGGTGAGCTGGCTCATCACCGCCGCCTGCCACGTGGCCTTCTTCCTGTCCGTGCGCAGGCGCGCCTACGCGCGGGTCCAAGCTCCCCAGTTCAGCCATTAATTTCTTCAGAAAGGGCCTGCCATGTCTGCTATTCAGCCTTATCTCAACGAGGCGGCCGCCGCCTTTGACTACAGCTCCCCCGTGGAGAAGCTTGTTCCCATCAGCTCCGGCCACGTGAATGTCACCTACTGCGTCCACACCCAGGCGGGCGGGCGCTTCATCCTCCAGCGCATCAACTCCCTGGCCTTCCACCGCCCCGACCAGGTGATGGACAACGCCCTGCGCATCACCGCGCACCTGCGGCAGGCTCTGGCCCGCCAGGGGGGCGACGTCCGCCGGGGCGCCCTGCGCTTTATGCCCACCCGGGACGGCCGGGCCTTTTTCACCGACAGCGCCGGGGAGGTCTGGCGGGTCTACCCCTTCGTGGAGCGGACCGTGTGCCTCCAGCGGGCGGAGACGCCGGAGCTGTTCGCCGCGGCGGGCCGGGCCTTCGGCCGGTTCCAGCAGATGCTCCGGGATTTCCCCGCCGATACCCTCCACGAGACCATCCCCCACTTCCACGACACCCCGGACCGGCTGAGGAAGTTCCGCCTGGCTCTGGAGGCCGACCGGCTGGGCCGGGCGGGGTCGGTGAAGGAGGAGGCGGACTTCATCCTCCGGCGGGAGGCGGACTGCTCCGTGGCCATGGACGCCCTGCGGGCGGGGAAGCTGCCCCTGCGGGTGACCCACAACGACACCAAGCTCAACAACGTGCTGCTGGACGAGGACACCGGCGAGGGCGTCTGCGTCATCGACCTGGACACTGTCATGCCGGGGCTGGCCATCAACGACTTCGGCGACGCCATCCGCTTCGGCGCCAACCACTGCGACGAGGACGAGAAGGACCTGAGCCGGGTCAGCTTCGATTTGGACCTGTACGCCATCTACACCAGGGGCTATCTGGAGGGCACCGGCGGCAGCCTCACGGACCAGGAGCTGGCCTATCTGCCCTGGGGCGCCAAGCTCATGACGCTGGAGTGCGGCATCCGCTTCCTCACCGACTACCTGGAGGGGGACGTGTACTTCAACACCAGCTACCCCGGTCAGAATCTGGACCGCTGCCGGACCCAGCTGAAGCTGACGGCGGACATGGAGGACTGCTGGCAGGCCATGGGGGACATCGTGCGCACCTGCCGCGTCTGAGCGGCGGGTCCTTCCCCGGTCTTATCCCCGCGCTATACTGTAAAGGCGACGCCCTTTCCATGGGGCGCCGCCGTTCTTTTCTGTCTGTCCCCAGCAGGTCCCAAGGGGATGCAAGGGAAAGTACTTGACAGTTTTCGCCATGGTGCTATCGTTATTTTGCCGGCGGGACCAGACCGCCGGACAACAAAAAGAGAGGTATGCTTCCATGGCAAGAAAGACTTTGATGACCAACATCTCCTACGACACCCTGCGCAGCTGCTACTACGCCGTGCTCTACAGCTACGACGCCAACAACGTGGCCCACCGCCACACCCGCTGCTTCCCCACCCTGGAGGAGGCGGTGCAGGCCCGGGACGCCAACCGCATCACCCGCACCCTGGCCCAGGAGCAAATCGACCCGACGCTGACCCTGGGCAGCTGGCTGGACTACTGGCTGGAGCAGATCGCCCGGCCCGCCCTGGCGGCCTCCACCATCCACGGCTACACCATGATCGTGCGCAACCACCTGATCCCCGGCCTGGGGGCCGTCCCCCTGCGGAATCTCACCGCCTCCCAGATCCAGACCTACCTCAACGGCAAGCAGCGGGAGGGCCTGTGCGGCAACACGGTGCGCAAGCACCACTGCCTGCTCCACACCGCCCTGGAGCGGGCCGTGCAGCAGAAGCTCCTGCCTGTCAACGTCTCCGAGCTGGTCCAGCTGCCCCCTTTCAGCCTCCCGGTCCACCACTACTACGACGCGGAGACCATGAAGCTGCTGTTCAAGGCCCTGGAGGGCACCAGCATCGAGCCGATGGTGAAGCTGGCCGGGTATCTGGGCCTGCGGCGCAGCGAGATCTGCGCCCTGAAGTGGAGCAGCGTGGACCAGAAGGCCAAGATCATCACCGTGTCGGAGGCCCGCACGGCGGTGAACGGCAGGGCCGTGGACAAGGGGACCAAGAACCGGTCCTCCTCCCGCCGCCTGGGCTACGGCGGCATCGCGGACCTGGAGCAGACCATCGAGCAGCTCTGGAACAAATACCAGTGGGAGAAGCAGACCATGGGCCCCGCCTACCAGGACAGCGGCTTCCTCCTCTCCCACCACGGCGGGCACCCCTATCAGCCGGACTACGTCAGCAACCGGCTTCAGCGCCTGCTGCGGCAGACGGGACTGCCCTACATCACCCTTCACGGCCTGCGCCACAGCTTCGCCAGCATCGCGGGCAGCCGCAACGTCTCCCTCTACGGCATCAGCCGCGCCCTGGGCCACAGCACCACCTCCACCACCGCCCGCATCTATATGCACCTCTTCGACGACACCAGCCTCTCGGTGGTCCGCCAGGTGGGCGAGGCCATCTCCGACCCGGCGGTCAGCCTGTAAGCATCCTGCGGCCGGCAAAAAAGTTTTGGTTGACAATGTAGACCTATCGGTGTATACTAGGTCTACAATATAAACCAAAGGAGGTATCCGTATGGAACAGATTCATCTGACCGGCAGCGAGTGGAACGTCCTCAGCTGCCTCTGGGAGGACAGTCCCCAGACGGTGATGCAGCTGGTGGCCAGGCTCTCGGACCGGGTGGGCTGGGCCAAGAGCACCACCATCACCACCCTGCGCCGCATGGAGGAAAAGGGGCTGGTCCACTGCAAGATCGTAGGCAGGGCCAGGTCCTACTCCCCCGCCGTGGAGCGGGAGCAGGCCGTGGTCGCGGAGACCCACAGCTTTCTGGACCGGGTGTACCGGGGCAGCGTGGGTCTGATGATGAGCGCCATGGTCCAGCGGCAGGAGCTGACAGAGGAGGATATGCGGCAGCTTAGGGCCATTCTGGACCAGGCGGAGGAGGGACGGTCATGACGGCGCTTCTGACCGGCTGGCTCCTCTCCTCCTGGGTGGTGATCCTGGCGGTGCTGGCTCTGCGGGCCGCTCTGGGCAGGCGGCTCAGCGCCCGGGTACGCTACGCCCTGTGGGCGGTGGTGCTGGCGCGGCTCCTGATCCCCGTGCAGCTATTCCCCTCTCCGGTGGCGGTCACCGCCTGGACGCCCCAGCCCCCGGCGGCTCTGGAGGAACAGACACTGTACGCCTTCCCTGTCTCCCGGGACCCGGTGGAGGACGCCTCCGATGTCAGCGTCCAGGCGGACGGGACCGTCATCGACAGCAACTCCTTCGGCTACGTCCGGGTGGAGGACGGCGGCGCGGCCCTGACCCGCTACGCCGCCAAGCTCTCGCCGGTCCAGGTCCTGGAGCTGATCTGGCTGGGCGGCGGCTGCCTGCTCCTGGCCGTGATGGCCTGGGCCAATCTCCGGTTCTACCGCCGTCTGCGGCGGGTCCGGCGGCCTCTGGACGGGGAGCGGGACGCCTACGCGGCGGAGGGCCTCCCCTCCCCCTGCCTTTTCGGACTGTTCCGGCCCAAGGTCTATGTGACGCCCCAGTCGGCGGCGGACCCCCAGACGCTCCGCCATGTGCTGGTCCACGAGCGGGTCCACCGCCGCCACGGCGACCATGTGTGGGGCGCCCTGCGGTGTCTGGCCCTGGCGGTACACTGGTGGAATCCGCTGGTGTGGCTGGCGGCGGTCCTCAGCCGCCGGGACGGGGAGCTGGCCTGCGACGAGGCGGCTCTGGACCGCCTGGGGGACGGAGAGCGCCGGGCCTACGGCGAGACGCTGCTGTGTCTGGCTGCGGCCTCCGTCCATCCCGGGAACGCCCTGCTGGCCGCCACAACCATGACCGGCGGGAAGCGCAGTCTGGCCCAGCGGCTCCGGCGCATCGCCCGCCGCCCCCGGCAGCTGGTCAGCGCCCTGCTGGCAGTGGTGCTCCTTATGTCCCTCACGGTGGCCTGCGCCTTCGGCCGCCAGACCCAGGGACCCTTCTCCGGGGCGCAGGCTCTGGCGGCGGAGCTGCGCCCATCCGACATTGCGGCCCTTCCGGACGCCCCGGAGCTGTCGGCCCGGGAGCTGGCAAGCGCCCTGAACGGGGCTGTGCCCCAGGAGGCCGGAGATGCGGCCGGGGACAGGATCTTTTTCGGTGAACAGCTTCTCCGCCTCACCGACGCCCGGGGCGGCGGCACGGTACGCCTCCAGCCCGCCCGGAACCGGTATCTGGTGCTGGTCACCTATGAGCGGGAGGACGGCTCCGACAGCGTCTATGTGGAGAGCGAAGCCCTCTACCGCCTGCTGTCCGGCTCCGGGAGCTGCCGCCAATACATTCAGGACCACCCGGACAGCTTTGACAGCGCCCTCCAGGACTATCTGCTCCAGCTCCGGGAGGAGGACCTGGGCGGGGCCAGTCCGGTCCAGGGGCTGACGGAGCTACTCCACATGGCCGCCGCCTGCCAGAGCAGCCGCACTTACTACACGTTCGACCAGGAGGCCGCCGGGGAGCTGTCCCTGGCCAGCCTCACCATCCCCATGGCAGATGGCAGCACCCTGGTGCTGGCGGCCTGTGGGGAGACGGTCTACATCTGCCGCCAGACCGCCCAGGAGGCCCTGGCCGCCTACTTTGACTGCGAAGCCCTGCGGCAGGCCCTCCTCCCCGCCCAGCTGGACCTCAGTGAGGTCCCTCTGGTGAAAGAGCTGTTTGCTTCCATCCAGGCGTCCAACATCACGCAGCTGGAGGGCGAGACCCTGGCGCTTCCGGAGGACGCCCAGCGCCTGGCGGACACGCTGAACCGAATCGGCAGCGCTTATGGAGGCGCCGACGCCGCCTCTTTGACTCCCCAGCCGCCGGTCCACCGGCTCAGCCTCGCCTTCCATCTCCCCGCCTGGAGCAGTCAGGAGCAGCAGCTGGTCCTGGAGGCCGGGGCGGAGGAGGACCTGGTCTGGGTCCAGTGGTCCGGCTATCAGGTGCAGCCCTTCTTCTCCAGCAACAGTGATTTCGGCGGCACCTATCTCCGGGACGTTCCCGGCACCTGCAAAGGCGCGGTCCGGGACGAGGCCCTGTACGACCTGATCTGCGGCGCCCAGGACACGGCGGCCCCTGGGAAGCCGCCGGTGGACTGACAGCGCCCCCAGCCGTTCCACAATACGCCAGCACCCCCGCCGGATCACCGGCGGGGGTGCTGCTCTTGTTTTGTTTTACTGGGCGGAGAACTGGTCCTTGCCCACGCCGCACAGGGGGCACTCGAAATCCTCGGGCAGGTCCTCCCACTTGGTGCCGGGGGCGATGCCGTGATCGGGATCACCCAGGGCCTCGTCGTACTCGTAGCCGCAGACGTCACAGACATATTTCATGGTGGCAGCTCCTTTCTTGTTCGGCTCACGCCGCTGTCTTCGCTGTTAGTATAGCCCAAATTCTGCGGAATGTATAGTTGCAAATGCCACATCCGGCAAAATATCAGCTCAGCTCCACCTGGCCGGTGTAGAGCTGGTAGTACTTCCCGCCCTGGTCCAGCAGGCCCTGGTGGTCGCCCCGCTCGATGATCTCGCCCTGCTCCAGCACCATAATGGCCTTGGCGTTGCGGACGGTGGACAGGCGGTGGGCGATGACGAACACCGTGCGGTCCCGCATGAGCCGGTCCATGCCCTTCTCGATGAGCTTCTCCGTGCGGGTGTCGATGGAGCTGGTGGCCTCGTCCAGGATCAGCACCGGCGGGTCCGCCACGGCGGCCCGGGCGATGGCCAGCAGCTGGCGCTCCCCCTGGCTGAGGCTGCCGCCGTCGTCGGTGATCCAGGTGTCGTAGCCCTTGGGCAGATGGCGGATGAAGGTGTCGGCGTTGGCCAGCTTGGCGGCGGCGCGGACCTCCTCGTCGGTGGCGTCCAGCTTGCCGTAGCGGATGTTGTCGGCGATGGTCCCGGTAAAGAGGTGGGTGTCCTGGAGCACGATGCCCAGGGAGCGCCGCAGGCTCTCCTTGCTGATGTCCCGCACGTCGATGCCGTCGTAGGTGATAAGGCCGCTGTCGATCTCGTAGAACCGGTTGATGAGGTTGGTGATGGTGGTCTTGCCCGCGCCGGTGGAGCCCACGAAGGCGATCTTCTGGCCGGGCTTGGCGTAGAGGCTGATGCCGTGGAGCACGGTCTTTTCCGGCACATAGCTGAACACCACGTCCTTGAACCGCACGTCGCCGGTCAGCGGCACCAGCGCGCCGTCGGGCTTCTTCCAGGCCCAGCCGTCGCCCCGGGCCTCCTGCTCCACCAGGGTCCCATCCGCCGCCCGGCGGACATTCACCAGGGTGGTCCTGCCCTCGTCGATCTCAGGGACGGTCTCCATGACCTCGAACACCCGCTCCGCGCCGGCGATGGCGGCCAGGAGGCTGTTGACCTGCTGGCTCATCTGGCTGACGGGCTGGCTGACCCGGTTGACGTACCCCAGGTACACCACCAGGGAGCCCAGGTCGAAGCCCATGGCGATGGACAGCAGCGCGCCCACGCAGCAGGTCAGGGCGTAGTTGATGTGGCTGATGTTGCCCATGAAGGGCATCATGGAGCTGGCGAAGGCCTGGGCGTTGGTGGCGCTCCTCTGGTAGGCCTCGTTGCGCTCCCGGAAGCCGTCCTTGGCGGCGTTCTCGTGGTTAAAGACCTTGATGACCTTCTGGCCCTCGATCATCTCCTCGATATAGCCGTTGATGATGCCCAGATCCCTCTGCTGGGCGATGAAGTACCGGCGGCTGCGCTTGCCGATGGTCATGATGACCACCATCATCAGGCCCAGGGAGAACACCGTCACCAGAAACAGCAGGGGGCTGAGGTACAGCATCACCGCCACCACGCCCACAAAGGTCAGCGCGCCGGACACCACGTTCACAAGGCCGTTGTTGAGGATCTCGTTGATGGTGTCGATATCGTTGGTGTAGCGGCTCATCAGCTCCCCGTGGGTGTGGGCGTCGAAGAAGCTCAGGGGCAGCTTCTGCATCTTGTCGAACAGGTCCCGGCGGATGGCGTAGGTGGTCTTTTGGGAGACGTGGACCATCAGGCGGGAGTAGGTAAAGCTCAGCGTGGCCGAGGCGATATAGACCAGGGCCATCAGCACCAGCATCTTCGCCAGCTTTTGGTAGTCGCCGGGGACGATGCAGTCGTTGATAAGGGGCTTGATGAAGTAGGCCCCGCCGATGCTGCAGGCGGTATTCAGCACCACGCACACCGCCACCAGCACCAGCAGCCACTTGGAGCGGCCCAGATAGCCCATGAGAATCCCCACGGTCTTGCGCATGTTCTTGGGCTTCTGATAGCCGTGACGGCCTCCCGGGCCGCCGGGTCCGCGTTTGGGCATATTAGCCATCGATGCTCGCCCCCTCCTGCTGAGATTGATAGACGTCCCGGTAGATCTCGCTGCGGGACATGAGCTGGTCGTGGCTGCCCACGTCGGAGATCCGCCCGTCGTCCATGACCACGATCAGGTCCGCGTCCATGACGGACTTGATCCGCTGGGCAATGATGATCTTGGTGGTATTGGGGAGCTGCGTGCGGAACGCCTCCCGAATCTTGGCGTCGGTGGCGGTATCCACCGCGCTGGTGCTGTCGTCCAAAATCAGCACCTTGGGCTTTTTCAGGATGGCCCGGGCAATGCACAGCCTCTGCTTCTGCCCGCCGGAGACGTTGACGCCCCCCTGGCCCAGGTCGGTGTCCAGGCCCGCCGGCATCCGCTGGATGAACTCGGTGGCGCAGGCGGCGTCGCAGGCGGCCATGAGCTCCTGGTCCGTGGCGTTGGGGTCGCCCCACTTCAGGTTCTCCCGAATCGTACCGGAAAACAGAGTGTTCTTCTGCAGCACCACGGAAACGTCCTCCCGCAGGTGCTCTATGGTGTAGTCCTCCACCGGACGGCCGCCCACCCGGACGGTCCCCCGCTGGGCCTGGTAGAGCCTGGGGATCAGGGAGACCAGGGTGGTCTTGGCGGAGCCGGTGGCCCCGATGATGCCCACGGTCTGCCCGCTGCCGATGTGCAGGTCGATGTCCTCCAGGTTCCACTCCCCGGCGTCGTTATACTTGAACCATACGTGGTCGAAGTCGATGGACCCGTCCGCCGCCAGGAGCTTGCCGCCGTCGGCGGCAGCGTCGTCGCCGATGTCGGGCACCTCGTCCAGCACCTCGATGATACGCTTGGCGCAGGCCACAGACCGGGTCACCGACATCATGATCATGGAGACCATCATCAGGCTCATGAGCACCTGGGAGATATAGGTGAAGAAGGTGGACAGCAGCGCCACCTGCAGCTCGCCGCTCTGCACCAGAGGCGTGCCGTACCACATGACGGCGATGATGGTGCCGTTGGTAATGAGCATCATCACAGGCATCCCCAGGATCACAAAGCCGAAGGCCCGCTCGGAGATATTGCGCAGGGCGGTATTGCGCTTGGCGAACTTCTCCTTCTCGTAATCCTCCCGGACGAAGGACTTGACCACCCGGATGGCCCCCAGATTCTCCTGGACCACCAGGTTCACATCGTCGGTGCGCTTCTGGAACTCGCTGAAAATAGGGCTGATGCGGGTGATGAGCACCACGGCCAGCACCACCAGCAGCGGCAGCGCCACCAGAAAGACCCGGCTGAGCTTCAGGCTGATGGAGATGGCCAGCACCAGAGCGGAAATCAGCATCACCGGTGCCCGGACCATGATGCGCATGCTCATGGTCAGCGTCTGCTGCATCATGTTGCAGTCGTTGGTCAGGCGGGTGACCAGGGAGGCGGTGGAGAACTTCTCGATGTTGCGGAAGGAGAACTCCTGGATATGGTCGTACTGGGCCTGCCGCAGCTGCGCGCCGAAGCCCTGTCCGGCCCGGGCCGCCACAAAGGCGGCGCCCACGCCCAGCGCCATGGAGACCAGGGCCATGACCACCATCAGTCCGCCCTTCCTCAGGATGTAGGACGTATCACCGGAGGGGATCCCGGTGTCCAGGATGTCCGCCATCACCAGCGGCAGCAGCAGCTCGAACACCGCCTCACAGGCAGAGCAGGCGATTCCCATCACGATCCACTTGCGGTAGCCCCTGGTATAGGGCCAGAGTTTTTTGATCACGTGTTTTTCACCTCATTTTCCAAGTTTGCGATGATGCGGCACAGGAGGTCCCGCAGCTGGTCCTGCTCCGCCTCCGACAGGTCCGCCTGAAAGGCCCTGTCCGCGTCGTCCATGGCCGAGCAGAAGGTGGCCGCCATGCGATGCCCCTCCTCCGTGGCGGAGATGAGCCTGCATCTGGCGTCCCTGGGGCTGGGGCGGCGGACCACATAGCCCTTTTCCACCAGGCGGTCCACGATGCCGTTGACCGTGGACGGCCGCAGGCGCAGCTCGCTCTCCAGCATCCGCTGGGTGACTGCCTCCCGGCAGTGGGTCAGATACAGCAGGGTGTGGGACTGCACCGGCGTTACGTTGTAGCCGCTCTGCCGCAGGCGCACGTCCAGGCACTGCCGCCCCAGGTGGCCGCAATAGCCGATCAGCCTGCCCAGGTTCCGGGAATCCTCCATGTCCTTTTCCCTCCATTCTTCCCGCATCAATTAGTTAGCTTGCTAAATATACACCTTCCCATACCGGCTGTCAATACTGTTCTTTGAACCGTTTTTGAACCGCCTGTTAACAATCCGTGAATTGTCGCCGGAGGCTGTTGACTTATTGAAACAGGTCGGTTATGATGGCATCGTCAGGAATGAAGTTTTCTTTTTCTCCCTCTCTCCAAAACGAAAGGACCGGCGCCTAATGACGCCGGTCCTTTCGTTTTCCTACAGCTGCGCTTTCTTTGTCCCGTCCCCTACAGGTCCCGCACCTGGTAGAGGGCGTTGAGCACCGTCCAGCCCTGGGGGTAGGGCCGCATGAGATTCCAGTACCCCGCCCCCCACAGCCCGTACTCCTGGATGAGCCGCAGCTTTTCGGACATGCTGCGGGCGTCCTCGAACCAGACCCGGTGCTCCACGCCGCCGGCGGTATAGGTGAACCAGGGGCTCTGGGCCGTCTCGTCGTACTGAATCTCCGCCCCGTTGGCCACCGCCAGGGCCACGGCCTCCTGGTTGGAGAGGCTCCTGGCCCGGGTCTCCCCCTGGACGAAGGGCAGAGGCCAGTCGTAGCCGTAGTTGGGGATGCCCAGATAGATCTTTTCCCGGGGAATGGCCGTGACGGCGTAGTCCAGCACCCGGCGCACGTTGGGCAGGGGCGCCACCGCCATAGGCGGGCCGTAGGTATAGCCCCACTCGTAGGTCATCAGCAGCACGTAGTCCGCCGCCGCCCCCAGCAGGGCGTAGTCGTGGGCCTCGTAGAGAAGGCCCGGCTGGCCGGCCCGGGTCTTGGGGGCCAGGGCCACCAGCACCGGCAGGCCCATGGGGGAAAGGCGCTCCCGCAGGGCCGTGATAAACGCCCCGTAGCTCTCCCGCAGGGCGGCGGGAAGATACTCAAAGTCCACGTCCAGCCCCCGGTAGCCCTGCTCCCCGATGGTCGCCAGCACCTGCTCAATGAGGGCCGTCTGCCGCTCCGGGGACTCCAGGAGCGCCACCGCCCGGTCACTGGAAAACTGCCCGGACTCCGTCAGGGTGGACAGGTGCATCAGCGGCGCCGTCCCCAGGCGGCGGGCCTCCGCCAGCAGCGCCCCGTCGTCCAGGGGGAGCAGGCCCCCCTCCTCGTCGATGCCGTAGGTGAAGGGCGTCAGATAGCTCATGTAGGGCAGCGTGGCCCCCAGGGCCCGGAGCTGGATAAAGGGGTAGGCGTAGCCGTTGGTGGACGCCGTCCCCAGCCGCTCCTCCCTGTACCGGATCACCAGCCGGCGGCCCGGCTGGACCTCCGGCTGCCCCTCCAGGCCGTAGTTGTTCCGGTAGAGCTGCCGCAGAGGGAGCCCGTACTGCCGGGCGATTACAGACAGCGTCTGCCCCGGCTGGACCACATGGAAGGTCTCCACCTCCTGAATCACCAGGGTCTGCCCCACCGCCAGCGCCCCGGAGGCCGGCACGCCGTTGGCCTGCGCCAGCAGTTCCGGGTCCGCGCCGTACCGCCCGGCAATGGCGTAGAGCGTCTCTCCCGGGCGCACCACATGTATCAGCATCCCGCATCACCTCGCTGTAGCCTATGCGCCGGAGGCCCCGGGTATGCCGAGGCCCCCGGCGGAGCCTTCCGCCGGGGGCCTGGACGCTTTTCTGACAGGTCGGTGTTACTTCGTTTCCTTCTCCAGCTTGGAGAGGTACGCGAAGGCGCTGTGGGCGGCGATGTTGCCCTCCCCCACCGCCTTGGCGATCTGGTAGGGCGCGCCGGTGCAGTCACCGGCGGCAAAGCAGCCCTTCACATTGGTGGCCATGGTCCGGTCCACGGCCACATGGTTCTCGTTCATCTCCAGGCCCCGCAGCAGCACAGCCGGGGACACGGACTGCTTCAGGAAGAAGATGCCGTCCACCGTCAGCTCCTGGCCGTCCTTGCAGCGGATGCCGCTGACCCGCCGGCCGTCGGAGAGTACGGCGGCAACGGGGGAAGTCAGGATCTCCGTGTTCTCCCGGGAGAAGCTGCTGCCCTTGAACTGGGGGTAGTAGTACACCTTCCCCGCCAGCTCCGCCAGGTACTCCACTTCCTCCTCCATGGGCTCGTTGTCGCAGACCACGGCGATGGTCTTGCCCTTGTAGAGGTTGCCGTCACAGGTGGCGCAGTAGCTGACGCCGCGGCCCAGCAGGTCCCGCTCCCCCTCCACGGGCCGGGCGGTCTCCATGCCCGCCGCCATGATCACCGTGTAGGCGTCGAACTCCTCCTGGTCGGAGAGCAGGGCGTAGTAGCCGCCCATGTTGTAGATGCCGGTGATGCGCTTGGGGGTGACCTCGATCCCCGCCTTGGCCATGTGCTCCCTCAGTTTGGCGATAAGCTCCGGGCCGGAGACGTCGCAGAGGCCGGGGTAGTTGCTGATCTTCTCCGAGCGCTGGACCTTCTCGCTGAGGCCGTCGGTGCCGAAGAGATAGAAGCTCTTGTGCCGGATCTGGGCGTTGATGGCCGCGCTGATGCCGGCGGGGCCGCTGCCCACGATGGCGATATCCACAGGTTTCATTGCAAAAAACAGTCCTTTCTTTTTATCGCGGAAAGGGTCTGCTGTCTCCAGCAGGCCCTTTTCCGTATTTCATGAGATGCAGCAAACCCCGCGCTTTCCCAGCTGTACCGTACCTCCGTTACCGGGAAGTGCCGTGCCGGAAGCCCAATAAAGTTCTTTTTGGTTCTTTTTCTTTCAAGAAAAAGAACTCAGTCGTACAGCAGCGCGCCCAGCGCCTCCTTGATGCTGTCAGGGTCATAGGCCGCCTGGTACTCCGCCATCTTCCCATCCTTGGCCAGGTAGATGTCGGGCACCCCAGAAATGCGGAACTCGTTTGCCACCTGGGGGCAGTCGTCGATGTTGACCTTCACCAGGTTGATAAAGGGCAGCTCCGTCTCGATCTCCATGAGCTTGGGCAGCAGCACCCGGCAGGGGCCGCAGTGGGTGGAGTAGAAGTCCACCAGGCTCACGCCCTGGGCGATGTCCTTGTGGAAGCTCTCGTCCGTTGAGACAATAATGGCCATTACGCATCCTCCTCCGTTTTGTCCTCTTCCTCCTCGGTCAGCTCCAGGGTGAACCGGGGGGCCAGATAGTCCTCCAGGGGCTTCAGCACCCGCTTGCGCTGGGCCGTCAGCTCGTCAGTGTCGTTGAGGTCCAGCTCCAGAGAGCGGTGGTCCTTCCCGGTCAGGAAGGCGTCCAGGAGGGCCGTCTGCACGAAGGTGCGGGTCTCCGACCTGCGCCACTCGTCCAGCTCGCCGGGGTAATTCTCCGCCACGGTCATGTTGTGGAAGGCGTTGGCCTCGTCCTCGTGCCGGTTCCACTGGGCCAGGAACTCCGCCATTTCCGCCTCGTCCAGCTCCCACTGGCACTGGCTGAGCCACTGCTCCAGCAGGTCACCGGCAAAGTACTCCAGGTAGCAGTCCCGGTACATCTCCAGGTAGGCGTCGTACACGTGCCTGCGGTAGCTGTCCATGTCGGTGACGCCGGGGATGCCCTGGGCGGCCGCCAGCTGGTCGGAAAACTCCGGCACCACCGCCCGGCGGCAGCCCGCCACCGTCACCTGGACGGCGTGGCCGTCCACATCGGCGGTGTAGGTCTCCCCCACGGCGTGGCCGGGAAGGGTGGCCTCCAGCGCCTTGCTGAAAAGCCCGGCTCCCACGTTCAGGCACAGGCCTTTCCGGTCAAACTTTTTCAGATCGGAGCTAAGGTCCAATGTGGCCACGTCGCCGCCGGCCACGGTCTCCACCGGCATCAGAGTCTTGCTCTGCATACACAGCTTCTGAATCTCGATCTCCAAATTGCGCTCCAGCTCCTGGCGGGTGATCTCGCCGGTAACGGGCTCCTGGGCCTGGAGCATGTAGTTGCTCAGTGAAACGATATGCGACTTCATGTTAGAACTCCGGCGTCACGCCCAGGGCGGCGATCAGGTCGTTGTAGGCCTTGTCCGCAGCGGCGTACACGTCCTCATCGGCGGTGGCGCTGTACCAGAAGATCACGTTGCCCACCAGATGGTCCACAGGGAAGCTGCCGTAGTCCGTGGGAAACGTCTTGGTGTCCTTGACGCTCTGCAGGAACGCCTCAGCGTCCGCCTCCAGGCTGTTGGGATCAATGGTAAACACGGCGATACCGATCATACCCGTGTCATCCTGATAGCCGCCGCACTCATCGACCGGCGTACCGGACCCGGCCCAATAGGTGGCGTGGTCCTGGATGTAGACCCAGTCGGCGTTGGTGTACACGCCGGCGTCGGTGAAGTAGTCGTTGAAGTTCTGGGCGGTCCACTCGTTGATGTCGGTGGGGTACTTGCTCATGTCCACCTCTTTGGCGCCGCCGTCCTCGCCGCAGGCGGCCAGGCACAGCACCATGGTCAGGGAAAGAATCAGGGCTAACAGCTTTTTCATGTTCGTTTTCTCCTCTTTCAATGATTTCATATTAGATCGCAGCCAAACGGCTGTGAACTACCTTACATGGGAACGTGGGAGGAACGCCCTGGACGAACACCAGGCTATTATACGCCTTTTCCAGGGCCTTGTAAACCCCCCTTGTTCCTCTGCGCTCAGTACAGGATCTCCGCCAAATGGCCGCGGACCTCGTCCGCACCCACGGCGCCCATGTCGTGGTAGACGGCCTTGCCGTCCTTGTAGTAGTACAGATCGGGGATGCCGGTGATCTTGAAGGCCTCGGCGGTCTTGGGGCAATCGTCCACGTCCACCTTCACGATGGTGATAAAGGGCATCTCGTCCTCGATCTCCTCCAGCACCCGGGCCAGCATCTTGCAGGGCACGCAGGTCTTTCCAAAGAAGTCCGCCAGCACCACGCCCTCCTGGCCTACCAGCTCCTCATAGGTCTCGTCCGTGGCAAATACCGTCGCCATATTACAGCTCCTCCTTGATCTCAATATGTTCCCGGACATAGCGCTCCAGGAAGTCAAAATCCCCCTGGCTGTATTCCAGAGCCGCCTCCCCGGGGTCCCTGCCGTTGCACGCCGCGCACCACAGGGCCGAGGCGATCTCCCGCTCGCACATGATGCGCATATCCCGCTTCAGCTCCTCCAGGTCCCCCACGTCGAACTGCAGCTTCAGCTCCTCGGGGGAGGCGGTATCCAGGTCTATCCCGCGCTCGGCTTTCAGGGCCTCACGCTCGGCGGCGTAGCCGTCGGCAAAGCACGCCTCCAGCTCCTCCTGGTCAAAGTTCCAGTCGCTGGAGCAGAGCACGTAGTCCATGATCTGGTCCATAAGCTCGTAGACCACGGCGTCCCTGCGCTCCCGGCAGTACTTCTCCGCCGCCCGGCGGCGCAGCTGCTCCACGGTGGTCACGCCCTCAAAGCCCTCGGTCCTGGCGGCGTAGTCCGCCGCCATCTCGTCCGTGGGCTCCGGGAACACCGTGCGGGTCCCCTGGAGCACCGTCACCTGGACGGTCCCCTCCGGCAGCGCGGCCTGGAAGGTCTCCCCCACGGCCCTGCCGATGAGCTGCTCCTCCAGCTCCGCGCTGTAGAGGCCCCGGCCCACGGTCACAGGGACCATGGCCTTGTTGAACTTAGGGACGTCGCTGACGGTCTTCAGCATCACCGCGTCCCCGGCCTCCACCGCGGCGATCTTCTCGGTGCGCTTAAAGGCCCGGGCCGCACGGTGCAGCTCCGTCTGGATGGTCTCCTCGGGGCAGGAGACCGTCACCTCCCACGTCACGGGGCAGCTTTTGTAGTCCGCCAATTGGTTGATGCTTGACTTCATGATCTGTTCTCCTTTCACGCGTTGGCCGCGATGAGCTTTTGCAGGGTGGGACTGGTGCGCTCCACGTCGGCCCTGGGACCGCTGGCCTCCACCACGCCCTGGTTGAGCACCACCACGTTGTCCGCCTTATCCAGCATGGACATGTCGTGGGAGATCACCACCGTGGTCCGGCCCTCCATCAGGTGCAGCAGGGCGTTGGTAACGCTCTCCTCGGAGTAGATATCCATGTTGCAGGTGGCCTCGTCCAGCAGCAGGTAGGCGGGGTCCAGCAGCAGGGCACGGGCGATTGCGATGCGCTGGCGCTGGCCGCCGGAGAGGCGGGCGCCGTTATCACCGATGACGAAGTCGTAGCCGCCGGGCAGCTCCCGGATAAATTCCTCGGCGCAGGCCAGCTTCACCGCCTTCTCCACCTCCGCGTCGGTGGCCGTGCGGCTGAGGCCGTAGACGATGTTCTCCCGGATGGTGCCGTTGAAGAGCTGGGGGTCCTGGAGCACGTAGGAGAAGCTCTGCCGCCACTCGCCCAGGTGGATGTCCTCCGCCTGGTACCGGCCGAAGCGGATGGAGCCGCTGTCGGGGCTGTAGAACCGCTCCAGGAGCTTGAAGGCGGTGGACTTGCCGGAGCCGTTGGGGCCGGCCACCATGGTGACCTTGCCCTTGGGGATGGTGAAGCTCACGTTCTCCAGCACCGGCTTCTCGTCGTAGGCGAAGGTCACGTTGTCAAAGACGATGTCCTGGTCGGGGATGTCCATGCTCCGCTGGCGCTGGTAGACCTCCTCCGGCTCCGCCATCAGGTTGGTGATGTAGAACAGCTCGCCCTTGTAGTACTGGAAGCTGGTGTACACGGAGGGGATGCAGCTGAGGGACTGGTAGGCAAAGAGGACATAGTTCAAAAACGCCGCCAGCTCCGACATGCCGATGCGGCCGTCCCGCACCATGGGCACGCCCATGACGAACACCAGGATCTGGATGACGTTGGTGAGGGAGCCGCTGACCAGGTTCACAGCCAGGGTCAAAAACGCCTGCCGGACCTCCATCTTATAGTAGCCGTCGATGGCGCGGTTGCCCCGGACCTGCTCGTCCCTGCGGGTGTGGAGCTGCTTGATCTGCTGGAAGAAGCCCAGGTGCTCGGCGAAGAAGGCCGTCAGCTCGCCCAGGGCCTGCCGTCCGATCCGCTGGCGGACATACATGGCCTTGCCCTCCAGCCAGGTGCTGAAGATGATGTACACCAGGACGAAAGGCACCAGGATCATCATGCTCTTGTCGATGGCGGACAGGCTGTCCATGGTCATGAACACGGAGATGATGCCGGTGAAGAAGCCCACCAGGGCGGAGATCAGGCCGTTGGCGCTGCTGCTGTCCTGGGTGATCCAGGACACCATCTGGGAGGCGCTGCGCTCATAGGCGCGCATGGGCAGATGCAGGGAGTGGTCAATGAGCTTATTGCGCATGTTGCGGCTGAGAATGGCTTCGGCGTAAAACGAGGGGATACGGGACGCGATCTGAACCACCATCATCAACACGCAGCAGATCAGGAACCATTTGACCACGTCGGGGTCCTCGATGTTGCCGGTCTTCAGCTCCGCCTCATAGGCCATGTAGCGCAGGCCCACCTTGGTGGCCAGGGCGCTCAGGATCAAATCAAACACATAGAGGAACCAGGGCACCCGGATGCTGGCGTACAGCTTTGTGACCTTGCCCAGCATACCCTTTTCCTTCTGCTTCAAACTCGCGGTCGTTTTCATTGGGCCACCTTCTTTCCCAGCAGATCACGCACGAAGGGATTTCGTGCCTTCACTTCCTCCACGGTCCCCTGGTCGCTGACCGTACCGTCCTCGATGACCACCGCCCGGTCGGCGATGGACAGGGCCGCCGCCGTATGTCCAATGAGGATGGCGCACCGGCCCTGGGCCACGGTCTTCAGGGTCTCCATCAGCTCCTCTGTGGCGATGGCGTCCATGGACGCCGTGGGTTCATCCAGGATCAGGTAGTGGGCGTCGCTGAGCAGCGCCCGGGCCATGGCCAGGCGCTGGCGCTGGCCGCCGGAGAGGTTGCTGCCGTACTCCTCCAGGCGGCTGTCCAGGCCCTCGGGCATGGCCATCACAAAGTCGTAGGCCCCCGCCCGACGCAGGGCGTCCGTCAGCGCCTCGTCGTTGGCGTCGTCATTGCCGTAGAGCAGGTTCTCCCGGATGGTGCCGGAAAAGAGCATCCCGCTCTGGCTCACGGTCTCAAACTGGGCCCGGTAGTCCTCCAGGGCAAAGTCCCCCACGGACTTTCCGCCCACGGTGACAGCGCCGGAATTGGGGGCGTACAGCCGGTTGAGCAGATGGGTCAACGTCGTCTTGCCGCAGCCGCTGACGCCCAGCAGGGCGGTGACGCTGTTGTCCTGAAATGTGCAGGACACGTTGTTCAGCACCGTGCGGTCATCGGTGTAGCCGAAGGACACGTCCGTCAGCTCCAGGTCGCCGGTGAGGTCCTTGCAGGGCTCGCCGGTCAGGTCCTCCTCCGGGGCGTCCAGAATCTCCAGCACGCGGTCCGCGTTGCCCTGGATGACCTTCACGTTGTTCCAGTACATCATGAACTCCTCTACCGCGCCGCTGAACACGCTGGAGAACATGTAGAAGGAGATCCAGCCCCGCTTTTCGATGGCCCCGCTCCCCAGCATCGCCACGCCGACCCCCACGATCAGGGCCGACTGCAGCAGACTCACCACAGTTTCAGACGCGCTCTTGAACTGGTCCAGCCAGCTGCTCCGGATGCTGACCCTGTACAGCCGGTCAGACAGCTCCACGCCCTTTTGGGCCTCCACGTCCTCCTTGACGAAGGCCTTGGCCAGGGGGATGTTGGTGACCAGCTCGGACAGCCGCTGGGTCAGTCGGGCGTAGAGGCCGCTGTCGGTCCTGCTCAGGGAGAAGTTGATGCGGCCGAAGATCCAGGCGATGAAGACCTGTACCGGCAGGAAGCCCAGCAGGATCAGCGTCAGCCGCCAGTCGTACTTGAACACCTTGCCCAGCACGCTGGCCGCCTTATAGACCGCCATAGCCACAGGGATGATGAAGACCATGATGGTGGAATCCATCACAATGGAGTTGTTGACCACCCGGTGGATGATCTCACGGGGATCGTCGTCCTTGAAAAAGCTCATGGGCAGGCGCAGGGCCTTGTTCAGCACCACCTTGCGCATGTTCCGGTTGATGCGGGCGCTGGTGATGATCCGGACAAACACCGCAAGGCTGGTCCCCAGCAGGTTGACGAGCAGCACGCCGATCAGCTTTGCCAGGAGCGCCGCGCTGGTGTCCCCGTCGAAGAGCTGGGCTGTGTATTCCGTCTCGCTGAGCCCTACGTTGATGACGCCCATGCTCAGCAGGATGTAGGCGATGAGCCACACCCAGGGCAGGCGGCACTTGGGAAAGATCTTGAGGAAGCGCTTCCATACGCCCTTCCTCTCTTTTAGTTCGATTTTGTCGGGATCTTGCCGGTTATTTCTCATGTCCGACGGCTCCTCTCTCTTTTTACTGCGCTGCGGCGGTGCTGCGGCTGGATCTACTGTATAAATTATAAGAGAAATAAAACCGGCGCACAATAGGCCATGTCTATCGTGCGCCGGTTTTTGTCTATTTGGGACCTATATTCTGGGGATTCCCAGGTCGAGAAGCCGCGTCCGCATCTCCTCGTACCGGTTTCTGGAAACGGGGATGGCCTCGTCGCAGCCCATGAGCGTGGCCTCGTACAGCCGCTTGCCCGCGTCCCGGAGGGACCGCACCCGGTACAGGGAGACGATAAAGGACTGGTGGCACAGGAAGAACCCGTGGGCGGTGAGCATCTCCTCCAGCTCCCGCATGGTGTAGCCGGCGATGCGCATACTGCCGGCGGTGGTGTGGAGGATGTTCTTCCGCTGGGCCCGCTCGATGTAGAGGATATCCCGCACGTCGATGATACGGCAGCCCTGCTGGAGCTGGAACATGAGCTGAGCGCCGGACTGGGCCGTGGTCCCCTCCAGGCGGCGCTTCACCCGCTGGATGGTCTGCTCCAGCTTCTGGGGCACGATGGGCTTGGTCAAAAAGTTCACCGGCTGGAAGTCGTAGCCGTCCACGGCGTAGGAGGAGTGGCCGGTCAAAAACGCCAGCAGCAGCTCCGGGTGGGTCCTCTGCAGCTCCCGGGCGATGGTGAAGCCGAACTCCTGGTTCAGCTCGATATCCAGAAACAGCAGGTCCGCCTGGTGCTCCGCCAGATACTCCATGAGCTGGGCGCCGGTGGAAAACTGCGCCGCCACCTGGAGCTCCGGGAACTGGGCCAGGGCGGCCATAGTGGCCCGCCGGGAGGCCGGGTCGTCGTCCAGGATCAGTGCGCGGATCGTCATATAAGTCCCTCCTCTCCGGCAGGCTCTCCCCCGTTGGGGATATTGACCACGAACCGCAGCCGGTCGTCCTCAAACTCCGGGTAGATCCTGCCGCCGTAGTGCCGCACCGTGCGCAGCACCATGCTCAGGCCGATGCCCTCGTGGTTCGCCTTGGTGGAATAGCCCGGCTCGAACACCCGGGCGATGGCGGTCTTGTCCCCGGTGAAGCGGTTTTCAACCGTGACCACCGTGTTGCCCCGGCGCTTGAAGATCCGCACATGGATGCCGCAGGCCCTGTCCTGGGGGGTATCCAGGGCGTCGATGGCGTTTTGCAGGAGATTGCCGATGATCTTGTTGCAGGCGAAGCCGTTGCAGAGCGTGTCCGCCATGTCGTAGGTGATCTCGTAGGTGATGTCCGAGCCCTTCCGCCGGGCCTGCTCCCGCATGTTGTACAGCATGGAGCCCACCACCGCGTCGCTGACGGGCATGATGTCGTTGACCGCGGCGGCGTCGGCCACCAGCCGCTGCACATAGGCCCGGCAGTTCTCGTACTCGCCGGTGTTCACCAGGCCGGAGATGGCGTGGAGGTGCAGGTTGAAGTCGTGGCGCTGGGCGCGGATGGTGTTCATATAGTCCCGGGACTCCGTCTGCCACTGGTCAAAGGCGCTGTTCAGGAGCCTCGCCGTCTGATACTGCCGTGTCAGCTCCTCCAGGACCACCAGCACCGCCAGTACGGCCAGCAGCGCGGCGCAGAGCAGCAGGGCCTGTCCCGGAGAGGCAAAGGCCATCAGTGGCGCGGCGGTGCCGGCCACGGGGACGAGCCCCAGGGGCAGGAACACCCAGAAGTGGTAGCGCCCCGTGTCCGTCCGGTAGGGGTCGGACAGTACGAACCGCCCCTTTTCCCAGGGCCGCCTGGCCGCCAGCGCCGTCAGCAGGCAGGCCACGAGGGCCGCCGCCAGACAGCCGTACTGCCAGACCGACTCATCCGCCAGATACAGGGGGAGCCACGCCGCGACGCTGGCCAGCCCGGTGCAGAGAGCCGCCAGGGTCCCGTTGATCCGCCGCAGAAGCCCCACGGCCCCGTAGGCCAGGCAGCCCGCCGTCAGGCCCACAGGGGCGGCCCAGGCGGTATGCCCCAGCGCCGCCAGCAGCGCCGAAGACGCCGCGGCGGCCACCCCGGCGGCCGTCATATCCATCCAGCGGGCCTTCCCCTCCTGGAGCCACAGGGAGATCACGGGCAGCGAGGCCGACAGCCACAGCAGGACAAATCCACATTGCCACATTACCCGTCTCCTCCCTTCCGACGCATTTGGTTCTTTTTATTTTACCAAAGGAGGCGGCCCATTGCAAGGAGCGCCCCACATTTTTTGTTCCGTCCTACCGCAAAAGGCGGCAAAGGCACAGTTTCCGCTGCGCAGGCACAGAAAAGCGCCCCCGGCGGAGCCGGGGGCGCTTTTGCGGGCAATATGGGGTGGGGGAAGCTTACTTCAGCTCCACCTTGCCGCCGGCCTCCTCGACCTTGGCCTTCATGGCCTCGGCGTCGTCCTTGGACAGAGCCTCCTTCAGGGTCTTGGGAGCGCCCTCCACGGCGGCCTTGGCCTCAGCCAGGCCCAGACCGGTGATCTCGCGGACGACCTTGATGACCTTGATCTTGGAGGCGGCGTCAAAGCCGGTCAGGACCACGTCAAACTCGGTCTTCTCCTCAGCGGCGGGAGCAGCGGCGGCGGCGGGGGCGGCCATAGCGGCGGCGGACACACCGAACTCCTCCTCCAGGGCGTGGACCAGCTCACTCAGCTCCAGAACGGTCAGAGCCTTGACTTCCTCGATCATAGCGGTAACTTTCTCGCTTGCCATTGTTAGGTACCTCCTAATAATTTTTCAGTTAAAATCGTGTTGTGGGAACTTTGCCGCTTACTCGGCGGCGGGAGCCTCGGCAGCGGCCTCCTCGGCGGGAGCGCCCTGCTTCTCGGCGATCTGCTTCAGCACGCAGGCCAGGCCGGAAATGGGGGCCAGCATGGTGCCGAGCACCTGGGCCTGCAGGATCGGCAGCGGGGGGATCTCGGCCAGAGCCATGACCTCGTTGAGGGGCATGACCTTGCCCTCCATGAAGCCGCCCTTGATCTCGAAGCAATCATTGATCTTCTTGGCGAAGTCGTTGATCACCCGGGCGGGGGCCACGGGGTCGTCATGGCAGATGGCCATAGCGGTGGTGCCGTTGAGCAGACCGTCCAGCTCGTTCATGCCGCAGTTGTCCACGGCGAAGCGCAGCAGGGTGTTCTTCACAACAGCGTACTCCACATTGTTCTTGCGCAGCTCAGCGCGCAGAGCGGTGTCCTGGGCAACGGTGATGCCCTTGTAGTCCACCAGCACGCCGGCGGCGGCGTTCTGCAGCTTGTGGGTCAGATCGGCCACGATGGCCTGCTTCTCGCTCAGAACTTTTGCGTTAGGCATTGTTGTAGTTCACCTCCAAAAGGGTTAGATGGCGGCTTTTTCTCCTCCGGGGGAAAAGAAAACGCCGCTTTCGTGTTCGCACGAAAGCAGCGTAAGCATAGCGTATCGGCTGCATTCTCGGCAGGACTTACGCTTGTCCGCCCCTGGACGGGGCCTCCTCGCACCTGCTGTCTTTGAACACTTTGATTATTATATCGGACGCGGCGCTTTTTGTCAATACGAAAATTGAAAAAGTTTCCGCTTTTACTGGATCTCGGGGCCGGAGGCCGGCTTCTGGGCCTGGCTGAGCCTGGCGCCCTCCTTCTTCCAGCGCCGCGCCAGGATCACCACGCCCAGCAGAAGGAATACGGCGCCCGCCGCGCAGAAGCTCCGGACAGCCGTAAAGTCCCTGGGCTCCACCATCAGGATGGGCCCCATGGCCTCCAGCTCCTGGTCCGTATAGTCGTAATACTCCCGCATCTCGTCCCGGAACATCTCCGCCAGCTCCTCGTCCATGGCCACCACCCGGGCGTCCAGGGTCAGCTGGGCCGTGGGCATATCGCCGCCTGCCAGATAGCCATAGGTCTGGTCCACCAGGGCCTCCGACTGGTCAAAGGACTTGGAGTGGACGGTCAGCCCCAAAAAGCCCTCCCCACCGGGCAGCACATAGTAGCGGGAAGAGGTCTTCTTCGGCGTGGTGGAGTTGGTCTTGCTGTTCTCGGTCCAGGTCTGCATGGAGGCGAAGCTGTCCAGCAGGAAGGGCACCTGCCCCGCCACACGGTCCCCGGGGGCCGCGCCGCTCTCCAGCACGTCATCAAAGCTCCTGGCCGGCTTGAAGGAGATCACGGTATCTCCCAGAGAGACGCCCAGCAGCACGCCGCCGATCAGCGCCAGCACCAGGCCGGCACGGCTGATCTTCTGAAAAAATGCTCTCATTTCTTTCTTCCTCCTCATTTTTCAAGAGAAACCTGTACGCGGCCATTCCGCGCCCCGGCCCCCGGGCGAGAAAGAGCCGCCGACAGCTGCCGGCGGCTCTTTCCAGTTGCTGCGGGAAATCGCCCGGATCGGTCCAACGGCCAGGCGCGTTCCCTCACGTCCTTACACCAAGCGGGCGGTGTTCAGCTTGATGCCGGGGCCCATGGTGGAGGCGGTGACGCAGCTCTTGATATACTGGCCCTTGGCGGCGGCGGGCTTAGCCTTGATGATGGCGCCCATGAGGGTGTTGTAGTTGTCGCTGAGCTTCTCAGCGCCGAAGGACACCTTGCCGATGGGGCAGTGGATGATGTTGGTCTTGTCCAGGCGGTACTCGATCTTACCGGCCTTGACCTCCTGCACGGCCTTGGCCACGTCAGGGGTAACGGTGCCGGCCTTGGGAGAGGGCATCAGGCCCTTGGGGCCCAGGAGCTTACCCAGACGGCCCACAACACCCATCATATCGGGGCTGGCGACCACCACGTCGAACTCGAACCAGTTCTCCTTCTGGATCTTCTCCACCATGTCCATATCGCCCACATAGTCAGCGCCGGCGGCGCGGGCAGCGTCGGCCTTGTCGCCCTTGGCGAACACCAGCACGCGGACGGTCTTGCCGGTGCCGTGGGGCAGGACCACGGCGCCGCGGACCTGCTGGTCGGCGTGGCGGGAGTCCACACCCAGCTTCACGTGCAGCTCGACGGTCTCGTCGAACTTGGCGGAAGCGGTCTTGCAAATGATCTCAAAGGCGTCCTTGGCCTCGTACAGGTTGGCCCTGTCGATCTGCTTGGCGCTGTTCTGATACTTCTTACCTCTAAACATTTCTCATGCCCTCCTTATTCGCCCACGATGACGCCCATGCTGCGGGCGGTGCCGGCGATCATGCTCATGGCGGACTCCAGGCTGGCGGCGTTCAGATCGGGCATCTTGGTCTCAGCGATCTTCTGCACGTCGGCCTTGCTGATGGTGGCCACCTTGGTCTTGTTGGGCACGCCGGAGCCGGACTCGATGTTGCAGGCCTTCTTGATGAGGACGGCCGCGGGGGGCGTCTTGGTGACGAAGGTAAAGGAGCGGTCGGAGTACACGGTGATGACCACGGGGATGATGAGGCCCATGTCGTTCTTGGTGCGCTCGTTGAACTCCTTGGTGAAGGCGGGAATGTTGACGCCGTGCTGGCCCAGAGCGGGGCCAACAGGGGGTGCGGGGGTTGCTTTGCCCGCGGGGATCTGCAGTTTGACGTATCCTACGACTTTCTGTGCCATGTCAGGCACCTCCTTGATAAAATGTGGTGGTGGCGGGGCTGTCTATGCCAGAGGCCCCTCCCACGCCGCCGCGGCGCGGCGGAACAAATTGCCGGAACATTCGGTCCCGGAGCGGTCACTCGACCACTTCCACCTGGTCCAGCTCCAGCTCCACAGGAGTCTCCCGCCCGAACATGGACACGATGACCGTGACCTTGTTCTTCTCGGCGTCGATCTCCTCCACCGTGCCGGTGAAGGACTCCAGGGGGCCGTCGTTGATGCGGACCCGGTCGCCCTCGTGGTAGCGCACCTCGATCTCGTGCTTCTCCATGCCCAGGGCCAGGACCTCCTCCTCTGTCAGGGGGATGGGTTTGTTGCTGGCTTCGCCCACGAAGCCCGTGACGCCGCGCACATTCCGCACCAGGTGCCATGTGTCGTCGGTCATCACCATCTTCACCAGGACGTAGCCGGGGAAGACCTTGCGCTCCACCTCTTTGGCGGCGCCGGTCTCCGTGATCTCCGTCACCTTCTCCAGAGGGATCTGGATATCCAGGATCATGTTCTCCATGCCCCGGTTGACGACGAATTTCTCAATGGCGGTCTTTACGGCGTTTTCATAGCCGGAATAGGTATGCACCACATACCACAGCGCGTTAGCGGCCATTCCTCCCGACCCTCTTACTGCAGAAGGCCAAGAATGGTCTTGATCAGCAGGCCGGACACGCCGTCCAGGATCCAGATGCACGCGCCGATGATGGCGCTGCACAGGAGCACCGTACCGGTGTTCTTGGTGACCTTCTCCCAGGAGGGCCAGACCACCTTTTTCAGCTCGCTTCTCATTTCGCGGAACCAGCGGCCCCGATCCTTCTTAGCCTTTTTTTCTTCAGCCATGATGAAATCTCCCTTTCTTTACTTGGTCTCAGTGTGGACCGTGTGCTTTCTGCAGAAGGGGCAGTACTTGTTCATCTCCAGACGATCAGGATCGTTCTTCTTGTTCTTGACCGTGTTGTAGTTTCTCTGCTTGCACTCGTTGCATCTCAATGTGATCTTCACACGCATTCCTAACGGCACCTCCTTATTCATATATCCGGGCAAACGCCCGCAGATTGCCTCCCTGCGTCCAAAACGGCGGCTCCCCCTCCGGCGTGAGAAGCGAAAAGCGCGCAAAAAGAAAGCCCCATTTCCACAGGTAATAGTTACTATACCACAGGAAATGGGGCAGGTCAACATATTTTTTTCAGATCCGGCGTTTTTTTCATGCTTTTTTCTCCGGCGGGCCGCAAAACAGTCCCGTTTTCCCGGACGCGGCCCTTGCGAAGGGGGCCGCGCTCTGGTATACTGGTCCTACAGCTGGGCCAGGACCTGGCCGATGGGCTCCCGGATGGTGAGGTCCGCCCCCGCGCCGGGCAGGGCGGTCTTGTTGATGACCGCCAGCTTATCCCCCCGGTAGTACCGCACCAGCCCCGCCGCCGGGTACACCGTCAGGGACGTCCCGCCGATGATGAGCACGTCGGCGTGGCGGATGGCGGACACCGCCGCGGCCATCACGTCCTGGTCCAGGCCCTCCTCGTAGAGCACCACGTCCGGCTTGATGACGCCGCCGCAGCGGCACCGGGGCACGCCCCGGCTGCTTTGCACCGTCTCCACCCCGTAGAAGGCGCCGCACCGCTGGCAGTGGTTGCGCAGCACGCTGCCGTGGAGCTCCAGCACGTTTTTGCTGCCCGCCTTCTGGTGGAGGCCGTCGATGTTCTGGGTGATCACCGCCCGGAGCTTCCCCTCCGCCTCCCACTGGGCCAGCTTTTTGTGGGCCGCGTTGGGCTGGGCGTCCAGGTACAGCATCTTGTCCCGGTAAAACCGGAAGAACTCCTCCGGCTGCGCCGCATAGAAGCTGTGGCTCAGTATGGTCTCCGGCGGGTAGTCGTACTGCTGATTGTACAGCCCGTCGGTGCTGCGGAAATCGGGGATGCCGCTTTCGGTGCTGACCCCGGCCCCGCCGAAAAAGACGATGTTCCGGCTCTCGTCCGTCCATTCCTTCAGCTTTTTGATCTCATCTGTCATGGCGTTTCCCTCCACATCCCACACAAAGGAGTTTTCTTATGAACGTACAGATCTTCGGCTCCTCCAAATGCTTCGACACCAAAAAGGCGGAGCGCTGGTTCAAGGAGCGGCGCATCAAATATCAGTACATCGACCTGCCCAAAAAGGGCTTTTCCCCCGGGGAGTACCGCTCCATCCGGCAGAAGCTGGGCCTTGCGGAGCTGATAAACACCAAGTGCAGGGCCTACCAGGACCTGTACATGGCCTACATCACCCCGGATGCGGCGGAGGAAAAGCTCTTCGACAACCCCCAGCTCTTCCTGACCCCCATCGTCCGCAACGGCAAGGCCGTCACCGTGGGCTATCACCCGGAAATCTGGGAGACCTGGGAATAACCCCCAAAAGCCCATCCCCCCCGCTGCGTCCGCCGAAATCATCCATCTTCGCAGCCGCTCCCCCGCCGGAGCGATCTATTTTTGCGGGCATTTCCCCCCGCCGGAATCATCCATTTTTTGGGCGGCTCCGCCGCCCAAAAAATACTTCTCACGGAGCGCGCGCCGCTCCCCCGCAGCGGCGCGCGCGCAGTGCATTCGGGAAAGAGGCAACGCCTCTTTCCCGAATTTATTCATTCCGTGAAGTGGACGTGGTTGAAAATGTGCTCCTCGCAGAAGCAGTGGTAGCCCTTGCACTTGGAGCAGTAGCGGAACTGCATGTTGGGGTAGTCCGCGTCCGTCTTGCCGCAGACGCAGCACTTGTGGTTGTAGCCCCGCTGCTTCTGCTGCTCCTTCACCGCTTTGCGGAACTGGATGGCCTGGGGCCGGTGGTGGGCCGTCACCGTGTCCACCTTCCGGCGGAAGGCCGGGGCGAAGAACACGAAGAAGTTCATCAGCGCCATAATGGGCACGATGACGCCGCCCCAGTCCCGGCTCAGCAGGGCCTGGACCACGCCCAGGGCGAAGAAGGCCCCGTCCACCCAGGCCAGCCACTTCATCTTGACGGGGATGATGAAGTAGAGCCGCACCATGGCGTCCGGATTGTACATGGCGTAGGCGAAGAACATGGCCAGGTTGACGTAGTCCGCCCCGGCGGCGTAATAGGAGTTTCCGCTGATGAGGGCCGCGATGACCATGGCCACGGAGGTCAGCAGGGTCCCGCTGAGGTAGTAGAAAGTGAACTTGGCGCTGCCCCAGATGTTCTCCAGGGCGGAACCCAGCCAGTAGTAGAACATGCAGCTGATCACCAGCCAGAAGCCGCCGCTGGTGGGAAAGAGCACATAGGTCACCAGCCGCCAGACCTCCCCGTGGAGCACGCCGGCGGTGTCCATGGCCAGGAAATGGAGCCCGCCCTGGGAGAACAGATTCAGCAGATAGACCAAGACGTTTGCCCCGATGATGTAGCGCATCAGCCCCGGCACGCCCCATCTGGGGTGCAGGGCACAGAAGCGGTCGATAGCGTCATTCAGCTTTCTCAAGGGTCGTTCCTCCCGGTACATAGCATTGTAATTTTATATTGTACTCCTGTTGGAGGAAAAAGTCATCAACAATCTTTGAATTTTCCAGCCGCGCCCATATGCGGCAGGTCCGCCGCCGAAAACCGGCGGCGGACCTTTCCCCCCCCGCTATTTCTCGTAGGGGGACAGCTCCAGGCGGATAAAGTAGCCCTGGTCGTGGTCGCACACAGGGCAGCGCTCCGGGGCCTTTTTGCCGTGGAACACGTGGCCGCAGTTGAGGCACATCCAGCCGGTCTCCACGTCGCTGACAAACAGCTTGTTCTCCTCCAGCAGCTTGGCGAAGCGGCCGAAGCGGTCGGCGTGGACCTTCTCGATGTCCGCGATCTGGCGGAAATGGCGGGCGATCTCCGCGAAGCCCTCCTCCTCCGCCTTCCCGGCAAAGGCCGGGTAGATGTCCCCGTGCTCGTCCAGCTCGTGGTCCCGGGCCAGCTCCAGCAGCTTCAGCGGCTCCTCCGCCAGGTCCACCGGATACCCCGCGTCGATGACCACGTTCTCACAGCCTGCCTTCTTCAGGTGCTTGTAAAACACCTCCGCGTGCTCCTTCTCCTGCCCGGCGGTGTAGAGGAACACGTATTGCAGCACCTCCAGCTTCTTCTCCTTGGCGGCGGAGGCGGCAAATTCGTAGCGGGTCCTGGCCTGGCACTCCCCGGCAAAGGCCCGCAGCAGGTTCTCCTTGGTAACGCTGTCCTTCAACTCCATAAAAACGGCTCCTTTCCTGTATGTGGTATTGCTACCCTCGGTGGTAGTCTCCGCTGTTTTTTCCATTTTATTCTGCCGGGGACGGAATAAAACCTGTCCCGCCGGGGAAAATAGAGGCGTACCACTTGTGGAAAGGAGGCGTCCTTCATGAACAACCAGAACCAGAACAACAATCAGAACAAGAACAACAGCCAGAACCAGAACAATCAGAATCAGAACCAGAACAACAACCAGAACCAGAACAATCAGAACAACCAGAACCAGAACAAGAACCAGAAGAGCAACCAGCGCTGACGTACAAAACGAGGGAAGCGGCAGGCCGCCGAGCCTGCCGCTTCCCTTTTTGCCGCCGTCCCAAGATTTCCCTTGACAAACGCCCCCGCCGGGTATATAGTTCATTTTATGAACTATATACCCATACCATTGAGGAGAGGAGGCGCGGGCGTATGGAATCTCTCAGCGAGGAGCTGCTGGCCGTCTGGCTGCAGCTCTCCGGCGCGGTCAACAACCAGCGCCTGGTGACGGGACTGAGCTTCCACCAGGCCCAGGTGTGCGGCCTGCTGGTCCAGGCCCGGGAGGAGGGCCGGACCGTCACCGCCAAGGAGCTGTGCCGCAGGACCCGGATTCTGAAATCCCAGATGAACGCCATCCTCTGCTCCCTGGAGCGGCTGGGCTACCTCCAGCGGCGCGCCGATCCCCGGGACCGCCGCCAGGCGGAGCTGCTGCTCCTGCCGGCGGGGCTGGATGCCTACCGGGCCTCCCACCGGCGGACCCTGGAGCTGGTGAACCGGCTGGTGGCCGCCATGGGCCGGGAGCAGGTCCAGACCATGATCCCGCTGCTGCGCCGGACCGTGGATACATTTGATTCCATCCTCGCCGCCCAGGGGGCCTCCTCTCCCCTGCCCGGCGGGGACACACAACAGGAGGTTTGACTTATGGCCGTCCGTATCATCACCGACTCCGCCGCCGACTTTGACCAGGCGGTGGCCGCCCGGCGGAAAATCAGCGTCGTCCCCATGACCGTTCAATTCGGCTCCGCCGCCTTCATCGACGGCAAGAGCATCACCCGGGACGTGTTCTACCGTCTGCTGGCCCAGGGCCGGGAAAACCCTACCACCTCCCAGCCCTCCCCTGCCGCCTTCCTGCGGCTCTTTGAGGCGGCAAAGGCCGCCGGGGACCAGGCGGTGGTGGTCACCATCTCCGGCGCCCTCAGCGGCACTCTGCAAAGCGCCATGATCGCCCGGGACCTGTGCGAGTATGAGCACATCCACATTGTGGACAGCCGCACCGCCACTGCCGGGATGCAGCTTCTGGTCAACCACGCCTGCAAGCTGCGGGACAGCGGCCTGGACGCCTCCGGCATCGCCGAACAGCTGGAGTGGCTGCGGGACCGGGTGCGGATCTTTGCCGTCATCGACACCCTGGAGTATCTCCGCC
>DBFJQM010000015.1:0-14327 GCA_048404665.1 Candidatus Pelethomonas sp.
AGCATATACTGCTCATCTATATTGGATATAGACGAAGCCGATTTTGTTTTCTGAGCTTGCCGCTTATGCGGACAAGAGTGAAGGCGGGGCCCGTGCGGCAGAAACGCCCCAAATATATTGGTTTCCGTGTATGATACACTGGCATCAAGAAGCATCCGCCCACGCCGAAAGGAGGCACCCATGAAACGACTGCTATCCCTTATCCTGGCCCTGGCCCTGCTCATCTCCCTCACCGGCTGCGGGGAAAAAGCGGAGCCGCCCCGGGAGGTGGACACCGCCCGGTCCTTCGCTAAGCCCTCCGCGCCGCTGCGTGCGGCGGAGACGCCGGACACCATCTACTTTGCGCGGTACTCGGACAACTATATCAAGTACGTGGACAAGGCCACCGGGGTCAGCGGCGTCCTGTGTGGGAAGCCGGAGTGCCGCCACGACAGCGACAGCTGCAACGCCTATGCCATGCTGCCCAAAGCGCTCTTCTTTGACAGCGGGCGGCTCTGGTGGATCGCGAGCAGCTACTCTGAAAACGTTGGGAGCAGCCAGTGCCTCTTCAGTACCGCCCCGGACGGCACGGACCGGCGGACGGAGGCCACGCTCTCCAGGGACGCGTTCCCTTCCCGTTTTGGAGCCAGGTGCTTTGTTCTCCACAACAGATGGCTCTATATGGGCGCCGTCAAAACAGAGATCGTGGATGGCGCTCAGCTGGACTACAACTATATCGCCGCCTTCCCACTGGACAGCAAGGAGACGCCTAAAATCATTCTGGAGGAGGAGGCCCCCTCCTGCGGCAACAATAACCTGGCGCTTCAGTTTTACGATGGGGACCTGTATATCCTGACCAGCAGCCTCAACGAGGCCGGGCTGGAAGCAAGTCTCTTTGACTTCCGGCTTCGGCGGTGGGACCCGGAGACGGGGGCGCTGGAACTCCTTTACGAGGACCTGGCTGGCAACTTCCACTGGTCATCGGACCTGTGGGTGACGGAGGACAGCATCTTCTTCCAGCGCAATACGCCCAATACAGAGGCGGCCCCCCTGGAAAACCGGGTCTACCGCTACGACTTTGCCAGCGGGGAGTGTACCTACCTCTTCGACAACGGCGTCTACGGCTGGGGCAACATGGGTATTCTGGCGGATGGCATCGTCACCGGATACCAGATGACCGGCAGCAGCGGCGGCGTCTATCAGCTCTATGTGATCATCAAGGATTTTGAGGGGAACGTGCTGTTGGAGGACACCTACTCCCTGGACCTGTCGGACGTTCCGGTGGAATTCAGCCGGTTCATGGGCTTCCAGGGCCGGGACGAGGACTATGCCTATTACAGCTTTCGGGGATCTGACGAGAACACGGAGTACGTCAGCCTCATCGCCGTGGCTCTGGACGGCTCCGGTGCAAAGGTGCTGTGTACCCAGTCGGAGCCCAACGGCCCCGGCACGTGAAAGAGGAGGAAGCGGATATGGAGCTTCGGCTGGAGCATCTCACCAAGCGCTACGGGGCCACGGCAGCCCTGGACGATGTGACCGTGACCTTTACCCCGGGAATCTACGGCATCCTGGGGGCCAACGGGGCGGGCAAGTCCACCCTGATGGGCCTCATCACCGACAACGTGAAGCGGGACAGCGGGACCATCACCTTTGACGGCACGGATATTCTGGCCCTGGGGGACGCTTTCCGCTCCAGGCTGGGCTACATGCCCCAGCAGCAGGGCCTCTATGAGCAGATGACGGCGGAGGGGTTCCTCGCCTATATGGCCCGGCTCAAGGGTATCCGGGGCCGGGAGCTCCGGGGCCAGGTGGACCGGGTTTTGAAGCTGGTGAACCTGGGCGATGACTGCCATCGGAAGGCGGGGGGCTTCTCCGGGGGCATGAAGCAGCGGCTGCTGCTGGCCCAGGCCCTGCTGGGGGACCCCCAGGTGCTGCTGCTGGACGAGCCCACGGCGGGGCTGGACCCCCGGGAGCGGGTGCGCATCCGGGAGTTCATCCGGGAGCTGGCCCAGGAGCGCATCGTCCTGCTGGCCACCCACATCGTTACGGACATCGAGACCATCGCCCACCAGGTGCTGCTGCTGAAGAAGGGGCGGCTGCTGCGGATGGACCCGCCCCACGACCTCATCGCCGCCCTCCCCCAGGGCTGGCAGCCGGTGACGGGGACCCTCAGCCTGGAGGACGTGTACCTCCACTTCCTGGGTGAATGATATGAACGAGTGGAAGCGTGTATTTGGCGATCCCCGGCGGCTGGCCCTGTGGGGGATCATGGCCGTACTGTGCGCCGGCCTTTTCCTGCTGTCCCTCTGGGGGCGGCTGGCCCCGGGGGAGGCGGCCCGGACCCTCTCCGCCGGCAGGTACGTCCAGGAGCTGGCGGACGCCTGGCGGGACTGCCCCCTGGAGGACCTGCCCGGCCTGGTCCGGGAGGAGTCTGAGCGCCTCACCAGTCTGGTCGACTGGTACAGGTATCAAGGCAGCGGCTGGCCGGGCCAGCGCTTCGCCACAGAGGAGGAGGCCCTGGCCGCCTTCTCCCACCTGCCCCGGCTGACGGAGAGCTACCAGACCCGGAACGACGACGAGTTTTACGGTGCCTACAAGGCCTACGCGCAGGTCCTGACAACAGCGGAGGAGGAAGCCCTCCACCTGGCGGGCTACCGGGACTACCTGGCGGGCATCCACGACCAGGCGGAGCGGCAGGCCCAGTCCAGCCTCTTCGGGAAGCCCGGCAGCTTCGCCCGCCGGAACCTGGTCAGGACGGCGGCGGACTTCGCCCCCATCCTGGACGTGGAGGTGTCCTGGGGCAACAGCCTGGGCCTTTGCCGCTGGCTGGAGTTTTCCCTGGGGGACTACTTCCACCTGCTGGCGGTGATCGTCCTGGTGCTGGCCTTTCTGGAGGAGCGGAAAAACGGCCTGTGGCCCGTGGTCCGCGCTGCCCGGGGCGGACGGCGGAGGCTGGGCCTCAGCCGGGCCGCCATGGTGCTGGCGGGGTCCGGGACGGCCACGGTCCTCTTCTGCGCTCTGCCTCTGGTCCTCTCCCTGTCCGTCTACGGCGGCTGGGAGGATCTGGCCCGGCCTCTCCAGTCCCTGTCCGCCTTCGGGACCTGCCCTTTGCGGATGACCATTCTGGGCTGGCTGCTGCGCTTTGCGGTGGTCAAGACCCTGTCGGGGGCGCTGGCAGGGCTGCTGCTGTGGTGCCTGCTGGGGACCGTGACGGACCCCCAGTTCAACCTGGCGGTGCTGGGGGCCTTCCTGGCGGCGGAGTACGCCCTGTACGAGTTCCTGCCGGTGCAGAGCCTGCTGAACGGCCTGAAGTACGGCAATATCTTCGCCTACGTCCACACGTCGGACCTCTACACCAACTACCTGAACGTCGACCTTTTTGGCTTCCCGGTGGGCATCCGGGCCCTGGCCCTGTGGGGCCTGCCGGTCCTGGGCGGGCTTCTCACCCTCTGGGCGGTCATGAACCAGAGCCGCCGCTATCCCCAGGGAAACCAGGACCTGCTGGGCCGTGCTGCAGCCCCGGTGAACCGGGGGCTGGACGTTCTCCGTTCCCGCCTTTCCCTCAGCGGCTGGGAGGGGTACAAGGCCCTGGTCTTTCAGCGGGGCGCGCTGCTGCTGGTCCTGGTGTACCTGGCCTGCGGGCAGATGGTCTTTCTCTACGCCACCTCCGCCACCGACGAGTCCCTGTACACCCAGTACTGCAAAGACATGCAGGGGCCCCTGGACGCCTCCGCCGAGGACTATCTGGCCCACGCCCGGGAAAAAGCCCTGGGGAGCCAGGAGAAGGGCAAGCTCCTGGCGGCTCTGGACCAGGTGGAGGAGCGGATAGCGGTCCTCCGCCGGCGGGCGGCGGAGGGGGACTACGACCCCTGGATGGTGCAGGAGTGGAGCTATGACATCGCCTACGGCCCGGAAAGCCTCTACCTACAGCGGACTAACGCCGCCCTGGCGGTCCTCCTGACGGTCCTGCTGAGCGCGCCCCTCTGGGCCTATGAGCGCCAGGCGGGGGTGACGCCCATGGTGCGCTCCACCGCCCGGGGGCGGCGGGGGCTGTTCCGCCGGAAGGCCGCTATGGCCGCGCTTTTCAGCGTATTTGTCTGGGCCTGCGTCTACCTGCGGGAGCTGGCCTTTTTCCTGTGGAAGCACCCCGCGCCGCCGCCTCTGGCGGCGGCGGTGCAGAACGCGGACGCCCTGGCGGGCTTTCCGCTGACAATCACCTTCGCCCAGTTCATGGCGATCCTCTACCTGCTGCGGCTTTTGACGCTCATTGGCGTGGGGGAGGCGGCCATGGCCCTGGGGATGGCCTGCCCCAGCGTGGTCACGGCCTACGCCGCCGGGGCTGTCCTGCTGGGACTGCCGTCCCTGCTGGCCGCCATGGGCGCGGAGGCGTTTGCGTGGCTCTCGCCCCTGGTCCCCGTAGCCTCGGCGGAGCTTCTCTGGTCCATGGGCGGCGGGAGCCTGGCCTATGTTCTCCCCTGGCTGGCCTGGGGCGCGGCGTCTCTGGCCGCGGTGGGGCTCTGCCGCAGGAGATGGGTGAGGTGAGGCGGCCCATATCCCACGCCTATGCTGTTCCCGACGGATAGAGAGGAAGCCCCGGCTGTGCCGGGGCTTCCTCTCTATTCTGAGGCTCATTCTCTGCGCGGGGCCATGATCGGCAAAACGGTGCAGCAACGATGCAAATATGTGCGAAATGCGATGCAATCAGGAAACATTCCGGCCGTATCTTGAGGAAAAAGGAAGAAATAGGTTTGTATACGGCAAGAAAGGAAAGCACCATGAAGCACATACGAAAGCGCATGACAGCCCTGCTCCCGGTCCTGGCGCTGCTGCTGTCCCTGGCCGCCTGCGGCGGCGATTCCGGCAGTAAAACAAGCGAGAGCGGCCCCGGCGAATTGACGGCGCCGGTCTATGTCCCCCGGTTCCGCCCTGCGGAAGCGGGCGGCTACGTGATGGGGGCCTGCGCCGTGGGAGAGGACGTCTACCTCATGGGCATGGCGGAGCGGCACAGCACGGAGACGGACCCGGAGACCGGGGAGACCAGCTATCTCTTTCAAAACGGCTGCGCCCTGTTCCGGGGAACCGCCGACGGCGGCCAGTTCGAGCCCTGGGAGCGGCGGTCCCGGAGCTCAGTACCTGGGATATCCGCAGCGCCATCGTGGACCCGGAGGGCCGCCTGTATGTCTGCGCCGCCGACCAGGTCCGGGTGTTCGACGGGAAGCTTGCGCCGCTGTTCACCCTGGAGACCGGGGCCGACGTGGACTGGAACGACCGGCTGATCCTGCTGGCGGACGGCCGGGTGGGCCTGCGAAGCGGCCAGGACCTCACACCGGAGTCCGACACCGGCGGTACGCTGCGGACCGTTGACTGTGAAAAGAAGGACTGGGGGACCGCCTACACCCTGCCTTACCGGGCCGGGACGGTCCGCCCCGGCAGCGGGGGATACCTCTTTTTCTGCGATGTGGGCGACGCGCTGTACGGTTACGCCACAGAGGCGGGAGAACTGAAAAAGCTCCTGTCCTGGACGGACGTCAATGTCAACGCGGAGCTGGTGCTGAGCGCCTCCGCTCGGACAGCCAGCGCCTGCTGGCAGTCACATGCGAGGGGGGAACGCCGGAGATCGTGATTCTCACCGCCACGGACCCCGCGGCCCTGCCGGAGGATGCTGTGATCTTCGGCGCAGGCGAGACGGGGGAGAGCCTTTTGGAGAAGCTCCTCGCCATGGAGATGGACGCCTTCGTGGACTGGGAGGCCGGTGCCTGCCGGTTCGACAGCGAGGGCTTCAAGGCCCTGCTGGAGTTTTGCCGCACCCTCCCGACCACCCGGGAGAAGGACTCGGCGTACGGCCTGGCTATGGAGGGGCGGCAGCTGCTGCTGTGCGGCGAGCTGAAGAGCCTGGACTGGGACTTCCTGCTTTACGGGACCGTTTTCGGCGGCCGGTGCAGCTTCGTGGGCTATCCCCGCCATGACGGCGCCTGCGGCAGCTGCTTTCAGCTGGGCGGCGTATATCTGCCCGACAGCGGCCTGGAGATCCCCGTTCGGGCCATCCGGGAGGACGAGCGCCAACAGTTCATGGAGCTGTTCAGCGCCATTGACACGGTGTACGACCGCGATGAAAACATCTGGACCATCGTAAAGAGCGAAGCCGCCGTGTTCTTTGCTGGCGACCGGACCGTTGACGAAACAGCTGCTCTGATTCAGAGCCGGGCGGAGCTGTATATCAACGAAAAGAAGTAGGGCGCAAAAGCCGCAGGCGTCTCGTGGATGCCTGCGGCTTTTGCGGGGAACTCCCTGGGGACGGCTCCGCTGCGGCCAGGGGCGAAACGCCGGGCATAGGGACGGCCCGGCGGGACATAGAGTAGGGGGAAAGGGGGCGGCGATATGCTCACCACCGCTATGCTGCTGCTGCGCAGCAGCTTATTTTTGTCTCTGCACCTGGCCGGGAATCCCGGCTCCTTCCCCAAACCGCTGACGGCCCAGGAGGAGCGGGAGTGCCTGGCCCGCTTCGCCCAGGGCGACCTGGAGGCCCGCAACAAGCTCATCGAGCACAACATGCGCCTGGTGGCGCACATTATCAAGAAGTACTACACCCCCAGCGTGGACCAGGATGACCTGATCTCCATTGGGACCATCGGCCTGATCAAGGGCGTGTCCAGCTATAAGCCGGAGAAAAACGTCCGGCTGGCCACCTACGCCGCCAGGTGCATCGAAAACGAAGTGCTGATGTTTTTCCGCAGCCAAAAGAAGCTCCAGGGGGAGGTCTCCCTGTCGGAGACGCTGGAGTCGGACCGGGACGGCGGCGATCTGTCGCTGATGGATGTGGTAGGCGTGGAGGACACTATGCTGGACGATTTGGACGCCCGGGAGACCCACATCCGCGTCCGGCAGCTTGTGGAGGAGTGCCTGACGGAGCGGGAAGCGGACATCATCCGTCAGCGCTACGGCCTGGGCGGCAGAAAGCCCCGCACCCAGCGGGAGCTGGCCGCCGACTACGGGATCTCCCGGAGCTATGTATCGCGCATTGAGAAGCGCGCGCTGGGGAAGCTGGAGGAAGCGCTGGGGCGGGAGGAACTGTAGAGCGCAGAACGTGAAAGGCGCGCCCTCCGGCGCGCCTTTTACGAATCGCCCTCGTCCTGGCGCAGCTGCTCCGCCGGGAGGACGGGGCGGCCAAAGGAAATGGCGTCCCCGCCGTACTTCCCCCGGATGGCGTCCACGGTCCGCTCCAGCTTCTCCCGCCGGTCCCGGCCGGGGTCCTGCCGGGGGACGGCAAACAGGTCCTGCTGCCCGCCGGTCACCGGCTGGTCCGTCAGCTCCAGGGCGGTGACGCCCAGCAGGCGCACCGGACTGCCGGGCTTCCAGACCTGGTCCAGCAGCTCCATGGCGGCTCCCAGCAGTTCGGCCATCAGGTGGGTGCTGTGGTCCAGCCGCTTCTGCCGGGAGACGGTGTGGAAGGCCGGGTCCTTCAGACTGATCTGCACGCCGGCGCAGTAGAGCCCCTGCTGCCGCAGACGGGCGGAGACGCTGTCGCACAGCAGCCCAAACCCGTGGCGGAGCTGTTGGCGGGTGGTGAGGTCCTCCTGGAAGGTGATGCTGTTGCCCACGCTTTTCACCGGCTCGCTCTGGTGCTGGGGCCGCACGGGGGAGCGGTCCTGACCGTTGGCGTAGGTCCAAAGCTGGCGGCCCAGCTTTCCCAGCAGGCGCTCCAGCAGCGCGGGGTCCGCCGCGGCCAGCTGGCCCACCGTCCGGATGCCGTACTGCCCCAGGGCCCGCTGGGCGGCGGGTCCGGCAAACAGCAGGCTCCCCAGGGGCAGAGGCCAGACGATCCGCCGCCAGTTCTCCGGGGAGATGACGGTGGTGGCGTCAGGTTTGCGGTAGTCGCTGCCCAGCTTGGCAAATACCTTGTTGAAGCTGACCCCCACCGACAGCGTCAGGCCCAGCTGGGAGCGGACATGGTCCCGGATGCGGTCGGCCACCACCGCGCCGCTGCCGCCGAAGAGGTGCATACTGCCGGTGATGTCCAGCCAGCTCTCGTCGATGCCAAAGGGCTCCACCAGGTCGGTGTATTGGCCGTAGATGGCGTTTACCAGCCGGGAGTACTCCCGGTACTTGTCGTGGTGGGGCGGCAGCAGCACCAGGTCCGGGCACTTCTGCCGGGCCTGCCAGATGGTCTCCGCCGTGCGCACGCCGAACTGCTTGGCGGGCTCGTTCTTGGCCAGGATGATGCCGTGACGGCTGGCGGGGTCGCCGCACACCGCCACTGGGACCTGCCGCAGCTCCGGATAGCGCAGCAGCTCCACCGAGGCAAAAAAGCAGTTGAGGTCGCAGTGCAGGATCGTCCGCTCCACGGCGCGTCACCTCCGGAAAAAAGAAGCTGTGGTATACTGTTCTCAGTATACCACAGCTTCTCTGATTTGAAAAGAGGAAAATCGAACAAATATTCTGATATTATTTGTGCAGCAGGGGGGACAGGGGCTTGTAGATCAGGAAGGCCAGGCCCATGTCCAGCAGCCCCTTCAGCAGGGTGAAGGGGGCGTTGAAGATTACCAGGCAGGCCAGCAGGCCGTCCACCGAAGGGATCAGCTCCTGGTACATGGCGATGATCTGGTCGATGGGCATGAAGGCGGTGTAGTAGGGGTAGGAGATGAAGTAGTTGACGGGCACGCTGCAGACCGCCATCACCGCCGCCCCCGCCAGAGCGCCGGCGAGAGCGCCCCGCCGGGACTTGCAGCGCCGGTAGATCAGCCCCGCCGGCACCACGAAGCACACCCCCAGCAGGAAGTTGCACAGCTCCCCGGCCCCCTGGGTGGTGGTCATGGTCAGGTTGATGAGGTTCTTGATGAGGCACACCGCCACGCCACTGGCCGGCCCCAGGCTGAAGGTGGCCAGCAGGGCGGGCAGCTCGGAGAAGTCCATCTTCACGAAGGGGGGGATCAGGAAGGGGATGGGGAAGTCCAGGGCCATGAGGACGGTGGCCACCGCCGCCAGCATGGCGGTGACGGCCAGCTTGTGGGTCTTTTGATTGGTTGACATAACAAAACGCTCCTTTACAGAAATACACCGAAGACGATCCATCCCCGGAGTACGGCCGCAAAGAGAGCGCGCCCGTCTTCTTCCATCCAGACTGTCACTGTCGGTACCGGAGTTTCACCGGTTCAACGCAAAACGCGGTCGCGGACTGAGGCCGGAGCCATCACCGCCGGTGGGGACTTGCACCCCGCCCTGAAGACGAATGATTCGGTTGTTACCACTATTATACACAGGGAGAGGGAAATTGCAAGCAGAATCTTCTTTACAAAATGGAATATTTGTTCTATAATGAAGAAAACGCAAGGGAGGTGAGGGGCCATGCCGGGACGGTGGGCGACCTGCTGCTTTACCGGCCACCGGCCGGAGAAGCTGCCCTGGGGGGACAACGAGGAGGATGAGCGCTGCCGGGCGCTGAAGCTCCGGCTGCGGGACGCGGTGGAGACCGCCTATGACGAGGGGATGCGCCACTTTATCTGCGGCATGGCCCGGGGGTGCGACTTCTACTTTGCCGAGGCGGTGCTGGCGCTTCGCGCCCGGCGTCCCGGGGTGACGCTGGAGGCGGCCGTCCCCTGCCCCAGCCAGCCGGAGGGCTGGCTGACGGCGGACCGGGAGCGGTGGCGGCGTCTGCTGGCCCTGTGCGACATGGAGACCCTGGTCCAGGACCACTACACCCCCGGCTGTATGCTGCGGCGGAACCGGTATATGGTGGACCACAGCGCCCTGGTGATCGCGGTGTACGACGGCACCAACGGCGGTACCCGCCGGACCCTGGAGTACGCCCTGCGGCAAAAGGTCCCCTTCGTGGACATTCCGCCGGTATAACACAAAAATCCCTCCAGAGACCTGTAAGATTTTGCCTGGAATACGGTGTATGAGGGTGAACGGGTCAATGTGATGGAATAGAGACGCAAAAGAAGGAAAGCGCCCGGTTGGGGCGCTTTCCTTCTTTCGTAGACACGGGCGGGTCAATAGCCCAGGGCGGCGGCGCGGCCGTTGGTCCTGGAGCCGGAGGAGCGGGCCAGGCGCCGCCAGCAGAGGAGAAAGGCGGGGACCAGAAACAGGTCCGCCGACACCCAGGCCACCGGGGAGGCGTAGCACACCGCCAGGTAGCCGTAGACCGGGACCAGGCAGGACACCACGCACCGGGCCACCATCTCCAGCACGCCGGACAGCGTGGCCAGAGGGGAGAAGCCCATGCCCTGTATGGTGAGGCGCAGAATGAAGATCACGCCCAGGGGAAAGTAGAAGGCGGCCACCGTGTTGAGGAACTGGTCGGCCAGGGGCAGCAGCTCCATGCTGCCGCTGTCCAGGAACAGACTGCACAGCCAGCCGCCGGCAAAGCGGATCAGCACCAGCGTCACCAGGGAGTAGCCCGCCGCCAGGAGCAGACAGGAGCCCACGCCCTGGCGGATGCGGTCGTACTTCTCCGCCCCCACGTTCTGCCCGGCGTAGGTGGCCATGGTGGCCCCCATGGAGTCCAGGGGGCAGACCACAAAGTTGGAGACCTTGTTGGCGGCGGTGGAGGCGGTGACGTACATGGTGCCCAGGGTGTTCACCGAGGACTGAAGCATGACGCTGCCGATGGCGGTGATGGAAAACTGCAGCCCCATGGGCAGGCCCATCATGCACAGGTGTCCGGCCCGCCGCCAGCTCCAGGCCCAGTCCTCCCGCTGGGTGCGCAGCACGGGGAAGCCCCGGACCATCCGTACCAGGCAGCCCACGCCCGCCATAAGCTGGCTGAGCACCGTGGCCAGGGCCGCGCCGAACACGTCCATGTGGAACCACAGGATGAAGGCCACGTCCAGGGCGATGTTCAGCAGGGACGCCGCAATGAGCCAGATCACCGGGGTGCGGCTGTCCCCCAGGGAGCGGAGAATCCCGGCGGCGTAGTTGTAGAGCAGATAGGCGGGCAGGCCGGCGAAGATGGTGACGATATAGGCGTAGGCCCTGGCGAAGATGTCGTCAGGGGTGTGGATGAGACGCAGGATGTCGCCGCACAGCAGCACGGTCAGCCCGGTGAGGACCACGCCGAAAAGGGCGCACAGCCAGGCGCTGCCGGTGACGTAGCGGCGCAGCTCGTAGTGGTTGGACGCGCCGAACTGCTGGGCCACCGGGATGGCAAAGCCGCTGCAGATCCCTGTGGAGAAGCCCACCACAAGGAAGTTGATGGAGCCGGTGGAGCCCACGGCGGCCAGGGCGGCGCCGCCCAGGATCTTGCCTACGATGGCGGTATCCACCAGGTTGTACAGCTGCTGGAACAGCGTGCCCAGCAGGATGGGGAGGCCGAAGCTGAGGATCAGCCTCATGGGCTTTCCGGTGGTCAGGTCTTTTGTCATACTGTATCACCTCGCGTTTTGCAGGGGGGCGTTCCCGCCGCGGAGCGGTGGGGGAACAGGGATGCAGCTTCCTTCAAGCTTGTGACCAGTATAGTTGGATTTAACAAAAATGCAAGCGTCATTTTGTCAAAACTGACGGCGGGCGGCGGCGGGAAACCTTGTGCGAAACAGAGGCAGGGCGGAGCGCCGCAGGCAAAAACAGCGGCGGACGTCCGTACTGTAGGGACGTCCGCCGCTGAAATACACACAAAAAGCGGGTCAGCGCAGGAGCCGCTGGATATCCCCGCTGGCCCCCAGCACCAGCAGGTGCTCCCCGGCGGTAAAGACATAGTCGGGGTGGAGGTTCGGCAGGATGCGGCCGCCCCGCTTGACGGCGATGACGGTGAGGTTGTACTTGGCGCGGAAGTTCAGCTCCCGCAGGCTCTTGCCCAGCCAGCGCTTGAGGGGCTCCAGCTCATAGATGGAGTAGTCGGCGGTGAGTTGGATGCAGTCGAAGATGCTGTCGGAGCTCTCCCGCACGGCGATGCTGAGGGCCACCTCGGACTCGGGGTAGATGATCTCGTCGGCGCCGTTGCGCAGCAGGAACTTGGCCTGCACGTCGTCGTCGGCCTTGCTGAACACCTTCTTGGCCCCCAGCTCCTTGAGGGAGCTGGTGATCTGGAGGCTGGAGAGCACGTTGGAGCCCAGGCACACGAAGCAGGCGTCAAAGCTCTCCACGCTGAAGGAGCGCAGGACCTCCACGTTGGTGCAGTCGCCCACCTTGGCGCTGACCACATAGGGCAGCATGTCCTCCATGCTCTCGCCCACCCGGTCCACGATCATGATCTCGCACTTCTGCCGGGACAGGGCGCGGCACAGGTGGTGGCCGAAGGAGCCCATTCCGATGATCAAAAAAGATTTCATATCACACCTCATCCGCAGTTTATGAATACGGCGGGGCTTTTCCGCCCGCCTCCGGGGCCTCAGCCAATGGTGATCCGCTCCCTGGGCAGGGTCACCGGCGGCGGGGCCTTTTTCTCCATCAGCGCCACGGCAAAGGAGATGCTGCCCACGCGGCCGCAGTACATGAGAAAGACGATCACCAGCTGGCTCAGGGGGGCCAGGGAGCGGGTGACGCCGGTGGTCATACCCACGGTGCCGATGGCGGAGAAGGTCTCGAAGAGCACGTCCCGCAGGGGCAGGGTCTGGACGGCGCAGATGACGAGACCTCCGGCCAGGGCCAGGGTCAGGTTGGTAAAGAACACGCTGACGGCCTTTTTCAGGGCGTCGTCCTCGATGCTCCGGCCGAAGGCGGAGGGGCTCTGCCTCCGGCGGACGCCCGCCGCGGTGTGCAGGAAGAGGACCGCCACGGTGGTGGTCTTGATGCCGCCGGCGGTGGAGCCGGGGCTGCCGCCGATGAACATGAGGACCATGGTCAGCAGGGTGGACCCGGAGGTGAGGGCGGCGGTGTCGGTGGTGTTGAACCCGGCGGTGCGGGGGGTCACGGCGTCAAAGAGGGCGGCCAGGAGCTGCTCCCCGGCGGGACGCCCCAGGCCCAGATTGCTGCGCTCCAGCAGGAGGAACAGCGCGGTCCCGCCCGCCACCAGCACCAGGTTCACAAAGAGGACCACCTTGGTCTGGAGCCGGTACCGCCGCCAGCGCCATTTGCACCGGAGCAGATCGTCCCACACCAGAAAGCCCGCGCCGCCCACCAGGATCAGGCCGCAGAGGGTCAGCACCACCAGGGGGTCGCCAGCGTAGTCCACAAAGGAGGCAAAGGGGCCGCTGTGGGGCCCCATAAGGTCGAAGCCCGCGTTGCAGAAGGCGGACACGGCGTGCCAGACGCCGTAGTAGATCCCCCGGCTCCAGCCGAACTGGGGCACGAACCGGATGGACAGCAGCACCGCCCCCGTCCCCTCCGCCAGCAGGGTGCCCAGAAAGATGCGGCGGATAAAGGGCACCAGGCCGTGGAGCTGGTAGTGGCTGATGCTGTCCACCACCACCTCCCGCTCCCGCAGGCCCAGACGGCGGCGGAGCAGAAGGAGGAACAGGGTGGCGATGGTCATAAAGCCCAGGCCGCCCACCTGGATGAGGGCGATGATGACCACCTGGCCGAAGCCGCTCCAGTAGGTGCCGGTGTCCCGCAGCACCAGACCGGTGACGCAGGAGGCGGAGGTGGCGGTGAAAAGGGCGTCCCCGAAGGAGGCGCCGCCGGGGACGGCGGTGGCGCAGGGCAGCATCAGCAGCCCGGTCCCCACCAGGATCATGATGAAAAACCCCAGGGCGATGATCTGCACGTTGGACAGCTTGGCCTTTTTGTGTTGCTTCATGGATACGCTCCCTACAGAGGCGGCGGGACGCCGCGGCACGATTCTTCCATATACCGCCATGATACCATACGGCGGCCGTCATTGCAACGGGGAAAAGGAAGAAACAGGTCCAGGCTCCGGCGGATGGGCCGGACCTGGACCTGGGAGCGACTTATGAAGCGGCCTGGGTGGGCTCCTCCGCCCGGATGGAGGACGACACGCCGACCTGGGTGGGCTCCTCCGCCGCCAGGTCCTCCGGGGGGACGTCCGCCTCCGGAACGCCATCGTCGGGGATGTCCGCCTCAGCGGCGTCCTCCGGCGCTTCCTCCTGGGCGGAGGGGAGGGGCAGGGGCGTATCGGTGCGGCCGTGGGTGGCGAAGTAGGTATAGCCGTAAAAGCACCCCGGCGCGGGCAGCTCGCCGTAGTAGTAGGCCATCAGCTCGGTGACGGTCACCAGCTGGTAGCCCTCCTCCATGAGCCAGGGGACCAGCTCCGCCACGGCGTCGGCGGTGGTCTCATAGATGCTGTGCAGCAGCACGATCTCGCCGTCCAGGTCCTCCAGGCCCTTGACGTAGTCCACCACCTTCTCCGTGTCCAGGACCTTCCAGTCCAGGGTGTCCACGGTCCAGGTGATCATGGCCCGGCCGCTGTCGTACTTCACCGTCTTGTTCACCGCGCCGTAGGGCGGGCGGACCAGGGT
>DBFJQM010000016.1:0-144829 GCA_048404665.1 Candidatus Pelethomonas sp.
GGGGCGGGCTGCGTCGCCTTCCTGGGCGGGGAGCTGCGCTCCGGAATCGAGGCGGTGCTGGACATGGTGGACTTTGACCGCCTGCTGGACGGGGCGGACCTGGTCATCACCGGCGAGGGCCGCATCGACGCCCAGAGCGCCTGGGGCAAGGTGATCTCCGGCGTGGCCCGGCGGACCGCCCCCAGGGGTGTCCCCCTCGTCGCCATCGCGGGGGGCATCGGCCCGGGAGCGGAAGCGGTCTATGACCTGGGCGTCACCGCCGTATTCGGTACGGACCGCCAGGCCGCGGCGCTCTCCGAGGTCGCGCCCCTGGCGGCGGAGAACTACCGGCGCACCCTGGAGGACATCCTGCGGCTGCTGCGGGCGGCGGGGGCCTAGGGGGGCCGGTCCTTTCCACAGCAAAAGGCCCGGCGGACGGCGGACAGCCGTTTGCCGGACCTTGCGTTTTTTTTGGCGCGCCCTGCTACAGCAGCGCGCCGAAATCCTCGATGAACTGGTCGCACAGCTCCTTCATATCGGCGCGGCTGTCCTGGAAATAGCTGTCCGCCACACCCACCACCGTCATACCGGCGGCCTTGGCGGCCTTGCAGGCGGTAAGAGAGTCGTCGAAGAGGACGCAGTCCCGGGGCCGCGCCCCCAGCATGTCCGCCACTTTGCGGAAGATGGCGGGGGAGCGCTTGTCCACCCCCAGCTCCTGGGCGTAGATCACCTGCTCAAAGTAGGGCCCCAGGCCCAGGTGGTCCATGGCCGCCTGACAGTGTTCCGGCACGCAGGCGGTGAAAATGGCCATCCGGCGGCCGGATTCCCGGCACCGGTCCAGGTACTCCCGGACATAGGGCTTCAGGGGCACGCTGTGGTAGGCGTCCTTGGCCAGGTCCATCCACTCGGCGATGATCTCCTCGCAGGACTCCTCCAGGTGGAGGTACTCCTTGGTGAACACGGCGCAGTTGGACAGGATGGTGTGGGCCACGCCCTCGTAGTACGCCCTGGTGTAGGGCGCGCCCCGCCGGGCCAGGAAGGTCTTGTCCACCTCCACCCATACGCCGTTGGAGTCGATGAGGGTGCCGTCCAGATCAAAAATCAGCATGGTGCGTCTCCTTTGTGTCAGTCGGTCCAGAACCGCCAGGGGAAGTCCACCGCTTCCTGGGCGTAGTCGATGCCGATGCGCTTGCCCACATGGACGGGGATGTCCCGACGCCGCTGCGGCAGCCCCAGCTCCGGCAGCTCGTCCGCCAGGTAGAGAGCGTCACCGCCCAGAGCCAGCCCGTTGAGGGATCTGTCAATGGAAAGCGCTTTACAGAGCTTGCCGGGGCCGTTGAGAAAATTCTTCCGCTGGTAGGACGTCATCTCCGCCGTGCCGGTCCCGAAGCGCCGCCGGGCCATGGCGTCGGCGCCCCAGGCGGCGGCCCCGCCCCGGATGAGGATGGCCGAGGCCACGCCCTCCGGCCCCGTGACGAAATTGAGGCAGCAGTGCATCCCGTAGATCAGATAGACGTAGGCGGTGCCGGGAGCGGCGTAGAGCGTCTCCGTCCGGGCGGTCCGCCGCCCGCCGTAGGCGTGGCAGGCCTTGTCCACGGCCCCCACATAGGCCTCCGTCTCCGTCACCCGGCAGACCAGCGTTTCCCCGTCCACATGCCGCACCAGGTAGCAGCCCAGCAGATCCCGGGCGGCCTTCACCGTGTCCTGGAGAAAAAATTCTTCCGGAAGTCTTGCCATTTTCTCACCTCTTTGGTACTATCTTAGGGCCGCCCCCGCTTTTCCCGGGGACGGCGGGACATGTCATGATCTGCGCTCTATTCTATCATTGCGCCAAGTCTTTGGCAATATTCTGAGGTGATCTTTTATGCAGGAAAAATGGATGCGGAAGCTGGCCAAGCCCATGCTGTTCGCGGCGGCGTTTATCTGGGGCAGCTCCTTCTTTATCATGAAAAACAGCCTGGACGCCCTGCCGGTGCAGTATCTGCTGGCCCTGCGGTTCACCGCAGGCGCGGTGCTGCTGGGCCTGGTGTGCGGCAAGCGCTGGCGGGGCCTGACCGCCGGCTACCTGTGGCAGGGGGCGGTGATCGGCGTGCTGCTGTATCTGGCCTACGCGGTGCAGACCTACGGCCTGGCCCGGACCACGCCCTCCAAAAACGCCTTCCTCACCACCACCTACTGCGTGATGGTGCCCTTTCTCCACTGGCTGCTGGACAAGGTTCGACCGGACCGGTACAACATCGCCGCCGCCGTGCTGTGCGTGGCGGGGGTGGGCCTTGTGTCCCTCAGCGGCGATCTGGCGGTGAACGCCGGGGACGCGCTGACCCTGGTCAGCGCCATCTTCTTCGCCGCCCACATCATCGCGGTGTCCCGGTTCTCCCAGGGCAGGGACGTGATGCTCCTCACCGTGTTCCAGTTCGCCGTGTCGGGCCTGTGCGCCTGGATAGGGGGCGCGCTGACGGAGACCTTCCCCGCCGCCGCCCTGGCGGACCCGGCGGTGTCTCTGCCCCTTGTCTATCTGGCGGTGATGCCCACCACCGTGGCCCTGCTGTTCCAGAACCTGGGGCAGGCTTACTCCGAACCGGTGTCCGCCTCGGTGATTTTGTCCCTGGAGTCGGTGTTCGGCGTGATCTGCTCCGTGCTCTTCGCACACGACCAGGTGACCGCCCGCATGGGGCTGGGCTTCGCCATGATCTTCACGGCGGTGCTGTGCAGCGAGACGAAGCTCAGCTTCCTCCGCCGCGCCCGGGTGAAATAGCGCCATCCTTTACAAAATCTTAACCCAATATCAGGCGATTCCGCTTATACTGATACGCAGCAGGACTAAACTAAGACTGGCAGTAAGACTGAGACTGTAAGACCGCCGGGGACTGCCCGGTGTGGAGGACGATATGATGGAAAAGCCCCTCTCCGTGTGCCTTCTCAACGACTCCTTTCCCCCCGCCATCGACGGGGTGGCCAACGCCGTGGTGAACTATGCCCGGGTGATCCACGGCGGCCTGGGCCGCGTCTGCGTGGGCGTGCCGGGCTATCCGGGGGTGACGGACGACTACCCCTTCCCGGTGGTCCGCTACCCCAGCGTGGACACCACGAAGATCGTGGGCTACCGGGCGGGCTATCCCTTCAGCGCCAAGCATCTGGCGGCGCTGGCCGGGGAGAGGCCGGACATCATCCACTCCCACTGTCCCGCCATGTCCACGGCCCTGGCCCGGACCCTGCGGGAGCAGACTGGCGCGCCGGTGGTGTTCACCTACCACACCAAATTCGACATCGATATCCGCCGGGCCATCAGCGGCCACCTGCTCCAGCAGACCGCCATCAAGCTGCTGGTGGACAACATCACCGCCTGCGACGAGGTGTGGGTGGTGAGCCGGGGCGCGGGGGAAAATCTGAGGAGTCTGGGCTACCAGGGGGAGTATATCGTCATGGACAACGGCGTGGACTTCCCCCAGGGCAGGGCCTCCCAGGCCGCTGCCGACGCTCTGCGCAGCGAGCTGGGCATCCCGGCGGAGGTCCCGGTGTACCTCTTTGTGGGGCGGCTCATGTGGTATAAGGGCATCCGCATCATCCTGGACGCCCTGAAGCGCCAGCAGGGAGCCGGCAGCGACTTCCGCATGGTGGTCGTGGGCGACGGCATGGAGCGGGAGGAGATCGAGGGCTATGCCGCCCGGCTGGGCCTGATGGACCGCTGCCTGTTTACCGGAGCCGTCCGGGACCGGGAGCGGCTGCGGGTGTTCTTTTCCATGGCGGACCTGTTTTTGTTCCCCTCCACCTTCGACACCAACGGCATCGTGGTCCGGGAGGCGGCGGCCTGCGGTTTGGCCAGCGCCCTGATCCGGGGCTCCTGCGCCGCCGAGGGAGTGACGGACGGGCAAAACGCCCTGCTCATCGACGAGAGCGCCGAGGCCTTGTCGGCCCTGCTGTCCGGCCCCGGCCGGGACCGGGCCGCCCTGCGGAGGCTGGGGGACCGGGCCATGGCGGAGCTGTACCTCTCCTGGGACGACAGCGTCCGCCGGGCCTACGACCGGTACGGCGCCGTGCTGGAGAAGTACCGCCGGGGCATCACCGACCGGAGCGTGGAGTGGTCCGACGAGCTGTACGCCGTCATGGGCGACCTGTGCCGGGGCATCGCCAAGGCGCGGGAGCTGCGCTCCAGCGTCCGCCAGCGGATGCGGGAGCGCTTTGGCCGGGAGTAGGCACATCCCGGCTCATTTTCGTGGACAAAGCAGGGAAAAGGTGGTATACTATACAAAAGCTCCCTTTGACGGCGGGCTGGAGAGGAGGACCATCCATGCGCGTTGACATTTTAGGCGTTGGATTTGACAATATTACCATGGATCAGGCGGTGTCCGAGGGCGTGCGCCTGATGGACACGGCGGGGCCCCACTATGTGGCGACCCCCAATCCGGAGATCGTGGAGATCTGCCGGACGGACATGGAGGCCCGGGACGCGGTGAACGGCGCGGATCTGGTGATCCCCGACGGCGTCGGCGTCATCTATGGCGCGAGGCTGCTGGGCACGCCCCTGAAGGAGCGGCTGCCGGGCATCGAGTTCGCCCAGCGGCTCATGGGGCAGATGGCGGAAAACGGCAAGAGCCTGTACCTGCTGGGGGCCAAGCCCGGCGTGGCGGAGGAGGCCGGCCGCCGTCTGGCCGGTCGGTATCCGGGCCTGCGGATCGCCGGGACCCACGACGGCTACTTCCAGGAGGACGGCCCGGTGGCGGAGGCCATCCGGCAAAGCGGCGCGGACGTGGTGTTCGTCTGCCTGGGCGCGCCCAAGCAGGAGAAGTGGATGGCCCGAAACGGCCGGGCTGCGGGGGCGAAGCTCCTCATCGGCCTGGGCGGCTGCCTGGACATTTTCTCCGGCCAGGTGCGGCGGGCCCCGGAGATCTACCAGAAGCTGGGGCTGGAGTGGCTCCACCGGCTGATCAAAAATCCCAGCCGGGCGGGACGGATGCTGAAGCTGCCTCTGTTCCTGGTCCACGTGCTGGAGGAAAAGAGGAAGAGAAGATGAGCGGAAAGCTGATCGTGCTGGAGGGGACCGACGGCTCCGGCAAGGCCACCCAGACCCGGCGCCTGGTCCAGCGGCTCCAGGCGGAGGGCGTGGACTGCCGGGAGATCGACTTTCCCCGGTACGGCAACCCCTTTGCCGAGCCGGCGAAGCTGTACCTGGAGGGCCGGCTGGGGGACAAGCCCGGGGACGTGAGCGCCTATGCCTCCTCGGTGCTGTTCGCCGTGGACCGCTACGCCTCCTACAAGGAGGACTGGGGGGCGGCCTACGAGGCGGGGGCGCTGATCGTCGCAAACCGCTACACCACCTCCAACGCCGTCCATCAGGCGTCCAAGCTCCCCGCCGGGGAGCGGGAGGCGTTTTTGGACTGGCTCTTTGCGCTGGAGTACCGGTATCTGGGCCTGCCGGAGCCGGACCTGGTGTTCTATCTGGACCTGCCCACGGAGCTGACCGAGGCCATGATGCGCCATCGGGAGCAGGAAACCGGGACTCAGGCGGACATCCACGAGCGGGACGACGCCTACCTCCGGGCCTGCCGGGAGAGCGCACGGCAGATCGCCGCTGGCCTGGGCTGGCGGCGGATCGACTGCTCCCGGGACGGGGCGGTGCGCTCCATTGAGGATATTCACGAGGAGCTGTGGCGGCTGGTCCGTCCGCTGACAGAAGCAAAATAAGGAGGATCATCCATGAGCAACGAGGATCGCTACCATACCACCAGCTGGGACGGGGACCAGGTCCGCCGGGAGGAGCCCCATCCGCCCGCCCGTAAGAGCCAGCAGAGCCGTCCCACCGGCGGCGGAAAGAAAAAGAAGAAGAAAAAGCGGGGGAATCCCCTGCTGAATATCGTCCTGTGGCTGGTGATCGTGGTGATCTCCTCCGCCATCCTGGCGGGGGTGGGCTGGATGCTGGCCAACGACCTGTGCGCCCTGAACAAGACGCCCCCCAACGAGGAGCCTAAAAAGGTGATGGTCAAGGTGGAGGAGAGCTGGTACACCGGCACCGAGGTCTTTACCAAGAAGGACAAGGACGGCGAGGAGAAGGAGTACAGCGCCGAGACCTACGACATGAAGCAGGTGGCCGCCATGCTCAAGGAGAAGGGCCTGATCGAGTACGAGTGGTTCTTCCGCCTGTTCTCCTGGGTGATGCACGGCGAGCGGAAGGTGGGGGCCGGCAGCTATGAGCTGAACTCCGATATGGACTACCGCGCCCTGATCTACGGCATGATGCCCGGCAGTAGCTCTGAGCGGGCGGAGACCGTGGACGTGACCATCCCCGAGGGCTACACCGTCTCCCAGATCATCGCCCTGCTGGCGGAAAAGGGCGTCAGCACGGAGGAGAAGCTGACGGATACCGCCGCCAACCACGTCTTTGCGGACTACGGCTTCGTGGACAACGAGAATCTGGGGAACATCAGCCGCCTGGAGGGCTACCTGTACCCCGACACCTACAACTTCTACGTGGGCCGCGACCCCGCCATTGCGTTCAACGCCATGCTCAGCAACTTCAGCAAGCAGGTCTATACCGATACCGAGATCTCCGAGCTGGCGGCCCAGTGGGATGAGGCGGGCTACAGCTTCCACGACATCATCACCATCGCCTCCCTGATCGAGAAGGAGACCGACGGCACGGACCGGGACAAGATCGCCTCCGTCATCTACAACCGTCTGAAGAACGCGGGGGAGACCAACTACCTGCTGCAGATCGACGCCGCGCTGGTCTACGCCGCCGGGCGGCCCATCACCCAGGCGGACTACACCGACCTGGACAGCCCCTATAACCTCTATCTGCACACCGGCCTGCCGCCCACGCCCATCGCCAACCCGGGCCGTCAGTCCATCCTGGCAGCCCTGAAGCCGGCCAGCACCAACTACTACTTCTACGTTCTGGACGGCAAGACCCATGTGTTCAGCGAGACCCTGGCCCAGCACGAGAAGGCCGTGGCCAACGCCTCCAAGGGGAACTGACCATGGAAGCGGCCTGTGACACAATGAAAAAGCCGGAGCTGCTGGCCCCGGCGGGGGATATGGAGAAGCTGCGCATGGCGGTGCTCTACGGGGCGGACGCCGTGTACCTGGCGGGGGAGCAGTTCGGGATGCGCTCCTTCGCCGGGAACTTCTCCCCGGAGGAGCTGCCCAGGGCCATCCGATTTGCCCACGACCACGGGGTCCGGGTCCATGTGACGGTGAACACCATGCCCCGCAGCGACGAGGCGGACCAGCTCCCGGCGTATCTGGAGCGGCTCCAGGACGCCGGGGCCGACGCCCTGATCCTGGCGGACCTGGGGGCCTTTGTCCTGGCGGGGAAGTACGCCCCCGGATGCCAGCGCCATGTGAGCACCCAGGCGGGGGTGTCCAACTACGCCTCCGCTCAGGCCTGGTACGATCTGGGGGCCAAGCGGGTGATCCTGGCCCGGGAGCTGAGCCTGGAGGAGATCCGTATCCTCCGGGAAAAGACCCCCAGGGACCTGGAGATCGAGGCCTTCGTCCACGGGGCCATGTGCGTCAGCTACTCCGGCCGGTGCCTGCTGAGCAACTATATGACCGGGCGGGACGCCAGCCGGGGCGCCTGTGCCCAGCCCTGCCGCTACCAGTACTACCTCATGGAGGAGAAGCGGCCCGGGGAGTATTTCCCGGTGTTTGAGGACGAGAAGGGCACCTATATCATGAACTCCCGGGACATGTGCATGATCGACCACATCCCGGACCTGATGGACGCCGGGCTGGACAGTCTGAAGATCGAGGGCCGGGCCAAGAGCGCCTACTACGCCGCCTGCGTCACCGCCGCCTACCGCCACGCCATCGACGACGCCGCCGCCGGGCGGCCGGTGGACCCGATTTGGCGGCAGGAGGTGGAGCGGGTGAGCCACCGGCACTACTCCACCGGCTTCTACTACGGCCAGCCGGGGCAGTACTACGAAAACGCCAGATATGTCAGGGAGTGGCAAGTAGTTGCCCTTGTCACCAGCTGCGGCCCGGACGGTATGGCGGAGCTGACCCTGCGCAACAAGTTCCGGGCGGGGGACCAGCTGGAGCTGGTGGGGCCGGACGTGCCTGCCCAGACCTTTGCCGCACCGGAGATGACTGACGGGGACGGCCTGCCCCTTGTTGAGCCCAGGACCCCCCAGATGGTCTTTCACATGCGTCTGCCCCGTCCGGTCCCGGCGGGGAGCATCCTGCGGATCTACCGGGACCTGTCGGCCAAGAGCTGACGGTGAGAACAGGAGGGAGCGCTCATGCGCAGACATGACAGAGAACGGGACGCCGCCTTCGCCTGGGCGGCCTTTGACCAGGCACCCTACGCTACCTTGTCCCTGCGGGACGGGGAGGGCGGCTACGGCGTGCCGGTGAGCCCTGCCCGGATCGGGGAAAAGGTCTATTTCCACTGCGCCATGGAGGGCCATAAGCTGGAGTGCCTGGCCCGATGGCCGGAGGCGTGCCTGTCCGCGGTGGGCGCTCTGGAGAAGGACTACTACGCGGTCCGCTTCCGCTCCGCCGTCCTGCGGGGACGGGTGAGCGTGGTGGAGGACGAAGCGGAGAAGCGCCAGGCCCTGGCCGCCATCGCCCGCCGCTACTGCCCGGAGGACCTGGGGGACCTGGAGGCGTATCTTGCGCCCCGGCTGGGGACCACCTGCGTGTGCCGGATGGACGTTGCGGAGATCACCGGAAAGGAGCGGATGCCCAAATGAAAAAGACGCTGAAAAAGGTGCTGAAGGCGGCGCTGTGTCTGCTGCTGGCGCTGGTTTTGGCGGTGGGCGGCTATGTGGCCTATGTGTTCATCGACTACTACCGCCTGGAGGACAACCTGCCCCTGGAGGTAGAGCAGAGCGCCTTTGTAAACGGCGCTCCGGCGGCGGGGGAGACCTACCGCCTGGTGAGCTACAACATCGGCTTTGGGGCCTACAGCGACGATTACAGCTTCTTTATGGACGGCGGCACGGAGAGCCGCGCCCGGTCGGCGGACGCCGCCTATGAGAACGTGGGCGGGGCCATGGAGGCGGCCGAGGCCCTGGAGCCGGACTTTCTTCTGCTCCAGGAGGTGGACGTGGACGGCACCCGCAGCCACCATGTGGACGAGAAAGCCTACATACAGTCCCTGCTGCCCGGCTTCGGACAGGCGGTCTTTGCCCAGAACTACGACAGCCCCTACCTCTTCTGGCCCCTGCTGGAGCCCCACGGCGCCAACAAGGCGGGGCAGCTGACCCTGTCCCGATACACCGTTTCCTCCGCCCTGCGCCGGAGCCTGCCCATTGAGGAGGGCTTCATGAAGCTGGTGGACCTGGACCGGTGCTACTCTGTCAGCCGCATCCCGGTGTCCGGCGGCGGGGAGCTGGTGCTCTACAACCTCCATCTCTCCGCCTACACCTCCGACGGCAAGATCGCGGAGGAGCAGCTTAAAATGCTCTTTGCGGACATGCGCGGGGAGTACGAGGCGGGGAACTGGGCCGTGGCCGGCGGGGACTTCAACAAGGACCTGCTGGGCAATTCCGACGAGATCTTCGGCGTCTCCGGCCCAGCGTACACCTGGGCCCAGGCCATCCCGGAGGAGCTGGTCCCCGAGGGCCTCAGCATCGTGGCCCCCTTTGATCCGGACAGCCCCACGGCCTCCTGCCGCAACGCCGACCGGCCCTACGGCCCGGACAACTACCTGGTGACGGTGGACGGCTTTATCGTCTCCGCCAACGTGACCGTGGAGCGGGCCGGGGTGCAGGATACGGGCTTCCGCTGGAGCGACCACAACCCGGTGTATCTCGACTTCACGCTGAATTGAATCGCGCCGCCCCGCTTTCCCGGACGCTGACATTTCAGGGCCGCCCTTTGGGGCGGCCTTTTTTGCACCCACCCCGGATTCCGACGGGTTTTTCCCCGGGGACAGACTATAATCCTCCTTGTGAAGCAAGCATGGAGGTGGCCTCATGTACATCGATCTGATCTTTCTGCTGAACGCCCTGGCCGACGGGACGGCCCTGTGGGCCACAGGCCGTCTGGCGGGGCGGGTCCCCCGGACCCGCCGCCTGCTGCCTGCGGCGGGGCTGGGCGGCGTCTACGGCGTGCTCTGCGCCCTGCCGCCCCTGGCGGCGCTGGGGGGACTTTTCGGACAGCTCCTGGCGGCGCTGGGCCTGGTGGCGGTGGCCTTCGGCTGCCGCCGGGGATATCCGAGGCTGACGCTCCTCTTTTACGCCTTCTCCTGCGCCATGGGCGGCGCGCTTTTGGCGGGGCTCCGGCTGCTGCGGGACAGCGGCGGCCTGGACGCCTTGAAAACGCTGAACTGGAACGTATTTCTCCTTGTCGGAGGCGTCACCTACCTGGTCGTCTCCATCCCCCTCCGGGGCGGGGCGCGGCAGGCGGTGGAGGGGCGGCTGCTGCCGGTGAAGCTCACCTTCCGGGGCAGGACCGCCCGGTTTGCCGCCCTGCTGGACACGGGGCACACCCTGGCGGACCCGGTGCTGGGGACCCAGGCGCTCACCGTCTGGTGGGAGGCGCTGGAGCCCCTGTGGAGCCGGGAGGAGCGGCAGGCCCTGGCCCGCCTGGAGCAGGACGGTCCGGCGGCGGTGCTGGCCCAGCTGCCCCCGGGACGGTTCCGGCTGCTGCCCTACCAGGCGGTGGGCGTGGAGAGGGGGCTTCTGCTGTGCTTTACGGCGGAGAGCGCCGTGGTGGACGGGGAGACGCTGGACCGGCTGACGGTGGCCCTGTCCCCGGGAGCCCTGACGGAGGCGGGAGGCTACGCGGCCCTCTGGGGCGGCGGCGAGAGGAGGGAGGCCGGCCATGCTGCGTAAGCTGTGGACGTACATACGCGGCCTGCTGCTCAGGCTGCTGCCCCGGGAGGGGGTCCACTACATCGGCGGCAGCGACACGCTGCCGCCGCCTCTCACCCGGGAGGAGGAGGCGGAGCTGCTGGGACGCCTGGAGACGGGGGAGGAGGCGGTGCGCCAGACCCTCATTGAGCGGAACCTGCGGCTGGTGGTGTACATCGCCCGGCGGTTTGAGAACACGGGCATCAACATCGAGGACCTGATCTCCATCGGCACCATCGGCCTTATCAAGGCCGTCGGCACCTACCGCTGCGACAAAAACATCAAGCTGGCTACCTACGCCAGCCGGTGCATCGAAAACGAGATCCTCATGTACCTGCGCAAAAGCGCCTCCCAGCGCAACGAGGTGAGCCTGGACGAGCCGCTGAACACCGACTGGGACGGCAACGAGCTGCTGCTCAGCGACGTGCTGGGCACCGAGGCTGACACGGTCATGCGGCCCATTGAGGCGGACGTGGACCGGCAGCTCCTGGACGCCGCCATCGCCAAGCTCAGCAGCCGGGAGCGGGAGATCATCACCCTGCGCTTCGGCCTGGCAGGCAGGCGGGAGCGGACCCAGAAGGAGGTGGCGGACCTGATGGGCATTTCCCAGTCCTACATCTCCCGGCTGGAAAAGCGCATCATCAGCCGCCTGAAGCGGGAGATTTTGAAAATGAGCTAGAGCGCTCTTGACAAAGCCATGCTTTTTGCATATACTGTGATAAGAAAAAGGCATGGAAGGGAAGGAGTACGCGCTTTTCCAGGGAACAGAGAGCCGCCGGTGGGTGCAAGGCGGTCCCTGACGGCGCGGAAGGTCGTCCCGGAGCCTCGCCGCTGAAGGGAGTAGGCGGCGGCGGGTCCTCCCGTTACAGAGGCAGGAGTGCCCCCGGACCGTTCCGGGGGAATTCAGGTGGTACCGCGGACTTTTTGGTTCGCCCTGAGCAAAACAGCTCGGGGCGAATTTTTTCTGCCCCGAAAAAAGGAGTGTCAACATGAGAAAAGAACTGCCGAAGACCTACGAGCCCCAGGAGGTGGAGGGGAAGATCTACCAGGCGTGGCTGGACGCGGGCTGCTTCCACGCCGAGCCCAACCCGGACAAAAAGCCCTTCTGCATCGTCATGCCGCCCCCCAACGTCACCGGGCAGCTCCACATGGGCCACGCCATGGACGACTCCCTCCAGGACATGCTGATCCGCTATAAGCGGATGCAGGGCTACGAGGCCCTGTACCTCCCCGGCACGGACCACGCCGGCATCGCCACCCAGATCAAGGTGGAGGAGGAGCTGCGCAAGAGCGAGGGCGTCACCCGCTATGACCTGGGGCGGGAGAAGTTCCTGGAGCGTGTCTGGGAATGGAAAAACAAATACGGCTCCCGGATCGTGGCCCAGCAGCGCAAGCTGGGCATCTCCGCCGACTGGGACCGGGCCCGGTTCACCATGGACGCCGGCTGCTCCAAGGCCGTGCGGGAGACCTTCTGCGCCCTGTACGACAAGGGCCTCATCTACAAGGGCAGCCGCATCATCAACTGGTGCCCCCACTGCGTCACAGCCCTCTCTGACGCCGAGGTGGAGTACAAGGACAAGCCCGGCCATCTCTGGCACATGAGATACCCCCTCTCCGACGGCAGCGGGTATCTGGTGGTGGCCACCACCCGGCCGGAGACCATGATGGGCGACACCGGCGTGGCCGTGAACCCCAACGATGAGCGCTACACCCATCTGGTGGGCAAGACCTGTATCCTGCCCCTCATGGACCGGGAGATCCCCATTGTGGCCGACGACTACGTGGAGATGGACTTCGGCACCGGCTGCGTGAAGATGACCCCCGCCCACGACCCCAACGACTTTGAGGTGGGCCTGCGCCACAGCCTGGACACCATCCGGGTCATCGACGACAACGGGAAGATCAACGAAAACGGCGGGAAGTACTGCGGCATGGACCGCTACGAGTGCCGCAAGGCCGTTATTGAGGACCTGGACAAGCTGGGCCTTCTGGAGAAGACCGAGGACTACAGCCACAACGTGGGCACCTGCTACCGCTGCGGCAGCGACGTGGAGCCGCTGATCTCCGCCCAGTGGTTCGTGAAGATGGCGCCCCTGGCCAAGGAGGCCCTGCGGGTGGTCCAGGACGGCGAGGTGAAATTCATCCCCGACCGGTTCAGCAAGACCTACACCAACTGGATGGAGAACGTCCACGACTGGTGCATCTCCCGCCAGCTGTGGTGGGGCCACCAGATCCCCGCCTGGACCTGCTCCGACTGCGGCCACATCACCGTGGACCGCACCGACCCCACCTGCTGCGCCAAGTGCGGCAGCAGGAACATCGTCCGGGAGGAGGACGTGCTGGATACCTGGTTCTCCTCGGCCCTGTGGCCCTTCTCCACCCTGGGCTGGCCGGACAAGACCCCGGAGCTGGAGTACTTCTATCCCACCAGCGTCCTGGTCACCGGCTATGACATCATCTTCTTCTGGGTGTCCCGGATGATCTTCTCCGGCTGTGAGCAGATGAAGAAGTACCCCTTTGAGAAGGTGCTCATCCACGGCCTGGTCCGGGACGACAAGGGCCGCAAGATGTCCAAGTCCTTGGGCAACGGCATCGACCCCCTGGAGATGGCGGAAAAGTACGGCGCGGACGCCCTGCGCTTCAACCTTATTACCGGCAACAGCCCCGGAAACGACATGCGCTTCTACGAGGAGAAGTGCGAGGCCATGCGCAACTTCGCCAACAAGATCTGGAACGCCAGCCGGTTCGTCATGATGAACCTGACCATTGACGAGGCAGCGCTGCCGGAGGACCTGGAGCTGGAGGACAAGTGGGTCCTCTCCAAGCTGAACACCCTGATCCGGGAAGTCACGGAGAACATGGACGCCTACGAGCTGGGCGTGGCCTCCGCCAAGATCTACGACTTCATCTGGGACACCTTCTGCGACTGGTATATCGAGCTGACCAAGAACCGCCTCCAGAGCACGGAGACCGCCGGAAACGCCCAGAGCGTGCTGTGCTATGTGCTCATCCAGGTGTTGAAGCTTCTGCACCCCTATATGCCTTTCATCACCGAGGAGATCTATCAGGCTCTGCCCCACATGGCAGGGGAGGACAGCGCCTTCATCATGACCAGCGCCTGGCCGGTGTACGACGAAGCGCTGGCATTCCCCAAGGAGGAGCAGGCCATGGAGCTGGTGATGGACGCTATCCGCGCCGTCCGCGCCCGCCGGGCGGAGATGAACGTGGCCCCCAGCAAGCGGGTGCAGCTCACCATCGCCACCGCCAGCCCCGACGTGTTTGCCAGCGGCGCGCCCTTCTTCAGGAGGCTGGCCGGGGCGTCCGAGGTGGAGGTCATCCCCGCCGCCCAGGCCGGGTCCAGCGACGAGATGCGGGAAAAGGGCATGGTGGAGGTCATCACCCACGCCGCCCGGCTGTTCATGCCCCTGGCGGAGCTGGTGGACCTGGACGCCGAGCGCCAGCGCCTGACCAAGGAGAAGGAGAAGGCGGAGGGACATCTGCGGGGCATCGAGGCCAAGCTGTCCAACGAGGCATTTACCTCCAAGGCTCCCGCCCATATCGTCCAGAACCAGCGGGACCAGGCGGAGAAGCTCCGCGCCCTCATCGCCCAGCTCACCGCGTCCCTGGAGGCGCTGTAAGGCGGCATATGCGGCATATATACTTTTCTTGAAAGAAAAGTATCAAAAGAACTTTACTGGCGCGAAACATCGTTTCGCGCGGGAAGCATGACGAAGCTATCAACAAGATTTTGGGAAGGAAGGACACTGCTATGCGCATCGCAGTTACCTACGACAACGAGAGTGGACAGATCTTTCAGCACTTCGGTCACACGGAGCTGTTCAAGCTCTATCAGGTGGAAAACGGCAAGGTGGTCAGCTCCGTTACCCTGCCCACCGACGGCACCGGCCACGGCGCCCTGGCGGCCCTACTGGCCCAGATGAAGGCCGACGTGCTTATCTGCGGCGGCATCGGCGGCGGCGCCCGGGCCGCCCTCATGGAGCAGGGCATCATGCTCTACCCCGGCGTCATCGGCATGGCGGACCAGGCGGTGGAGGCGTTCTTAAACGGCTCCCTGCGGTTTGACCCCAACACCGTCTGCAATCACCACCACGAGGGCGAGGGCCACGACTGCGGCTCCTGCGCTCACCACGGCGGCCAGGGTCATGAGTGCCGCCACGGCAATTGTAACGGCTGAAGCAGTCTGCGTGAAACGAAAAGCGGTCCGGCAGGGGTCCTGAACCCCCGCCGGACCGTTTTTTGCCGGTTAAGCCCCTGAGTGCCAAAGTTTGGCTGGATTTTTTCGTCAGCTTTCCGTATAGACCATCTTGCCATTGCGGCCGCTTTGTAGTATGATATAAGGCAATAAAAGAGGACCATGGTGAATGGTTCGTTGGAGTTGTTCCCGCCGGACAGCCCGCGGTGCCCAGGCGGTTCAGTAACTTGGAAGGAGAACCGGTATGAAGAACATAAAGCGTTTTCTCAGCTTGCTTCTGGCCCTGGTCATGGCCGGCGGCCTGATTCCGCCCGCTGCCTTCACCGCCCGGGCAGAGGGGGAGCCGGACCCCCTGGACGGCAAGACCTTCGCCATTGTGAATGGCAGTTATGCCATGACGGCGGAGTTTTCTGATAGCGATACATCTGCGCTCAAGAACATACAGCTTGCCAGCGCACCTCAGCGAAATGACAGCGGGGAATGGTCTCTCCACTGCAACGCTTCGGATAAAGAAAAGATCGCTGTCTGGACATTTGAGTCTGCCGGAGAAGCGAACAAGTACTATATCAAAACGGAGATCAACGGTCAGACAAAGTACCTTAAAATTATTCCATCTGCAAATCCGGATCATGTTGCTGGTGTTGGAAGGTTTGAATTGGCAGACTCGAAAGTTGGCGTGCCTCCAATTGTTGCTGATTTAAGGAGTGATGGGAAGTACCGCCTTTATTCCACGATCACGATAGAGGAAACGGAATATAACATTGCCATCAGTCGTGATAGTAATATCTTCGGCGGATGGGCGGAGAACGATGGAACCGTTGACAGCGCAGCTTATATCCGTCATGTTCTTTGCCCGGTGGAAAACATCATCACCCCAACTCCCGGCACAAAGGTCGAGGGCGTGTCCCCTCTGGGCACCACCATCGACATATTCGATTATTGGGTGACCAAGCCAATTGAAAACGACGGCGATAGTAACGGACTGCCGCTGACCACCGGCGACAATGCAACCTCCGGCATCAACAAGCATAGTTCGCTGAAATTTACAACGGCGGGCCCGGGCGCATATAAAAGCAACATCAACGTATGGACCGGAAGCAGCGCTCTATTCCAGGGCATCGTCAAGCCCACCCTGGTGGACGGTTTCCCGGTGCTGGCGGCCGGTCTAAATACGGGCCTGGAAAACCCATCTCAAACAGAGGAAAAATCCCTCGCCTATTTGTTCAGCAATGATATAGCGCCTGACGCCAAGACGGTTTACACCAATGCCCAGGGCCTGTTCCGGGTGAACCAGGCGGGCTACTACTACTTTGACAGCGACAGGACCGCCGCGCAGCTTGAGACGGACCCAAGCAGCGAAGCGTATAAGAAGTTTACCCTGTACGATCTCCCGGCCGGAACGGAATGCTTGGGATTTTTCCCCTTTGACGAAGCGACGCCGGATGGGAAGGGGTACATTGGACAGAACGGGAATCCCGCCACCAACGGTAAGAGCAACGACCTGAACCACTTCTTCGGCGCCCACATGACCACCCAGTTCATCCAGTCGGCCAACGGCAAGACGGACCTGGGGCATGACGTCACCTACGAGTTTACCGGAGACGACGACGTGTGGATCTTCATCGACGGCGTGCTGGTGGGGGATGTGGGCGGCATCCACGACGCCGCCGGCGTGAAAATCAATTTCGCCACCGGCGCTGTCGAGTACGATGCCGCCGGCGCTGCTGCCAGCACCATCTTTGGGCAATACAGGAAAGCTTCGGCCTCAGCACAGATCCAATATTTCAAAGCAGCGAAGTTGTCTGACGGTACTCTTGTCAAGGGCGAAGCAGTCACAGACGAAGGAAATGCCGAGTTTGCCGATATCACCGTCAACGACAACACCTACACCTTTAAGAAAGCAGGTGGGAATTGGATCTTTGCCGACGGTACCTACCACACCCTGGACTTCTTCTATCTGGAGCGCGGCGGCGGCCTGTCCAACATGAAGCTGCAATTCAACCTGGAGGAGATCCCTCCCACGTACATCAAGAAGGTGGATCAGGACGGCGAGCCCATTTCCGGCGTAAAGTTCCAGCTGAGCGTGGTGAAGCCGGTAATCGGCGGCAGGGATAGCCTTCTGGACTACGAGTGGACGTCCGGAAATTCAACGGAAGTAGTCAAAACGGTGGCCACCGGCGAGACCAATACGGATGGCAGCCTGACCCTGCTCTATAGCTCCGAAATGGGCTCCAAAGCTGGGAAGCTGGTCAGCCTGGCGGACCTGTACACCAGCTACTACGATAACATTGTGGGAACGGTGATATCCTCCGGCGGCCTGGAGTATCATAACGCCCTGCTGCTGGAGCTGGAGGAGACCAACAGCGCCGAGCTGAACGCCCGGGGCTACCGCACGCTGGGCAAGATCTCCCTCCGTCTGGAGAGGATCAACGGCACCTACATCCTCCGGTCCAACGACCGCTGGAACAACGGCGTCTACGCCACCCCCAACGTCATCATCCGCGCCCCCGAGGAAGTCACTCTGCAGGATAATTCAAAAGCCAAATTGTCTGATGGAAAATATCAGGGTAAGGTCGGCATGTTCGCCGTGGTCCTGGGCTGGCTGGGCGATACGCCCCCGCAGAGCCAGGATGATCTCGGCAGGATGTCCAACTGGGGGCTGGTCCACGGCAGCGACGAAGAGGGCTGGCAGATCACCCGGGTGCTGCAAACCGGCGAAGACGATGGCGAATACGCCGCGAGGCTGGGCTATCTGATCGGTCAATACGCCAAGGAAAACGGCGGCTCCCTGGATGGGCTGGCCTATAGGTTCACCCCGGCGGCCTCCGGCAGCTATAACGCCACCATTCCCGACCTCCCCGGCGAGATCGACTCCTACTACTTCATGCTGGCCGATTCCGATGGAAATTTGGCTCATACAGATGATATTTCCAAAGTGAAATTTGCTACCGGCTTCTATGTTTCCGAGGCGAATGATTTTACTACGATGACCGGTGCGCTGACCAAACGTGTAAATCACCGCGCCAGCAGCTTTGAGCGGGACTTCGGCGCCACCGTCAACGTGCCCAACATCGAGAACCGCCTGATCGTCCAGCGCCTGGACGGCGTGGGCAACACCGTACCCGGCGCAAAGTTTGCGCTGTATGGCGAGAAGAGTGTTGATATTGGTGCTGACGGCACCCTGACCCTAAAGCCTGGAGCAGCGCCTCTGCAAACCGTGATCACCACCGATTTGGAGAAGGACCTGAACAGCGTTTCGGAAACAAGCCCGAAGGCCAGGGACCACTCCTTTATCAACGTCAAGGGCGCGGCGGTGTTTGGGCATCTGGCCAGCGGCGTCTACTACCTGGTAGAGACTGCGCCTCCCGCCGGCTACGCCCCCAACAAGGAGATCGTCAAGGTCATCGTGGACGCGGACGGTGTCCACGCCTACGCCGGTGACGCGGGCACCAGGGGCATTGACAACACCAAGGGCATCCCCTATGGCGACTACGACGGCATCTCCGTTCTGATCGGCCCCGGCAGTCTGGTGAACACCATGTCCAACTTCGGCTCCGCCGGCGACGTGGACAACACGCTGACCGACATCTACGCCCTCCGGGCCACGGCGAAAAAAGATGGCACGTTTGCGGGACGGGATGTGAGTGCCGCTGAGCTGAGCCAGCTCTGGCAGGAGGTCAGCAGCCGTGGCAACATAAATCTTCAGAGAAAGTGGCGCGTATACAGCCCCGACGCGGCCCTTGAGTATGTGTACGCTACAGGCTCGGACGCCCTCGGCAAAACAAATGAGCTGAGTGAAACCGAAAATCCTTCAGGCTACGTGTCCGCCAGCGGCTGGAACTGGGACCTGCTCACCCAGAACTATTACGGGATTTACGACCAAGGCAAGAACTACAGCGATGTTTTAGAGAATCTAACTGATGCCGAAAAGATAATGATTGCCCAGGAGACCAGCAAAAAGACTCCTCTGCCGACAGTAGAGCCTGATGCAAGCGATCTGAACATAAGAAACGGTTACACCTCCTTCGGCAATAAGATCCTCACCGGCCTGTTCAGCGGCAGCACCATGGTCCGCTTCGCCAGCCGCGCCCAGACCAGCCTGAGCATCAGCAAGGTGGTGAACACGGCAGCGCGGGTCGCGCCGGAGAACGCCAGCTTCCCCTTCGACCTGAGCTTCACCTATGTACCGCAGAAGTTCATTCAAGACGAAAACCGGACCGAGCTTCATGTGGGGGATATCGACTTGCCGGACCCCGTGCTGGTAGGGGAGTACCCCTACGCGGTGACGAAGGATGGCGCCGAAGTCGAGACCGGTACGCTGACCATCGCGGCGGACCCGGCGGGCCTTGACGAGGGCGGGAAAGTGACCGCAGCCACGCGGCACTACATCTCTGCGGTGGTGCCCACAAACAGCGGGGCTCATTTCATCCAGGAGGCCGGCAAGCAGGGGCTGACCCTGACCCTGGCGGCGGGGGAGACGCTGACCATCAGCGGCCTGCCCGTAGGCACCACCTACACCGTCACGGAGCAGGAGGTCCTCCCGTACACGACGACGGCCAAGATCAACAGCAATGATGTACAAGAGTCTCGCACCGCCACCGCCACCCTTACCACCCCCGGCCAGGCCGACGCCGTGACTTACACCAACACCTACACCCCCGGCGAGGCTAAGATCATTGTGAAGAAGGACCTGGTGGGAAGAGAGTGGAAGGCCGGCGACAGCTTCACCTTTGAACTGACCCATCAGGCGGCCGATACGCAGACCCAGCAGACGTTTGCACCGCAGACAATAGATTTCAGTAACGCTGACAAGGCTGCTGCCTTTATACTCAGCAACCTGGACGACGGTACCTACACCTATACGCTCAGGGAAAATCCGGGCAGCCTCGGCGGCGTCCAATACGACGGTACTGTCTATGAGATCACCGTAACGGTCACTGGCGGTGTGGCGAAAGTCTCCTACAGGAAGGGCACACCGGGTGAAAATGGAGCGGTCACATATGGGGATGTTGTCAAGGACTCCACTGTGACCTTCACCAACACCTACGCCCCCACGCCCGCCACGCTGGCCCTCAAGGTCAGCAAGACCTGGACGCCGGCGCTTACCGCCCGTCTCCGGGGCGACACGGCTTTCTCCGCTGTGTTCCAGATCGAGGCGGACGCAGGAAATCCGGATGGCGCGGCGCTGCCTGAGCTGGCCCAAATCACGATCACGGACACCGCAGCCGATGGGACCCACGCCGGCAGCGGCAGCTTCGGCAGCATTACCTTCACCAAGGCTGGGATCTACACCTTCAAGGTCTCTGAGGTAATGAGCGCTGGGTCCGGCATGACCTGCACCCCGGCGTATTACACCGTGACCGTAATCGTGACCGATGACGGGAAGGGCACGCTGACCGCGGCCGCGGTGTACAATGCGGATGATGGAACCGGAGCTGCCTATGTGTCCGACACCGGCCTGCCCTTCACCAACACCTACGTCCCAAAAGGGTCGGTAACGGTGGAGTACTACTATGTGAGTGGCGAGACGGCGACGCTGACGCCTGATCCTACCACCGGCCAGGCCAATCCCTTCGCCGCTGCCGTTGGCGCGGAGTGGCGGGTCAAGGTCGCGGTTACCCCGGACGCGGCAGCCAACTACACCGCCCCCAGTACCATCCAAGTGGGCGAACAGCGCTACGCCTATGCCCCTGACCGGACGCAGGTGTTTACAAGAACTGACGACAGTGCGGAAACCGAGGTGACCGACGCTGTCAAGGGGGACGGCACGATATCCGGGACAATTGCGGCGGAGGACCAGAACGTCGTCGTCAAGCTGTACTATGTCCTGGAGGAAAATCCGACGAAGGAACTGAGCTATACCGTCGAGTACTACAAGGACGGCGTTTTGGTCGGTGATGATACCCAGGTGGTGACGAAAACCGTCCCGGCTTCCGAACCTGACACCTTGTCTGTGGACAAGGGGAGCATCAACACCGTAGACAAGTATACAGGGTACAGGTTTGAAAAGACAGACCCGGAGACGATCCCGGATGCCATCGAAAACGGCGGTGTTATCAAGGTCTACTACGTCAAAACAGACCCCGGCCCCGGGCCGGATGATCCTACGCCGGAGCCTAAGCCGGGCATCGACGTGGTCAAGACCCTGGCCCTTGTCAACGGCCTGCCCTACGGCGGCGGCGCGGTAAACCTGTACGACCTGCTGACCTATGAGATCACCGTCACCAACACCGGCAACGTTACTTTGAACGTGACGCTGAGCGACATCCTGCCCGCCGGGCTGGCGTCCGCCGACCCCCAGAGCTGGACCTTCCCGCTGGCTGCGGGAGCGGGGGAGACCCGGTGGTTTACGGCCCAGGCGGCGGTCGCCGGCTCTTTCGTCAACACCGCCGTGGCTGTCGGCACGACGGACGATGGGAAGCAGGTCACCGATGCAGACGACGCGGCGGTCTGGGTCCAGCAGCCCTACATCCCGCCGGTGGACCCGGGTCCCGTTACGCCGCCGGAGGACCTGAACGCCAAGGACCATGTGGCCTACATCATCGGCTATCCCGACGGTACCGTGCGGCCGGACGGTCCCATCACCCGGGCGGAGGTGGCGACCATCTTCTTCCGCCTCCTCACCGACGAGGCCCGGGAGACCTACTGGTGTCAGGTCAACAGCTACACCGACGTGCCCTATGATGGCTGGTACAACAACGCCATCTCCACCCTCAGCAACATGGGCATCATCTCCGGCTATCCTGACGGGAGCTTCCGGCCTGACGCGGCCATCACCCGGGCGGAGCTGACCAAGATCGCGGTGAGCTTCTTCCAGTACGCGGACCAATATTTCGGCTATCTGGGGAACTTCACGGACGTGACAGGCAATGAGTGGTACGCCAGCTTTGTGGCCGCCGCCAGCGCCCTGGGGCTCATTGAGGGCTACCCCGACGGGACCTTCCGGCCCGACGCGGCCATCACCCGGGCGGAGACCTGCACCATCGTCAACCGCACCCTGGGCCGTAAGCCCCACAGGGACCACCTGCTGCCCTGGGAGATCATGATCACCTGGCCTGACAACCAGGCCCCGGAGGTCTGGTACTACGCCCAGATCCAGGAGGCCACCAACTCCCACGACTACCTGTGGACCTTTGTCCCGGAGGGCTGGGAGACGGTGGAGGCGGAGGAGTGGATCGCCAAGCTCCCCGAGCGGGATTGGGCCGCCCTGGAGCGCGTCTGGTCCACCGCCCACTCCGCCCCCGGCGGCGAGGTCATGGGCTGATCGTCCAGCGCATAACTCCATAACACAAGGCCCGGACTGGCTGACGCAAGCTGGTCCGGGCCTTTGTACTGACTAGCTGCCGCAAAGCGGTATGGAACGCCTATCAAAAAGCTGTTGCGTTTCCCCTGGTTTTTTGCTATGATTTCTCCGAAAAGGGGGGAGCGATATGTGGGGGTGGCTGACGGGTGTGACAGCACTGGTGACGGCGGTGCTCCTGACTGAGTTCTGCCTGCGTGACAGGCTTCCGAGGGCAAGCCTCACTGCGCTCTGCGCTGCCGCGGGGGGATGCGCGAATCTGGCAATGACGGTTCTATGGCCGCCGGGGGCGTTCCCGGCGGCGCTTCTGGCCGGGGAGACCGTATACCTGGCGGCAGAAGCGCGGCGGCACGGGCACGTGACCGCTGCGGCATGCCTCTTTCTGGGGGGCGACCTGGCGTTGCTGCCTCTTTGCCTGGCAGGTGACGAAATCTGGTCTTACGGCATCTTCCTGGCGGCATTTTTGCTGTGCGCGGTGCTTGGCGCTGCCAACACCGAAAAGAGGCGTTCCGGCGGGCTTGAGGAGAAACTTGCCGCAGTGGATGAACGGGAGCGTCTGGTGGTCAGCCTGATTCCCTGCGCCATACTCGTGCCGGAAATTCTGCTGGTTGCCTGCGTGCTTCTGGCCGGCGGGAGCTTCAACATTCTGGCGGGGCTTCTTGCGTCCGTGGGGTTTCTTGCGGTGTACCTGCTGATTCTCGTGATCCAGCGGGAGATGGCCTACCGGCTGACGCTGACAACCCTCAACGACGCTATGAGCCGGTGGCAGCGGGAGTCCCGGGACTATATCAATACCATACGCTCCCAGCGCCATGACCTGAATCTGCATCTGAACGCCATTTCCGGTCTTCTTAAGAGCGGCTCCTTTGAAAAATGCCAGGAGTATGTGAACAGGATGGTTGCCGAGGTGAACGCTATCAACGACATCATGCCCGTGGGCGACCCGGTGGTGGGTTCGCTGCTTCTGAACATGCGTGAGGAGGCCCGCCGCCGGGGCTCTGACATCACCTACCACATTACCTACGATATGAGCGATACCGTTTGTAACGGCTTTGAGTGCAACAAGATCATCGGGAACCTCCTGCAAAACGCAATCGACGCGCTGGACACACTGGAGGACAGGGCCCAGGGCATTGATCTGCGCATCTTCAAGCGCCGGAGCAATACGGTGATCATCGCAGAGAACAGGTTCACCGGTGACAAGGACCGGATCGCCCGCATGTTTGAGACCGGTTGGTCCACCAAGCGGGACCACGAGGGCATTGGCCTTGCCATGGTCCTGCGGACGGTGGAGAGCTACGGCGGCAGGGTATACCCTTTCTTCAAGGGCGACACCATCCGTCTGGTCGTGAACATCCCCAACAGGGTGCACCTCACGGGAGAGGAGGAAGAGGATGAATATCAGGACCTTGATTCTTGACGACAACGAAAACTCGCGCCTGGCGGCACTGGGGGCGCTGGCGGAGTTCCCGGACGTAGAGGTCGTGGGACAGTTTGAGAGGAGTGCGGAGCTCTTCCGTTTTCTGGGAGAGAGGCCGGCCCACCTTATCCTTTTGGATATTGAGCTGGACCGGGAGTCTGGCTTTCACATAGCCCGGCGGCTCCGTCAGGAGTACCCGCAGCTGATGATAGTCTTCCTTACCGGCCACTCCTCCTACGCCATTGATGGCTACGACTTCCAGCCGGTCAACTTTCTGACAAAACCCATAAACCAGAAAAAGCTCAGTCAGACCCTGGACGAGGTCCGGCGGCGGCTTACTGTCAATCGGGAACAGCCGCCCGCTCAGCTGATGTTCAGGCTTCTTCAGGGCTACCGGATCTTAGATGTGCGGGACATCGTCTACGTGGAGCACATGTGCAAGAAGAACTTCCTTCACACCGAGAAGGAGACCCTGCGCATCGCCAACTATACCATGCGGGAACTGGAGGAGATGCTCGCCGAGTGTGGTTTCTTCTACTGTCACCAGTCCTATATCATCTCGCTCTACCGGGTGGAAGGTATCCGCGAGACCAGACGGCGGATCTTCGATGCGTCCCTGCGCGGCTCCGCAGAGCTCATCCCTGTATCCCGCGCGAAATACGAAAGTCTGGTAGAGCAGCTGGGGGAGCTTGGAATCCGCATCTTCACAAAATAGGTCGCTTTTGGCGCACAATGGGGAACACCTATTGTGCGCCTCTCTTTTTGCTGATAAAGTAGTATTGCGCTGCAAAGCAAGCACCAACACAAAAAGAATAAGGCGGGTGGTAAATTTGAAGAGACGCGCAGAAGATCCGGATCGGCTCCAGCTAAAGCCGAAGAAGGGCATATGGAGGCGTTTCGCGCTGCTTCTTGTCAGGTGCCGTCTCCCGTGGGTGATGCTGGCGGTCTATCTTGTGATGGACGTGGCCAAGGTGAATCTGGGTATCAATGAAACGGACTACACAGCCCAGCTTTATGCCGGCGACACCAGCGCGGGACTGGTGCTAAAGCTCATTTTGGTGATCGTTATCAATCTTCTGGTGGGAAATCTTTTTAATTTCGTGGAATGGATGACCAGGGAGCGCATGAATCAGAACATGAGAAACGCCCTCATCAAGAAGATCATGCGGCTGCCTATGAGCTACTTCAAGCGGGAGAACCCCAGAGAGGCCATATACCGCATCGTGGATAACGCGGAGGTGATGAGCCTGACGGTGCTGCTCTTCATCCTGCCCCTTTTTACAGCGGTGTACACCTCCTTCGCGGTGTTCAAACGGGTATTCAAATATGACTGGCGGCTCAGCGTGATCCTGCTGGTGTTCATACCGATCCGGGTGGTGCTGACGGTAGTGTTCGGGCGCGTAAATTACTCCATCTCCCAGAGAGGCAACGCGGTGAAGGCCACACTGACCTCGCGCCTGGCGGAAATGATAACGAACATCCCCCTTGCCAAGGCTTTCGGCAAGGAGAAGCGGGAGGCCGAGAAGGGCACGGAGCTCACCGCCCGGCTCTACCACATCAGCATCAAATCCGGCTGGCTTGGTCAGCTTGAGGACCTATCAAAGGCGGTGGTGAACATGGCGAGAGCCGCCGTCATGACGCTGGTGGCCGCATTCCTCCTGAGAGACGGAGCCATAACCACCAGAGCCTGGGTATCATTCTTTATGTTCAGCAGTATATTCAGCGACGCGGTCAACTCCTTCCTCCTCTACTGGAATAACGTAAAGGTACTCCAGGGCCGGGCCGAACGGATTGCTGAGATCATGGACGCCCCGGAGGAGGATCTGAGCGGCGAACCCTGTGTGGATCTGCGGGGAGATCTGGAGCTCCAGAACGTGCGCTTTGGCTATGAGGACGGGCAGACAGTGCTGAACGGCGTGAACTGCGTCTTCCCGGACAACTGCGTCACCGCCCTGCTGGGCGTCAGCGGCTGCGGCAAGACCACCCTGGCAAATTTGCTGATGCGCCTCTATACCCCCCAGGAGGGGGAGATCACCGTGGCCGGACGTCCGGTGAACGGCTACGCCCTCCGGGACTATCGGAAACAGTTTGTCATGGTCTCCCAGGACGGGATGCTCTTCTCCGGAACCATCCGGCAGAATGTGTGCTATGGAAACGGGAAGGTCTCCGATGAGGAGCTGGTCCGGGCGCTGAAGCAGGCGCGGGCCTACGATTTTGTCATGAGTATGCCGGAGGGTCTGGACACCCGCGTTGAGGAGTATGGCAAGAACCTCTCCGGCGGCCAGCGCCAGCGGCTCACCCTGGCGAGGGCTCTGCTCTCTAAGGCAAGATATTTCATTCTCGACGAGCCCACCTCCGCTATGGACGCCATTGCCGCCGGCGAGCTTCTGGAAACCCTGCGGGAATCCGCCAGGGACAGATGCATTATCATAATTGCCCACACGCCGGCTGTGCTGTCACTGGTACAACGGGTCGTGGTGGTGGAGGATGGCGTGGTCAGCGCCCAGGGCACAGTTGACGAGGCGTCCAAGACCAGCCAGTTCCTCAGAAGCTTTTGCGGAGCGGAGGTGACGAAATGACCACCGAAAAGAAAAAGGGCATGTTCCGCCGGACACTTGGCCTGTACCGGGGCCTTCGAATCCCCTGGCATCTCTACATATGCCAGATGCTCCTGGGCATCATCGGCACCAAGGTGATGCTCCTCTCCGTTCCCTATAGCAGCAGTATGCAGATCGGGGATATCTCCCAGCCCGGGATGGTGGCGGGATACCTCCTCTTTATCATCGTGACGCCGCTGGTAAACGGAATCATTCCCAGCATTCCGGCCTTCTACGCTTCAGCGATGATGAACAAAAGGCTGCAGGACAAGCTCATCAACCACTCCATGAGGCTCAGCATGAGCTCTTATGAGCGCAACGCCTCACAGATCGTATCCTGGATCACCCGGGACTGTGGTGATGCCAACACGCTTCTTGTCGCCATGTTCGGCTTCATCACCAGCATTGTGTCCGCCTACATGAGCATCACCAGCATGTCCGCCATCGACGTGTCAATGGTGGGGATCCTCCCGGTGATCATCGTCTGGACCCTCTTCAGCGTCTGGCTCGAGGGGCGGCTGATGTTCCTGCGGGAGCGCCGGGGCCGCAGGGCCAGCGCGGAGATGACAGCGTATCTGGCCGAGCACCTGAGCTTCTTTACCCAGGTGAAACAGCTCCACTCCGAGGACGAGGAGACCGCCCTGGGGATGGCTGCCACAAAGAGCTACTTCATGGCGGAGCTTTACAAAGCCCTGCTGTCGCAGGTGTCCGGCATTTTCAGCGGCTCCCTCAACAACATGCTCAGCATACTTGTCTTTGTGATGGGCGTACCGCTGGTCCGGGAGGGAAAGATAACCCTCACGGAGCTGGTCTCCTTCCAGCAGTACCTCATCATGGCCTATGGGACCCTGATGGCCCTGCCCTCTCTCTACACCACCTGGATGACCTACAACGGCACCCTCTATTACATCGCTGGTCTCGCTGCCGAGCCAGAGGAGGTCTACGAGCGACGGGAGAGCATGGACGTGGAGGACCGGGACCTGGCCTTCGACAACGTGAGCTTCGGCTACGGAGAGAAGATCGTACTGCAAAATGTGTCCTTCACCATCCCGAAGGGGAAGCTCACCATGCTCGTGGGTCCCAACGGGTCCGGTAAGACCACCATCTTCAAGCTCATCGAGCGCTTCTACACCCCCACATCCGGGGAGATCCGTTTCGGCGACACCCCGGCGGAGGATTTCCACCTTCAGGAGTGGCGGCAGAGCATCGCCTATGTGCTCCAGGAGCCCCAGCTCTTTGAGGGTACTATCCGGGAAAACCTGGTCTACGGCATGGATCGGGAGGTCACCGACCAGGAGCTGGAGGCCGCCGCACGCCTCGCCTGCGCCGATACGTTTATCCGGGACCTTCCCGGCGGATACGATTACGTCATCGGCCAGAACGGCTCCCGCCTCTCCGGCGGCCAGCGCCAGAGGCTGGCCATCGCCCGCGCGGTGATACTGGACCCGGCCTACCTTCTGCTGGATGAGGCTACCAGCAATATGGACATCTACTCCGAGCGGGAGGTCACCACGGCCCTTATGAGGCTCATGAAGGGCCGCACCACGGTGATGATATCCCACAATATGGATATGCTCCGCAGGGCCGACCATGTGGTGGCTTTGCACGACGGCGTAGTGGAGGCATCCGGCCCCCGCGAGGAGGTCCTGCAGAAAAGTCCAACGCTCCAAGCTTTGATTCAGGCAAACGCCTGATCAAAATAATAAAAAATAAGGAGAAATATATCATGAAAAAAATCATCGCTATGATCCTGGCGCTCATGCTTGCGTTGTCCCTCGCCGCCTGCGGGGAGACGAACAACACCGACGGCGATCCCGACAGCGCCGGCAATACCGTCAGCCTTGAGGGCTATCCCACGGATATCAACGAGTGGACCACCGACGACTTTGTGAACTATTTTACTGAGGCGGGTGTATTCACAGATTCAGAGGCGCTCTATATCAGTGGGACCGATGTTTGGGCGGGCACCGCACTCAGCGGCAATGTTCTCTATGCGGACTCTACGGGGTTGTGTTCAATCAATATCTACCTTTTTGACGAAGACAACCCTGCAGCGGATGTTCCCGCATTCCTGAGCTATGTCCGTGAAAACCACACCTTTGACGAGAGCCTTTATCTCCAGCCCGTAGATCATCTCGTTGGTACAGTAGCCTTCACATATTCACCCACTACTGACGAGGAAATCTTTGAGGCCATGGACGCGGCGTATAACGCCCTTGTAGAGGGCTTGGGCGTGACCCCCGATTTCTGATCTGCGTAACGGGGACTGCATGTATGGATAAGCACTATACCTATAAAACCCGAGGCGGCGTGTGTGCCTCGGAGATCAGCTTTGATCTGGTGGACGGGCGGCTCTTCAACATCCGCTTCTGCGGGGGATGCCGCGGCAATACCCAGGGCGTAGCCGCCCTGGCTGAGGGCCTGAGGGCCGAGGAGGTCGTGCGTCGCTGTCAGGGGATAGACTGTCACGGCGGTCAGTCCTGTCCGGATCAGCTGGCCGCGGCGGTGAAGGCGTGCCTGGAGGAGGAGTGAGCATGGAGTGCGGTACAAGGATCATATCCGGGCCGGACTTTTGTGAGATCGACGTCCCGGAGGCCCTCTTTGAGCTGAAGATATCGAAAAGCATCCTCAAGAACGGCGCTCGGGACGCAGCGGAGCGCTTCCTGACCATCATCCCTGTGGACGGCCCCATGCAGCCAGGCGATATCGTGGCGGTGAAATACCCGGATGACTCCGCCGAGGGCGGCGCTGCCGAAGCCCACTTTTCCGCAGGCCGCGGCTTCTTCCAGGCGGATGCGGAGCGGGCGCTCCTGGGGGCCATGGTTGGCGAAACGCGCCGGATCTCCCTGTGGGGCAGTATGATGCCTGTCACCGTCACCTCCATCAAGCGCCGGAGCGTTCCGGAGTTCACCGACGAGATCGTAAAGCGTCTGGGAATCGAAGGGGTCAGCACTGTGGCGGAGTATGAGAAGCACCTCATTGACCGCAGGGCGGAGCGTCTTCGCCGGGACCGGGAGGAGACTATCACTGAGTATGTAACGAAGCACGTTGTAGAGCGCTCGGAATTTACCCCGGTGAGCAGGAAGGAGGGCGTTTGTGCCGTCACCGTCAATTTGTGCATTGCGCAGGCCAGAAACGAGGCGGAGCAGGCAAATGCGGACCGCAGCGGCGCGCCTGTGACAGAGCTCGATATACTCCGTGAGATTGCCTCAAAGCCTGTGACAGCATCGGAAGAGGAGGTTCGGGAGGCCATTGCGGTCAAGTGCGAATACAACGCCAAGCTCTGCGCTTTGGGCATGGCTGCCGCCGCCCGTGAAGGGGTGGAGTTCTCCATGGAGGACTGTGAGGCGGTTCTCCGCGCCCAAGCGGAGAGTGCAGGGCGGACTTATGAGGAATTTACATCCGCTACCGGCACCAGCCCGGAACTGATCGCCGCGGATAAGTACATCAGTTTCTATATGGATCAGATCGCGCCGTATTATCAGAATCGATTCCATGTAACCGTCACCGACTGACTTTCGTTTTGTGCGATACCGTTCAAAACAAGAGGCAAGGGGCCCGCTTAGGCGGGCCCCTTGTATTGCGGCGGAAGGACCTGGGCCGCGCTGAAAATAATATGCAAAAATTCCAGGTTTTCCTATTGACAAATCGTTCATGTGGTGCTATGGTTAGTTACACAAGTAATGAACCACTCAACTAGCAAAGGAGGGACCTGTTTGAATGAGCAGCTGACGGAGCAAAAGTCCATTTACCTGCAGATCAGCGAGATGATCGAGACGGATATCCTGCGGGGTATTCTCCTGGAGGAGGAGCAGGTGCCCAGCACCAACGAGCTGGCGAAGCTCTACACCATCAACCCCGCCACCGCCGCCAAGGGCGTCAATCTGCTGGTGGACGACGGCATCCTCTACAAGCGCCGGGGCATCGGCATGTTTGTCTCCCGGGGCGCCAGGGAAAAGATCCTGACCAAGCGGCGGGCGGCCTTCGCCCGGGACCACATCGCCCCGCTGCTGGCAGAGGCCAGGAGCCTGGGCATCACCAAGCAAGAATTACTGACCATGATAGGAGAGAGAGAATTATGAACCTGACATGCGAGAACATCACCAAGGTATACTCCGGCAAGGAGGTCCTGCAAGACGTGACCCTTACCCTGGAGCAGGGGAAGATCTACGGCCTCATCGGCCGCAACGGCGCGGGCAAGACCACCCTTTTGAGCATCCTCAGCGCCCAGAACCCCGCCACCCGTGGGACCGTTGCCCTGGATGGCCAGCCGGTTTGGGAGAACCGGAGGAGCCTGGAGCAGATCTGCTTCTCCCGGGAGCTGAACACCAGCGCCGAGAGCGGCCTTGCCGGCATGAAGGTGAAGGAGTACCTGCGCATCGCGTCCATCTACTATCCGGGCTGGGACAAGGACATGGAAAAGCGGCTGGTGTCCCTCTTTGACCTGAACGTAAAAAAGGCCATGACCAAGCTCAGCAAGGGGATGCTGTCCATGGTGACCATCATCGTGGCCCTGTGCTCCAAGGCGCCCTTCACCTTCCTGGACGAGCCGGTGGCGGGCCTGGACGTGGTGGCCCGAGAGCAGTTCTACAAGCTGCTGCTGGAGGAGTACACCACCTCGGGCCGGACCTTCGTGGTATCCACCCACATCATCGAGGAGGCCGCCGACGTGCTGGAGGAGGTCATCATCCTCCACGAGGGCAAGGTGCTGCTGGAGGCCGACACCCAGGAGTTCGTGGGCAGCGCCTGCCACGTCAGCGGCAAGATCGAGGAGGTGGACGCCGCCACCGCCGGCCTGGAGGTCCACCACCCGGAGACCGTGGGCCGCAGCAAGGGCGTCACCGTGTTTTTGAAGCCCGGCCAGGCCGTGGACGAGAGCCGGGACGTGTCCGTCCAGCCGGTGAGCCTCCAGCGGGCCTTTGTGGCCCTGTGCGGGGAGGAGGAGCGGCATGAAGCGTAACCTCCGCTTCTGGACCCGGTTCACCGGGGAGAGCGCCGGCGGCGAGCTGGTGGTGGTGGCCATCCTGGTGTTCATCACCGCCCTGGGGGCCGACCGGCTGCAGCTGGAGGTCATGGCCTCGGTAGTGCCCTACTTCCTGTGCATCTCCGCCGTCCTGTGCATGATCATGATCAACCTGAGCTGCCACACCCTCTATATCCCCCTGCTGCTCTCCATGGGGGAGACCCGGCGGAACATCTTCTTCGGCTTTCACTACTACCGGGCGCTGATCATCGCCGTGACGCTGGCGGTCTGCGTCGTCATCTGGGCGCTGGTGCCCTGTGAGGTATCCGCCATCGGCCTTCACGGCATCCCGACGCTGCTGACGGTGCTCATCGCGGCCTCCGCCCTGGGCAGCATCATGGGGACCCTCTTTACCAAGTGGAAGTGGGTGGCCATGATCCTGGTGGTCCTTATCTGCGGCAGCATGGGCGGCTGTATGGGCTTTTTCATTTCCGGCGGCGCGGAGGAGCTGCTCGCCGAGGACCTTGCCAAGCTGCTGAACCTGCTGTTCCAGCGCCTGCCCTGGTGGCTGGTGCTGGCGGCGGCGGTGCTGTTCCTGCTGGACATGGCTTTCCAGTGGCTGCTGTTGCGGCGGCAGGAAGTGAAGCTGTGAGAGGGGAGGAGAGCATATGTTTATAAAATACTGCAAGATAAACCGGAAGGCGCCGCTGTACATGGTGCTGTGGCAGCTGGGCTTCTTCCTCTTTGGCATAGCCATGGTGCTCATCATCAACCGCTTTCTCAACGACGATAAGGACTTCGCCTGCATGGGGGCCCTCTTCGCCCTCATCGCTACGGCTGTAGGCGCTCTGGCCCGGGGGAACACCACCCTCAGCACCCGGTTCGGCCTGGCGGTGTCCATGGGCCAGTCCCGGCGGCTTTTCCTCCTGTGGGACACGGCGATCTCCCTGGTGGTGTGCCTCCTGGGCGCAGCGGTGGCCTGGGGTCTCTACCGGCTGGAGCTGCTGCTGTACGGGGCGCTGTACCCGGGCTTTGAAAACGGGATGCCCCTGGACGTGGTATTCCAGTGGAAGGTCCTGCTGCCGGCGGCGTTGGTGCTGTGCGTGGCGTCCATCGTCCTGGGGGCGCTGCAGCAGCGGTTCGGCCTGAAGGGCTTCGGCATCGTGTGGCTGTGCTTCTGCGCCAGCTTCATGGTGCTTCCCCGGGCCATCGACTCGGCCCTGGACGGCGGCGCCAGCCTCCTGGCCCGCATCGGCAGCGGCGTCCTGTGGGTGGTGCGCGCCCTGTCTCCCGAAATGTGGGGCAACCTGGGCGTTTTCCTGCTGACCGTGCTGACCGTGTGGAGCATCCGTTACTTCTGGCGGGCCGCCGTGAAGCTGTAAACAGGATCTGATGAAAACAATGCGTCCGCCGCTCTCCCCATCAGGGGAGGGCGGCGGACTTCGTCTGTTTCGGTCCGGCTATTTGAGCTGCTGGATGGACATGGAGACCTTGTGCTCGATGGGCCGCCACTCCACCTTGCCGAAGAGGGCGGAGACGGCGATGGGGACGTAGGTCATCATAAAAAAGGGGAAGGTGAAGGTGTACAGCACCTTTTTCACCGCCGTGGTGCGGATGTGCCGCCACTGGCTGAGGGTGGTCACCGCCCCCGCCAGCAGCAGCAGGGGATAGGGGGCCAGCAGGGACTGGAGAAAGGCCAGCAGCAGAGGGACCGCCGGCTGACCGGCCAGCAGGCCCGCCAGGGTGATGCCCGTGCCGCACAGGATGCTGACGATGGACAGCACGAAGGCCGGCAGGGCCATCATAAGAAGGTCGAAGCAGGACCCTGCGTTGGAGCCCAAAAGCCCCGCGGCCAAGGGCCGGAAGTTCTGGGCCAGGACCGTGAGGCTGCCTCTGGACCAGCGCATCCGCTGCCGCCAGGAGACCAGAAAGCTGGTGGGCTGCTCGTCAAAGAACTCCGCGTCGCAGTAGGCGATGCGCTGGCCCCGGAGGATGGTGCAGGCGGAGAACTCCGTGTCCTCGCTCATGGAGTGGAAGGGCCAGCCGCCCCAGGAGCGCATGACCTCCCGGCTGAAGAGGAAGCCGGTGCCCGCCACCACGGCGCTGACGCCCAGGCGGTCACGGGGCCGGTTGAGGAAGAAGGAGTCCCGCATGAACCACAGGCCGTAGCCCGCGCTGACCCAGTTGTCCCCGAAATTCTTGGAGTTGCGGTAGCTGGTGACGATCTGCCGCCGGGGGGAGAAGACCCGGTTCATCCGGGAGACGTAATCGGGGGCCAGGAGGTTGTCCGCGTCAAAGACGAAGTAGCCGTCGAAGTAGTCGTCCCCCCAGTTCTCCCCAATGCGCGACAGCAGGTAGTCCAGGGCATAGCCCTTGCCCACGTGGACCCGGTCAGAGCGCTCGTAGACCACGGCGCCGGCGTTTCGGGCCAGGGCGGCGGTATCGTCGGAGCAGTTGTCCGCCACCACGAAGGTTACGATGTGGTCGGCGGGGTAGTCCTGGCGGCGGATGCTGTCGATGAGGTCCGCGATCACCGGCGCCTCGTTCCGGGCGGCGATGAGCACCGCGTACCGCCGCAGGGGCTGCTCCGGCTCCTCAGCCTGCTTTTTCCGCCACAGGGCCACAGGGATGTAGATCAGCTGGTAGAAGTAGCACAGAGCGAAAAGCGCCCCGATGACCAGCCCCAGCCGCTGCAGTAGAATGATCGCGCTCATTGAGCTCTCCTTTCGTGCCGGGCGCAGATGGCCCGGTAGATCAGCAGTCCCAGGCCGCTGACGGCCAGCGTGGCGGCAAACACCAGGGCGGCGAAGCCGTATTTCTCCAGGCCCAGGGCGTTGCCGCCCACCGTGGAGGTGACGATGGAGGGGATGCGGGCCACGGCGGAGATCAGCACCCAGGTCCCCAGGGGCATATCCGTCAGCCCAACAAAGTAGCACAGCACGTCCTTCGGCGTGCCGGGCAGGAAGAACACCAGGAAGGTCCAGAAGTTCCGCCGCCGCTTGTCCTGGAGGAACCGCAGGGAGCGGAGCTTCTCCAGGTCGAAGAACACCTCCACCGCCCGGGTGCCGAACCGGCGCACCAGCAGGAACACCAGCACCCCGCCCACGGTGGTGCCCAGGATGCACAGCAGTGTGCCCTCCCAGGCGCCGAAGGCATAGCCTGCCGCGATCTCCAGGGGCTCCCCGGGAATCACCGCCACCACCACCTGGAGAATGACCATCCCCACAAACAGGATGTGGGCGCGGAAGCCCTGCTGATCCACCCAGGCGCGAAACAGCTCCGGCTGGGTCATGAAGCGGATCAGAGGCCGCCCGGCGAACCAGCACACCACGGCGCTGAGGAGCAGGAACAGAACGATCCCGCCGCCGGCGAACCACTTTTTTTCTTTGTCTGTCAGATGCCTGTCGTTTTTCATGCCGCCGCATGTCTCCTTTGCGCCGAATGGCTGACTGCCGGTGGGGGCACAGCCTGAACTTGGTGGCTATTGTAGACTCTTTCCTATTAAATTGAAAGGGGGGAACTGTTAAAATTTTTCTTAAGACGGAGGGCCGGGCCGCCGCCTCTGGCGGAGGAGACCGGGGAGCGGCGCTCTGCGGAATCTCGCCGTTGCAAATCTCCCCGGCCGCATGGTATAATTGGGCAGAACTTTTGAGCGCTATTGACCGCCATATGGGAGGTTTGACATGAAAAAGGGCACTTTGAAACGGGAAGCTATCCTCTGTATCCTCAGCTGCATCCTGGCCTCAATCACAGAGCTTATCACGATCATGAGCAGCCTGCTGATGGGGGACGCCATCGACCTGTCCCTGAACGGGCAGCTGGACAGGCTGCTGGGGACCTGTCTGTTTCTGCTGGCCGCCACGGTTATCAGCAACGTTATCTTTGTGGGCTCGGTCTATTTAAACGAGCTGTATGCCCATAAGAGCGTCACGAACCTGCGGGACTGCCTCATCAGCAGCTTCTTCCGCCGGGAGCTGCACAGCTTCCGGAAGAAGAATGACGCCTACTACGCGAATCTGCTGGGGATGGACACGGAAAATCTCTGCGAGTCCTACTATATGAACTGCGCGGCGGAGATCCAGTTCCTCGTCCTGTTTATCGGCTCCATCGTCGCCATGGCCCGCATCAGCTATATCATGTTCTTTGTCTCCGCCGCTTTTTCGGCGATTCCGCACCTTATCACCTGGTTGCTGGAAAAGCGCATCCAGAAGCTGGTGGAAAAGACATCCGCGGCAAACGAGGCGTGCCAGTTTACATTCCTGCAGCTGATCCAGGGCTACGAGACCCTAAAGCTCAGCGGCCTGGATCTGGCCGGGCTGAAAAAGCGCACCCACGACACCATCTGGAACAAGTCCCTGGCCCAGGTGCGCCAGGAGACCGTCCAGAGCGTATCCTACAACGCCCTGGATATGGTCAATACCTTCGGCCAGCTGGTCCTGCTGGCCATCGGCGGCTGGCTGATCGTATCCGGCAGGATCACCGCTGGCCAGCTGGTCAGCTGCACGGTCCTGACGACCTATGTGGGTTCCGGCGTCTACAGCTACCTGCGGCTCCATCTGGCCCGGAAGGCGGCGAAGCCGCTGATGGACAAGGTGAGATCGGAGTTGTCCGCCGCGCCGGAGCGCGAGAAGCCGGCGCTGGACACGACGCGGGACGATATCGTATACGACCACGTCAGCTTCCGCTTTGACAGCGAGAAGGACTACCTGCTCCGGGACATCTCCTTTGCCTTTCAAAAGGGCGGATACTATGGGATCGTGGGGGAGAGCGGCAAGGGGAAGACGACGCTGATCAAGCTCCTGCTGCGCTACTATCCCGACTATGAGGGTTCGATCACCCTGTTCGGCCAGGACGTCTCCGCGTACCCGGAGAGCCAGCTCTATCAGATGGTGGGCATCCTGAACCAGAACGAGTACATCCTGAACGCCAACCTGTTTGAGAACATCACCCTCTTTTCCGGGCAGATATCCGAAACGGACCCGGAGTATGTGTCGTTGCTGGAGCGGCTGAACCTGTCGGGGCTGGCAAAACGCACCGGCTCCCGGCCCCTGGGGGATTTCGGCGACAGCATCTCCGGCGGCGAGCGGCAGCGGGTGGCTCTGGCCCGCGTGCTGCTGAAAAAGCCCAGGCTGCTGATTCTCGACGAACCCACGACGGGCCTTGACCCGGAGAACCGGGACGCCATCAACGACATCATAAAGGGCCTGGAGGGCCTGACCCGCATTGTGATCACCCACGACCGCTCCCCGGAGTACCTGAGCCAGTTTGACCGGATATTGCATCTGGAGGAGGGCGGCACGATCCGCCCGGAGGGCCTGTAGCCGCCGTCCCGGCTGCGCGCTGCGCCCGGGGGAGAAAAGGGCCGCTGTCAGCACTTGTAATTTCCGGATAGGTCTGGTATACTATAAAGTCGATAGCTTTCATACCGGCTCCCGGCAAGGGACGTCAGCCCCTTTGACCGGGAAAAGCAAGAGAGGGCGCTGCCGCGTGCGCGGCAGCGGCGGAGGAGAACATGCTGGGATACCTGCGGAGCTTTTGGGAACAATTCAACTGGGCGGCGCTGCTGAGCGTGGTCCAGCGTCTGGCCTGCGTGCTCATCTGCCTGACGGTCCACGAGACCTGCCACGGCCTGGCGGCCTACGCCCTGGGGGACCCCACCGCCAAGCGGCAGCACCGGCTGAGCTTCAACCCTCTGCACCACATCGACTGGCTGGGGCTGCTGAGTATGCTCCTGTGCGGCTTCGGCTGGGCCAAGCCTGTGCCGGTGGACATGCGCTATTTCAAGCGGCCAAAGGCCGGTATGGCCCTTACCTCCCTGGCGGGGCCGGCAAGCAACTTCCTGCTGGCGCTGGCGGCCATGTTCGCCGCCTCGCGGATCGCCGCGGGGCTTGCGGCCGGGACCTTTGCCCTGTGGCTGTTCTATTTCCTGCTGGACATCGCGGTGCTGAGCATCGGCCTGGGGCTGTTCAACCTGATCCCCATTCCGCCTCTGGACGGATCCAAGGTGCTCTTTGCCCTGCTGCCGGAGCGGTGGTATTACACCCTTATGCGCTATGAGCGCTACGGGATGCTGGTGCTGCTGCTGTTGGTATGGCTGGACGTGGGCGGCAGCTTTCTCACCCAGGCCATCCAGTGGGTGTACCTGGCTATGGCCGGGCTATTTTTCCGATGACGAGGTGACGGGATGGACAGTCCTGTTTTCAAGCTGGAGCAGGTGGTGCAGAGCAAGGAGGGCCTGGAGGATTTCGAGGGCCCCCTGGACCTGATCCTGTTCCTGCTGAGCAAAAACAAGATCGAGATACAGGATATCCCCATCGCCCTGATCTTAGACCAGTATCTGGCCTATCTGGCCCGGCGGCAGGAGATGGACCTGGAGGTGGCCAGCGAGTTTATGACCATGGCCGCCCACCTGATGTTCATTAAGTCCCGGATGCTGCTGTCCCTGGAGGACGAGGAGGCCCAGAGCGAAATGGACATCCTCATCAAGTCCCTGGAGGAGCGGCGCAACACCGAGACCTACCAGCGCGTCAAGGCCGCGGCGGCGAAGCTGGGCCCCATGGGGGAGTTTGGCCGGGACATCATGCTCCGCCCGCCGGAGCCGGTGGAGCGGGGAAAGGTCTATCTCTATGACCACTCCCCCCAGGACCTGGTGGACGCCATGGGGGAGGCGCTGGACCGTGGCGAGCGCCGGGCGCCGCCGCCTATGACCAATTTCACCGAGATCGTCCGCCGGGAGCCGTACCCTGTCCAGAGCAAGGCGGGGGAGATCCTGCGGCGGCTGAAGGAGGCGGGGATCACCACCTTCCGGCGGCTCTTCCGGGGCAGCCGCAGCCGCAGCGAGCTGGTGGCCACCTTCCTTGCGGTGCTGGAGCTGTGCCGGGCCAGGGCCATCCGTCTGGCGGGCAGCGAGACCGACTGCACCGTCACCGCCACCGGGGAGACCGGGGAGATCGATTCCCTTTGAAAGCACGATTCTGTGAGGTTTCGTTATGACGTTGGAAATGAAAGAACTGGAGTCCGCCGTGGAGGGCATCCTCTTTGCCTCCGGCGAGCCGGTACATATCGACCGCATCTGTCTGGCGCTGGATATCGACCGGCTCTCGGCCCAGCAGATCCTCCAGCGGCTGGGGGACTACTACGCCTATGAGCGCCGCGGCATCCGCCTGGTCACCATGGAGGACACCTATCAGCTCTGCTCCGCGCCGGACTACGCCGATATGATTCGCCGGGCCTTTGAGATCCGCAAGACCGCAAAGCTGTCCCCGCCGGCGCTGGAGGTGCTCAGCATCATCGCCTATTACCAGCCCACCACCCGGGCCTATGTGGACCAGGTGCGGGGCGTGGACAGCTCCTATACGGTGGGGCTGCTGCTGGACCGCAAGCTCATTGAGGAGTGCGGGCGGCTCCAGGTGCCGGGCCGTCCCCGGCTGTACCGCACCACCAAGAATTTCCTGCGGTTCTTCCACCTGACCAGCTTAGACGACCTGCCCGCCCTGCCGGGTATGGAGGCGGAGGGCCAGCTTCGGCTGGGGGACGACGGGCAGGTGGTGGACCCGGACGCCGTGCCGGCGCCGGAGACGCCGGAGGACTGACTGAGAAGTGATCGGAGAGGGGGGAGCGGCCATCGTCGGAAAGATTCTGCTGGGGGTCCTGTGGACGGTCCTGGGGGTGCTGGGTCTGCTCCTTTTTCTGGTCCTGGCGCTGTCCCTGGTCCCCGCCCACATATACGCGGACTACGAGGACGGGGCGCTGCTTCTCCGGGTACGGTACGGGCCGGTTAAGCTGACGCTCTACCCCAGAAGCGGGGAGGAGCGCCCGGAAAAGAAGCCCAGGCGCAAAAAGCGCGAGAAAGAAAAAGAGAAGGAATCGGAGAGCGGGGAGACCCCCCGAAAAAAGAAGCTCTCCCTCAATCTGGACCAGCTCCTGTGCTGCCTGGAGGAGCTGCCCCCCATCCTGGGGCGGGCGCTGCGCCGGGTGGGACGGCGGCTCCGCATCCGGCCCTTCTTCCTCCACATCCTGGTGGCGGGGGAGGACCCGGCGGCCACGGCCATCCTCTATGGGCGGCTGTCGGCGGCCCTGTGGGCGCTGAGATCGGCTGCGGCCAACGCGGTCCACGTCCGGGACGCGGATGTGCGGCTGTTCCTGGATTTTCGCCGCTCCGCGCCGGACTGCATTGCCCACATTGGCGTCTCCCTGCGGCTGTGGGACCTGCTGGTGACGGCGGTATGCGCCGGGGCCAGCGGCCTGAAGTGGCTGCTGCATGTTCGTAAATTGGCGTCCCCGCCGCCGGCGGAGACGAAGCAAAAAGCATCCGTCCCGCCTCCCGGCGATCAGCGGGAGAGTGAGGACAACAGCGCCGCCTGACCGGGGCGGATGAAAGGAGAAAGCATATGGAAAACAAGCACTCTCTCAACAGCATGATGCAGGAGGCCATGGCCAAGGTCCGGGAGATGGTGGACACCAACACCATCGTGGGCCAGCCCATCCACACCCCCGACGGCGTCACCCTGATTCCCATTTCCCGGGTGAGCATGGGCTTCGGCGGCGGAGGCGGCGAATTCGGCAGCAAAAAGAACCCCAACGCCGACAACCTGGCCGGCGGCATCGGGGCCGGCGTCAATGTGGAGCCGGTGTCCTTCCTGGTGGTCAAGGACGGGACGGTCCGGGTGCTGCCGGTGGCCATGCCCCCGGTGAACACCGTGGACCGCATCGTGGAGATGGTCCCCGACGTGGTGAACAAGGTCTCGGACCTGATCGAGAAAAAGACCGCCGAAAAGGCGGAGGCGGAGACCTTCCCGGAGTAACTTCGGTTTTCTAGTTTTCTAATGGATGCCCGGGCGGATCTTGACAGGAACAGGGGTTTTCGCGAGAAGTTACCAGTTGAAGGAGCCGCTTTTGCGGTATACTAGAGGCACCGACAGATTTTGAGGGAGGTGCCTTATGAGATCAACTGTGTGCCGGTCCTGGCTGTGCCTGGTGTTGGCGCTTTCGCTGCTGACGGGGCACGGCAGGTGCGTGGGGACCTCCGCCGCCTCCGCGATCCTGGTGGAGCAGTCCACCGGCAGGGTGCTCTATGAGCAGAACGCCGACGAGCGGCGGCTCATTGCCAGCATCACCAAGATCATGACCGCCCTGGCGGCCCTGGAGCACGGGGACCTGGGGGCGGCCTACACCGTCACGGCGGAGGATATGGCCGAGGGCTCCAGCATGTATCTTCAGCCCGGCGACCAGCTCACCCTGGAGGAGCTGCTCTACGGTTTGATGCTGTCCAGCGGCAACGACGCGGCCCTGGCCGTGGCCCACTGCGTCTCCGGTGAGCTGGCGGACTTTGTGGCGCTGATGAACGAGACCGCCGAGAGCCTGGGCATGGCCGATTCCCACTTTGCCAACCCCAACGGGCTGGACGCCGAGGACCACTACTCCACCGCCCGGGATATGGCGCGCCTCACCTGCCGTGCCCTGGAAAACGAGGACTTCCGGCGGATCGTGTCCTCCTCCTCCGTGACCATCGGGGAGCGGTATCTTGCCAACCACAACAAGCTCCTGCGGACCTACCCGGGCTGCCTGGGGGTCAAGACGGGCTACACCAAGGCGGCGGGCCGGACCCTGGTGTCCGCCGCTCAGCGGGACGGGATGACCCTCATCTGCGTCACCCTCAGCGACGGCGACGACTGGCGGGACCACGCCGCCCTGCTGGACTGGGGCTTTGCGTCCTACCACATGGAGACGCTGGTCCCCGCCGGAAGGGTGCTGGCCTCGGTGTCCGTCACCGGCAGCTCCGACGCCTCGGTGCCTTTGGCGGCTGACGGCGACCTGGCCTGCCCCCTGACCGGGGAGGAGGCGCTGCGGGTGGTGGCCCGGATGCCGGTCTCCATCCCCGCCCCGGTGCTCCCCGGACAGCGGGTGGGGGAGGCCGTCGCCTACCTGGACGGGCAGGAGATGGCCCGTGTCGATCTGATCGCCGCCGCGCCTGCGGCCCGTTTGGAGCAGACCTCTCCGGAGGAGCGGAGCTTTTGGGATAAGCTCCTCCACCGGTCATAGAGAAGAAGAGGAGAAAAGCCGACCATGGAGGAACGCCTGCAAAAGCTGTTGTCCGCCGCCGGGCTGTGCTCCCGCCGCCAGGCGGAGGCGTATCTGCGCGCCGGGCGGGTCACCGTCAACGGCGTGCCCGCCGCCCTGGGCGATAAGGCGGACCCCGACCGGGACCGCATCGCCCTGGACGGCGCGCCGGCGGTGTTTTCCCGGGAAAGGCGCTATGTGATGCTCCACAAGCCCCGGGGCTGTGTGACGACGATGTCCGACGAGCGGGGGCGGCCCACAGCGGCGGCCCTGGTGGCCGGCTGCGGCGGGCGGGTGTACCCCGTGGGGCGGCTGGACATGGACTCCGAGGGGCTGCTGCTGTTTACGGACGACGGCGCCTTCGCCCAGCGGCTGACCCATCCCAGCCACCAGCTGGAGAAGGAGTATCTGGTGACGGTGTCCGGCGCCCTGGAGGGCTGCGCCCAGCGTCTGGAGGCCCTGCGGCAGCTGGAGGACGGCTCCCCCGTGGCCCCCGCCCAGGTGTCCGAGGTGCGCCGGGCGGGTGAGACCGCGGTCCTCTCCGTGGTCATCCACCAGGGCCTCAACCGCCAGGTGCGGCGGATGTGCGCCCTGTGCGGCCTGACGGTCCACCGGCTTTGCCGGGTTCGGGAGGGCTCCCTGGGCCTTGGCGATCTGCCGGCTGGCAAGTGGAGATACTTGACAGATCAGGAGGTCCGCGGCCTGCTGGACGGCCGGCAGTGACGGGCTCCTTTGCGCCGCTCCGGCGGCGCGTTGACAATACAAGCGGAGCCGCCGGGAACGGCGGCACGGAGGGACTATGAGCAAGGATGTACTACATACCATCGAGACGTGGATGCCGGAGTTGAGCAAGGGCCAGAAGCGGATCGCGTCCTATATCCTGTCGGACTACGACAAGGCCGCCTTCATGACGGCGGGAAAGCTGGGGAAGCTGGTGGGGGTCAGCGAGTCCACGGTGGTGCGTTTCGCCGCGCTGCTGGGCTACGACGGGTACCCCGCCATGCAGAAGGCGCTGCAGGAGATGATCCGCAGCAAGCTCACCTCCATCCAGCGCATCCAGGTGTCCAATGACACGCTGTTCGGCGGGGACGACCTGCTGTCCTCGGTGCTCCAGCGGGATGTGGACCAGATCCGTCTGGCCATCGAGGATGTGGACCGCGCCGCCTTTGAGCAGGTGGTGGACAGCCTTGCGGCGGCCCGGCACATCTATATCCTGGGGGTCCGGTCCAGCTCGTTTTTGGCGGGCTATCTGCACTTCTATTTCCATCTGATCTTTGAAAACGTCACCTTGGTCACCAGCAACAGCGCAGGCGACATCCTGGAGAGCATCCTCCACATCGGCCCCGGCGACGTGCTGGTGGGCATCTCCTTCCCCCGGTACTCCCAGTCCACGGTAAAGGGCGTCCAGTTTGCCCACGACCGTGGGGCGGAGGTGGTGGCCATCACCGACAGCGACCTGTCGCCTCTGTACCCCCTGGCGGCCTGCTCGCTGCTGGCCCGCAGCGAGATGATCTCCTTCGTGGACTCCCTGGTGGCGCCCTGCAGCCTCATCAACGCCCTGATCGTGGCGGCGGGACACCGGAAAAACGCGGATATCTCCCAGATCTTCAACCGGCTGGAGACCATTTGGGACGAGTACGGGGTATTTGGCAATGGCAATGAGACATGACCTGATCGTGGTGGGCGGCGGGGCCGCCGGCATGATGGCCGCCATTGCCGCTGGGGAGCGGGGGGCGGACGTCCTCCTGCTGGAGCCCAACGAACGCCTGGGCAAAAAGGTGAACATCACCGGCAAGGGCCGGTGCAACGTGACCAATAACTGCGGCCTGGAGGACTTCCTCCGGAATGTTCCGTGTAATGGCCGTTTCCTTTACAGCGCTTATTCCCAGATGGATGCCCAGGCCGTTATGGCGTTTTTTGAGGCATTGGGCGTACCTCTGAAGACGGAGCGGGGCGGACGGGTGTTCCCGGTGTCGGACCGGGCGTTCGATATCACCGCCGCCCTGGAGCGCCGCCTGCGCCGCCTGGGGACCGCCATATGCCGGGACCGGGCGGAGGCCCTTTTGACAGAGGACGGGCGTCTGACAGGCGTGCGTGGGGAGCGCGGGCGCTACGATGCGCCGCAGGTGGTGATCGCGACCGGCGGCGTCAGCTACCCACTCACCGGCTCCACCGGCGACGGCTACCGGCTGGCGGCCTCGGCGGGGCACACCATCGTGGAGCCCCGGGGGTCCCTGGTGCCGCTGGAGGCGGCGGGGGAGCTGTGCCCCGCCCTCCAGGGCCTGAGCCTGAAAAACGTGAAGCTGCGGCTTTTTGAGAATAACAAGAAGATCTACGAGGAGCTGGGGGAGATGCTCTTCACCCACTTCGGCGTCAGCGGCCCGCTGGTGCTCACCGCCTCGGCCCACATGCGGAAGCAGGGCAGGGCGGCCTACCGGCTGGAGATCGACCTGAAGCCCGCCCTGGATCTGCAGGCGCTGGACCGCCGGCTGCTGTCGGACCTGGGCAAGCACCCCAACAGCGACTTTGTCAACGCCCTGGGCGAGCTGCTGCCCCAGAAGCTCATCGCCCCCTTTGCGGACCTGACGGGGATCGGCCAGCGGACCAAGGTCCACGACATCACCCGGGAGCAGCGCCGCCGGGCGGCGGAGCTCCTGAAGGCCCTGCCGGTGGAGATCACCGGCCCCCGGCCGGCGGCGGAGGCTATCGTCACCTCCGGTGGGGTGAAGGTCAGGGAGGTGGACCCCGGCACCATGGAGTCCAAGCTCCTGCCGGGGCTGTACTTTGCCGGAGAGGTGCTGGATGTGGACGCCTGCACCGGCGGCTTCAACCTGCAGATCGCCTGGTGCACCGGCCACGCCGCCGGACGGGCGGCCGCGGAGGCCAGGGACCGGCGGGGCTGAACAGCAGCAAAAATACGCCCGATTCGGGCGGCGAAAGGGAACAATATGCCAGAGAAGAATATCGCCATTGCCATCGACGGCCCCAGCGGGGCCGGTAAGAGCACCCTGGCCCGGGCCGTGGCCAGGGAGCTGAATTTCCTCTATGTGGATACGGGCGCCATCTACCGCACGGTGGGCTACTGCGCCTGGCAGTCCGGCGTGGACGCCGGCGACGCCGCGGCGGTGATCGCCCTGCTGCCCAAAATGAAGGTGGAGATGGCCTACGGCAGCGACGGCCTGCAGCGGATGTACCTCAACGGGGAGGACGTCACCGACGCCATCCGCCTGCCGGAGGTGTCCATGTACGCCTCCCGGGTGTCGGCCATCCCGGAGGTGCGGGCCTTCCTGATGGACATGCAGCGGAGCATGGCGGAAAAGGGGAACGTGATCATGGACGGCCGGGACATCGGCACCGTGGTGCTGCCCGGCGCCCAGGTCAAGATCTTCCTCACCGCCAGCGACGAGGACCGGGCCATGCGGCGGTGGCGGGAGCTCCAGCGCCGGGGGACGCCCAGAGAGTACGACGAGCTGCTTGCGGAGCTGCGCCTGCGGGACCACAACGACAGCACCCGTGCCGCCGCGCCCCTGCGCCCGGCGGAGGACGCGGTGACGCTGGACACCACCGGCAACACCTTTGAGCAGAGCCGCCGGCAGATCTTGGATATCATTCGGGAGAGGATACGTCTATGAACTGGTTCTACCGTTTCGCCTATGTGCTGGCATGGCCCTTTATCCGCCTTTTCTGCCCCTTCCGCCTGGTGGGGCTGGAGAAGCTGCCGGAGGGCGGGGCGGTGCTGTGCGCCAACCACGCCAGCGCCATGGACCCTATCCTCATCGCCCTGAGCCTGCCCTGGAACGTGAACATGGTCATCATGGCCAAGGAGCAGCTGTTCCGGATCCCGCTGCTGGGGCCCATCCTCCGGGCCCTGGGGGTGTTCCCGGTGAAGCGGGGCCTCAGCGACATGGCGGCCATCAAGACCGCCATGAAGAGCCTCAACGAGGGCAGGCGGCTGCTGGTGTTTCCCGAGGGGACCCGGGTGGAGCATCCGGGGGACACGGAGGCCAAGGGCGGCGCCGCCATGCTGGCCGTCCGCACCGGCGTGCCCATGGTGCCCGTCTACTGCGGCGGCAGGCACAAGCTGTTCCGCCGCACCACCATCGTCATCGGAGACGCGTACATACCCCAGATCGCCGGCCGCCGTCCCACCCCGGAGGAGAACCATGAGGCCGCCCAGGAGATCATGCGCCGGGTGTACGCCATGAGCGGGGTGAGCGCGTGGAAGTGATCCAGGCCAAGAGCGCCGGGTTCTGCTTCGGGGTGGCCCGGGCGGTGGAGATGGCCCGAACGCTGGCGTCCAGCGGCCGCAGCGCCAAGATGCTGGGCGAGGTGATCCACAACCGGGCGGTGATCGACGAGCTGGAGGCCATGGGCATGACCGCCATCGAAAGCCCGCTGGAGGCCGAACCTGGGGACGCGGTGTTGCTGCGGGCCCACGGCGTGGGGCCCCAGGTCTACGAGCAGCTGGCGGCACGGGGGGCCTCGGCTGTGGACGCCGCCTGTCCCAAGGTCCGCCGGGTCCAGGAGCTGGTGCGGGAGGCGGAGCGGGAGGGGCGTCAGCCGGTGATGATCGGCGATCCCCGCCATCCGGAGGTGCTGGGCGTAGGCGGCTGGTGCTGCCGGCTGCTGGTGTTCTCCGGACCGGAGGAGGTGGACGCGTGGCTTTCGACGCTGACAGAGCCCGCTGAGATCCCCCTTACTGTGGTGGCTCAGACCACCCTGATTCGGGAGGTCTGGGAAAAATCTTTGGAAAATCTAAAAAAACTGTGTACAAACGCAAAAATATTTGATACAATATGCGGAGCTACCCATACTCGCCAATCTGAGGCGGCCGCACTCGCCGCCCAGGTGGAGGCTATGGTGGTGGTGGGCGATCCCAAAAGCGCCAATACAAAGCACCTCGCCGAGATCTGCCGGGCCTATTGTCCCCGGGTCTATCAGGTCCAGGGGGCGGACGAGCTGCCTATGGAGGAGCTGGCCCGGTGCGGCGTAGTGGGTCTGACGGCGGGGGCGTCCACCCCGGTCAGCATCATTAAGGAGGTCAACAAGACGATGAGTGAAGAAAAGATCCAGGGCGAGGGCATGGAAAATTTTGCCGAAATGTTTGAACAGTATACCAATACTTTGAATACAGGAGACAAGGTAACCGGTGTAGTCACTGCGATCACCCCCACCGAGGTGCAGGTGGACCTGGGCTGCAAGCAGTCTGGCTACATCCCTGTGGATCAGCTCAGCGACGACCCCTCCGCCAAGCCGGAGGATGTGGTCAAGGTGGGCGACAAGGTGGAGCTGTTCGTCATCCGCGTCAACGATGTGGAGGGCTATGCTACGCTGTCCAAGAAGCGCCTGGACACGGTAAAGGTCTGGGAAAACATTGAGGAGGCCTGCTCCAGCCGCGAGGTCATGGAGGGCGTTGTCACCGAGGAGAACAAGGGCGGCGTCGTGGTGTCCGTGAAGGGCGTGCGCGTGTTCGTCCCCGCGTCCCAGTCCGGCCTGCCCCGCTCCGCCGAGATGAGCCAGCTGGTCAAGCAGAAGGTCAGCCTGGTGATCACCGAGGTCAACCGCGCCCGCCGCCGGGTGGTGGGCTCCATCAAGGCCGTGCAGCAGGCTGCCCGCGCCGCCGCCGCCGCCCAGGTGTGGGAGAACATCGAGGTCGGCAAGCACTACACCGGCACCGTCAAGAGCATGACCAGCTACGGCGTGTTCGTTGACATCGGCGGTGTGGACGGTATGGTACATATCTCCGACCTGAGCTGGAGCCGCATCAAGCACCCCAGCGAGGCCGTCAGCGTGGGGGACACGCTGGATGTGTACGTCATCTCCTTCGATCCCGAGAAGCGCAAGATCTCTCTGGGCGTGAAGGACCGCTCTGCCAACCCCTGGGAGAAGTTCATGGAGACCTATAAGGTGGGCGACGTTGCCTCTGTCCGCATCGTCAAGCTCATGGCCTTCGGCGCCTTTGCCGAGGTGGTCCCCGGTGTGGACGGCCTGATCCACATTTCCCAGATCGCGGACCGCCGCATCGACAAGCCCGGCGACGTGCTGGCTGAGGGCGATGTGGTGGACGCCAAGATCACCGCCGTGGACGAGGAGAAGAAGAAGATCTCCCTGTCCATCCGCGCTCTGCTGGCTCCCGCTCCCGCCCCTGTGGACGAGGAGTAAGCCTTTGACCGCAATGACGAAAGGCCCCGCTTCGGCGGGGCCTTTTTCTGCGCGGATGGCGCCGGGCGCAAATAACACGCTGGAAAGGCCTTGAATTCCTGTCAAAAGCAGGGTACAATACATACAGAGCGCATCAGCGGCGCAGGTGTGTGTGAGCGGAAACCTGTGGTAACAGGAGGGGATGAGGCATATGTTCCGGATAGGGGACAAGGTGGTCCACCCGATGCACGGGGCGGGCGTTATAGACAGCATCGCGCGGGAGAAGTCCGGCGGCGGGGTCCGGGAGTACTATGTCTTTCGCACCCATGCGGGCGGACTGGTGCTGAAGATTCCCCTGGCCTCCAGTGAATTGGTGGGGCTGCGCCCCGCCATCGGCGCGGAGGAGGCCCGGCGCCTGCTGGAGGCCATCCCCAAGCTGGAGCTGGCCATGACCAGCAATTGGAACCTGCGCTACCGGGAGAACATGGCGCGGCTGAAAAGCGGCGACCTGTACCAGGTGGCCGGGGTGATGAAGGGGCTTACGGACCTGGACCGGCGGCGGGGCCTCTCCAACGGGGAGCGGAAGATGCTACGGGCCGCAAAACAAATTTTGATCTCCGAGCTGGCCATGGCCACCGGCGGGGATTTCCGGGAACTGGAGCGGGATATCGACTGCTCTATGGCGGAGGTATGTGCAGGATGAAGGGGTTTTTCACAAAGCTGTTCCACAGGGAAAAGTCGGAGCCGCCCTTTTGCAGCGCCGTGGTGGCGGCGGGAGGCAGCTCCAGCCGCATGGGCGGCGAGAACAAGCTGCTGATGCCCATAGAGGGCGTGCCGGTGCTGGTGCGGGCCCTGCTGGCCCTGGAAAGCGCGGAGCTGGTCAGCGAGATCGTGGTGGCGGTCCGGGAGGAGGATATGCTCCCGGTGGCGGACCTGTGTAAGGATTACGGCATCAGTAAGCCGCTGAAGATCGTCCGGGGGGGACCCAGCCGGACGGAGTCGGTGCTGGCGGCGGCCCTGGAGTGCCGGGAGGACGCGTCCTACATCGCCGTCCACGACGGGGCCAGGCCCCTGGCGGAGCCGGACCTCATCGACCGGGTGATCCGCCGCTGCTATGAGACCAACGCCGCCGCCCCGGCGGTGCCGGTGAAGGACACCATCCGGGTGGTGCGGGACGGACGGGTGGTGGATACCCCCGCCCGGGACACCCTTTTCGCCGTCCAGACCCCCCAGGTCTTTGACGCCCAGCTTCTGCGGGCGGCGCTGCAGGCCGCCGCCAAGGAGGGGGCGGCTGTGACCGACGACTGCTCCGCCGTGGAGCGTCTGGGCAAGGAGGTCTACCTGACGGAGGGCTCCTGGGAGAATATCAAGATCACCACGCCGGAGGACCTGCTGACAGCCGCCGCCATCGTGCGCAAGAGGGAGGGACGGCTATGACGCTGCCGCGCATCGGACAGGGCTATGACGTACACCGTCTGGCGGAGGGCCGCCGGCTCATTCTGGGCGGCGTGGACATCCCCTATGAGAAGGGGCTGCTGGGCCACTCCGACGCGGACGTGCTGCTCCACGCCCTGATGGACGCGCTGCTGGGCGCGGCGGCCATGGGCGATATCGGGCACCTCTTCCCGGACAGCGACCCGGCCTACGCGGGAGCGGACAGCCGTGCTCTGCTGCGGGAGGTGGCCCGCCGCCTGGGGGAGGCGGGCTACGCCGTGGGCAACGTGGATGTGACCCTCATCGCCCAGCGGCCCAAGATCGCCCCCTACATCCCCGCCATGCGGCGGAACATCGCCCAGGACCTGGGGATCGCCCTGGACCGGGTGAGCGTGAAGGCCACCACCGAGGAGGGCCTTGGCTTTACCGGCTCAGGGGAGGGCATGGCCGCCCAGGCCGCGGCGCTGCTGTTTCATAAATAAGCGGGGGCATACGCGCCCCCGCTTCTTTATAGGCGTTCAGCCCTTGCCGCTTCGTCTGCGGACCCGGCGGCACCCCGCCGACGAAAGCGCATACAATGGTCACGGGAGGCGGTGGTATTGCGATATGATCTCTTGCTCAGCCGCTCCATCACCCACGCCCAGCGCATGAGCGCCGTCCTGAAGCGGGCGGGGATCCCCGCCCGGTATTCCCGGCCCCCTATGGGGCTGACGGACCAGGGCTGCGGCTACGCCGTGTATGTGGAGGCCGGAAAGGCGTCACAGGCCATGGCGGCGCTGCGGGAGGCGGGTCTTTTGCCCACGAGGGTATTTTTGCTCAGAGATGGAGCTTACCACGAGGTGAGCGCTTGATCGGCGGGGCCGGGCGTCTGTCCGGCCCCGTTTTCCAACAGAACAGGGAGGAAGCCTATGATCTATTTTGACAGTGCCGCCACCACGCTGCAAAAGCCGGCGGCGGTGCCCCGGGCGGCGGCCCGGGCCATGACCACCATGACCACGCCGGGGAGGGGGGACTACCCCGCGTCCCGGGCGGCGGCGGAGCTGATGCTGGCCCTGCGCAGCGAAGCAGCGGAGTTTTTCGGCGCGGCCCAGCCGGAGAACGTGATTCTCACCACCAGCGCCACCCACGGGCTGAACATCGCCATCCGCGACCTGGTGCGGCCCGGGGACACGGTGGTGATCTCCGGCTATGAGCACAACGCGGTGACCCGGCCTCTCCACGCCATCGGCGGCGTGTCGGTGCGGATCGTCAACGCGCCCCTCTATGCGCCGGAGCAGATGCTGGAGGGCTTCCGTCGGGCGCTGGCGGCGGAGCACGCGTCCGCCGTGATCTGCACCCACGTGTCCAACGTGTTCGGCTATGTGCTGCCGGTGGCGGAGATCGCGGCGCTTTGCCGGGAGCGGGGCGTCCCGCTGATCGTGGACGCGTCCCAGTCGGCGGGGACGCTGCCGGTGGATGTGGAGGGCTGGGGCGCGGCCTATGTGGCCATGCCGGGCCATAAGGGCCTGTACGGCCCCCAGGGCACCGGCCTGCTGCTGTGCGGAAAGGACCGGGTGCCGGGGCCGCTGCTGGCCGGCGGCACCGGAAGCCTCTCCCGCCAGCAGGAGATGCCGGACTTTCTGCCGGACCGGCTGGAGGCGGGGACCCAGAACGTCCACGGGGCGGCGGGCCTGCTGGAGGGGCTGCGGTTTGTCAGGAGCCAGGGGACGGAGGCGATCCTGGGCCACGAGCGGAAGGTCATCCGGCGTCTGGCGGACCGGCTGCGGCGGGACGCCGGGGTCCGGGTGATGTACGGGGCGGACAGCGGCAGCGGCGTGCTGTCCCTGCTCCTGGAGCGCGAGGCGCCGGAGGCCACCGCAGAGCGTCTGGCGGCCCGTGGCGTCGCCGTGCGGGCCGGCCTCCACTGCGCGCCCCTGGCCCATATCACCGCCGGGACCGTCCGCACCGGGACGGTGCGCTTCTCCGCCTCCGCCTTCAACACCCTGCGGGAGGCGGACGCCGCGGCCGAGGCCCTGCTGGAATTGTAAAATTTACAGAACCGTCAAATTTGCGGGCAGAGAATTGTTGCTTTTTTCCGCCAAGTAGATTAGAATAGGAATGTTAAAACTGGGGGGTCACGGGCCTGCGACGCTCCGGTCACTATCAAGAAGAAAACGGAGGGGACGGTATGGAGTGGCTTGCCGGCTTGCCGCAGAAACTGGTGGACATGGTCTTCAGCCTGCAGATCACGGATGTCCTGGATATCCTTATCATCGCCTATTTGGTCTATCGCCTGCTGAGCCTGGTCCGGCGGAACAACGCCACCAGGGTCCTCAAGGGCGTGCTGCTGGTGCTGCTGGTGCTGTGGATATCCTCGTTCGGCCTGCGGGGGCTGAATTACCTCCTCAGCCATATCCTGGAGTGGGGCATCGTGGCCCTCATTATCCTGTTCCAGCCGGAGATCCGGCGGCTGCTGGAGCAGATGGGCAGCAGCCGGTGGAAGGTGATGTCCATTTTCAGCAAGCCGCCGGTGGACCAGGAGACGCTGACCGCCGCCATTTCCCAGACCGTCCAGGCCTGCGGGGATATGAGCCGGTCCCGTACCGGCGCCCTCATCGTCTTTGAGCGGCAGAACCAGCTGGACGAGATCCTCCGCAGCGGCACCAAGCTGGACGCCCAGGTCTCCTCCGAGCTTTTGAAGAACATCTTCTTTGTCAAGGCGCCCATGCACGACGGCGCGGTGATCATCCGCAACGGCCGGGTGCTGGGAGCCGGCTGTATGCTCCCCCTGAGCCGGAACGTGAACCTTAGCAAGGACCTGGGGATGCGCCACCGGGCCGGCATCGGCATGAGCGAGAACTCCGACGCGGTGGTGGTGCTGGTCAGCGAGGAGACCGGGGCCATCTCCGTGGCCGTGGGCGGGATGCTCAAGCGCCACCTGATGACGGAGACCCTGGAGCAGCTCCTCCGCAACGAGCTGATGCCCCAGAGCCAGGAGGAGGCCGACGGCGGGAAAAAGACAGTGCGGGCGGGGCTGAAAACGCTGCTGGCCCAGAACAAGAAGGCGGAAAAGGAGGACGGCAATGAGCGAGCGGGCGAATAAGATCCTCTACATGGTACTTAGCCTCTTGATCGCCGTCCTGTTCTGGCTCTATGTGGACGGTCAGGAGGGCAACAAGATCACCCAGTCCTACAACGACATCCCTATCGAGTTTATCGGCGAGGAGGATTCCCTTTTCAACAAGGGTCTGATGCTGGAGCAGGGCCGCGACACCACGGTGGACCTGCGCCTCAGCGGCCCCCGCACGGTGATCAGCAGCCTGCGGCGGGAGGACATCCATCTCCAGGTCAACCTCAGCTCCGTCAGCAGCTCGGGATGGCGGCAGCTGAACTTCACGACCATCTTTCCGGACAATGTCAACCGCAGCGAGATCACGGTGGAGAGCCAGTCCCTTTATACGGTGACGGTGCTGATCTCCCACCTCAGCACCCGCACGATCCCGGTGAAGGCCGTGGTGGAGGGCGAGGTCCCTGAGCCGTACATCTACCGGGGCGAGGGCCTGGTGATCGACCCCGTGGAGCTGGTCATCAGCGGCAAGGAGGAGATTATCGACCAGGTGCAGGAGGCCCGGGTGGTCATCGACCTGACGGACCAGAGGAATACCATCCAGCGGGAATACGAGTACCAGCTTCTGGATAAGGACGGCGAGGTCGTGGATACCGAGGACATCATCTGCTCCGTCAAGCGGGTAGACGTCACCGCGCCCATCCTGCTGGTCAAGGAGCTGACGCTCTCGGTGATCGTCAATGAGGCGCCGGGGGCGATGATGGAGGATGTGGACTACACCCTGCTGCTGCCGGGAACCAACGACTCTGTCGATTCCATCCTGGTGGCGGGCCCCGCCGCCAGCCTGGAGGGCAAGGACGATATCGTTGTAGGCGTGGGCGAGTACAACCTGGCGGACTACGCCACGGACGTAGACCTCACCCTTCCCATCAACATGCCGGCCAACTGTGTCAATCTCTCCGGGATCACCCAGGTGGTATTGTCCATCCACTATAAGAACACCACCACCAAGCTGTTCACGGTGACCAACATCGCGACCCGGGGCTGCAGCGAGGGACAGTCCGCCAGCATCATCACCTCGGCGCTGAATGTGGTCCTGCGGGGCAGGGAAGAGGATCTGGAGCAGGTGACGGCGGACAACATCCGGGTGGTGGCGGACCTGACCGACTACAATAACGACGGCACCGTCACCGTCCCCGCCGTCGTGTACGTGGACGGCTTCGAGCAGGTGGGCGCCGCCGGCACCTACACCGTGACAGTAAAGCTGACAAGCTAGCGCTAGGAGGAGAAGGACCATGACCCAGACCGCAGTCGTTACAGCAGCGCCGGAGGGCGGCACGGTCCAGGTGGAAGTCCGCCGGCAGAGTGCCTGTGCCCACGACTGTGAGCACTGCGCCGGCTGCGGCGGGGCCGCGGGCGGCGTCCTCACGGTCCGTGCGGAAACGGACCTGGAGCTCTCCCCGGGCGACCGGGTGGAGATCTCCAGCGACGGTGTGCTGGGCTATGCGGCCCTGGTGTACCTGATGCCGCTGACCCTGACCCTGCTTGGCTACCTGCTTCCTTTCCCCACCGACGGCCTGCGGATAGCCGGATGTATCGCAGGCTTCGCCCTGGGGGTCCTGGGGGTGGTGGCGGTGGACCGGCGGCTGCGGCGCACGGGACGGGCGGTGACCCACCGGGTCGTCCGGAAGCTGTAGCCCATGTTTGGATATGTGCGGCCCTCCCTGGGGAGACTGTCCCAGGAGGAGCGGGATCGGTTTTCCGCCCTGTACTGCGGCCTGTGCCGCCGTCTGGGGCAGCGCTATGGGACTGCGGCGCGGTTTATCCTGAATTACGATTTTACCTTCTTGGCGGCGCTCCTGTCCCCGCCGGAGGCGGCGGAGGCGGAGAAGTGCCGCTGCATGGCCCACCCGCTGAAGGGACGTGCCTGCCTGCCGGGCAGCGAGGCCATTGACCTGGCGGCGGACTGCAGCGTGATCCTGGCCTGGTGGCAGCTCCAGGACGGTATCCGGGACGACGGCGGCGTGAAGTACCGGGCGGCGTCCCTGGCCCTGGGACCGGCCTACCGCAGGGCCAGGGCCCAGCGTCCCGGCTTTGACCGGGACACCCGGGAGCGCCTGGGGGAGCTGTCCCGCCTGGAGGCGGAGAGGTGCCCCTCCATGGACCGGGCGGCAGACGCCTTTGCCCGTCTGCTGGCGGGCATCGGCCGGGAGGTGGACCAGCCGGTGAAGGCCCGGGTGCTGGAGCAGCTGCTCTATCACCTTGGGCGCTGGATCTATCTGGTGGACGCCATAGACGATCTGGCGGAGGACTTTGCCGGCGGCAGCTATAACCCGCTGATCTGCCGCTTCGGCCTGACGGAAGGAACGCTGACGGAGGAGGCCAGACGGGATCTGGTGCTGACGCTGGACCATTCGATTCGACAGATGGCGGCGGCCTATGAGCTGTGGGACTTTGGTGTGTGGAGCCCCATATTGCAGGCCACCGTGTATGAGGGGCTTTTCCTGGTGGGAAAGGCCGTGCTTGAGGGAAGATTCCAAGCCGCCCCCGGTTTTCGGCTGGGCGGCAGAGAAGAGGAACCGCTATGACCGACCCCTATCAGGTGCTGAATATATCCCCTAACGCCTCGGACGACGAGGTGAAAAAGGCATATCGGGACCTGGCGCGGAAGTACCATCCCGATAACTACCACGACAACCCTCTGGCCGACCTGGCCCAGGAGAAGATGAAGGAGATCAACGCCGCCTACGATGCCATCCAGCGACAGCGGACGGGGCGCGGCTCCGCCTCCGACCGGGGCCCCGGCAGCCAGGGCGGACAGGCCTACCAGCAGCGGCCCTATGCCGCTTACGAGCCCAATACCGGCTCCGCCGGCTACCGGCAGGTACGCATGGCCATCAACCGCAACGACCTGAACATGGCCCAGCAGCTGCTGGCCCAGATCCAGGACCACGACGGGGAGTGGAATTTCTTGATGGGGACCATCTGCTACCGCAGAGGCTGGGTGGACGAGGCCAGGCGCTACTACCAGACCGCCTGCCAGATGGAGCCGGGCAACGCCGAGTACCGCCAGGCCCTGAACTATGTGGAGAACGGGGGAGAGGCCTACCGCCCCGGCGGGTTCGAGGTCATGAGCACCGACTGCGGTGAAAATATGTGCCTGAAGCTGGGCTGTACCTATCTTATGTGCAACGCCTGCGGACTGGGCGGCGTGCGCTTCTGCTTCTGCTGAGCGCCCGTGCCCGGAAAACATACAGGAGGGGGAAGAAATTTGATCAGAAGCATGACCGGCTATGGCCGGGCGAGAGAGGCCAAAAACGGGAGAGACATCACCGTGGAGGTCAGAAGCGTCAACAACCGCTATCTGGACTGCACCGTGAAGCTGCCCCGGGCCTATATCTTTGTGGAGGACAAGGCCAAGGCTCTGGTGCAGAAGCATGTGAGCCGGGGCAAGGTGGACGTGTTCATCTCCGTGGACTCCCTGGGGGCGGAGGAGACGGTGGTAAAGGTCAACGAGCCCCTGGCCAACAGCTACCTGGAGGCCCTGGCCCAGCTTACGGCGCTGGGCGGCGCCTCCCGGGTCAAGGGGAAGGTGGACGTCATCGACCTGGCCCGGCTGCCGGACGTCCTGACAGTGACCAAGGCGGAGGAGAATCTGGAGGCCATCGCCGCCGACATTTTGGCGGTTTTAGAGGACGCGCTGGCGGCGTATACTGCCATGCGGGAGACCGAGGGGAAGAAGCTGGCGGAGGATATCCTGGGCCGCCTGGACACCATCGAGGCCATCACCGGCCGGGTGGAGGAGCGCTCCCCCCAGACGGTGGCGGAATACCGGGCCAAGCTCACCGCCCGGATGGAGGAGGTCCTCCAGTCCACCTCCATCGACGAAAGCCGCATCCTCACGGAGGCCGCCATCTTTGCCGACAAGGTGGCGGTGGACGAGGAGACGGTGCGCCTGCGCAGCCATATCAGCCAGCTTCGGACCATGCTGGCTGGCAGCGGCCCCGTTGGCCGGAAGCTGGACTTCCTCATCCAGGAGGTCAACCGGGAGTCCAACACCATCGGCTCCAAGTGCTCGGATCTGGCCATCACCCGGGATGTGGTGGAGCTGAAGGCGGAGATCGAGAAGATCCGCGAGCAGGTCCAGAACATCGAGTGACAGGAGGGCGGCATGGAGCTTGTCAATATCGGCTTTGGAAACCTGATCTCCACCGGCCGCCTTGTGGCGGTGGTCAGCCCTGACTCCGCGCCCATCAAGCGGCTCATCAGCGAGGCCCGGGACCGGAGCATGCTCATCGACGCCAGCTTCGGCCGAAAGACCCAGGCGGTGCTCATTATGGACAGCGACCACGTGGTGCTCTCGGGGATCCCCATGGAGAAGCTGGTGTCCCGGCTGGGAATGGACCCCGCCGTATGGGAGGAGGAGCTATGAAGAAGGGAAAGACATTTATCATCTGCGGCCCCTCCGGGGTAGGCAAGGGGACGGTGGTCTCCCGCCTGCTGGAGCTGGACCCCACGCTGTATTTTTCCGTATCCGCCACCACCCGCGCCCCCCGGCCCGGGGAGGTGGACGGCGTGCATTACCACTTCCTGACCCCGGAGCAGTTCCGCCGGTGGATCGACGAGGACGCCTTTCTGGAGTACGCCCAATTCGTCAATAACTTCTACGGCACGCCTATGAAATATGTGGACGAGGCCATGGACGCGGGGCGGGACGTGCTGCTGGACATCGAGATCCAGGGCGCGGCCCAGGTCCATGTCAAACGCCCGGAGGCGGTGCGCATCTATCTTGCGCCCCCCAGCTGGACGGAGCTGGAGCGGCGGCTCATGGGCCGGGGCACCGAGACGCCGGAAAAGGTCCATCAGCGGCTGGAGCGGGGCAAGCAGGAGTTTGCCGCCGCCGCAGGCTTCGACTACTTCATCATCAACGACACGGTGGACCAGGCGGTGGCCGATATCCAGGCCATCATGCGCGCCGAGCACTGCCGTCCCCAGGAGGGGCTGGCCGAGGTGGCCCGGTCCTAGCGCTCCCGCCCCGTAAGGCGTGTCCCGATGCCAGAACATAACATAAAAATCTATTGTGAAGGAATGATGTTATCATGATGCTCTATCCCGCTATGAACAAGCTTACCGCCAATGTGCCCAACCGCTACCTGCTGGTGAACGTGGTGGCCCGCCGGGCCCGCCAGATCGCCCAGGAGGCCGAGGACATGGGGGAGAAGATGGATGTGAAGCCCGTGACCCTGGCGATCAACGAGGTGGCGGAGGGGAAGCTCTCCATCTCCCGGGCCGACATCACCATCACCAACGTAGAGAGCTGAGACGGGCCCGCGCGGCGCGGACCGGAGGAGGGGACCATGGAACAGGTGGCCAAGGTGGCGGTGTCCGCCGCCACGTATGCCATTGATAAGCCCTATGATTACCTGGTGCCCCAGAGCCTGGGGGACCAGGCCGCTGTGGGCAAGCGGGTGACCGTCCCCTTCGGGCGCGGGAACCGCACCAGCGAGGGAATCATCCTGGCCCTGACGGAGTCGGCCCGCCGCCCGGAGCTGAAGGCCCTGACCGCCGTGCTGGACGCCGAGCCGGTCATGACAACCGCCCAGCTGAAGCTGGCCCTGTGGCTGCGGGAGCGGTACTTCTGCACCCTCTACGACGCGGTGAAGACGATCCTGCCCGCCGGACTGTGGTACAAGCTCCAGGAGCGGTATGCCCTGGCCCCCGGCGTGGACCGCCAGCGGGCGCTGGACAGCGGGGACACCCCCCTCCAGCGCCAGGTGCTGGAGGCCCTGGTGCTGAACCACGGCGGCCTGGACGCCCAGCGCCTGGCGGACATCTGCGGCCCGGAGGCGTCGTCCGCGGCCCGGGAGCTTGCCGCCCAGGGGCTGGTGGAGACCCAGACCGCCGCCATGCGGAAAATATCCGACAAGCTGGTCCGCCGGGTGACCCTGGCGGTGAGCCCCGAGGAGGCGATGGCCTCAGTGGAGCCCAAGCGGCGCTCCGCCCCTCTGCGCTACGAGGTGGTGAAGCTCCTGTGCGCCATCGGGAGCGGGCTGTCCTCCGATATCTGCTATTTTACCGGCGCTTCCGCCCCCACCCTGCGGAGCCTGGAAAAGAGCGGGCTGGTGACCTTTTCCCAGGAGGAGGTCCTGCGGGTCCCCAGGCAGCCGGAGGCGTATGCCGGGCCCATTGCCCTCAACGGGGAGCAGCAGGCGGCCTATGACGCCATTTTAGCCCTGTGGGGCCGTCCGGAGGGGGCCTGCGCCCTGCTCTACGGCGTCACCGGCAGCGGAAAGACCTCCGTATACATCCGCCTGATGGAGGAGACCCTCCGCCGGGGGAAACGGGGGATGGTGCTGGTGCCGGAGATCGCCCTGACGCCCCAGATGATGAGTAAGTTTACCGCCTACTTCGGCGACCGGGTGGTGATGCTCCACAGCGGGCTATCCCTCAGCCAGCGCTACGACCAGGATAAGCGCATCCGCAGGGGAGAGGTGGACCTGGTGCTGGGCACCCGCTCCGCCGTCTTTGCGCCCCTGGAGGACCTGGGCATGATCGTCCTGGACGAGGAGCAGGAGTCCTCCTATCAGTCGGAGAACGCCCCCCGCTACCACGCCCGGGATGTGGCCAAGTACCTGTGCTCCCAGTGGGGGGCGACGCTGGTCCTGGGGTCCGCCACGCCCTCGGTGGAGAGCGCCTGGCTGGCCCAAAGGGGCGTCTATCAGAAGATGATCCTGCGGGAACGCTACAACCGGCAACCTCTGCCCCGGGTGGTCATCGCCGACCTGCGCCAGGAGGTCCGCTCCGGAAACAGCGGCACCATCAGCGCTCCCCTGCGGCAGGAGCTTGAGGAGAACCTCCGGCGGGGGGAGCAGTCCATCCTGTTCATCAACCGCCGGGGCAACAGCCGGATGCTGATCTGCGGGGAGTGCGGCAGTACCCCCCAGTGTCCCCGGTGCAGCGCGCCGCTGACCTATCACAGCGCCAACGGGCGGCTTATGTGCCACTACTGCGGCTATTCCCAGCGGGCGGAGGAGCGCTGTCCCGACTGCGGCGGCATCCGTAAGCAGGTGGGCGTGGGCACCCAGAAGGTGGAGGAGGAGCTGGGACAGCTCTTTCCGGAGGCCCAGGTGCTGCGCATGGACGCGGACACTGTCTCCGGCAACCACGAGAAGCTGCTGGCAAAATTTGAGAAGGAACGAATCCCCATCCTCTTGGGCACCCAGATGGTGGCCAAGGGGCTGGATTTTGAAAATGTGACGCTGGTAGGCGTGCTGGCGGCGGACCTGGGACTGTATGTGGACAACTACCACGCCGCCGAGCGGACCTTCAGCCTGCTGACCCAGGTAGTGGGCCGGGCGGGCCGTGGCAGCAAGGACGGCCGTGCGGTGATCCAGACCTACACCCCGGACAACGAGGTCATCACCGCCGCCGCCAAGCAGGACTACAACAGCTTTTACGCCGCTGAGATCCGTCTCCGGCGGGCAAGGCGCTATCCGCCCTTTGCCGATCTCTTTACCCTTACGGTCTCGGGGCCCCAGGAGGGGGCGGTGCTCCGGGCCGCCGCCGGGCTGCGGGACGCCCTGCGCGCCGCGGCCGCCGTTCCTGCGGAGGACGGCCTGGAGCAGGAGGTGCTGGGCCCGGCCCCAGCCCCTGTGGTAAAGGTGAACAACCGCTACCGCTACCGCCTCTTTTGGGTGGGGCGCAACGACCACCGGACCCGGGCGCTGCTGGCGGGCTACATCCGCGCTTTCCATCAGCAGAAGGACAACCGGGGCCTGAATCTGTTTATCGACTGCAATACCGCTGAGTAGATCCAGCGTTTTGAAATCATACTATGACGGGAGCGGGAGCGCCCCCGTGCAGGGAGGATGCTGTATGGCGATTCGCAAGATCGTGATCCAGGGCGATGAGGTCCTGACAAAAAAGAGCCGGGTGGTGACGGACTTCAATGCCCGCCTGCATCAGCTGCTGGACGATATGAAGGATACCTTGGCCGAGGCCGGCGGCGTGGGACTGGCGGCGCCCCAGGTGGGAGTGCTGCGCCGGGCCGTGATCGTGGTCAACGACGACGACGAGATGATGGAGCTGGTCAATCCGGAGATCATCTACACCGAAGGGGAGCAGACCGGCCCGGAGGGATGCCTCAGCGTCCCCGGGAAATTTGGCATGGTGACGCGCCCCTATCTCGTCCGGGTCAGGGCCCAGGACCGGTTCGGCAACTGGTTCGAGGTGGAGGGCGAGGAGCTGACGGGCCGGTGCTTCTGCCATGAGCTGGAGCACCTGGACGGCCATTTGTACACGGAGCATATCGACCGGTTCCTCACGGAGGAGGAGCTGGAGGAATACTATCAGGCGGAGGAAGAGAAGCCGTGAAGATCGTCTTTATGGGGACCCCCGCCTTTGCGGTGGAGGTCCTGCGCCGTCTGGTGGCGGACCACTGGGAGGTCGCCGCGGCCTACACCCAGCCGGATAAGCCGAAAAATCGCGGCATGAAGCTGGTCCCAACGCCTGTAAAGGAATTTGCTTTGACACATCATATCCCGGTCTATCAGCCCCAGTCCTGCCGGGACGAAGCGGTGCTGGAGCAGCTCCGGGCGCTGGAGCCGGATGTGATCGTGGTGGCGGCCTACGGGAAGCTGCTGCCCCAGGCCCTGCTGGAGATCCCCAGGCGGGCCATCATCAACGTCCACTCCTCCATCCTGCCCCAGTACCGGGGCGCCGCGCCCATCAACTGGGCCGTGCTCAATGGGGATAAGGAGACCGGCGTCACCATCCAGTATATGGCCCAGGAGCTGGACGCCGGGGATATCCTTCTGGTAAAGCGGACCGCCATCGGCCCGGAGGAGGACGCCGCCCAGCTCTATGACCGCCTGGCGGTCCTGGGAGGCGAGGCCGCAAGCGAGGCCCTGACCCTGCTGGAGCGGGGGGACGCCCCCCGCACGCCCCAGGTCTACGGCCCCCAGTACCAGTACGCCTCGATGCTGTCCCGGGAGATGTCCCCTCTGGACTTTTCCCGTCCGGCGCAGGCGCTGGTCAACCAGGTGCGGGGGCTTCTGCCCTGGCCCTGCGCCACCACCGACGCCGCCGGCGTCCGCTGGAAGGTCTACCGCGCCCATGTGGGGGCTGAGACCGGCAAGGCCCCGGGGACCATCCTGTCCGCCGGCAGGGAGGGCATCGCCCTGGCCTGCGGCGACGGACGGAGCCTGGTGATCGACGAGCTCCAGGCCGACGGCGGCAAGCGCATGGCCGCCGCCGACTATCTGCGGGGACATCCCATTCATTTCTGACGCTGGGAGGCGATGATCTTGCCCTACCATTCCGGGGGTTACGGAACTGCCTTTTACTACGACTCGATCTACTGGATCGTTCTCATTCCGGTGCTGCTGCTGTCCGTCTGGGCACAGGCGCAGGTCAGCGGAAGCTTCCGCAGGTACAGCCGCGCCCGGAACCATCGGGGCGTCACCGGCGCCCAGGCGGCCTACGATGTGCTGCGGGCCCACGGCGTCTTTACCGTGGCCATCAAGCCCTGCCGGGGCAGCCTGACGGACCACTACGACCCCAGAGACAACACCATCTACCTCTCTGAGCCGGTGTACAACAGCGCCACCGTGGCGGCGGTGGGCGTGGCCGCCCACGAGGCGGGCCACGCGGTGCAGTACGCGGTGGGCTATGGGCCCATCCGGGTGCGTTCCGCCATCATCCCTGTGACCCAATTCGGCTCGAAGTTTGCGTTCATCGCCCTGGTATTGGGGCTGGCGTTGTACTCCCAGCCGCTGTTCGCCCTGGGAATCATCCTCTTCGGCACCACCACGGTCTTTCAGCTGGTGACGCTGCCGGTGGAGTTTGACGCATCCGCCCGGGCCCTGGCCACCATTGAGGGGAGCCAGCTCCTGGACGACGACGAGCGCCCGGGGGCAAAGAAGGTCCTGCGGGCGGCGGCCCTCACCTATGTGGCAGCCCTGCTCATGAGTATCTTGCAGCTGATGCGGTATGTCCTGCTGTTCCTGGGCCGGCAGAACGACCGGCGCAGGTAGGGGAGCCTATGAAGAGCAACGGAAGAGAGACGGCCCTGGAGGTGCTCACCGCCTGCCGGAGGCTGGACGCCTGGAGCGACGGCAGCCTCCGCTCCGCCTGCCGGAGGAACGAGCTGGACCGCCGGGAGGCGGCGCTGGCCGCCCGGCTGACCTACGGCGTGCTTCAAAATCTGGCCCTGCTGGACTTCTATCTGGACGCCTACTGCGTCCAGCCGGTGGAGGACATGGAGCCGTTTGTGCGGGATGTGCTGCGCCTGGGCACGTATCAGATCCTGTTTATGGACAAGATTCCCGACAGCGCCGCCGTCAACGAGGCGGTGGAGATGGTCAAGCGCCACCGGCGCGCCCGGGCGTCCGGCATGGTCAACGCCGTGCTTCGCCGCCTGAGCCGGGAGCGGGAGCGCCTGCCCGCCATTCCGGCGTCGGACCCGGCCCAGGCCCTCTCCATCCGGTACAGCCATCCCAGATGGCTGGTGGAGCGGCTGCTGGGCCTGCTGGGCCGGGAGGAGACGGAGGCGTTTTTGGCGGACGACAACGCCCCGGCGCCTTTGGAGATCCAGTATAACCCCCTGAAGACCACCTGCCAGGAGCTGGAGGCTGCCTTCGCGCCGGGGGTCCTGACGCCCCACGGCAGTCTGCCGGGCTGCTATCAGCTCACCGCCCCCGGCGATCTGGAGGGCCTGGAGAGCTTTCAAAGGGGGCTGTTCCAGGTCCAGGACCCGGCGGCCAAGCTGGCGGTGCTGGCGGCGGCCCCCAGGCCGGGGGACCGGGTCATCGACGTATGCGCCGCCCCCGGCGGCAAGAGCTTTGCCTGCGCCATGGCAATGGAAAACCGTGGCAGCATTTTGAGCTGTGACATCCACCGCCACAAGCTGGCCCTGATCCAGGAGGGGGCCAGACGCCTGGGAGTGACCATCCTGGAGACCGCCCTGGCGGACGGCCGGGAGGACCACCCCCAGTGGGCGGAGAGCGCGGACCTGGTGCTCTGCGACGTGCCCTGCTCCGGCCTGGGCGTCATCCGCAAGAAGCCGGATATCCGCTATAAGGACCCGGCGGCCCTGGCGGCTCTGCCGCAGGTCCAGGGGGACATCCTGAAAAACGCCGCCCGGTACGTAAAGCCCGGCGGAACGCTGCTGTACGCCACCTGCACCATCCTGCCGGAGGAGAACCGGGGCGTGACGGAGGCGTTTTTGTCGGAGGACCGTACCTTTGTCCGGGAGCCCTTCTCCCTGCCGGGAATCGGAGACGCGGGGGAGGGGGAGCTGACCCTGTGGCCCCAGCGGCACGGTACGGACGGGTTTTATTTCTGCAAAATGAGGAAGCTATGAAAGAGGATATCAAATCCATGACCCTGGCGGAGCTGGAAGCGGCCCTGGGGGAGATGGGAGAGCCGAGATTCCGGGCCAGGCAGGTCTTTACCTGGCTGCACCGGGGGGCCGTGTCCTTTCAGGATATGAGCGACGTGTCCAAGCCCCTGCGGGAGAAGCTGGAGGCGCGGTATGACATCTCGGTCCCCCAGGTGGAGCGCAAGCAGGTGTCCCGGCTGGACGGCACGGTGAAGTACCTGTGGCGGCTGACCGACGGCAACTGCATCGAGACGGTGCTCATGCGCTACCACCACGGCAACACCGTGTGCGTGTCCAGCCAGGTGGGCTGCCGGATGGGCTGCGCCTTCTGCGCCTCCACCATCGGCGGCAAGGTCCGGGACCTGCGCCCGGGGGAGATCCTGGACCAGGTCCTCTTTACCCAGCTGGACAGCGGCGTGCCCATCAGCAATATCGTCCTCATGGGGATCGGGGAGCCGCTGGACAACTTTGACAATGTGGTCCGGTTCCTGGAGCTGGTGAACCACCCTCTGGGACTGAATATCGGGATGCGGCATATCAGCCTCTCCACCTGCGGCCTGGTGCCCGGCATCCGCCGGCTGGCGGAGCGGGACCTGCAGCTGACCCTGTCCGTGTCCCTGCACGCGCCGGACAGCGAGACCCGCAGCAGGATCATGCCGGTAAACCGCGCCTACGACGTGGAGGAGCTGTTCAGGGCCTGCCACGAGTATTTCCAAAGGACCGGACGGCGGATCAGCTTTGAGTACGCCATGATCGACGGCGTCAACGACAGCGACTGGCAGGCGGACCTGATCGCCGAGAAGGTGAGGGGGATGCCGGGCCATGTCAATCTTATCCCCCTCAACGACGTGGCGGAGAGCCCCCTGAAGCCCAGCCGGCGAATCCGGCAGTTTCAGAAGCGCTTGGAAAGCCGCGGCCTTACCGCCACCGTGCGCAGGAGCCTGGGCGGCGACATCGACGCCAGCTGCGGCCAGCTGCGGCGGAAGGCCATGGAGGACGCGGAGAAAAGGAGTCAGAGCAAATGATGAAGACATGGGGTGTGACCGACGTAGGCCTTGTGCGGAAAGAGAATCAGGACGCCTACGCCGTGGTGGAGAGCGGGCTGGGCTATACCGTCTGCGTCGTCTGCGACGGCATGGGCGGCCCCAAGGGCGGAAAGCTGGCCAGCGCCCTGGCGGTGGAGGCCTTTATGGACCACTGCCTCACCGGCCTGCGGCCGGACATGTCCTCCGGACAGGTCCAGCTTCTGGCGGAGCAGGCGGTGGAGAACGCCAACCGGGCGGTGTACGAGCGCTCCCTGGCGGAGCCCCGCCTGCGGGGCATGGGGACCACGCTGGTGTCCGCTGTCATCCGGGGGGACCAGGCGCTGGTCACCAACGTAGGCGACAGCCGCGCCTATGTGATCCGCACCGGTGCCCAGGACCAAAAAAGAGGGATCGCCCGTATCACAAAAGATCATTCCGTTGTAGAAAAACTGGTGGATATGGGTAATATTACAGAGGAGGAGGCCCGCCGCCACCCGGACCGCAACCTGATCACCCGGGCGCTGGGCCCGGAGAAGGCCATCCTCAGCGACAGCTACCTGGTGCGGCTGTACCCCGGCGACAGTCTGCTGCTGTGCAGCGACGGGCTGGTGGACACGGTCACGAACCAGGAGATGGAGACAGAGGTCCTCCGGGAGGAGAACGGCGAGCTGTGCCTGGACCGCCTCCTGCTGCTGGCCAAGGACCGGGGCGCCTCCGACAACGTCACCGCGGTCCTGCTGCGGCAGCAGTGACAGACCGACAGGAAGGAAAGGACACTTGACTATGGAACGATACATAGGAAAGATGCTGGATAACCGCTACGAGATCCTGGAGGTCATCGGCACCGGCGGCATGGCCGTGGTCTTCAAGGCCAAGTGCCACCGGCTCAACCGCCTGGTGGCGATCAAGATGCTCAAGAAGAACCTCAGCGAGGACGCGGAGTTCCGCCGCCGGTTTCACGACGAGTCCCAGGCGGTAGCGATGCTCTCCCACCCCAACATCATGGCGGTGTACGACGTGAGCCGGGGCGGCGATATGGACTATATCGTCATGGAGCTGATCGACGGCATCACCCTGAAGCAGTATATGGAGCGCCGGGGCCGGCTCAACTGGCCGGAGGCCCTCCACTTCATCACCCAGATCATGAAGGGGCTCAGCCACGCCCACAGCCGGGGCATCGTCCACCGGGACATCAAGCCCCAGAACATCATGGTCCTGCGGGACGGCACCGTCAAGGTAACGGACTTCGGCATCGCCTGTCTGGCCGGCGGAAAGCAGGCGGCAGGGGAGGCCATCGGTTCCGTCCACTATATCTCCCCGGAGCAGGCCAAGGGGGACTACACCGACAACCGCAGCGATATCTATTCCGCCGGCGTGGTGCTCTATGAGATGCTCACCAGCCGCCTGCCCTTTGACGGGGCGGACCCGGTGTCCGTGGCGATCCAGCACTTCTCCGCCACGCCCAAGAGCCCCAGAGAGCTGAACAGCGACGTTCCCGAGGCCCTGGAGCAGATCTGTCTGAAGGCCATGGCCCCGGACCGGAACAAGCGCTACGCCACCGCCGACGAGATGCTGGCGGACCTGGAGGAGTTCCGCAAGGACCCCACCGTCAGCTTTGACTACTCTGTGGAGGACCTGGCCGGCGGCGAGGACCAGATGGACGAGCCCACCCAGTATATCCCCAATGTGGCTGTGGCCAGGAACAAGCAGAATCAGGTCTCCGAGCCGGTCTATCAGGAGGAGGACGAGGACGACGGCCGCCGCCGGTTCGGTTGGCTGAAGATCCTGGTGCTGATCCTTCTGCTGGCGGGGGCGGGCTATTTTGTGGTGACCCAGCTCTACGACAGTATCATGGGCAGCTTTTCCCAGGGCGAGGTGCCGGAGTACACGGTGCCCCGGATCATCGGCATGACCGTCCAGGAGGCGGAGGCCAGCGAGGGCATTAAAGACATCTTCACGATCAACTCCGTGGGGGAGGAGTACAACAGCCAGTACGAGGCGGGACAGATCATCTCCCAGGACCCGGCGGAGAACACCGTCAAGCGCTCCAACCTGGTCATTGACGTGGTGGTGAGCCTGGGCGCCCGCTCCGGCGACATGCCCTATCTCATCGGCAGCGACCTGCGGACGGCCCGGCTGCGCCTGGGCCAGGACGAGTACGGAAAGCTGGACCTCCAGATCGTGGAGGGGGAGGCGGAGTACTCCGACACCATCGAGGAGGGCAAGGTGCTGCGGACGATTCCCGCCGAGGGCAGGCCCCTCAGCGAGGGGGATACAGTCACCCTGATCCCCAGCAAGGGGCCGGAGATCATCTATGTCCAGATGCCGCCCTGCCTGACGCTGTCGGTGGAGCGGGTCCAGCAGATGATGGACGAGGTCGGACTGGTAGCGGTCTTTGAGCCGGTGAACAGCTCCAAGCCTGTGGGCGAGGTCCTCACCCAGAGCGTGGATGTCAACACCAAGATTCCCGAGGGCACCACCGTCACCTTTACCTACAGCGACGGGGAGAAGCTTATCGAGCGGCACGCCGTATACAGCATCAGCGGCGGTGAGGACGATGTGTTCGTGGAGGCGTTTTTGGACGATACGCTGCTGCTGTCCACCTCGCTTCCCGGCAACTACGGCGACTTGGATATCGCCATGTTCCAAAAGGCCGGGGTCTACACCCTGCGCATCTATGTGGACGACGCGCTGGTCCGCCAGGAGGAGCTGACGTTTAGTGAGTAGGGGCAGGATCCGCAAGGCCCTCAGCGGCTTCTACTACGTGGATATGGGGGACGGCCGGCTGCTGGAATGCCGGGGCCGGGGCAAGTTCCGCCAGGCGGGGGAGTCCCCGCTGGTGGGCGACTGGGTGGAGGTCCGGGAGACGGAGCCGGGCCGTGGCATGGTCTGGGAGATCATGCCGCGCCGCAATGCCTTTGACCGCCCCGCCGCCGCCAATATCGACCAGCTGGTGATCGTGGCCTCCGCCGCCGTTCCGGTGACGGACCCCTACCTCATCGACCGGATGACCGCCGCGGCCGCCCTGAAGGACTGCGGCGTGGTGGTGTGCTTCAACAAGTGGGACCTGGTCCCGGACGAGGACCTGGCCGCCGTCTACCGCGCCGCTGGCTTTCCCACCCTCGCGGTCAGCGCCGAGACAGGGGAGGGCACGGAGGAGCTGAGCGACCTTTTGGCTGGCAAGCTATCCGCCTTTACAGGGAATACCGGCGTTGGGAAATCCAGCCTGCTCAACCGTCTTGCCCCCCAGCTGGCCCTGCCGGTTGGGGACGTGAGCGTGAAGCTGGGCCGCGGCCGCCACACCACCCGCCATGTGGAGCTGTTCCATCTGCCCCAGGGCGGGGAGGTCATCGACACGCCGGGCTTCAGCTCTTTTGACGGCCAGGAGCTGGCGTATGAGCTGAAGCAGAGGCTGCCGGAGTGTTTCCTGGAATTTCGCCCCTATCTGGACCGGTGCCGGTTCGTGGGCTGCGGCCACACCAAGGAAAAGGGCTGCGCCGTCCTGGAGGCGGTGAAGGCCGGGACCATCCCCAAAAGCCGGCATCAGAGCTACCTGCGCCTCCGCCAGGAGTTCAGCACCCTGCGTGACTGGGAGCGCCGGGAACAATAGCATACGTACTTGTCAAAAGCCGCCGGATCAAGAGCAGATCCGGCGGCTTCCCGCGTTTTATGGCCGTGGCAGGGCGCGGCATGAATCATTCTCCAAAATTTTTTGCGTTTCCCTATTGACAACAGGGCCTCTGCCTGTTATCATGTGAACAAATGAACAAGTGCTCATATATTCAACCTTTTGATACTTCGGATAACCGGAGACGGGGAGAGGAGGCGCCCATGACGGAGAACAAGAGAGAGCCGGTAGAGCTGTGCGAGGTCACGGTGATCCACGACGACGTGGTGGACCGGGTCCGGCGGGCCATGCCGGACGAGGACCCGCTGTACGAGGTGTCGGAGCTGTTTAAGGTGTTTGGGGATTCCACGCGGGCGCGGATCATCTGCGCGCTGAACATCGAGGAGATGTGCGTGTGCGATCTGGCGGCGCTGCTGAACATGACCCAGAGCGCCATCAGCCACCAGCTGCGCCTTTTGAAGGTGTCCCGCATCGTAAAAAGCCGCAAGCAGGGGAGAGTGGTCTACTACTCCCTGGACGACGCCCACATCGGAGAAATTTTTGCCACAGCGTTTGAACACGTCTGTGAGGAATTGGAGGGATAACGAGATGGATGAGCTGAAAAAGGAGGCGGCCACCTGCTGCTGCCATGACCATGACCATGAGCACGAGCATGAGCATCATGAGCATCACGAGCATGAGCATCATGAACACGAGCATCATGAGCATGGTACTTGCTGTGAGCACGGCCACCACGACCACTGTGAGCATGGCCATCATCACCACGACCATGAACACGAGCATGACCATGACCACTGCGGCTGTGAGCACCATCACGACCACGAGCACTGCTGCCACGACCACGAGCACCACCACGAGGACGGCTGCTGCGGCTGCGGCCATGACCACAACCACGAGCAGGACCCGGCCGAGGCGCGGCGGGAGCTGATCGTGCTCTGCACCGGGGCCGTGGCCCTGGTATGCGGCCTGCTGCTCCCCGGAATCGCCGGGAAGATCGTCCTGATCGCCGCATTTGTCCTGGTGGCCTTCGACATCGTCGTCCAGGCGGTAAAGAATATCCTCCACGGCGACATCTTCGGCGAGAGCTTTCTGATGACCATTGCGGGCATCGGCGCGGTATGTATCGGGGAGATTCCTGAAGGGGTCATGGTGTTCCTTCTCTACCGCTTGGGGGAGTTTTTGCAGACCAAGGCCGTATCCTCCTCCCGGAAGTCCATCTCCGCTCTGCTGGACGTCCGGCCGGATCGGGCCAATCTGGTGGAGGATGGAGCGGTCCGGGAGGTGGAGGCGGAGGACGTGGCTGTGGGCCAGACGATCCTGGTCCGCCCCGGGGAGAAGATCCCTCTGGACGGCACCGTCCTCACCGGCACCTCCCAACTGGATACCGCGGCCCTCACCGGCGAATCGGTGCCCCGGGATACGGCGCCGGGCCAGCCGGTCATGGCCGGCTGCATCAACCTCAGCGGCGCGCTGGAGCTTCGTGTGGAGAAGCCCTTCGGTGAATCCACCGCCAGCAAGATCCTGGAGATGGTGGAGGAGGCCTCCGATAAAAAGGCCGCCAGCGAGAAATTCATCACCCGGTTTGCCCGGGTATATACCCCCATTGTGGTGGCGGCCGCCGCAGTGGTGGCGCTGCTGCCACCTCTGCTTGACCTGATGACCTGGGAGCGGTCCATCTACAGCGCCCTGTGCTTCCTGGCCATCTCCTGCCCCTGCGCGCTGGTGATCTCCGTGCCCCTCAGCTTTTTTGCCGGTATCGGCCGCGCCTCCCGGGAGGGCGTGCTGGTAAAGGGCGGCAACCACCTGGAGACCATGGCTGCGGCGCAGATCGTGGCCTTCGACAAGACCGGTACGCTGACCCAGGGCCGGTTTACCGTGTCCGACGTGCGGACGGAGCAGGGCGTCAGCCGGGAGGAGCTTCTGCGCCTGGCGGCCTACGCTGAGTGCCGGTCCACCCACCCCATCGCCCAGTCCATCGCTGCGGCCTGGGGCGGCAGCGTGGACACCGCGGCGGTCACAGACTACCGGGAGACGGCGGGCCACGGCGTATCCGTGGTCCTGGAGGGCAAAACGGTGCTGGCGGGGAAGGCCGGCCATCTGACGGAGGCCGGAATCGCCGTGCCCGCGCTGGATGTGGGCGCCGCGACCGCCGTATACGTGGCGGCGGACGGCGCGTACCTGGGCGCGATCCTGCTGCGCGACGCCCCCAAGGACGACGCGCGGGAGGCCATCGCCCAGCTGAAGGGCCTGGGAATCCAGGAGACCGCCATGCTCTCCGGGGACAGCCAGGCCGTCGCAGGGGAGATCGGACGGGAGCTGGGGCTGGATACCGCCGTAGGCGGGCTGCTGCCCCAGGATAAGCTGGAGCAACTGGGATACCTGCGCAGCCGCCTGACGGGGAAGGGCACCCTGCTGTACGCCGGCGACGGCATCAACGATACGCCGGTGCTGGCGGCGGCGGATATCGGCATCGCCATGGGCGGCCTGGGCGCTGACGCCGCCATTGAGACGGCGGACGTGGTGGTCATGGGCGACGAGCCCAGCAAGATCGCCGCCGGCGTCCGCATCGCCCGCAAGACCAGCCGAATCGCCACGGAGAATATCGTCTTCTCCATTGCCGTCAAGGTCCTGGTGATGCTGCTGACGGTGCTGGGCAAGGTGCAGCTGTGGGCGGCGGTGCTGGCGGATGTGGGCGTATGTATGTGCTGCATCCTCAACACCCTGCGCATCAACCAAAAGCGGATCTGACAGACGCCCTGCGGTTATCCATCGTCAGAGGGGTCCCTCTCCGGCTGGAGAGGGACCCCTCTTTCTGTCACAGCTTTCCCGACGGCGGCATAGTCTGGCAGGGAAGGGAGGTGACAGCTCCATGCCTCTGCACTTGACTCCTTACGACCGCAGGGCCGCAGTGGCCTACGCCCACCGGTGGGCCTATGGCCGCAACCCGGCCTTTTACGACTATGAAAACATCGGCGGCGACTGCACCAATTTTGCCTCCCAGTGCGTCTATGCCGGCAGCGGCGTGATGAACGACACGCCCACCTACGGCTGGTACTACATCGACGCCAACAGGAAGGCGCCGGCCTGGACCGGCGTTCCGTACTTCTATAACTTCATGACCCGGAAGGAGGCGTCCGTCGGCCCCGCCGCGGCGGAGGTCCCTCTCCAGCAGGTGCTCCCCGGCGATGTGATCCAGCTGTCCTTCGACGGGCAGCGCTTTCAGCACACGCCGGTGGTGGTGGCCCTGCTGGGGCCGCCTGGCATACCGTCCAATATCCTGGTGGCGGCCCACAGCTACGACGCGGATAACCGGCCCTTGAGCACCTATGAATACAAAAAGCTCCGGCCGATCCACTTCCTGGGCGTCTACCGGCAGTAAACAGCAGGGCACCGGCTTTCCCGAACGACCGCAGGAAAGCCGGGGCCCTGTCAAATTTTGCCAGAAAAATGCAATTTTATGGTAAAATAATGTGTTTATGTGTCCTTTTTCCCTTTCAGCGGGGATGCCTTTGCCGCCAGGCGCAGGTCCGTATCAGAGACGTGGGTATAGATCTGGGTGGTATCCAGCCGCTCATGGCCCAGGATCTCCTGGAGGACCCGCACATCCACGCCGTTTTGCAGCAGCAGCGTGGCGGCGGTGTGCCGCAGCTTGTGGGGGGAGTAGGTGCTGCTGTCCAGTCCGGCGGCCTTCAGCTTTTCATCTACCATGCTGCGGATTCGCCGGACGCTGAGCCGCGTCCTCCGCTGGCTTAAAAACATGGCCTTTTCGTGGCCCTTTTCCGGCTTCAGCTCCTGCCGCACCAGCATGTACTCGTGGAGCTGACGGCGCATCCCGTCGGACAGGTAGACGATGCGCTCCTTGTTGCCCTTGCCGAGAATCCGGACCTTTTCCTCGGAGACCCGGTCGATGTCCAGCCCCGCAAGCTCCGATATCCGCAGGCCGCAGGTCATGAACAGCATCAAAATGGTGCGGTCCCGCAGCTCAAAGGCGCCGTCCGGCGCGTCCAGGAGCCGCTCCGCTTGGTCCACGTCCAGATAGACCGGCAGGCGCTTTTTCAGCTTGGGCGACTCGATGCCGATGGTGGGGTCCAGCTCCAGCTGGTTGGTGGACACCGTCAGGTAGCGGTACAGCGACCGCACCGCCGCCAGCCGGCGGGAGCGCGTGGACGAGTCCAGGTGCTTATCCCGCATCAGCCAGGACAGATATGCGTAGATGTCCGATTTCTGGAGCTGCCCCAGCTGCGCCAGCGTGATTGATTCGTCGGAAAACGCATCGGCGTCCTTGGGACGCTCCTGCATGTGGAACCATCCAATAAAGGTCTTGAGATCTGAGTAATAGGAATCGACGGTGTTCATGGAGTGTCCGCGCACCGTCTCGTGGTAGCTGAGAAATTCCTTGATGATGGGCGCCGCGGTATCGCGATAGTCAGACATATGGGGCTCCTTTCCATGTGGCGGCCAAAATGCCGCCATAAGATGGCCTGAAACACGTATTATCGGCCATCTTATCGGATGGACGGAAAGGGGCCCTATTGCCCCCTCTCCGCCAAGGCGGGTTCCGTATCCGGGTTCAGCATTGATACCAGACAGAGTCTGGCGCCGGCCAGGTTTCGTCCATGAGCCCCAGGCCGATGGTTTGCATGAGCCGCTGAGTCCATGAACGCGCGATCAGCTTATTTGGTTTCGGCTTTACCGGCCAGGTCGATCCAGTAGCGCTGCACGAGCTTCCCGTCGATGGTCCGTTCATCCTCCAGGACGCCGCCGTTGCGCTGGATGCTCTTGGCGGAACCGATGTTGTCCTTGTCACATGTGATCAGCACCCGCGTGATGCCCAGCTCGCGGCACTTTTCCAGCGCAAGGCCAATCATGGCGGTGGCCACGCCTTTGCGGCGCTCCGACGGCCGGACGCCGTCGCCGATGTGCCCGCCGCTCTCCAGCAGCTTCTCGTTGAGATAGCGGCGGATATTGACGGCCCCCACCAGGATGTTCCGGTCCCGGTCAAGGCAGAACCAGGTGCTGTCCGGCACCAGGCCCTGGGTGGCTTTCGTCACATCCAGATTTGTTAAATAATTATCAAAGTCGTGGTAGTCGATTCGGAAAATGGCATAGGGCGCGCTGTGCTGCTCGGCCTGGAGCCATTCGTCCATCATGTCAAACAGTTGTTCCTTATATGCGTGCGTCAGCTTGATCAGGCACAGGTCCATTTATGGGGCCTCCTCCCTCTCCAGGATCTTCACCCCCAGCTCAAAGGCCAGCAGGCCCAGCGCGGTCTTGTGGTCCAGCCGGACGTCGCCGCTGATGCTCCTGGGGTCCCAGACGTCGCCGTCCAGGTTGTCTCCGGCATACAGGAACTGGAAAAACTCCGTTCCCCGAAAGTCGCAGGCCGCCTGCATCCCGGCGCACTCCATCTCCACGCAGATAGCCCCCTGCTCCCTGCGGCGGTCCACTTTATCCCGGGTCTCCCGGTACACGGCGTCGGTGGTCCAGGTGACGCCCTCCACGTAGGGATACCCGTGCTCCGCCAGGACCTCCTTGAAGAGGTCCCGGTACTTGCGGTTGACCGCGATGGTGTCGCTGGCAGGGGCGTAGTGGTAGCTGAGGCCCTCGTCCCGGATGGCGGCGGTGGGGATGATGATGCCGCAGTCTTGGATGCCCCTGTCCAAAACGCCGCAGTTGCCAAATAGGATCAGCCGCCGGCTGCCCATGGCCATCACATCCTCATAGACGCCCACGCAGCCCGGCTCCCCCACATAGGACTGGAAGAAAGCAAAGCGCCGGCCCCGATAGACCACCTCGTACACCGGATGGAGGGCGGTGGCCATGTGGACCTCCTCGATGATCCGCTTTTCGTCGAAGCAGTCCAGCAGCGCGGCAAAGAGCTGGCGGGAGAAGCAGGACACCGTCACCGGCGGAAAATCCTCCACCGGCGCGTGGAGCGCTTCCGGGTCGATCACGGCGCTCTTTGTCGGATCAAATTCTGTCAGCAGCATGGCGGGCCTCCTCTGTAAAGTGGATTCGCTTCACGGCTTCATGGCGTTTTTCAGGGCTTGGCGGATGATCTGCTCCAGGGTCAGGCTCTCCACATCCACGCCCTTCAGCGCCTGGCTGATCTCCGCCTGGGAGTAGCCCAGCACCGCCAGGGCGGCGGCGGCCTCGCTGGCCTTGTTCTGGGGGATGATGGTGACGGCGGGGCCGCTGACGCTCTCCCCTGCGGCGGAAATGGTCTGGCCCTTTGCCAGCTTGTCCTTCAGCTCCAGGATCACCCGCTGGGCGATCTTCTTCCCCACGCCCTGGGCGCAGGTCAGCGCCTTCTCGTCCCCGGTGATGATGCTGAGGGCCAGGTTGGCGGGCGTACTGGAGCTGAGGATGCTGAGGGCCGCCTTGGGCCCCACGCCGGAGACGGAGATCAGCTGCTGGAACAGCTTCAGCTCCTCATTGGTGGCGAAGCCGTAGAGGTCCACGGCGTCCTCCCGGATGCTGAGATAGGTGTACAGCTTGGCCTTGTCCCCCTTTTTGATCTGGGAGAGGGTGTAGCTGGTGGTGCGGCAGGCATAGCCCACGCCGCCGCAGTCGATCACGGCCAGATACGGCTCCACATGGGCCACCGTACCGGAGAGATAGTAGTACATAGCTTACCTCGTGTCGTATTTTTTGGGGTCGAACACCCGCTCTGTGTTCAAAAGGCTGGTGGCGCTGCGGCCGTGGCAGATGGCCAGGGCCAGTGCGTCGGCGGCGTCGTCGGGCCGGGGCAACTCCGGCAGCTTCAGCAGCCGCTGGGTCATGAGCATCACCTGCTTTTTCTGCGCCCCGCCGTAGCCCGCCACCGCCTGCTTCACCTGCATGGGGGTATACTCGTACACCGGAACGCCCGCCTTCTCCAGCTCCAGCAGCAGCACGCCCCGGCCATGGGCCACGGCGATGCCGGTGGTGATGTTTTTGGAGAAGAACAGCTCCTCCATGCCGCACTCGTCGGGGTGAAATGCCTCGATCAGCTGGGCCATATCCTGGGAGATCTGGTAGAGGCGGTGGGACAGCGGCAGCCCCGCCGGAGTGGTGATGACGCCCCAGCGCACAGGGCGCATATGGCCCCGGTCGCAGTCCACCACGCCGAAGCCGATGGTGGCAACGCCGGGATCGATGCCCAGTACCCGCATAGACCAGTCCTCCTCCCTGCTTTTATGGCGTTAGTATAACATTTGTTTCAAAAAAATGCAAGGGCCTCAGACGTTTCCGAATATCTCCGCCGCCACCCTGGCGGACTGGGCCGCGTCGTGGGTGTAGTAGTCCGCGCCGATCTGGTCGGCAAAGGACTGGGTCACCACCGCGCCGCCCACCATGATCTTACAGGGCGCGCCCGCCCGGCGCAGGGCCTGGATAGTAACGGCGATGTTCTGGGCGGTGGTGGTCATCAGGGAGCTGAGTCCCACCAGAGGGGCCCGGGTCCGCAGAGCGGCCTCCACCACTGTCTCCGGCGCCACATCCCGGCCCAGGTCCACCACATGGTAGCCGTAGTTCTCCAGCAGCATCTTCACGATGTTCTTCCCGATGTCGTGGATATCGCCCTTCACCGTGGCAAGGACGATGGTGCCCTTGCCCTCGGCCTTGGGCGGCAGATACCGGTCAATGACGGAGAAGGCCGCCTTGACCGCCTCCGCGGCGGCCATGAGTTGGGGCAGGAACAGCTCCCCCCGCTCGTAGCGCTGGCCCACCGTATCCAGCGCGGGGATGATGTAGCCGTTGATGACCTCCAGCGGCGTCAGCTTCTCCAGCAGCGCTTCCGCCGCCGCAGGCACCTCGCTCTTTCGTCCGGAGACGATCAGCTCCCCCAGACCGGCGGCGCTCCCGGCGGGGGCCGGGGCCGACGGGGCGGCGTGGCGGCGGATGTAGGACTGGCTGCCCCGATCCTCCCCCAGCAGCACCCGGGCGGCGTCCAGCGTGTCGTTGACCCGCTGGGAGGCGGTGTTCACAATGGGGACGTTCAGCCCCGCCGCCAGGCAGATGGCCAGGAACGCGCAGTTGATGGCATCCCGGTCCGGCAGGCCGTGGCTGACGTTGGAGACCCCCAGGATGGTCTTGTATCCCGCCTGACGGACCAGGCGGATGGCCGCCGGGGTCGCCATGACCATGTCCTGGCTCACAGAGGCGGTCATGGCCAAACAGTCGATATAGATGTCCCAGCTGGGGACCCCGGCCTTCCGGGCCTCCTGGGCAATGCGCATGGCCACGTCCCGGCGCTGGGCGGGATCGTCGGAGATTCCGCCGCCGTCCAGGGCCAGCACGATCAGCCCCGTGCCGTATTTGGCGGCCAGGGGGAGCATGTTCCGGAGGCTCTCCGGGTCGCCGTTGACGGAGTTGAGGATGGGCCGGCCCCTGCACACCCGGAGGGCGGCCTCCAGGGCCGCGGGATCGGTGCAGTCGATGACCAGAGGCAGAGGCGATACCTTTTGGATCGCCAGCACCAGCCTGGGCAGGGCCTCCCTCTCGTCGATGTCCGGCAGTCCGGCGTTCACCACCAGGAAGTCCGCCCCCTCCTGCTGCTGACGGATGGCAAGCTCCCCGGCGTAGTCCCAGTTTTTGGTGTACAGGGCCTCCTTCAGCTTTTTCCGCCCGGTGGGGTTGATGCGCTCCCCTACGGAGGCAATGGTATCCGGCCCCACCTCCCGGACGCCCTGCCAGCCGCACAGGCGGCTGACGCCGTCGGGGCGGCGCTGGACCGGGGCCTCCCGGCCCACCAGCAGGCGGGACAGGGCCTGGATATGGTCCGGCGTGGTGCCGCAGCAGCCGCCCAGAATGGCCGCGCCGTCGTCCAGGAAGCCCTCGGCCGCCCGGGCAAAGTCGGCGGGGCCCACGTCAAAGCGGGTCTCCCCGTCCACCAGGCGAGGCATACCGGCGTTGGGCTGGACGATCACCGGCAGATGGGTGGCGCCGATGATCCTGCGGACCACGTCCCGGAGCTGTTCCGGCCCCAGGGAGCAGTTGACGCCCACGGCGTCGGCCCCCAGGCTGGTCAGCGTCACCGCGGCAGCGGCGGGGTCCACCCCCAAAAAGGTGCGCCCGTCCTCGCCGAAGGTCATGGTGACCAGCACCGGCAGGCGGGTCCGCTCCCGGGCGGCCAGCAGGGCGGCCTTGGCCTCCAGCAGATCGCTCATGGTCTCAATGAGCACCAGGTCCGCGCCGGCCGCCGCTCCCGCCTCCGCGATCTCCGCGAATTGGCGGTACGCCTCAGCGAAGCTCATGTCGCCGTAGGGCTCCATCAGCCCCCCCAGAGGGCCTACGTCCAGCGCCACCAGGGGCGCTCCGGCCCGGCGGGCGGCGGCGACGCCGGCGGAGATGTAGGGGGCCGGGTCCTCCCCCAGCTTCCGGCGGCTGGCGCCGAAGGTGTTGGCGGTGATGATATCCGCCCCGGCCCGAATGTAAGCCGCGTGTACGTCCTCCACGGTTTGGGGCGCGGACAGGTTGAGGCGCTCAGGGCACTCCCCCGCCGCCAGGCCCCGGGCCTGGAGCATGGTGCCCATGCCGCCGTCAAAAATATGGTACTTGGTCAGATCGATCATTGGACTGTCCCCCTGTGTCAGCGTGATATCGGGTCAAATCACGGGTATTGTACCACGAAAGAAAGAAACTGGCAAGCCGCTCTGCCGGGACTTCCGCCCATCTAACCGCAGGCCCGCATACAAAAGCCGCCCGGCACAGCTGTGCCGGGCGGCTTTTCGCTCCTGGGTCAGGCCCGGGGGTGGGCCTTGTGGTATACGTCCTGGAGCTTCTGCTTCACCATGTGGGAGTAGATCTGGGTGGAGGAGATATCGGCGTGGCCCAGCATCTCCTGGATGGAGCGCAGGTCGGCGCCGTTTTCCAGCAGATGGGCCGCGAAGGAGTGGCGCAGGGTGTGGGGCGTGATGTCCTTTTCGATCTGGGCCTTCTGCTGGTAGTATTTGATGATCTTCCAAAAGCCCTGGCGGCTCATGCGCTCGCCGCCCATGTTGACAAACAGCGCCGGCTCCTGGGGGTCCAGCAGGATCTGGGGGCGGATGTCCCGGACATAGTCCGTCAGGGCGCGGATCGCCGTGGGGTACAGGGGGATGATCCGCTCCTTGCCCCGGCTGGAGCAGCGGATGAAGCCGCCGGAGAGGTTGAGGTCGTCCAGGTCCAGGCCGATCAGCTCGCTGACCCGGATGCCCGTGGCGTAGAGCAGCTCCAGCATGGCGTGGTCCCGGTAGCCCTTGGCGTCCACGCACTGGGGCTGTTCCAGGAACAGCTCCACCTCCTTGCCGGTGAGGATCTGGGGGAGCTTCCGCTCCGAGCGAACCGGGGCCGCGCCCTTGGCGGGGTTGGCGGCCACCTGGCCCTGGGCCAGCAGGTAGTTATAGAAGGACTTCAGGGACGCCACGCTGCGGGCCACGCTGGCAGAGGACTTCCCGTGGCTGCTCATGTAGGACATGTACCGCTCGATCTGGGCGGGGCTGCACTCCGTCAACTCCATGTCCTCCACGTCGCTGAGGTAGGTGCAGAACTGGTGGACATCCCGGACATAGGAGGCCACCGTGTTGTCGGAGGCGCGCTTCTCCCCGCGCAGATAATCCGTATACGCTTCGATCAGATCGGGCACAGCGGCGCCTCCTCTCCATCAAATTCAGGGCAGTCCCCTCATGGCCAGCTGAAACAGCAGCGGCGTCAGAAACCGTTCGCAGCAGACGCCCACGGTGAGACACAACACACAAAAAAAGAAAAGTAAAAAATACCGGCTGCCGTAAAGCACCGGCGCGGACCTCTTTCCCCGGCCCAGGGCCAGCATCGCCAGATCCGTGGACAGCGGCCAGGCCTGGGATGCCATCAAAAAGAAGCAGGGCAGCGTAAAAAGCAGGCGGACGCCCAGCAGGCCCAGGGCCAGCAGCGCGCCCCGGCGTCCGAAGGCCTGGACAAAGCAGGCCACGGTATACATGGCGGAGAAGCCCAGCGTCCCCGCCAGCGCCGGGATCAGCACCACCCCCAGGGAGGCAAAGCCCAGCAGGAACGTCAGCACAGCGTATCCGAAATACAGGAGGACACAGCCCGCCAGAGACGGCGTCACCCCCTCCGTCCGGCAGATACGGCAGTAGTCGGTCAGATACCTGGACAGCTCCCCCGCCTGCTGGCCGCTCCAGCCGGCGGCGTACCAATATCCCAGCAGCCCGCCGCCCAAAAAAGCGGCTGCCAGCAGCAGAGCGCGAATCAGTGTGGGGTCAATGCCCCTCAGCCGGATGGTCCCTACGATCGGCCGCACCCTCATCTCCATCACCTCGCTACCAGCCTATGCGGCCGGGACAAGTTTTAGAAGAGTGCGCCGCCCGAAAGGCGCGGACAGGCCCCGCAAACCGGCGATGTACCCTTATACTATAGTTCAAATGGCGGATTTTCGCAAGGGAAAAACCAAAAGTCGAAGGATTTTGTAAATTATGTCAAATGTTATGTAAACAAAATTATGTAAACTAAGTTTACCAGGTGGGCTTTCGTAGGGCCTGCGGCCGCTTTTTCCCGGTTATCTTGTGCATCTCCCCCACAAACGGCCCAAAATGTGGGGGAAAGGGGCTGATTACGCTTTGTAATCAGCCCCTTTCCCCCACCGGCACGGAAAATCGCCCCTTCCGGCAATTTTTGGGCATTTCACCAAATGTCCCTTTTTGCCCAGCGGCCCTGTTTCCGCTTTTCGGCGCTCTGCCTGGCGGTAAAGCGTGTTATGTAACTTTCCGCGCCTGCGCGGCGCACAGGCATCTCCGCGGACGCACCTCACCGGAAGGCCTTGTCAGGAGCGGCGGTGGGCGGCGCGCTTCCCTCCCCTCCCCTGCTTTTTCGGCAGGTTTGCGCCGATGAGCGCGGCAGCCAGCCCTCCGGCGGCCATGGACAGCCCCACGCCGGTCAGGCCGTTGGTGACGGAGATGGAATCCGTGGTCAGGAAGGCGGCGGCCAGGGTCACCGTGAGGAACACCACCACCACCACAGACGAGGTGAGGATGCACCCCTCCCGGCGGCGCAGCACGCTGTAGCCGCAGCCCAGGAAGGCCGCTATGGCCGCGGACACACAGGCCATGGGGTAAAGGGACTCCATCCCCACCAGCTCCCGGTGGACCAGGAGCGCGCAGACAAATTGCAGCGCGAGATAGGAGAGCAGCGCGATGACCCCTCCCACCAGACAGTTTCGGACCATCCCCTTGGGCAGGGACATAACCACCTTTGACATAAAGAGGACCTCCCGGCAATGATACTGATAGAACAGTATATTGGCCGGGAGGTCTTTCTATGCGGTTTTCTTTCGATCACTTGGTCTCGTTGTCGCTGCCCTCGGGAATCTGAGCGGGCTCCTCGTCCTTGGACTTCTTGCCCTTCTTCTCGGGAGGCTGCTGACTGTTGTTGGTGGAGACGGACCACTTGGTCAGCTCCATGCGGACGCGGTCGTCGCTGGTCTCGATGACGATGGTGTCGTCGTTTACCGCCACGATCCTGCCCATGATGCCGCCGATGGTCGTGATGATATCGCCCTTTTTCAGGCTGTTGCGCATGTTCTCGGCTTCCTTCTTCCGCTTGTTCTCGGGACGGATCATCAGGAAGTAGACCATGGCCACCATGATCACGATCATAACCAGCATATAGGTATTCTCGTTCATTGGGACACACTCCTTAAAATAAGACTTTTATGATTATACTAAATTTGGACAGGTTTGGCAAGCCCTAAATTTTCGCTTCCACCCGGGGCAGGTACTCCTGCCGGAAGGCGGCGTACTCCCCCGCGTCCAGGGCGTCCCGGATGCGCTCCATGAGGGTGTTGTAGAACCAGAGATTATGCATCACCGCCAGGCGCATAGCCAGCATCTCCTCCGCCTTGAAAAGGTGCCGGAGGTAGGCCCTGGAGAAGCTGCGGCACACCGGGCAGTCACACGCCGGGTCTATGGGGCGGGTGTCCAGCTTGTACTTCTCGTTTTTGATGTTCAGGCTCCCCTGCCAGGTAAAGAGCTTACCGTGGCGGGCGTTGCGGGCGGGCATAACGCAGTCGAAGAAGTCCACCCCCCGCCAGACCCCCTCGATGATGTTGCCGGGGGTGCCCACGCCCATGAGATAGCGGGGCTTTTCCGGGGGCATGTGGGGCTCCACCGCCTCGATGATGTGGTACATGGTCTCCGTGCTCTCCCCCACCGCCAGGCCGCCGATGGCGAAGCCGTCGCAGGGGAGCCGGGCGATCTGGTCCATATGCCACACCCGCAGGTCCTCGTAGGTGCCCCCCTGGTTGATGCCGAAGAGCATCTGGCGGGGATTGACGCAGTCCGGCAGGGCGTTGAGCCGTTGGTGCTCCGCCACGCACCGCTCCAGCCATCGCAGGGTCCGCTCGCAGGACGCCTTCACATAGTCGTAGGGGGCGGGGTTCTCCACGCACTCGTCGAAGGCCATGGCGATGTCGCTGCCCAGATTGGACTGGATGCCCATGGACTCCTCCGGCCCCATGAAGATCCGCCGGCCGTCGATGTGGCTGGCGAAGGTGACGCCCTCCTCCCTGATGTTCCGGAGGGAGGCCAGGGAAAACACCTGGAAGCCGCCGGAGTCGGTGAGGATGGGGCCGTCCCAGTCCATCATCTTGTGGAGCCCCCCCAGGGCCTTCACCACCTCGTCCCCCGGGCGGAGGTGGAGGTGGTAGGTGTTGCTCAGCTCGATCTGGCACTTCAGCTCCTTCAGGTCGTGGGCGCTGACCGCCCCCTTGATGGCGCCCTGGGTGCCCACGTTCATGAACACGGGGGTCTCCACCACGCCGCCGTGGGCGCAGGTGAACTGCCCCCGCCGGGCCCGGCCCTCCGTTTTGATCACAGTAAACATGTGTCGTCTCCTATCCGCGTCGATTCAGGGAGCGGAACCACGCTTTCAGCTCCGCCAGCTTCGGTCCCACATGGGGCAGCTCAGTCAGCCTTGTCATGGCGCTCCTCCTGGGTTTCCTTTTTGCCGGGGTCCTCCGTGAGCATCCCGTCGAAGTAGCCCTTGTTGGCCTTGTCCTTCCTGTCCAGCCATTTGGCCAGCCTGGGGGTCAGCCACAGGGCGCCCCCTACGATGACGAGGAACGCCGCCAGAAAGACGAACGGCGCGGCGGCCTCCCCCACGGTCCCTTTCAGCAGCTCCAGCATCCGATCTCCTCCCCTCCGTCAGCTCCGGTCCCGAAACGCGAAAAAGCGCTGGCCCAGATAGTTCAGTATCACGAAAAAGCCCATTCCCGCCAGCATGGACAGGTTTCCCTGGAGCTGCGCGCTGAGGGCCGTCCCCGCCAGCAGCCAGATGACCAGCCGCTTGGCCACGCCGTAGGCCAGCACCATGCACACCACGATATTGACGGCGAACCGCAGCACGACCTTGGGCCCGGTTTCCTTGGCGCGGAAGGTGAAGCGCCGGTTGAGGAAGAAGCTGACCACGCTGCCGACGGTATAGTTGGCGGCGGTGGACAGCCAATACCCCACATCTCCCCACCGGTGCAGCCCCAGAGCGTTGTACAGCAGGAACATGACAGCGGTCCCCACCAGGGTGTTGAGAACGCCTACCAGCAGGAAGCGGAAGAACGTGGGGTCAAAGATCTGTTTGATAAGCTTTTTCAATGGGTCCTCCTCCACAGCGGTCGCTGACGATATAGCGCGGCCTGTCCTTGATCTCCTCGTAGATCTTGGCAATGTAGTAGCCGATGATTCCCAGGGAGATCATCAACATGCTGCCGATAAAGAGCAGCAGCAGGATCACCGTGGTAAAGCCCTCCAGGGCGCGCCCCGTCAGCTTCTTCCACAGGGACTGGATCCCCAGGGCGATGGCGAACACCAGCATGAACTCCCCCAGGAAGGTGACCAGCTGCAGCGGCGCCGCAGAGAAGGCGGCGATATTGGTGACCGCGTAACGGATCAGACTACCCAGGGACCACTTGGACTGTCCCGCCGCCCGGGGCTGTACCTCAAACTCCACCTGGGCGGAGGAGAAGCCCACCCAGCTGGACAGCGCCCGGAAAAAGGCGCTTTTCTCCCGCATGGTGAGCAGCGCGTCCACCGCCGCCCGGTCCAACAGCTTAAAGTCGGAGGCCCGGGACATGTCGATGCCGGTGGCCCTGCTGATAATGGCGTAAAAGGTCTTGGCGGCAGCGGAGCGCAGAGGCGTCTCCCGTCCTCGGTGGGTCTTTACCCCCTCCACTACCTGGAAGCCCTGCTGCCACAGCCGGTACATCTCCACAATCTTCTCCGGCGGGTGCTGGAGGTCGCAGTCGATGACCACGCAGCAGCTTCCCTTGGCGGCGGCAAGGCCGGCGAAGATGGCGGCCTCCTTGCCGAAGTTCCGGGAGAACCGGACGCCCCGCACCTGAGGCGAAGCGTCTGCAGCCCGGCGGATCTCGTCCCAGGTGCGGTCCTTGGACCCGTCGTCCACAAAAATCAGCTCATGGGGGATCCCGGCCCTCTTGAGAACGCCGCCGATCCCAGCGGCGGCCAGAGGCACCGACTGCTCCTCGTTATAGGACGGGATCACCACTGAGAGGAGCCCGTCCTTCTCTGTTCCCACCGCGTGCGAAGTCATCGCCGCGCCTCCTTTCTCGCCTGCTCTCAGGGAATTTCGCTGGTAAAGTGTCCGTTCTGCTCCTCGTCCTCCCAGATGGCGCCGATGGCTTCGCCGTCCCCGCCCAGCACCAGGAAGCTGTTGTCGCCGGTCCTCTCCAGGGTCACCGGCACCGCCTGCTCCCCGTCGTAGAAATAGAGAGCGCCGAACCGGTCCGGCAGGCAGATCTCCCGGTTCCATCTGCGGTACATGGGGTCCCTGGGCAGCGGCGTGACCTTGTATGGCAAGTTGTCTCCCATGGCGGTGAGCAGCCCGGACAGAGCCCAGTCGCTCTCGGTACAGCCGTGGATATGCTCATGGAAGGTAAAGTTCTGCTCGTCCAGATAGGACGCCTCTATTCCAATGACCCCCACTGGGGTCTCGCTGTCCACCTGGTCCCGCTCCAGCGCCGCAAGCACCGCAGCCCCCACCTGCCGGTCCTGCTGCCAGGTGAGCCGGTAGTCGTTCACCTCCGAGAGGGACGCGATGGAAAAGAGCAGGGCCAGCCCTGCCGCCAGCACGGCGGCAAACCGTTTCCGCCTATCTTCGCTGCGGAGCACCAGGCACAGCAGGCCCTCCAGCATCAGGGCCGCCCCCGGGAAGGAGGGCAGGGCGTTGCGCAGGGATACCCAGGTGTTGCCCAGGAGGAAGAAAGGCGTCAGCGGCGCCAGGGCCAGCAGAAAACCGGCCAGGATGGCCAGCCAGGGGCTCTTTTCCCGGCAGGGGCTCTTTTCCCGGCAGGGCCGCGGCTCTGTCTCCCGCCATCCCAGCCGGGCCAGAAGCACGCAGCCGCCCAACACCGCCAGCAGCCAGAGCAGCCTCCCGGGGGACAGCAGCAGGGGCAGGCCCCGCAGAAACCCCTTGAAGGTGGTGGCTATGGTGCCGTCAAGAAAGATGGTTTTGATCTGCCGCAGCAGCTCCGGCAGGAAGGTGCGCACGTAGTAGGACGTAAAGGGGTTCAGAAGCTCCATCCGCTGAGCAAAGTGGTTGCCGGCGGACATATACTGCAGCAGAAGAAAGTACATTGCCATGGCGGGCAGCGACCACAGCGCCAGGAGGGGCCGGAGGCGGTTGTCCCTTCCCCACTCCAGCAGGCCCATGCCCAGCACAAGGGTCATGGAGAACACGGCCGCCTGCTCGTAGAAGCCGAAGGGGATCAGCTGCAGCGCCGCGTACCCCAGGGCCCAGTACCATTTTTCGGTGTCCAGCCAGCGCGCAAAGGCGGTCCCCGCCAGTGCGGCGAAAAACAGGCCCACGGCTACCCGGCTGGAGGCCGACATCCAGTACAGCCCCTCCATCCCCAAAGGCAGCAGGCACGCGATCGCCAGAAAGGCCGGCCCCACCTGGAAGTATCTCCTCATCAGGCGGCGCAGAAGCACCACTCCGGTCACATAGAGGAGCGTCACAAGCCCGACGCCCAAAAGCAGGCAGCCGGCAAGGGACAGCTTGCCCCAGACGAAGTAGTCGAAGATCCCCGCCAGCGGGCGGCTGGTCAGCAGACCCACCCGCTGGCACAGAGCGGAAAAGGTGCCGCTGTTTGGGTAATTGATATACTGGATATAGTCGTCCAGCTGATAATAATAGGTGAAGCCGAAGGCGCAGTACCGGCCCATGGTCAGAAGGAACATCAGGAGCAGCAGCCAGACCTCGCTCCGGCAGAGCGTCCCGTCCCCGCCGAAAAGCCCGGCCTTTTTCAAAAAACGTCTCATATGCTCCGTCACAGGATCAGCATGGCGTCGCCAAAGCTGAAGAACCGGTACCGCTCCCGCACGGCCTCGGCGTAGGCCGCCAGGATATGCTCCCGTCCCGCCAGGGCGGATACCAGCATGATGAGAGTGCTCTCCGGCAGGTGGAAGTTGGTGATAAGGCCGTCCAGCACCTTGAACCGGTAGCCGGGGTAGATGAAGATGTTGGTCCAGCCCGCCTTGGCCTCCATACGGCCGTCCTCCCCCGCCCAGCTCTCGATGGTGCGGCAGGAGGTGGTGCCCACGCAGATGACCCGGCCCCCCGCCGCCTTGGTGGCGTTGATGAGGTCCGCGGTCTCCTGAGGAATGATGCAGTACTCGCTGTGCATATCGTGGTCTGTGAGATCCTCCTCCTTCACCGGCCGGAAGGTCCCCAGCCCCACATGGAGCGTCACATAGCCGATCTTCACGCCCATGGCCTCCAGCTGCCCCATCAGCTCCCGGGTAAAGTGCAGCCCGGCGGTAGGGGCGGCGGCGGAGCCGGTGACGCGGGAGTACACCGTCTGATAGCGCTCCTTGTCCTGGAGCTTCTCCTTGATATAGGGCGGCAGGGGCATCTGTCCCAGCCGGTCCAGCACCTCCAGGAAAATTCCCTCATAGGTGAAGCGGACCAGACGGTTGCCGCCCTCTACCTCGCCGATGATCTCCCCGGTCAGCTCCCCGTCTCCAAAGGAGACCTTGGCCCCGGTCCGCAGCTTCTTCCCCGGACGCACCAGGCACTCCCATACGCCGTTCCCCCGGTCGATGAGCAGCAGCACCTCCGAGGCGCCGCCCACGCTGCCGTCCGGCAGGACCCGGTGGCCCAGCAGGCGGGCGGGCAGCACCCGGGAGTCGTTCATGATCAGGCAGTCCCCCGGCCGCAGGAGCTGGGGCAGCTCGTAGAAGTGCCGGTGGTCCCACGCCCCCGTCTCCTTGTCCAGCGTCAGCAGTCGGGAGGCGTCCCGCCGCTGGAGGGGCGTCTGGGCGATCAGCTCCGGGGGCAGGTCAAAATAAAAATCATGTGTTTTCAAAGCAGCTCTCCGTTCCTCTCCCGGCGCGCCCCACACGCTGTCCTCTCAGAAAAAACGCGGCAAAATGAATCGGCCGCATCCAGCGGACAGCGCCGCGGCTGCCGGAAAAATATGCATTTTGTCCCCTGTAGAAAGAAATATATCCTTGACACGGCGACAAACATGTGGTATGAATACATCAATGTGTTTGCGGGCCCCACAGCGGTGGGGCACACACAGATACCAATTCAGTATACACGGGGATGGGTGTTTTTTCAAGCCATGATTCATCGATTTTCCCGCCCCGGCACATTCTATGGTAGGAGGTCATCCCAATGAAGCAGTACAGAGTAGGCGTGATCGGCGGCACCGGCATGGTGGGCCAGCGGTTCATCACCCTGATGGCGGGCCACCCCTGGTTCCAGCTGACGGTCATCGCCGCCAGCGCCCGCAGCGCCGGCAAGACCTATGAGGAGGCGGTGTCCGGCCGCTGGGCCATGGCGGAGCCGATTCCCGAGGAGGCCAGAGCTATCACCGTCATGGACGCCCAGGCGGACGCGGAGCGGATCGCCGGTATGGTGGACTTCGTTTTCTGCGCCGTGGACATGAAAAAGGAGGAGATCCAGGCCCTGGAGGAGGCATACGCCAGGCTGGAGTGCCCGGTGGTCTCCAACAACAGCGCCCACCGCTGGACCGAGGACGTGCCCATGGTGGTGCCGGAGATCAACGCGGACCATATCCGCCTCATCGACGCCCAGCGCCGGCGCCTGGGGACCAGGCGGGGCTTCATCGCGGTGAAGTCCAACTGCTCCCTCCAGTCCTATGTCCCCGCCCTCCATCCCCTGCTGAAATATGGCCTGGATCGCGCCCTGGTGTGTACCTATCAGGCCATCTCCGGGGCGGGCAAGACCTTTGAGCGCTGGCCGGAGATGGTGGACAACTGCATCCCCTTTATCGGCGGCGAGGAGGAAAAGAGCGAGCGGGAGCCCATGAAGCTGTGGGGCACGGTGAAAGACGGCAGGCTGGAGCTGGCCAAGGGGCCGGCTATCACCGCCCAGTGCTTCCGGGTGGCCTGCTCCGACGGCCATATGGCCGCCTGCTTTATGAAGTTCAAGGAGGGCTGCAAGCCCACCATGGAGCAGATCAAGGCCGACTGGGCCGGCTTCTCCGGCCGGGCCCAGGAGCTAAAGCTCCCCTCCGCTCCCAAGCAGTTCCTGCACTATTTTGAGGAGGAGAACCGCCCCCAGACCAGGCTGGACCGGATGCTGGAAAACGGCATGGCGGTATCCATCGGCCGCCTCCGGGAGGACACCCAGTACGACTACAAATTTGTCTGCCTCAGCCACAACACCCTGCGGGGGGCCGCAGGCGGCGCGGTGCTCCTGGCGGAGCTGCTGTGCGCCGAGGGCTATATTTGACTCCAGGCATTTTCCATGACCCGCAGCCACGGCGCGGCTCTGACAAGGAGCCGCGCCGTGGTTTTGTCTCTCCCCTCACCCGGCCCTCCCGCGGCGCATATCATGGCCTATCTTGCGGGACATAGGAGGCCGATGGGATGAAAGCTCCCCTGTTTACCGGCTGCGGCGTGGCCGTCATCACGCCCTTCACCTCGGATACCGTGGACTACGCCGCCCTGCGGCGGCTCATAGACTTCCAGCTCTCCGGCGGCGTGGACGCGGTCATCGTCTGCGGCACCACCGGCGAGGCCGCCACCATGAGCTACGTGGAGCGGATGCGGACCATAGAGACGGTGGTGCGCCATGTGGACGGCCGGGTCCCGGTGATCGCGGGCACCGGGGCCAACAACACGGAGACCGCCATCATCCTGTCCAAGGACGCGGTGCTGGCGGGGGTGGACGGCCTGCTGGTGGTGACGCCCTTCTACAACAAGGCCACCCAGCGGGGCCTGGTCCGCCACTACGAGACCATCGCGGGGGCGGTGACCAGGCCGGTGATCGTCTACGACGTCCCCTCCCGGACCGGCGTCAAATGCGCGCCGGAGACCTACCGGAAGCTGGCGGAGCACCCCAACATCATCGGCGTGAAGGAGGCCAGCGGCGACTTTGCCCAGATCCAGAGGACCCGGGAGCTGTGCCCCGACGGCTTTTTCATCTGGTCCGGCAACGACGACGAGACAGCCCCCATCATGCTGCTGGGCGGCTCCGGCGTGATCTCCGTGGCCGCCAATGTGGTCCCCCGGGAGATGGTCCGGCTGACAAGCGCCTGCCTGGAGGGGGATTTTGTCTCCGCCGGGGCCCAGCAGCTGAAGCTGCGGAAGCTGTGCGAGGCCCTGTTCATGGAGGTGAACCCCATCCCGGTCAAGACCGCGCTGGCCATGATGGGCTACTGCCAGGAGATCCTCCGTCTGCCCCTGTGTGAGATGGAGGCCGCGTCCAGGGAGCGGCTGCGGGCGGTGCTGGCGGAGTACGGCCTGGTGTGACCGCTTGACAGCGCCCTCCGCCCTTTGCTATACTGAGGCAAACGAGAGGGGGCGGAGCTGTGATGGACGGCCGCTTTATCATCCGGGAGATGGCGCCGGAACACTGCGACGGCAAGGGCTATGTCCACTACCGGGCCTGGCAGGAGACCTATCGCGGGCTGATGGACAGCCGCATCCTGGAGCGGCAGACCCTGGAGCGCTGCCAGAAGATCGCCCACCAGTATCCCCAGAATACCCTGGTGCTCCTGGACCGCAGGGAGAACGACCAGGTGGCGGGGTTTGCCTGCTATCTGAGCGAGGCGCGGGAGTTCGTGTCGGTCCCCTGCGCGTCAGAGGTGGTCGCCCTCTATCTCCTGGAGGGGTACAAGGGGCTGGGCCTGGGGCGGCGGCTGCTGGAGGCGGCTCTGGAGCGCCTGCCCAATCCCACTGTGGTGCTGTTCGTACTGAAGGGCAACGAGCGGGCCATCGGCTTCTACGAGCACATGGGCTTCCGCTTCACCGGCCGGGAGCTGACGCAGCAGGTCGGCGGCGCGGAAATGACCGAGCTGGAGATGGTCCTCCAGCGCTGAGCAGAAAGCAGTTGAGGGATGGCGAACGCCATCCCTCAACCGCTTTGATTCACTTTTTGAACACGTCTGCCGCGCCCTGACGATGCGCTATGCCCCGTAGTAGGCGCGGATGGCCTTGGCAAAGAAATCGGCGCAGCCGGGGGCGGCGTGCCCGTCATAGTAGGCCCGGAAGCGGCCGTCCTGGGCGTACATCTCCACCAGGCCCATATGGTTCTCCGGAGTACACAGCTCCGGCTTCCAGGTGTGGCGCAGCCACGACATGTGGAGGCGGCATGCCTCCCGCGCGTCCTCACCGGCGGGATCTCCCGCCTCCATGGCCCGGACAAGGGCGGCCAGATAGGCTTCCTCCTCCTGCTGCATCTGCGCCCACTCCTCCCGGTCCATAGTGCCGATGCGATGGTCAGCGTGGTCCACCGCATCGCTGCCGTACTTCCTCCGGGCTTCCTCGCCGTAGTTGGCCTTGTTTTCCCGAAGCGCCTGGGCCCTCATGCTCTCGAACGTTTCCTTGTCTGTCATGTCAGTTTCTCCTTTCAGCTCGCAGATGGTCTGCTTCACAGTGCGGATCAGGGCCTCCGTCTCCCTTTGGCGCTGCTCCAGGCGGTGGAGATGGGTCTCCAGCGCCGCCTTTCGGTCATAGCCAGGGTCATCCAGCAGGCGGCCGATCTCCTCCAGAGACATGCCCATGTTCCGATAAAGGAGAATATCCGCCAGCCGGGCTGTCTCCGCTGGCCCGTAGAGCCGGTAGCCGTTGTCCTCGTTCCGCTGGGGACGGAGCAAGCCCACAGCGTCGTAGTAGCGCAGGGTCCGGGGCGTCAGCCCCGTCAGCTCCGCCAGGGTCTTGACGGTGTAATCCATGTTCCTCACCTCGCTTTTCAGGATACGCCATGACGCCGCGTTAAGGTCAAGTGGTTTTTTCCAAAAACTTTTCCGCCTCCCGGACGCATCTTGCCCAGTCGGCCTTTGCCTCCTCCAGCAGCTCCGGCGGCAGATGGTAGGTACACTCCTCCTCCGTGTAGACCTTCCCCTCCACGCCGGAGAACAGGCCGCCGCCGCAGTCGATGCCCACATGCCGAGCCACGGCGGCGGCAAACTCCCGGAAGGCATCGCCGCAGGCGGTGACCAGGCTGCCGTCCTCCACCAGCTTGGCCCGGACGACGCCCTCCCGGGGCAGCACCGGGAAAGCCTCCAGCAGCTCCTCAAAGGCGCCGTGGCAGAAGCGGCGTCCGTCCAGCAGCCCCGCCTTCCCCAGCAGCAGGGGCGAGGAGGAGATGGCGCCGATCACGATAGTATCATCCCCCCGGAACTGCTCCAGAAAGCGGATGTTCCGCCGGTCCAGCAGCACCGGAAGGGGCTCCCAGATACCGGGAAGGAGCAGGCAGTCGATCTCCTCCCGGCAAAAGCCGTCAAAGGGGCGGTCCGGCAGGACGGTGAAGCCGTCCTCGCTTTTCACCGGTCCGCCGTCTGCGGAATAGGTCACGATGTCCTTGTCGTAGAATTTGAACAGCTCCGTCGTGCAGCTGATCTCCTGCATGGAGAACAGCGGATAGAGCATAACTGCTGCTTTTTTCATATCGTTTCCTCCTGATATATGGCTTCTTTTTCTACCGGGACCAGGCCGTTTTCTGTTAAGTGATATACCTTGTCACACACCTCCGCCAGGAACTTTCGGTCGTGGGAGACGCTGATGATGCTGCCGCCGAAGCGCCGCAGCACCGCGCGCACCCGGGGGCCGGAGAGGGGCGAAAAATTCCGGGTAGGCTCGTCCATGACCAGCACGTTCACCCCGTCCAGCATCATCCTTGTCAGCAGCAGCTTGGCCTTCTGTCCGCCGCTGAGCTCCCCAATGGGGTGGAACATCTCCTCCCGGGCATACCGGATGCTGCCCAGGAAGGTGCGGGCCCTGGTGACGTCCTCCCAACGGCCGCTGGGGGCCAGATAGTCGATGGGCGTCAGGTCCAGGGGCAGGGTGTCGGCGTAGTCCTGGGACATGTAGGCGGCTTTCAGGTCCCGGCGCTCCAGCAGCTCCGCCGCGATGAGCCGCAGGAGCGTGGTCTTGCCTGCCCCGTTGCGGCCCATGATGCCGACCTTCTCCCCTCCCATCACCCGCAGGCGGACGCCGGAGGCCAGCGGCGTCTCCCCTGCCCGCAGCTGCTCTAAGCGGAGATCCAGCACGATCTTTCCCGCCGGGAGGGTGATCTCCGGGGAAAACCGCAGGAAGATGGTCTCCTCCACCTGGGGCAGCTGGGTCATCTCCTCCGCCTCCCGCTCAAAGCGCCGGCCCATGGAGAGCACGGTGTGCATCTTCTTTTTCAGCAGCCGCCCGGTGGCGGGGTCCTGGCGGGTGATGGTGGCCTGGGCGTGCTCCACGCTCTGGCGGATCTGGCGGTACTTTTCCATCTTTTGGTCGTACTCGGCCCGCTCCTTCCGGGCCTGCTGGGTCTGATAGGCGATGGACGCGTCCCGGCGTCCCACATACGCCCGATAGCCCATACGGTGGACGGAGCACCGGGGCGGCTTTCCCTCCCGGGGGTGCTCCATGTGGAGAATGACATTGGCGGTATTCTCCAAAAGCGTCTCGTCGTGGGAGATGTAAAGGATAATACCTTGATAGCTCTGAATGAACCGCTCCAGCCACAGCAGCGTCTCCAGGTCCACGTCGCTGGAGGGCTCGTCCAGCAGAAGCACGTTGTGGCGGGCAAAAAGCAGACAGCTCAATTGCAGCTTGATCTGCTCCCCGCCGGAGAGAGTGCCCACCTGCCGCTGGCTGTAGTACTCCCCCGGGTCCAGCCGGAGCTGCCGGGCGATATCGGCCAGCTCCCGGTAGTCCAGGTCCAGGAACGCCGGGTGCCGGGCGCAGAAGTCGTAGACGGACATGGCCTTCTCCTCCGCCGTCAGCTCCTGGGCCAGATAGCCGATGGAGCAGCCCTGCCTGACCAGCGTCCCGGACCACTGGCAGTAGCCGTCGATCAGGGCCGGGTCATAGATCCATTTCAGCAGCGTGGATTTCCCATTGCCCTCCTCCCCGATGACGGCGGCCTTGTCCCCGGGGTTCAGAACGAAGCTGAAGTCCTCCGCCAGGGTCCGCAGGTCCCTCCGATGGGTCAGGGTCAGGTGTTCGATTTGAAGCATAGCGGCCTCCCTTCCGCCTGCGCACGGGGCGGCAGGCAAGAAAAAATCTGCTTCCGGACAGGCCGAAAGCAGACAGAGAGCATACACAGGCGCGCCGAGGCGGACGCTTCGGCAAATACCACCAAGCATCTCTGACTTTCGGCGACAGGAACCAGGCCCGCTCCATCAGCGCGCCTGCCGGAAACCATCCTGCAACACGAAAATCAAATCACTTGATGATCATTTTTTCACCCTTTCACTTGACGGTGCCGCCGTATTTCCCAGGAAAAACGACAGCCATGGGGCGAAGAAATTCCTTCACCACATGGCTATCATATCCCAAATCAGGGAAAAAGTACAGTTACAATTCTGTTACAAGGGCGGTCACTGCACCGCGTGGATCTCGTCCAGCAGGGTGCCGTCCCGGTAGAGGACCTTGGCGACGACCTTCTCCCCCAGGCTCACCGGCTTGGGGATGCCCGTCAGCTCCTCGGCCATGCGCTTCAGATCGCTGAGCTCCGTCACCGGCAGCTTGGCGGCCAGGAGCTTCTCCTTCAGCTCCCGGTTCTTGCCGCCGGCGGTGTTGACGGCGATGCCCCGCTGGGTCACCACCACGTCCACGGTCCGGCCCGGCGTGGACACGCACAGGCACCGGTCCACGATAAGGGGCAGCCGGGCGCGGATAAGGGGCGCGATGATGATCGCCAGCTTAGCGCCGGCGGCGGTGTCGCAGTGTCCGCCGGAGCCGCCCATAATATAGCCGTTGGAGTCCGTGTGGACGTTGACGTTGAAGTCCAGGTCCACCTGGGTGGCGCCCAGGAGCACCACGTCCAGGTTGTCCACGCCGGCGCTCTTGCCGCTGACGCCGGCATACTGGGTGGCGGAGACCTCCATGTGCCGGGGGTCCTCCCGGATGGACTCCACCGCCTTCAGATCAAAGCACTGCACGTCCAGCAGGGCCTTGAAGCAGCCCTCCCGCAGCATATCCACCATATAGCCGGTGATGCCGCCCATGCCGTAGCTGCCCTGGATGCCCTGCTTGAGCATCATCTCCTTGACATACTGGGCGGCGGCCAGGGTGGCGCCGCCTGCGCCGGTCTGGAAGGAGAAGCCGTCCTTGAGAAGGCCGGAGGCCTCGATGACCCGGGCGGCGTAGCTGGCCATTTTCAGACCCACCGGGTCCCGGGTGATCTTGGTGGTGCCGGAGACGATGCCCTTGGGGTCGCCGATCTGGTCCACCGCCACCACGTAGTCCACATAGACCTCCGGGATGGAAAAGTCCACCAGGGGATAGTCCACCAGGTTGTCGGTGATGACCACCACCTTTTTGGCGTTCATGGCGTCGGCGAAGGCGTAGCCGATGGAGCCGCAGGCGGAGGGGCCGGTCTTGCCGGTACAGTTGCCCATGTTGTCGGCGGTGGGGGCCGCGATGAAGGCCACGTCGATCCGGGAGGTCCCCTTCTCCATGTCGGAGGCCCGGCCGCCGTGGCTGCGGAAGATCACCGGCTTGGCCAGGATGCCCTGGGAGATGGCCCGGCCCACCTTTCCGCCCATGTAGTTGCACTCCAGCCCTGTGACCACGCCGTTTTTGATGTGGCCGATGAGGGGCTCGTGAACGTCAAAGATGGAGCTGGCGTTCACCGTCAGATCCCGGTAACCCATCTCCGCGATCACGTCCATCACCATGTTCAGCACATAGTCGCCGTTGCGCAGATGGTGGTGGAAGGAGATGGTCATGCCATCCCGCAGGCCGCAGGCCTCGATGGCCTCCCGAATAGAACCCTTCAGCTTACTCATTTTCGTCCTCACCTCCGAACATTGCTCGCTCCATGTCGATGACCTGCTGGGCCCGGGCCACGATGGGCGCGTCGATCATCTTGCCCCGCAGGGATACCACGCCCTTGCCCTGGGCCTTGGCCGCCCGGATGGTCTCCATGACCTCATGGGCGTAGTCGATCTCCGCCTGGGTGGGGCTGAACACCTGGTTGATGCCGTCCACATGGCGGGGGGAGATGGACGCCTTGCCGGAGAAGCCCAGCCCCTTGGCAAAGCGGGCGTCGGCATAGAGGCCGTCGATGTCGTCCACATCGGTGAAGGGGGTGTCGTACACGTCGATGCCGCAGGCCCGGGCGGCGCAGACCAGCCGGGAGCGGGCGTACAGGATCTCCGTGCCCTCCTTGGTCCGCTTGCACCGCAGGTCGGCGGTCAGGTCCTCGCCGCCCAGGAACAGGGCCGCCACGCGGGAATCGGCACCGGCGATCTGGAAGGCGTTTTCCACGCCCATGGCGGTCTCGATCAGGGGCATGAGCCGTACCGTATTCTTCTCAAAGCCGCACTGCTCCTCCAGCTGGGCCATGTAGGCGGATACCGTCAGGACATCCTGGGCGCAGCTGACCTTGGGGGGCATGATCAGGTTGGGCTTCAGGGGCATGACCTCGTCCAGGTCCTTCTTCCAGAAGTCCGTCTCCACCGGGTTGATGCGGATGATGATCTCGCAGCCCTTGTAGTGGAGGGAGCGCAGAGCGTTGCGCACCAGGATTCGGGCCGAATCCTTTTCGGCGGGGGATACGGCGTCCTCCAGGTCCAGGATGATGCTGTCGGCGCCCAGCACGTCGCCGTTCATCAGCAGGTTGGGGGTATTGCCGGGAATAAACAGCATAGACCGTCTCATAGCGTCTCCTCCCCCGCCCGGCGAACAGCGGTCTCCACTCTGGCCTTGATGACGCAGTCGATGGCGCCTCTGTCGTTGATGGACACCCGGCCGGAGGTGACGCCCAGCGCCTCCATCACCTCTCTGACGCTGTGCGCGATGTCCTCGGCGAACTGGTCGTAGACCACGGAGGTGATCTCCACCTCCAGCTCGGGGGAGGGCTCGACGCGCACATAGACGTCGCTGGATTCCAGGGTACCGGCCACGGCGGCCTTTTTGATCTCCACCTTGGATCGTCTCCTTCCGTTTGATCGTTGATATATTTGAATGGGATCATGCTCTGAAAAAAACGCTTCCGCCGCCGGCTCAGTCCATGACCGCCCGGTGGAATACCTTCTTGCCCTTCTTGATGATGACGCCCTCGCCCAGGAACAGCTCGCAGCCGAATTTCCGGTCGATATCGGTGATCTTCTCATCGTTGACGCTGATGCCGCCCTGCTGGACCAGACGCCGGGCCTCGCCCTTGGAGGGGGCCAGGCCGCAGGCCACCAGCAGGTTCAGGATTCCGATCTGCCCGTCACCGAACTGGTCGTTCACAAGCTCCGTGGTGGGCATCTCGCTCTTGTCGCCGCCGCCGCCGAAGAGGGCGCGGGCGGCCTCCTGGGCCTTGTCGGCCTCCTCCTTGCCGTGGACCATGTTGGTCAGCTCCCAGGCCAGGATCTCCTTGGCACGGTTCAGCTGGCTGCCCTCCCAGCGGTCCATCTCGTCGATCTGCTCCAGGGGCAGGAAGGTGAGCCAGCGGATGCACTTCATCACATCCGCGTCCCCCACGTTCCGCCAGTACTGGTAGAAGTCGTAGGGGCTGGTCTTGTTGGGGTCCAGCCACACGGCGTTGCCGGCGGTCTTGCCCATCTTGTTCCCATGGGAATCGGTGAGCAGATTGATGGTCATGGCGTGGGCGTCCTTGCCCAGCTTGCGGCGGATCAGCTCCGTACCGCCCAGCATGTTGGACCACTGGTCGTTGCCGCCGAACTGCATGTTGCAGTCGTAGTGCTGGAAGAGGTGATAGAAGTCGTAGGACTGCATGATCATGTAGTTGAACTCCAGGAAGCTCAGCCCCTTCTCCATGCGCTGCTTGTAGCACTCGGCCCGCAGCATGTTGTTCACAGAGAAGCAGGCCCCCACCTCCCGCAGAAGCTCCACATAGTTCAGCTTCAGCAGCCAGTCGGCGTTGTTGACCATCTTCGCCTGGCCCTCGCCGTCGCCGAAGTCGATGAAGCGGGACATCTGGCGGCGGAAGCAGGCGGCGTTGTGGTCGATATCCTCTTTGGTGAGCATCTTGCGCATGTCCGTGCGGCCGGAGGGGTCGCCGATCATGGTGGTGCCGCCGCCGATGAGGGCGATGGGCTTGTTGCCGGCCATCTGCAGGCGCTTCATCAGCGTCAGCGTGACGAAGTGCCCAGCCGTCAGGCTGTCCGCCGTACAGTCAAAGCCAATGTAGAAGGTGGCCTTTCCGGCGTTGATCATTTCGCGGATCTCATCCTCGTTGGTCACCTGGGCGATCAGGCCCCGGGCAACCAGTTCCTCGTAGAGCTGCATGGTCGTTTTCTCCTTACATGTCAAATTTGTGGGCGTGGAGGATATGGCAAAGCCCCCCGTCCCATGGGACAGAGGGCGTAAATACGCGGTACCACCTCTGTTCACCCCATCCTCGCGGATAAGGTCTCAGGGAGTCTTTCGACTCATGCGCTGTATCGGGCGCGCCCGGCGGAGCCTACTGCGGCAGAGGGGCCCTCCGCCGGTTCGGTCCGCAGCTCCGGGATGTATTCACGGCCCCCACCTCTCCCCTTTCCACCGGCCAGGGGCTCTCTTGGCAGGGACAGGGCCGCTACTTCTTCCCATCGTCGCATCTACATGGCAGTATAGCGGCAAACCGGCCGTTTGTCAATGGCGGTATTCCCCACTTTTTCGCGATTTTTTCTCCATTTTGCAATTTCCTCTTGACTTTTACCGGAAAGTACGGTATCATAGTCAAGGTTTGTAAAGCTAAAATACTTTACGCATGGAGGATGAGCCGTGAAAAATCAGACCTACCGCATGACCATGCTGTTCGACTTTTACGGTGAGCTCCTCACCCAGCGGCAGCGGGAGTTTTTTGATCTCTACTACAACGAGGACCTGAGCCTGGGGGAGATCGCGGAAAACAACGATATCACCCGTCAGGGCGTCCGGGACGTGATCGTCCGGGCCGAGCGGACCATGCAGGAGGTGGAGGACAAGACCGGTCTCATCCGCCGGTTCCTGCAGGTGCGGGAGAAGCTGGACGCCATCCAGGCCGCCGCCGACGAGCTGAAGACCATCAACTACCGCCAGTATGAGGACCCGCGAATCGAGGCGCTGGCGGATACCATCGCCCAGGCCGCGGCGGACATGCGGGAATAGTAAGGAGTAACGGTTTATGGCATTTGAGGGCCTGTCTGAAAAACTCAACGCGACATTCAAACGGCTGCGGGGCCAGGGCCGCATCACGGAGGCCCATGTGCGGGAGGCCATGCGGGAGGTCCGCCTGGCCCTGCTGGAGGCGGACGTCAGCTACAAGGTCGTCAAGGACTTCGTTTCCAGGGTCACAGAGCGGGCCGTGGGGACCGACGTGCTGGAGAGCCTCACCCCCGCCCAGCAGATCATCAAGATCGTCAACGAGGAGCTGACCGCCCTGATGGGCGGGTCCAACGCCAAGTTGAATATTGCGCCCCACCCCCCCACGGTGGTCATGATGGTGGGCCTTCAGGGCGCCGGCAAGACCACCAACGGCGCCAAGCTGGCCGGCCTTATGAAGCGGACCCAGGGAAAGCGTCCCCTGCTGGCGGCCTGCGACGTGTACCGCCCCGCCGCCATCACCCAATTGCAGGTGGTGGGCCGTCAGCTGGACATCCCCGTCTTTGAGATGGGGCAGTCGGACCCGGTGCAGATCGCCCGGGAGTCCGTGGCCTACGCCAAGGACCACGGCTTCGACATGGTGTTCCTGGACACCGCCGGACGGCTCCACATCGACGAGAAGCTGATGGACGAGCTGAAAAACGTAAAGGCCGCCGTCCATCCCGACGAGATCCTGCTGGTGGTGGACGCCATGACCGGCCAGGACGCGGTAAACGCGGCCTCCGCTTTCGACGAGGCCCTGGGCATCGACGGCGTGCTTCTGACCAAGCTGGACGGCGATGCCAGAGGCGGCGCTGCCCTCTCCATCCGCGCGGCCACCGGAAAGCCCATCAAGTTCGTGGGCACCGGCGAAAAGCTGGACATGATCGAGCTGTTCCACCCCGACCGGATGGCTTCCCGCATCCTGGGCATGGGCGACATGCTCTCCCTCATCGAAAAGGCCGAGCAGAGCTTTGATGAGAAGAAGGCCGCCCAGCTGGAGGAAAAGCTGAAGAAAAACCGCTTCACCCTCACCGACTATCTGGACCAGATGGCCCAGCTGCGGAATATGGGCGACCTCAGCCAGCTGGCGGCCATGATGCCGGGACAGCTGGGCAGGCAGATGGCCGGGGCCCAGGTGGACGAGAAGCTGCTGCGCCGTCAGGAGGCCATCATTCTCTCCATGACGCCCAAGGAGCGTGAAAATCCCGGCCTGCTCAACGCCAGCCGGAAAAAGCGGGTCGCCGCCGGCTGCGGGCTGGACGTATCCGACGTGAACCGGCTCCTGAAGCAGTACGAGATGATGCTCCAGCTCACCAAGCAGTTCTCCAAGGGCAAGATGCCCAAGGGGATGGGCGGTATGCCCAACCTGGGTAAGATGGGCGGCGTCAGCAAGATGCACGGCTTTGGCCGGAAGAAGCGGCTGAAATAGGCCCCCGATCTCGCATAAATGCACCGGTATGATCCGGCATTTATAGATAAACAAAATTTTTTGATAACATCACTGGAGGAAACAAATCATGGTCAAGATCAGACTGCGCCGCATGGGCGCTAAGAAGACCCCCTTCTATCGCGTTGTCGTCGCCGACAGCCGCTATCCCCGGGACGGCCGCTTCATCGAGGAGCTGGGCACCTACAACCCCTGCGTCTCCCCTGCCGAGATCAAGATCGACGCTGACCGCGCCCGGGAGTGGATCAAGACCGGCGCTCAGCCCACCGATACCGTCCGCGCCCTGCTGAAGAAGGTCGACGTGCTGTAATGGAACCGGTGGGAAACAGCAGCATGAAGGATCTTCTGCTCTATGTGGCCCGCAATCTGGTGGATGCCCCCGACGCCGTCACCGTTACCGAGGTGGAGGGCGACCAGGAGCTGACGTTGGAGCTGCGGGTGGCCCCTGACGACATGGGCAAGGTCATCGGCCGCCAGGGCCGCATCGCCAAGGAGATCCGGACTCTGATCCGCTCCTACGCCCAGCGTACCGGCCAGCGGGTCTCCGTCGATATCGTAGACTGACAAAAGCGGTCCGCCCCATCCGGCGGGCCGTTTTTTCATCGGACCGGAACGGTCCGGCCCCCCTGACAAACCGGCAGACTGCTGCCGTAAGGAGCGTGAGCTGATGCAAAGCACCATTGCCATCCATCCCATCGACGAGGCCCGCCGGCGGGATCTCTCGCTGCCCAACCAGCCCTTTCCCCTCTTTGGCCGCCTCTTCCCCTCCTACGCGGACGGGTGCTGGAGCTGGCGGGAGGAACTGTGGCCGGAGGAGCAGATCACGGAGATGTGCTTCCCGGAGGATACCTACGACTTAAGCGATTCCGACCGTCTGTTTCTGGGGGCTTACGCCGGAGAGCGCTGCGTGGGGCTGGCGGTCCTGTGCCAGGCCTTCTTCGGCTACATGTACCTGGAAAACCTGAAGGTAGACCGGAGCTTTCGCCGGCAGGGCGTGGGAAAGCTGCTGGTGGACCGGGCGCTGGCGGTCAGCCGGGAAAACGGCTATCGGGGCCTCTATCTCCAGGCCCAGGACAACAACCTTGCCGCCTGCCGCTTCTACCTGAAGTGCGGCTTCCGAATCGGCGGTCTGGACACGGAGGTGTACAAGGGCACCAAGCAGGAGGGCAAATCGGACGTCTATTTCTATCTGGACGCGTAAACATCCCATCCCCAAAGGAGAAGAAGCGATATGGAGCAAGCGTATATCACCATTGGCGCCATCGTCAACGCCCACGGCATCCGGGGCGAGGTGAAGGTGATGCCCCGGGGCATCGACCCCAAATATCTGACCCAGTGCGGCGCCGTATGGCTGGCGGGCAGCCCTGTGGCCGTCTCCGCCTGCCGGGTCCACAAGGGGTGCCTGCTGATGAAGCTGGCGGGCGTAGACGATATGGACGCGGCCCTGGCGCTGAAAGGCAAGCCCCTGTCCGTCCGGCGGGAGGATGTGAGGCTCCCCCAGGGCGTCTACTTCGACCAGGAGCTGATTGGCCTCACCGCCCGGGACGCGGCGACCGGCGCGGTCCTTGGCGCCGTGGAGGAGGTCATGGATTACCCCGCCCACAAGGTCTACGCCGTCCGTGGCGGAAAGGACGAGTATCTGATCCCTGCCGTACCAGCGTTTGTAAAGGAGATCAGCTTAACAGACAGGACCATGGATATCATCGTTTGGGAGGGAATGGGCAGCCATGAGGATTGACATTATGACCCTGTTTCCCGAGACAGTGGGCGATATGATGAACGAGTCCATCCTAGGCCGGGCCCAGGAGCGGGGCTTCATCCGCATCGAGGCCCACCAGATCAGGGACTACACGGTGAACAAGCAGAAGCAGGTGGACGACTACCCCTACGGCGGAGGCCGTGGGGCGGTGATGCAGGCGGACCCCCTCTACCGCTGCTGGGCCTACATCAAGGAGAACTTCGGCACCCAGCGCACCCGGACCATCTACATGTCCCCCTGCGGCGTCACCTTCTGCCAGGCCAAGGCCCGGCAGCTTTTGGCGGACTACGACCACCTGATCCTGGTCTGCGGCCACTACGAGGGCGTGGACCAGCGCTTCATTGACGAGTGCGTGGACGAGGAGATCTCCATGGGGGACTTTGTCCTCACCGGCGGGGAGATCCCCGCCATGGCGGTGGCGGACGCGGTGTGCCGCATGGTGCCCGGCGTCCTGCCGGAGGCCGCCTGCTACGAGGAGGAGAGCCACTGGAACGGCCTGCTGGAGTACCCCCAGTACAGCCGCCCGGAGGAGTGGCACGGCCGGAAGGTGCCGGAGGTCCTCCTCTCCGGCCACCACGAGAACGTGGCCAAGTGGCGCAGACGCCAGTCCATGCTCCGCACCCTGCGCCGCCGTCCCGACATGTTCCGGGAGGCGGACTTCATGGGCACCAAGGCGGACCGCCGTCTGCTCTCCGAGGTCTACGAGGAGCTGCGCGCCGAGAGGCGGGACCAGGCGGAGCAGGAGCAGAGCGGACCGCCTCCCCGGACCTGACAGCGCCCTTCCCCGCTATACCCGGCCCCACAGAGCCGCCGCCCCGGCGGAGGCCCGGGCCTTGCCGCAGTATACACCCCGGTACAGCCGGGGTGTATTTTTTTGCCGAATTTGTAACCTTTGTAACCGGCGTTGTAACTATTTTGGGGCTTCCTGGCAGAATTTCTCCATGCCATCCTCCGGAAATTTTTCTGTTATGTTAACCAAAATGTAGGAATTGTGGCAAAAAGCTTGACAAATCCGATACTTTACGGTATACTACACGATGTTTTCAAAAAAGTAACAAAAGTTACAGTCTGTTTGCATACACTGTTTAGGGAGAGGAAATATTGGATATCCTCTCCTGTGAACGGACCGGGCGGGCTGCCGGCGTCAGGCCGCGGCGCCCCATCGGGGATGTGCACACGCGCCATACTTTGGCATTTTTTTGAAAATAATGGAGGAAACGTATCATGTTTCAAGCAAGCAAGAAGGCCCGCACGCTGGCCCTTTGGCTGATCGCTGCCGCGGCGATACCGATCTCCGTGTTCGCGCTGTCCCTGACGCTCTCATCGGCGGAGGAGGACGCCTCCGCTCTCTATATCGTATCCAACGACGGCATCGTGGACCTGGAGGAGCCGGAGGCCCAGGTCTTTCTCACCGGCGCCGGGGCGGAGCTGGTCTCCCGCCAGGGGAGCAGCGACCTGCGCCTCACCGCCGGTATGCCCGTGACCATCCGGCTGGAGGACCGGGACGAGACCCTGACCACCGTCTCCCAGGCGGAGACGGTCACCCAGCTCCTCTCCCGGATGAGCGTCCAGCCCAGCCCCCTGGAGATGGTGGCGGTGGACTTTGAGGAGGACCAGATGACGGTCACCATCGGCTCGCAGTTTCTCTTTTATGAGCACATTTCCCGTGTTGCGGAGCACGATGTGATCTATCAGTACAACGACCAGAAGCCCGATTGGTATGAGAGCGTGATCCAGGAGGGCCGGGACGGCCTGTACAGCGAGGTATATGAGATCGTCTACCAGGACGGCGAGGAGAGCTCCCGCCAGCTGATCGACGTGGTGGAACAGGCGGCGCAGCCCACAGTGATCGAGGTGGGGACCATCCCCAACTTCGCCAACAACGCCGACCCGGTGGCGGACATCACCGTCAACGAGGACGGCAGCGGCGTCATCACCCTGGAAAACGGACAGACCGTCACCTTCCACGAGACGCGCACCATGCGGGGCACCGCCTATACCGCCTGGGAGAACAGCAGGGTGGACGACGTGACTGCCACCGGGACCACCGTCCGCCCCGGCGTAGTGGCCGTGGATAAGCGGCAGATCCCCCTGGGCACCAAGGTCTATGTGGTCTCCAACGACGGCGCTTACGCCTACGGCTTCGCCATCGCCGAGGACACCGGCGTCCGGGGCAACAGCATCGACCTCTATATGGACAGCTACGACGACTGCATCCAGTTCGGCGTTCGGGACTGCACGGTGTATATCCTGGATTGATCGAAACGCGGCAAGGGAGAGGGGAGCGCTCCGGGCGCTCCCCTCTCCCCTGTTTTCGTCTCCGGGGCCGCTACTTGGCCAGCAGATCCGCCAGCATCTTGATAAACAGCATCCCCAGGACCACAAAGATCATGTTTTTGATCTTTTTTCCGCCGCCCCGGATGGCGTACAGCGCACCGCAGTAGTTGCCCGCCACGCTGCACAGGGCCGCGGGGATCACCAGCGCCCACATGACCTTGCCCCCGGCGATGAAGCTGACGGCGGCGGCGATGTTGGAGGCCAGATTCCCCACCTTGGCGCAGCCGGAGGCGGTGACCATGTCCAGGCTGAGGAGGGCGGTGAACGCCATGATCATGAAGGTGCCGGTGCCGGGCCCCACCATGCCGTCGTAGCAGCCGATGGCAAGGCCGATCAGCAGGCTCACGACGATCTCGTACCGGCGGGAGTATGTTTTCTCCCCGGTCTCCTGGCCGAAATCCTTTTTGACCACCAGAAATACGGCCACCACCGGCAGCGCAACCAGCATCAAGCCCTTCAGGATGCTCTCGCTGAGGAGCTTGGCGATCTCCGCCCCGATGTAGCCCCCCGCCAGAGCGCCGATGGCGGCGCAGACGGCCACGGTCACCCGGATCTTTCCGCTGCGGAAGAATTTCACGGTGGCGGTGGCGGTGCCGATGCCGTTGACCACCTTGTTGGTGCCGGCGGCGAAGTGGACGGGCACCCCCGCCATCATATAGGCCGGCAGGGTGATAAGCCCCCCTCCCCCGGCCACACTGTCCACAAAGCCCCCCAGAAAGATCAGCGGGCAGACGATGAGGTACATTTTCAAAAGCTCATTCACAACGCACTCCCCCTAAACTGCCAAGTCTCGCCGCTATTGTACCACAGCTTTCAAAATAGTGCTACCATTTTCTGCCTGCCGGTGGTATAGTAATCCTTGAAAAATCCGTTTTGGGAGGATACGCCATGGATCTCTGCGACATTCAGGACATCAGGGAGCTGCTCCACCGCCACGGCTTCCGCTTTTCCAAGTCCATGGGCCAGAACTTTTTGACCGACGCCAGGGTCCCCCGGGAGATCGCCGCCGCCAGCGGAGCGGACCGCTCCTGCGGCGTGCTGGAGATTGGTCCCGGCATCGGACCGCTGACCCGGGAGCTGTGCCTGCGGGCCGGAAAGGTCGTCTCCGTGGAGCTGGACCGGGCCCTGCTGCCGGTGCTGGAGGAGACTATGGCGGGTGCGGAAAATTTTACCCTGATTCCCGGGGATATCCTGAAGCTGGACATCCCGGCGCTGGCGGACCGGGCGTTCCCGGGCCTTACCCCCCTGGTGTGCGCCAACCTGCCCTACAACATCACCACCCCTGTGCTCACCGCCCTGGTGGAGGCAAAGCGTTTCGCCGCCATCACGGTGATGATCCAGCGGGAGGTGGCGCTGCGCATCGCCGCCGCCCCCGGCACCGCCGACTACGGCGCCTTCTCCGTCTATATGCAGTACTACACGGAGCCGGAGGTCCTCTTCGACGTGCCGCCGTCCTGCTTTATGCCCGCCCCCAAGGTCACCTCCGCCGTGCTCCGCTGCCGGACCCGGACGGCCCCGCCGGTGTCGCCCCGGTGCGGGGAGGACTTCCTGTTCAAGACTGTCCGGGGGGCCTTCGCCCAGCGGCGCAAGACCCTGGTCAACAGCCTCTCCTCCGTGTTTTCCGGGCAGCTGGACAAGGCGGCCCTGGCCGGCGTCATCGCGGAGGCCGGCCTGTCCCCGGACGTGCGGGGCGAACGGCTGGACCTTCCCCAGTTCGCCGCCCTGGCCGACGGGCTGTGGACCGCCCTGGGAGAGCGATAAGGCGGATTTGGCCGTCAAAATAACACAGGCCCCCGGACCGGCACGTTGACCGGTCCGGGGGCCTTCTCTTTTCGCGGGGACGGGCCTACTGCCCGATGAACACGGCGTCCACGTCCTTGACAAAATTCTCCACGCTGTAGCAGACGAGGATGGCGTCCGCCCCGATCTCCCGGGCGTACTGGGCCACGCCTGTCCGGTAGTACCGCAGGTCCAGCAGATGGACCTCCGCGAAGGTCTGGCTGAGGAAAGGGGCCAGGCTGTCGGAGTAGCTGTCCCGCACCACCAGCAGCGTCCGGTCTGTGGAGGCGGCGGGGTTTCGGAGGATATAGAGGGGCGCGTTGCCCCCCAGGAAGGAGGCATACTGGTCCTTCTCCTCCAGGAAGCTGTCCACATAGAGCCCGCGGAACTCACCGGTCTGGCCCACCTCCACGGTAACGCCCTCACCGGCGACGTAGCGCTCGATGGTGTCCGGCTCCAGCCAGTGGATGCCGGAGGTGGAGTAGAGCGTACCGTAAAAGTCCTCCGACACCGTCTCCCCAGGTCCCAGGGGCGGGACCGGCAAGTCCATGGCCTCCAGAATGGCGGCATAGCCGTAATAGGCCCCCAGGCTGGTCCAGTGGTGGTCCGTGCGGTAGTATACCGCCTCGCCGGCGTGGGCCGTCAGGGCCGCCGCCATATCCACCCATTGAGCGCCCGTCTCCCGGGCCAGCTCCAGGTAGGCCCCCTGGTCAAAGGTCTCCGCCCCGGCGGGCAGCCTGTCCTCCCAGGTGTAGGCGGCGGTGGGGATCAGTCCCAGATATACCGGCAGGTCCGTCAGCTCCGTCAGACGGCGGACGTAGTCCAGGTTCCGTTCCCCCCGGCTGACGTCCGCGGGGTTGGAGATGAGGACGTCGCCGCAGAGGAACACATTGTGGAACTCCCGCTTGCCCAGAAGGTACTCGTATCGGGTCTTGAGACCCATCCAGCCGTCCCGCAGGGGGAACTGGTCCGCCAGATATTCCTCCAGGTCGGCGGTGAAGCTGCCGTCCGCCAGCTTTTCCCAGGAAAAGGCCGGGATCTGGGCCAGATTCCGGTTCTCCACCGGGGAGAATTCGCGGTCCGGCAGAAACAGATGCAGCAGGCCGAAGCCCCCCAAGAACGCGCAGAAAAGGGCGATGGTGACCCACTGGGACGCTTTTTTTGACATGGTCCTCCCTCCCCTCTCAGAACCGGAAATACAGAAACGGGTTGTAGCTGGCGTCCACAAGGGACGCGGTGCAGAGCACCAGAGCCGCCAGCACCAGCACCGGCGTCAGGACATTGCGGGCGCGCTCCCCCAGCCTTTCCCAGCACCGCCTGCCCAGAGGCGTGGCCGCCGCTGTGAGGATCACCAGCATGGGCAGATAGCTGCGCAGGTCGTAGAAGAAGACGCCGCTGACCAGGGGCGCGCCGCCGAAGAGCGCGGCCAGATACTGTCCCAGCCGCCCCATGTCCTCCACGGCGAAGAGGGCCCAGCCCACCAGCACCACCGCCATGGCGTAGACATGCCGGAGCGCTCCCGGCAGCTTCTCCAGCCACTTCCCCAGAAACAGCCGCTCCGCCAGCATGAAGAGGGCGTAGTACAGCCCCCACAGCAGAAAATTCCACCCCGCGCCGTGCCAGACGCCGGTGAGCAGCCACACGATCAGGATATTCCGCACCCACTTCCACCGGGGCACCCGGTTTCCCCCCAGGGGGAAATAGACGTACTGCCGGAACCAGCTGGTGAGGGAGATATGCCACCGCTTCCAGAACTCCACCACCGATTGGGAGATATAGGGGTAGTTGAAGTTCTCCAGAAAGTCGAAGCCAAACATCCGCCCCAGGCCGATGGCCATATCGGAGTAGCCGGAAAAGTCAAAGTAGATCTGGAAGGCGTAGGCAAAAAGCCCCAGCCAGGCCCCCGCCGCGGTCAGGTGCTCCGCCGCCAGGGACTTGTCCCATAGCTCGCCGATGGCGTTGGCCAGCAGCACCTTCTTGGCAAGGCCCACGGTAAAGCGGGTGACGCCGGCGGCAAACTTTTCCCTGCCCTGGTCCCGCTCCGTGAGCTGCCGGGCCACGTCCCGGTACTGGATGATGGGACCGGCGATCAGCTGGGGAAAGAGCGTCACAAAGGTCCCGAAGGTGACGATGTTTTTCTGCACCGGGGCGTCATTGCGATAGACGTCGATGGTGTAGCTCATGGTCTGGAAGGTATAGAAGCTGATTCCAATGGGCAGAGGAAGCCCCAGCACTGGGATGCCAAGTCCTGTCAAGGCATTTACATTCACAGCAATGAAGTCCCAGTATTTGAAAAACACCAGGATCGCCAGGTTGAAAAACACCGAGGAGGCCACCGCCCGGCGGGCCTTTTTGTCGTCCGCCCGCCAGCGCTCCACCAGCATCCCGTGGGTATAGTCCACCAGGATGGAGAGGAGCATGATGAGGATATACACCGGCTCCCCCCAGCCGTAAAAGGCCAGACTGGCTAGCAGCAGGAAGAGGTTGCGCAGCTTCAGGGGCATCAGGCGGTAGATGAGCACCACCGCCATCAGATAGAAAAACAGGAAGGGCAGCCCGGAAAAAACCATAGAAACCTCCAAAAGCAGAGCGCTCCCCCGCTGGGAGGGAGCGCTCCGGGCGTTTAGGCGAAGAGGGCGTTGAAGGCGTCCACCACGGCGGCCTGCTGGTCGCCGGCCACGATCAGGGCCACCACATTGCCGTTGACCAGCAGCTCAGCCTTCTCCCAGGCGGCTGTGGTCTCGGGATAGAAGGCGCCGCCATTGACCTGGCTGTCGATGCGAGCCTGGAAGATGCCCTTCACCGTCTCCACGTCGCTCTCGCTGGCGCACTCCACCAGGTCGATCTCATAGGCCACGGCGCTGATCATCGCCATCTGCAGCACGCTCTGCTTCAGCTCCACGTCGTTCAGACCGGGGAAAAAGGCGTCCACATAGCTGGCGTCCTCGTTGGCGTCCACCATGGCGGGGGTGTTCTCCTCGTCCAGGGTGGCCATATAGTCGTCATAGAACTTCTTCAGGTCCGGGGCCTCCTTGGCCGGTTCGCCGCCGCAGGCCGCCAGGGCCAGCACCAGGGTCAGGGCCAGAGCGGCCGCCAACAGTCTTTTCATTGTCTTCATCAGTGTTCTCCTTGTATTAACAAATCGTTGCGGCCCCTTGCAGGGTCCGGGATGTTAGACGGAGCCCTGCTGAGATTGTTCCCCATCCGGCAAAATAAATTTCAGGGGCGGACATTTTTTACAGCTTGGTGATATGCGCCCCCGCCACCTTCAGCATTAGGCGCTTGGTGCCCACCTGGTCGAAGGCCACCTCCACCAGGGCGTCGCCGCCCATAGGCTTGATGGACAGCACCATCCCCTCGCCGAAGCTCCTGTGGCGGATGCGGTCGCCCACGGCGAGCTGGAGCAGCGGCGCGGCGCTCTTTGTCTCCGTCCGCCCCAGGGCGGCGGCCCCGGAGGAGGCGGTGTGATAGGGCCGGGGCGAGGCGGCCTCCCGGCGGGCCTGGCTGCGCTGGCCGTAGCCGTAGCCGGAAAAGCTCTCCCCGCCGAAGCTGAAGTCCTCCCTGCCCTCGTCCCACTGGGGGCGCGTCTCCCGCTTATTCTGCCACTGGTAGGTCTCGGAGGGGATCTCCTCCAGGAAGCGGGAGGGCATATTGTTGTTGGTGTGCCCGTAGAGCATCCGCTGGCGGGCGGTGGTCATGGTCAGCCGCTCCTTGGCCCGGGTCATGGCCACGTAGCACAGCCGCCGCTCCTCCTCCATCTCCTCGCTCTCCCCGGCGGCCCGGCCGCTGGGGAAAAGGCCCTCCTCCAGGCCCACCACGTACACGTCCGGGAACTCCAGCCCCTTGGCGCTGTGCATGGTCATCAGGGATACGCAGTCGTCGCTGCTGTCCGCGTCGTCCAGATCGGTGTACAGGGCCACCGTATCCAGGAAGCCCGCCAGGGACCGGACCTCCGGCTCCCCGTCCAGGAAGCTGACGATGGAGGAGCGCAGCTCCTGGACGTTCTCCAGCCGTCCCCGGCTCTCCATGTCCCCCTTCTGCTCCAGGGCCAGGGTGTAGCCGGTGCGCTGGCAGACCAGGTCGTAGAACTCCGGCAGCTCCATGGCCTCCGCCTGCCGGGCCAGCTGGTCGATCATGTCGGTGAAGGCCGTCAGCTTTCCGGCGGCGGACTTCAGGGCGGGGTAGTCCCTGGCGTCCCTGAGCACCTGGTAGAGGGAGCTGCCCTGGCTGACGGCGATGGCCTGGGCCTTGTCCAGGGTGGCGGTCCCGATGCCCCGGGCGGGGGTGTTGACGATTCGCCGCAGGCGCAGGTCGTCGGCGCTGTTATGGATGATGCACAGGTACGCCAGCATGTCCTTGACCTCGGCCCGGTCAAAGAACTTTGTGCCGCCGAAGATCCGGTAGGGGATGCCGTTGCGCTTCATAGCCATTTCCAGAGCGTTGGACTGGGCGTTCATCCGGTAGAGGATGGCGCTGTCCTTCCAGGCCCCTCCCCTGCCGTACCGCTCCAGGATGCGGCCCGCCACAAAGTTCGCCTCGTCGCTTTCGTTGTACACCGTGCGGATCAGCACCGGCTCCCCCCGGCCGCTGTCCGTCCACAGGGTCTTGCCCTTGCGGCCGGTGTTGTTGCGGATCACGCCGTTGGCCGCGTCCAGGATGTTCTGGGTGGACCGGTAGTTCTGCTCCAGCCGGATGGTGCGGCAGGACTTGTACTGGCTCTCAAAGCTCAGGATGTTCTCGATGTTGGCCCCCCGGAACCGGTAGATGGACTGGTCGTCGTCGCCCACCACGCAGATGTTCTCATAGCCCCCCGCCAGCAGCCGGGCCAGCAGGTACTGGAGGTGGTTGGTGTCCTGGTACTCGTCGATGAGCACATACCGGAATTTCTTCTGGTAATAGCTGCGCACCTCCTCATTTTTCTGGAGCAGGTGGACGGTGTGGAGGATGATGTCGTCAAAGTCCAGGGCGTTGGCCTCCCGCAGACGGCGGGTGTAGCCGGCGTAGATCTCCGCGATCTTGGGCATACGCCAGTCCCGGGACGCCTTGGCCCGGGCGGCGAAGTCCTCCGGGGACAGGTCCTCGTCCTTGGCGTTGGAGATGATGGACAGAACCGACCTGGGCTGATACTCCTTCTCGTCCAGGCTCATGTCCTTCAGGATGTCCTTGATGACCCGCCGGCTGTCGTCGGTGTCGTAGATGGTGAAGCTGTTGGTGAAGCCCAGACCCAGGCTCTCCATATCCCGGCGCAGGATCCGGACGCAGGCGGAGTGGAAAGTAGCCGCCCAGATATCATTGGCCGCCGGGCCGCACATGCGCTCCAGCCGCTCCCGCAGCTCCCCCGCCGCCTTGTTGGTGAACGTGATGGCGATGACGGACCAGGGCGCCGCAGGCTCCACGGCGCACAGGCGGCGGGCCTGCTGCCAGTCCTCCGGCGACGGCTTCTCCGGAAACCCCTCCAGAAAGGCCAGGTCCTCCTCCGTGGCCCAGTCGGGCACATAGTCGGAGTCGCTGCCCCGGCCGAAGGTCAGCAGATTGTCCACCCGGTTGATGAGCACGGTGGTCTTGCCGCTGCCGGCCCCCGCCAGCAGCAGCAGCGGCCCCTGGGTGGTCAGCACCGCCTCCCGCTGGGGCGGGTTCATCCGGCTGTACCGCCGGGCGATGACCGCCCTGCGGGCGGCGATATAGCGCGAAGCAAAATCCATTGTCATATGTTGTTTCCTATCTGTCTCCATACTGTTGGGCAGGCGCCCTGGACAAAACCGTCCGGGGCTCTGCCGCCCTTTTATCACGCTCCCCATTTTACCCCAGATAGCTCCCCCGGTCAACGGGAAAAAACAGTCCCCGGTGTTTTTCGACTTTTTCTGTCAGACCGTTGCCTTTTTTTCAAGGAAATGCTATACTGTGACAAGCGCCGTTCAGACGCCATGTGTGACAAGGAGGTTTCGATCATGGAAGCAATGGAAGAAAACAATGTTCTTACGCCGGGTACGCCGGAGCTGGAGAAAAAGCCCGGCGGCGGGAAAAAGGTCCTGCGGATCATCACCGCCGTTCTGTGCCTGGCGCTGGCGGTGGTCCTGGGCGTTTTGGGCGCCAGGGAGCTGGCCGCCGGCGAGAGCCAGCCGGAGGAAGCCGAATTTTTCGCCGCCACCACTTTTTCTTCCGACCGGCAATATCTGGAGTTCAATATGCTGACCGATCCGGTGGCCACCTTCACCCTCGGGGAGAATCACGGGATCTATCTGGCGTTCTATGCCGACGACACCGGCATCTATCCCTACCTGGTGTGTATGTCCCAGCAGGACTTTGAATCCTATGAGGACATCTACGACTTCACCTTCGACGCCCGGGACATCAGCGAGGCCCCGCGCTTCGCCACAGTCTACGGCTACAGCGAGGAGATCAGCGACGAGCTGCGGGATTTCGCCATCGAGTACTTCAACTACTTCACGGACACCGATCTGCTGGACGAGAGCAACTTTGAGGACTACCTGGGCCGTTACTACCTGGACACCACCGCCGTCCCGGCCAAGGATAACGGCGACGCCATCGGTATGCTGATCATCGCCGCCATTCTGCTGGTGGCCGCCATTGCCATGCTGCTGCCCCAGCGGAAGAACAAGGCGGCCCAGCCCGCCCCCGTCCAGACGGACGCCGCCGCTGCCGACGGTGAGACGGCTCCCGCCGCCCCCGCCTGGGAGATCCAGCCCAGCGCCAACCCCGCTCTGGGCGTCCTGGGCGCCGTTCTGGGCTCCCTTGTGGGCGCGGTGATCTGGATCGTGCTGTACCGGCTGGGCTACATCGTGGGGATCGCCGGCTATCTGGCGGTGCTCTGCGCCATCTGGGGCTACCAGAAGCTGGGCCGCGGCCGCACCGGCAGGCTGGCGGTGGTGCTCTGCGTGGTCATCGCCATGCTGATGCTGGTGGTGTCCAACGGCGTGGCCTACGCCTGGGTGGTCGCCGACACCATCAACGAGGCCAACCCCGGCCGCTCCAGCATCGGCTACATCCTGGCTAACTTCAACGAGATCATGACGTCCCTGGATATGTGGCGCAGCTTCTGGGGCGACCTGGTCATTGGCCTGATCCTGGCTCTGGTGGCCGGTATCTCTCCCCTGGTGGCTGCGTTCAAGGCCCACAAGCAGCAGTCCGGGCAGGACTGAGACATCCGTACAGGAGGCGCGCTTTTATGATCCATTTCCGCAACGACTACTCTGCCGGGGCCTGTCCCCCGGTGCTGGAGGCCCTGACGGCCACCAACGGCGAACTCACCGCCGGTTACGGGACCGACCCCTACTGCGCCCAGGCGGCGGAGACCATCCGGACGCTCTGCGCCTGTCCCCAGGCCGCCGTCCACTTCCTGGTGGGCGGCACCCAGGTGAACAAGACGGCCCTGGGGGCGTTTCTGCGGCCCTGGGAGGCGGCTGTCGCCCCGGAGTCCGGCCACATCTACGTCCACGAGACCGGCTCCATCGAATCCGCCGGACACAAGATCGTCACATGCCCCACGCCTGACGGCAAGCTGACGCCCGCCATGGTGGAGGCCGCCTGCGCCGCCCACAGCGGCGAGCACATGGTGGCCCCCCGGCTGGTCTACCTCTCCAACACCACCGAGGTGGGCACTGTTTACACCCTGCCGGAGCTGGAGGCCATGCGGCGCGTCTGCGACCGGCTGGGGCTCCTCCTTTACTGCGACGGGGCGCGGCTGGCCTGCGCCATCACCGCCCCTCAGGAGAGCGCCGCCGGCTTCGCCGACTACGCGCGGCTGTGCCACGCCTTCACCATCGGCGGCACCAAAAACGGCCTTCTCTTCGGCGAGGCTCTGGTGATTCCGGCCCCTGCGCTTCAGCCAGGCTTCCGCCACTATATGAAGCAGCAGGGCGCGATCCTGGCCAAGGGGCGGCTGCTGGGGGTGCAGTTCTCCGCGGTCCTGAAGGACGGCGCCTACCTCTCCATGGGCCGCCACGCCAACGCCCTGGCCGCCCGGCTGACGGAGGGCCTGGCCCGGCTGAACGTTCCTCTGGCGGTGGCCTCCCCCACCAACCAGGTGTTCCCCATCCTGCCGGACGATGTGCTGGCGGCGCTGGAAAAGGACTTCACCTTCGAGATCCAGCACCGGGTGGACGATACCCACACCTGCATCCGCCTGGTGACCAGCTGGTGCTCTGCCCAGGAGGATGTGGACGCCCTTCTTGCGGCGCTGGAGAAGCTGCTGGCGTGACGGCAAACGGAGACAACTTCCATATAGAAGAGAGGCGGGGAGCCCAGCTCCCCGCCTCTCTCTATGTTCCGGTCCTTCTCCTATCGCTCCACCGCAGGCAGAGCGCCTAAAAACGCCTCCAGCTCCTGGAAGCTTCCCCGGCGGAAGGCCTCCAGCGGCGTATGGGCCGGGTCCTCCAAAAAGTCCGTCACCAGATAGCCCTCCAGCCCCAGCTTCAAAGCGGACATATCGTCCACCGGGTTGTTGCCCACCATGAGGCACTCCTCCGGCCTGCGGCCGATCTGGTCCAGAATGTGCCGGTAGTAACCCAGCTCCGGCTTGCTGTACCGGGAGTTTTCGTAGGTGGTCACGTAGTCAAAATCGTCTGCGGCCAGCCCTGCCCAGTTCAGCCGCGTTCCCACCGCCACGGCGGGGAAAATAGGATTGGTGGCCAGCACCACGCCATAGCCCCTCCGCCGCAGGCTGAGGAGCAGCTCGCGGCGGTCCGCCGGGCGGCGCAGCACGGAGCGCACGCCGTCAAAGTCCCGGATATAAAAGTCGTCCAGAATGCTCTCCAGAGCCATGGCGGCGACCCCAAGGTCCCCCACGAAGCTCTCCCAGAACACCTGGCGGTTGGTGCGGGAGCCGTCGTTGGCGATCATGGCGTTGGTCCCCTTCCAGATCGCCGCCACCAGCTTCTCCCCCTCGTAGCCCATGGGGGAAAGGCGGCGCACCAGCGCCTTGAAATAGGCGCGGATGAACTCCTCCTGAACAAAGGGGAGCAGCGTGCCGTCCAGATCAAATAGGATCGTGTTCACCATAGGAAATCACTCCTTGCAGGCAGTTGCCTTTCCCACATTATACCAGCTTTCGCCCCATATGGCAATAGGGCCCCGCGCCGGCTCAGGAGGCCATGGCCGGTCCGGCGGGAAGCGTGGACGCCGTTTCCGCCGGGCGGGGCCACGGGCTGCCGTCCGGCAGCTGGAACAGCGTCTCCTCAGGGGGCTCCTGGGCGGCCTCGCCGGCGGTAAAGCGGTAGACCAGCTGGCCCGCCTCCGTGCGCTCGGCGGCCTGGAGCAGGCCGGTGGCGGTGCTGATCCAGTACTGGTCGGCATAGCCGCCCTCGGTCTCCCGGGTGGCCACATAGATGCAGGCCACGCCGTCCCGCTCCCGGTAGTCCGCCTGGACGATCTCCTCCACCGGCAGGGACAGCACCGTCTCGTAGGTGGGCATCCTGGCGGCGATATCGCCGGAGAAGCCCTGGGCGCTGAGGACGGCATACGCCTCCTCGTCGTCATACCACACCGCCGCCTGATTTCCCGCCACAAGGGTGTGCCGGATGCTGCCGTCAGGCTGGCGGGTGTCCACACGGGTGATTCCGCCGCTGACGGAGACGGTGCAGTCTGTGACCCCGCTGCCGCCGCTCCAGAACACCTCTACCGACTGGGTCCGGCTGTAGGCCGCGGGGCGGCTGAGGGTGCCGATGGCCAGCTGTACGGTGTCCGGGGTGATGCGCACCTCGTTGAGGCCGCCGGACTCCTGGCCTGCGTGGGGGCCGTCTTCCGTCCCTGCGCTGAGGTCCGGCAGCACGATCTGCTCTCCCCTGCCGGACAGGCTCCGCTGGGCCAGGAGCAGCACCACGATCATCACCAGCGCGCCGAAACCGGCCATCACATATGTCCTCTGCTTTCGATCCATGCCGCCCCTCCTCTCATTGAAACGCTCTCCGCGCGGCGGTTCACTCGCCGAAGCTCTCCGGCCGCTCCCCCCTGCCGAAATGCCACAGGATCGCGTCGGCGATCCGCCGGCAGGCGAAGCCGTCGCCGTAGGGGTTCACCGCGTGGGCCATGGCGGCGTAGGCCGCCGGGTCGGTGATCAGCGTATGGGCCATGCTGACAATGTCGTCATGGGCCACCCCCGCCAGCTTCACGGTCCCGGCCTGGACGGCCTCGGGCCGCTCGGTCTCCCGGCGCATCACCAGCACCGGCTTGCCCAAAGCCGGCGCCTCCTCCTGGAGCCCGCCGGAATCGGTGAGCACCAGATAGCACCGGGCCATCAGGTTGTGCATCTCGTCCGCCGCCAGGGGCGGGATGAGATGGACGTTTGCAATGCCGTCCAGGTGCCGGTGGGCGCACTCCTGGACCACGGGGCTGAGGTGGACGGGATAGACCAGCTCCACGTCGCCGTGGGTCCGGGCGATGTGGGCCAGGGCGGACATGATATCCTCCATGGGCTGGCCGTAGTTCTCCCGGCGGTGGCAGGTGACCAGCAGGATCTTTTTGCTGTCATAGGGCAGCGTATTCAGCTCCTGCGTTGTAAAGGTATAGTCCTTGCGTACCGTTGTTTTCAGAGCGTCGATCACCGTGTTGCCGGTGACGAACACCCCCTCCGTGATTCCCTCCCGCCGGAGGTTCTCCCGGTTATTCGCCGTAGGGCAGAAGTAGAGGTCCGCGATGGCGGTGACCAGCTTCCGGTTCATCTCCTCCGGATAGGGCGAGTACTTGTCGTAGGTCCGCAGGCCCGCCTCCACATGGCCCACCGGCACCTTGTGGTAAAAGGCGGAGAGGGCCCCGGCAAAGGTGGTGGAGGTGTCTCCGTGGACCAGGATCATGTCCGGCTTCAGCGCCTCAATGGCCTCGTCCATGCCCGTCAGGCACTTGCTGGTGATGGTGCTGAGGGTCTGCCGGGGGGTCATGATGTCCAGGTCCCAGTCCGGCTTCAGCCCGAACACCTCCAGCACGCTGTCCAGCATCTCCCGGTGCTGGGCGGTGACGCAGCAGATGGACTCGACCTCCTGCCGGGAGGCCAGCTCCTTCACCAGGGGGGCCATCTTGATGGCCTCCGGCCGGGTGCCGAACACGCTCATGATTCGCAGCTTTTCCATTTACGGCTCCTTCTTCTCCCCGGCGCCGTCCGGCGCGGCGGAGCCGCCGTCATGGGGCTGCTCCTGCTCCGGCTGATGGTGCTCGTGGGGGTAGTGGGCGATGCGGGTGACGGTATAGGCCGTGCCCACCAGGGCCAGGGCGGAGAGGATCACCTTCACATATCCGCTGGTGACGATCATCACCGCGCACAGGCCCAGCACCCCGGCCACCAGGTACAGCGTGGCCACGGCCTGCTTTTGGTTCATGCCCATGTCGATGAGCTTGTGGTGGGTGTGGCTGCGGTCCGCCTTCATGGGGCTCTGCCCCTTGAGGATCCGGCGGGTGAAGGCGGACACGGTATCGAAAATGGGGAAGCCCAGAATGATGAAGGGCACCACAAAGGAGATCACGGCGTAGAGCTTAAATAGGCCGATCACCGACACCGTGGCCAGTATATAGCCCAGGAAGGTGGAGCCGGTGTCCCCCATGAAGATCTGGGCGGGGTTGCGGTTAAAGGGGATAAAGCCCAGGCAGGCCCCCACCAGGGCGGCGCAGATCACCGCCATCTCCATATTGCCCAGCATCAGGGCGATGATCAGCATGGTCAGCGCCCCGATGGTGCTCACCCCGTCGGCCAGGCCGTCCAGCCCGTCGATGAGGTTCACGGAGTTGGTCACCGCCACGATCCAGATGACGGTGATGGGCACCGCCATGACGCCGAAGCTCAGATAGCCGCCGTGGGAGAAGGGGTTGGCGATACCCTGGATCACCACGCCGTGCCACACGGCCACCAGGGCCGAGATGATCTGAAAGATCAGCTTTACCCCGGCGCCCAGGTTCTTCGCGTCGTCTACGATGCCCACGGCGGTGATGATGCAGGCCCCCAGCAGGATGCCCCGCAGGGGCCGGTCGATCTCCGCAAACAGCAGCACCGCCAGCATAAAGCCCAAGAAGATGGCCAGGCCGCCCATCCGGGGGATGGGGTGGTCGTGCATCCTGCGGTTGTCCTTGGGCACGTCCACCGCGCCGATGAACCGCGCCGCCCGCTTCGCCACAGGCGTCAGGCAGAAGCTGGCCGCCATGGACAGGGCCAGCGCCAGAATCACTGGCAGGATCTGACTGCGGTCAAACAGATTTTCCATGTTCTACCTCCGCCTCCCGGTCATCTGGCCACAAAGCCGATCTTCTTATAGACCTTGCGCAGGGTCTTTTCCGCCACATAGGACGCCTTTTCCGCGCCCTTGCGGTAGACGCTCTCCAGATACGCCTTGTCCTGCATGATGCGCCGCGCCTCCTCCTGGATGGGGCGCAGCATCTCCACCACGGCCTCGCCCACGGCGGGCTTGAACCTGCCGTAGCCGCAGCCGTCGAACTCCTTTTCGATGTCCTCATAGCTCTTGCCGGTGACGGCGGAGTAGATGGTCATGAGGTTTGCCACGCCGGGCTTGTTCTCCGGATCGTAGCGGACACAGTGCTCCGTGTCGCTGTCGGTGACGGCCCGCTTGAACAGCTTCATGATGACGGAGGGGTCGTCCATGAGCTTTACGCGGCCCGTGTCCTCCTCGCTCTTGGACATCTTGGCGGAGGGATTGGTCAGGCTCATGATCCTGGCCCCCACCTTGGGGATATAGGGCTCCGGCATCTTAAACACGTCGCCGTAGATGCCGTTGAACCGCTGGACGATATTGCGGGTCAGCTCCACATGCTGCCGCTGGTCGTCGCCCACGGGAACAAAGTCCGGCTGGTAGAGCAGGATGTCCGCCGCCATAAGGCTGGGGTAGGTAAAAAGGCCTCCGTTGATGTTGTCGGCGTTCTTGGCGGACTTATCCTTGAACTGGGTCATGCGGCTGAGCTCGCCGAACATGGCGTAGCAGTCCAGCACCCAGCCCAGCTCCGCGTGCTGGTGGACATGGGACTGGATGAAGAGGGTGCATTTCTCCGGGTCCAGGCCGCAGGCGATATATTGCGCCAGCTGCTCCAGGGTGCGCCGGCGCAGATCGGCGGGATTCTGGCGCACGGTGATGGCGTGCAGATCCGCCATGAAGTAGTAGCAGTCGAACTCCTCGATCATCTTCGGCCAGTGGTGCAGGGGTCCCAGGTAGGAGCCCAGGGTCAGGTCGCCGCTGGGCTTGATGCCGGAGAGCATAACTTTTTTCTCGTCCATGATAAACTTGCTCCTTTGTATCTCGCAGCTTCTGCGGATTGATGCTTGTCACGTTTTCCACGGTGTCCGTGTTCTGTAAACTGCTTTATTGTACCACAAGCTGCCATTATTGACAACCGGCTTTTCAAAAATTGACGGCCGGCGGAGGAATTTGTTCCCGGCAGGGTTGACCCTCTCCCCGCTTTCCGCTATAATATTTGGGCATACAAAAGCAGAGCGTCACCCGCTCGCCGGAAATACGACAGAACGCGGCCCGCCGCGTAAAAAGGAGACCGATATGGCACTTGATATGACCTACTTCCAGGAGATGGAGGCAAAGATTCCCCACGGAAAGGTGCGCACCCGCTTTGCCCCCTCCCCCACCGGCTACATGCACGTGGGCAACCTGCGCACCGCCCTGTACACCTGGCTCATCGCCCGGAACGCCGGCGGCACCTTCATCCTCCGCATTGAGGACACGGACCAGGGCCGCCTGGTGGAGGGCGCCACGGACGTGATCTACCGGACCATGGCGGAGTGCGGCCTGACCCACGACGAGGGACCTGACGTAGGCGGCCCCGTGGCCCCCTATATCCAGTCCCAGCGCCGGGACACCTACGGGAAATACGCCCGGCTGCTGGTGGAGAAGGGCTGCGCCTACTACTGCTTCTGTGAAAAGACCGAGTCCGAGGAGGATTCCGGCGAGTTTGACCGCTCCGCCGACCCCTGCCGCGCCCTGGACCCCGCCGCCGCCCAGGCCAGGGTGGACGCCGGGGAGCCCTACGTCATCCGCCAGAAGATCCCGGCAAGCGGCGCCACCACCTTCCACGACGCCATCTTCGGGGACATCACCGTGGACAACAGCACCCTGGACGACCAGGTGCTCATCAAGCGGGACGGCCTGCCCACCTACAACTTTGCCAACGTCATCGACGACCACCTCATGGGCATCACCCACGTGGTCCGGGGCAGCGAATACCTCTCCTCCGCCCCCAAGTACGACCTGCTGTACCAGTCCTTCGGCTGGCAGGTGCCCACCTACGTCCACTGCTCCCCCGTCATGCGGGACCAGCACAACAAGATGAGCAAGCGCCACGGGGACCCCTCCTACGAGGACCTGAAGGCCCAGGGCTACCTCACCCAGGCCATTTTAAACTATGTGGCCCTGCTGGGGTGGAGCCCCCGGGGGGATCAGGCGGAGCGGGAGGTGTTCTCTCTGGAGGAGCTGGCCCAGGTGTTCGACATCGGCGGCATCTCCAAGTCCCCCGCCATCTTCGACATGGAAAAGCTGACCCATTTCAACGCCCTGTACCTGCGGGCCATGGACCCGGAGGAGTTTGCCCGGACGGTGGAGCCGTACATCCGCCAAAGCGTGAAAAACCCCGCCATTGACACCGCCGCCGTGGCGGCCCTGCTCCAGGCAAGGTGTGAAAGGCTGACGGACATCCCGGAAAAGGTGGATTTCTTCGACGCCCTGCCGGACTACGATGCCGAGCTCTTCACCAACAAGAAGTCCAAATGTACCCCCGAGGTGTCCAGGGCCATGCTGGAGGCCGCCGTCCCCGCTCTGGAGGGTTTGGCGGACTGGACCGGCGAGGCCGTCCACGACTGTCTCATCGCCCTTGCGGAGAAGCTGGGCGTGAAGAACGCCACCCTCATGTGGCCGGTGCGCATCGCCGCCGCCGGCAAGGCCGTCACCCCCGGCGGCGCGGTAGAGATCTGCGCCATCCTGGGCCGCGAGGAGTGCCTGCGCCGTCTGCGCGCCGGCCTGGAGAAGCTGGCGTGACCGGCCTTGTCCGCCATCTGCGGTGTCTGAGGGAGTTTTTGTCCTCAGAGCTCCGGGGGATGCTGGCTATCAGCGCCATGCTGCTGACCGTCACCGCCGCCGTCGGGTGGTCCGCCGCCCTGTTCTACCCCCAGCAGGTCCAGACCGTGCTGGAGCAGTTTGCCGCCGCCATGGCCCAGACAGGCGTGGTGGACCAGGAGACCGGCGCCATATCCGCCCTGGGGCTCATGGCCAACAACTGGCGCGCTTTCCTCATGATGACGCTGTACGGCTTTGTGCCCTTCCTGCCCCTGGCCGCGGTGACGCTGGGCGTCAACGGGCTGCTGCTGGGGCTGCTGGGCGGCTGGTATCAGGCCAACGGCATGTCTGTGGCCGCCTATTGGGCCGGTATCCTCCCCCACGGCGTTTTGGAGCTGGGGGCGCTGCTCCTGGCCGCCTCCTGCGGCCTGGCCCTGTGCAGGAACATGTCCCGCTGTCTGCTGCTGGACCGCCGGCGGCAGCCCATGGTCCCGTTTCTGGAGAACCTGCTGCGGGTGCTGCTCCTCCTGGTGTTCCCCATGACCGCCGCCGCGGCCCTGATCGAGGCCTATGTGACCCCCATCGTCATGAGCTGGTTCATGTAACCGCGCCACAGCATAACATCGCCCCCTCCGGTTCCCGGAGGGGGCGATGCTGCTTACCGCGCTTTTGGCTGGTAGGATACCTCGCTTACGGTGTAGACGGTGATAAAGGCGGTGGGGTCCGCCTTTTTCAAAAAGGCCATCAGGCGGGAGTACTCGTTCTTGTCCACGATGGTGATGATCTCCTCATGGGGGGCGTTGGCGTAGGCCCCCCTGGCCTCATAGATGGTGGCCCCGCTGTGGAGCTCCCCCAGGATAAAGGTGCGAATCTCCTCCAGCTTGGGAGAAATGATGCACACCCGCCGCTTCACGTTCATGCCGAAAATGAAGTGGTCCAGGACGATCCCGCTGAGATAGGTGCCCAGGACGCTGAGCACCACCGTCCGCTTGTCGTACACCAGGGCCGAGGACAGGGCGGCGCACATGCCCACCGCGCCCACGGCCTTCCCCAGGTCCATATGCAGGTACTTGTTCAGCAGCTTGGCCGCGATGTCCAGGCCGCCGGAGGAGGCGTTCCGGCTGAAGAGAATGGCCTGCCCCGCGCCGATGATGAGGACAAAGCAGATGGTGTCCAGCAGCTGGTCTCCGGTCAGGGACTCCACATTGGGGAATACCCGCTCAAAGATCCACAGGAACGCCGGCAGCAGCAGGGACGTATAGACCGACTTGGCCCCAAACTCCCGGCCGATAAAAATGAAGCCAATGAGCAGAAGGCCCACATTCAGCACCAGCGTGATGGCCGACACCGGCAGAGGGATAAAATTGCTCAAAACCAGCGCGAGGCCCGAAACGCTGCCCACAGACACGTGGCTGGGCAGCAGCACGAAATAGACCGCCGCCGAGGCGATGGCCATCCCCAGGGTCAGAATCAGGATATCCTGAATATTCTCTTTTTTCAGCGACATATTGCATGATCCTCGATTTCTTTTTTGTCCCCTTTGGGGCAGAGTCATCCCCGGCACAGGATGTCAAGAAGCGTCGGCGTATCCAGTCCCGTGAAGTAGGTCCCGGCGTCCACGCCCTCCAGGGCGGCGCGGAAATCCTCCTCCACAGGCCGCAGACCCACCAGCCGCCGGGACAGCTCCTCCGGCTCCACCGTGCTGAAGAAGTCCCCCCGGAACTGAACGTCCGTGATCCGGCCCCGGTCCGTCTGGATGTAGGCCTCCACGATCCCGCAGCCCTCCACCCGGCGGCGGCGCAGGATGGCGCAGGCGGGAGAGGCGCCGTAGTTCCACTCCCAGGTGCCGTAGCGCTCCCGGCGCAGCTGCTCCACGGCGGCAATGTCCGCCTCCGTCAGCTGGTACTGCTCCACGGGCTGGTCCCGGGACACGCTCTCCAGGATCCGGCGCTTGAACTCCTCCATGGTGACGTCCTGGGGCAGGTAGGGCCGCACATTGGTCACACGGCTGCGCACGGACTTGACGCCCTTGGCGTCGATCTTCTCCCGGCTGACCTTGAGGGCCTGCCCCACCACCGTCAGGTCGCAGTCGAACATGATGGTGCCGTGGTGCATGACCCGGCCCTCCCGGACATACTGGGCGTTGCCGGAAAACTTTTTGCCGTCGATGGTGATGTCATTGCGGCCGTTGACCTGGGCGTCCACGCCCAGGGAGCGGAGGGCCTCCGCCACCGGCAGGCAGAACAGCCGCAGGTCCACCCGGGGCCCCTGGGCGGCGTCCACAATGTAGGTGAAATTCAGGTTCCCCAGATCGTGGTAGACCGCGCCGCCGCCGGAGAGCCGCCGCACCACCCGGACGCCGTGCTCCCGCACATAGTCCGCGTTGATCTCCGCCAGGGTGTTCTGGTGCTTGCCCACCACAATGGTGTTGTCGTTCCGCCACAGGAGGAAGTAGCTCCGGTCCCGGGGCATCCGGTCAAATACGTACTGCTCCAGGGCCAGGTTGAAGGCCGGGTCCGTGGTCGCGATGTCGATGAATGTCATTGCCATACCGCGTTCCTCACAGATGTTTCCTCTATCGCTCCATCGGGGACCGAAAAGCTTTCGGTCCCCGATGGCAGTTCTTATCCTGCCGCTCCGCCGGAGCGGGCGGCGTCAAAAGGTATAGCGCAGGATGGGATTGCGGGCGGCCCGCACCTCGTCGGGACGGCCGATCTGGGCGTTATGGGGCGCGCCGTGCATGGTCTCCGGGTCCGTGTGGGCCAGCTCGTAGAGCTGACGGAACACGTCGGCGGCCCAGTCCAGAGTCTCCCGGCTCTCCGTCTCCGTAGGCTCCAGCATCAGAGCCTCGTGGACGATGAGGGGGAAGTACATCGTAGGCGGATGCATCCCGTAGTCGATCAAGGACTTGGCCACATCCAGGGCGGACACGCCCGTCTCCTTCTTGAAGGGCCCCAGGTCCAGCACGAACTCGTGCATGCACACCCGGTCAAAGGCCGGCTCGAAGGTCCCCTGGATCTTCCGCATCAGATAGTTTGCGTTGAGCACCGCGTTCCGGGCGGCCTCGGGGATGCCCTCCCGGCCCAGGGTCATGATGTAGGTCAGGGCCCGGACCACCACCAGGAAGTTCCCGGCAAAGCCGCGGACCTGGATGTGTCCCGTGCCGTCCATGGAGGCGGACTTGGGCAGATAGGGGGCCAGGAACTCCTTGCAGCCCACGGCGCCGGCGCCGGGACCGCCGCCGCCGTGGGGCGTGGCGAAGGTCTTGTGCAGGTTCATGTGGATGCAGTCAAAGCCCATGTCGCCGGGACGGACCACGCCCATAACGGCGTTGAGGTTGGCCCCGTCGTAGTAGCACAGGCCGCCGGCCTCATGGACCAGGCGGGTGATCTCCAGGATGTTCTCGTCGAAGATGCCCACGGTGTTGGGGTTCGTCAGCATCAGGCCAGCGGTGTCGTCGCCCAGGGCGGCCTTCAGGGCCTCCAGGTCCACGCAGCCGTCAGGGGCGGAGGCGATGTTCACCACCTGGAAGCCGCACATGGCGGCGGTGGCGGGGTTGGTGCCGTGGGCGGAGTCGGGGACGATGATCTTGGTGCGCTTGTGGTCGCCCCGGGCGTCATGATACTGCTTGATGAGCAGCACGCCGGTGAACTCGCCGTGGGCACCGGCGGAGGGCTGGAAGGTCATGTCATCCATGCCGGAGATCTCGCACAGGTACTTCTTCGCGGTGTCCAGCACCTCGCGGCAGCCCTGGACCGCGTGGGCGGGGGCCAGGGGGTGGACGTTGGTAAAGCCGGGCAGCGCCGCCATCTCCTCGTCGATGCGGGGGTTGTACTTCATGGTGCAGGAGCCCAGGGGGTAGAAGCCGCAGTTGACGCCGTGGACATGCTGGTTCAGCTCCGTATAGTGGCGGGAGAGGTCTGTCTCACTCAGCTCCGGCAGACGGGGCGCCTCCTTGCGCTCCAGCCCGGCGGGCATGGCCACAGCCTCCACGTCACAGGGGGGCAGCAGGCTCAGCCCCCGGCCCGGTACGCTCTTTTCAAAGATCAGCTTCACTTTGCCAGCACCTCCTTCACAATGGACACCGTCTGGTCCATGGCCTCCTTGGAGACCTTCTCCGTGGCGCACCACAGGATGCCGCCCTCCACGGGCAGGCCGCCCAGGATGCCGGCCGCCTCCAGCGCGCTGAGGATCTCGTCGGCCTTGGGCATCTCCAGGACGAACTCGTCAAAATACTCGCCCGCGTACTTCATGGATACGCCGGGCAGCTGGCACAGGGCCTTGGCCAGATAGTGGGCCTTGGCCATGGACTGGCGGGCGGCCTCGGCCATGCCGTTGGGGCCCATGGCGGCCATGTAGAGGCCGGCAGTCAGGGCGCAGAGGGCCTGGTTGGAGCAGATGTTGCTGCTGGCCTTCTCCCGGCGGATGTGCTGCTCCCGGGCCTGAAGGGAGAGCACATAGGCCCGCTCTCCCCTGCTGTCCACGGTCTCGCCTACGATGCGGCCGGGGAGCTTGCGCATATACTTGGTGGTGGTGGTCATGAAGCCCAGGTAGGGCCCGCCGAAGCCGATGGGCATACCCAGAGGCTGTCCCTCGCCCACCGCCACGTCCGCACCGCAGTCCCGGGGCGTCTTCATGATGGCCAGGGCGATGGGGTCGCAGCCCATGACGTACATGGCTCCGGCGGCGTGGACCGCCTGGCCGATGGCCTCGGCGTCCTCAAAGAGGCCGTTGAAGTTGGGCTGCTGGATGTACATGGAGGCCACGTCGGGGGTGAGCATCTCCTTCAGGGCGTCCAGGTCCGTCCGGCCGTCCTTGGCGGGGACGATCCGCAGCTCGTCGCCGGTGCCGTAGCAGTAGGTGCGCACGGTGTTGATGGTGTCGGGGTGGGCGGCGGCGGAGATCAGCGTCACCCGGCGCTTCCGGTCCCGGCACATGGCGGCGGCCTCGGCGGCGGCGGTGGCTCCGTCGTAGACGGAGGCGTTGCTGACGTCCATGCCGGTGAGCTCGCACATCTCGGTCTGGTACTCAAAGATGGACTGGAGCAGGCCCTGGCTCAGCTCCGCCTGATAGGGGGTGTAGGCGGTGAGGAACTCCTCCTTGGCGGGGATGTACTTGACGATGCTGGGGATATAGCGGTCATAGGCGCCGGCGCCCCGGAGGATGGTCTTGAACATCGTGTTCTTCTCCGCCATGGCGGAGACGGCCCGGCTCACCTCCATCTCGCTCATCCCGGCAGGGATGTCCAGGGGCTTATTCAGGATCATGCTCTCCGGCACGTCCCGGTACAGCTCCTTCCAGCTCTCCATTCCCAGTTCGCCCAGCATCTCCTGACGCTGGGCCTGGGTGGAGGGAACATAGCTTCCCATATTACTCCTCCTCAGCGCAGAAGGCCTCGTAGGCGGCGGCGTCCAGCAGCTCCTCCTGGTCGGTGACGTTCTCCACCTTGATGATCCAGGCGCCGTAGGGGTCGCTGTTGAGGTTCTCAGGGGCGTCGGCCAGATCCTCGTTGACGGCGCAGACCACGCCGGTCACGGGGCTCATCAGGTCGGAGACCGCCTTGACGGACTCCACGTCGCCGAAGGCCTCGCCGGCGGTGACCGCGTCGCCCACCTCGGGCATGTTGATGAACACCAGGTCGCCCAGGGCGTCCTGGGCAAAGTCGGAGATGCCGATGACGGCCACGCCGTCCTCCATCTTGACCCACTCGTGGTCCTTGGAATACTTCAGATCGACAGGATAGTTCATGGTGATACCTCCATAAAATATGATTTCTTATAAAAATGATATGGAACAACAGATGGTCTGCGCGCAGCGCCTCTTACAGCCCGGTGGCCCTGCAGAAGTTCTCCAGAGCGCCGTCCAGCTCCTTGTCGGTAAAGCAGTACTTCATGTCCGTATAGCCCTCCCGGAAGCGGATGACCTCCTCGCGGACGTCAACGCCCTTGACGCACTCGGCGATCAGGTAGGCCAGGCGCTTGAACTCCTCCTTGCCGAAGCCGAAGCGGGTCATCTCGCTGACGCCCATGCGCAGGGCGCCGGAGGCGGTGAAGCCCTCCTCCTCGGGGGTGGCCTGGTAGTTGACGATGATGTTGTTGCGCTCCAGGCGCTCGGCGATCTCAGGCCCTCTGGCGTAGCCCACCTTGACGATGACCTGGTGGGTCTCGGTGTAGCTGATGGCGGGGTCACCGGCCACATCCATGCCCTCGTCCGCCAGGCACTTGGCAAACCACTTGGCGTTTTCCACCACGTTCTTCTGGTACTCGTCCTTGAAGGCGTTCATCTCGTAGGCGCTCATCAGCTCGCCCAGGAGGGTGCCCAGGTGGTGGTTGGAGACGCTGCCGGGGAAGGTGCGGGTCTGCATGGTCTCCCACAGGCCCCACTTCAGGTCCTCGGGCTTGAAGCTGACGCCGATGACGCCGCGCTGGGGGCCGAAGAAGGTCTTGTGGGTGGAGCCGGTGACGATCTCAGCGCCCTCCTCGAAGGGCTTCTGGAAGTGGTCGCCCACCAGGCCCAGGACGTGGGCCATATCGTACATGATGGTGGTGCGGATGCCCTGCTCGTCCACAAACTTGCGGATCTCGGCCACAGGCTCCTTGTGCAGGACCATGGACTTGCCGAAGATGATGAACTCGGGCTTATACTTCTCCAGCAGGACCTTGGTGGCCTCCACGTCGATCTTGTAGGGGTTCTCCGGCAGGACGGGGAAGTTCACCACCATCTGCTTCTCGGTGACGGGGTCCACCGCCACGTAGTCGTGGAGCGCGCCCATGGGCTGGGCGGAGAGGTGGCCGCCGCGGACGATGTGGTTGTTCATGATCCAGCCCAGACGCTGGGGCTGACGCTTGCGGTCCACGCGGTTTTTGAAGTCCATCATGGCGGAGAACACGGCGGTGTTGGACATCTGGCCGGAGGTGCAGCGGGTCTCCACCTGGGCCGCGCCCAGGAACTTGCGCATCTCGGCGGCCAGCAGCTCCTCCACGGCCACGATGAACTTGGTGCCCTGGTAGTAGGGGATGTCCGCGTCGTCAAAGGCCTTCTGCTTCTTGTGCTCGGCGTAGCGGCCGGCGGGGTCGGAGGCGGACAGCAGACGGGTGGCCCGGGAGGGCGTCATCTCGGAGGGGATCAGGTTGATGCACAGATGCTGGCGCCACTCGTGGTTGGCCAGGGCCTTGGTCAGCAGCTCCGCGGCCTTGCCGGCGTAGTCCGTCACCTGGCTGGGACCCTCCACGGCGGTCTTCTTATAGAGGATGGGCCGGGCATAGGGAGGCGCGTCGGCCCGCATGTGGCAGGCGGTGACCACGCCGGGGATGCGCTTGCCGCGGATGTCCACCTCGATCTCGAACTCGGTGACCACATGGGACTTCAGATAGGCCAGGCCGATGGAGCGCTTGCCGGTCTTCTCGGTGATGACGGTCTCGATGCCGGTGCCCTCGGTCTCGTAGTAGGGGATCATGGTGCCGCTGGTCACATAGCCCAGCTCCTCGCCGGTACGGGCGTCGTAGACCGGGCAGCCGGCCCGCATGACGCCGCGGCCCAGCAGGCACACCGGCTGGATGCGGTAGGGCAGGTCCTCGATGGAGGAGTAGTCCCGGTTCAGGATCTTCTTCAGAGCCTCGAACTGCTTCTTCAGGGGGGCCTTGCCTACGAAGTCGCCCTTCTCCTGGGCGAAGGACACGGCGAACTTGGCCAGAGGCACGGCGTAGACGGGAATCTCGCCGCCCAGCTTGCACTCGCCCATCTCGTGGCCGTACAGGGGCAGGGCGGCCTCCATGCGCAGGGTGTCCCGGGCGCCCAGGCCGGTGGGCATGGCGCCCAGCTCGATGAGGCGGTTCCAGAAGTACTCGGCGTCGGCGCTGTCGCAGTACAGCTCATAGCCGATGGGCTCGCCGGTGTAGCCGGTCTTGGCCACGCGGACGGGGCGGCCCTCCATGGTGGTGGTGTTCAGGGCGTTCTTCACGTTCTCCACCGTCAGCTCTCTGCCGCCGTGGAGGACCTTCAGCATATCCTTGGACTTGGGGCCCTGGACGGCGATGGCCGCGTACTTGTCGGAGACGTTGGTGATGGTGACGTCGAACTTCTCCGTCTCCTTGTACAGGTGGGCCAGGTCCTTGTCGATGTTGCCGGCGTTCACCACCAGCAGGTACTTGCTCTCCTCGAACCGGTAGAGGTACACATCGTCGATGGCGTAGCCGTTCTCATCGGGCATGATGGCATACTGGGACTGGTTCACATCCAGAGCCAGCACGTTGCTGGTGATCACATGCTGCAGGAACGCCACCATGTCCGGCCCCTGGATGTCCAGGCGGCCCATGTGGGACACGTCGAAGATCCCGCAGCCGCTGCGGCAGTTGAGATGCTCCGCCACGATGCCGGTGGGATACTGAATGGGCATCTCCCACCCGCCGAAGTCCACCAGGGTGGCCCCGGCCTTTACATGGGCGTCGTAGAGCTGGGTGCGCTTGAGCTCGCTCATAATACTTCTTTCCTCCTTATCAAATCAATGGAACAACAGGGTTAAAACAGCAAAACAGGGCATAAAAAGAGACACAAAGTTCCCTTTGGAGCCTTGTGCCTCCGTTACCCACCTGAGAGATTCCCCGTCTCAGCGTACCTTGGGGCGCTGGGGCAGGTTGCACCTTCGGCGTGCGGCAAAGGCCGCACTCTGCGGAGCATCGTCATGGCCCGGCCCTTTTGCCTGAGAGTTTTTGCATTCCCCTTCGGCGCCATTTCCCGGTAATATGGTCTCTCCCGGGCCAATCATCCGATCCTATTTACTTGTGGAAATGTACGCGCAGAGCGCCGCCAAACCGGCGGAACTCTACGCTGTTGATGCTACCACAAGTTGGAAATCGCGTCAAGTTTTTTCTTTTCCCATTGCAGTTTTCCTTGTTTTTCATAAAATTGTACTTTAAATTTTGTTTAAATTTACAAAAGTGCCGGTTTCCCCTCCCTTGCGCGCCGGGTCCCGCTGTGGTATGATGGCCCTGGACCGGTCCCGCCCCGCGGGCGTCTCCGGGCCATGAAGCCACACATTCCGGGGTCCGGCGGAGGGCCCCGGACGGGAACGGAGCGCGCCATGAAACATATCGCCATCGTGGACGACGACATCTATATCGGGGACATGCTCCAGGAGGTGCTGGAGCGGGCGGGCTACGCCGTCAGCCGGGCCTACTCCGGCTCCGAGGCGGTGCTGCTGGCAAAAAGCGGCCGGCGGCCGGACCTGGTGCTGCTGGACCTGATGCTGCCGGGCCTCTCCGGACGCCAGGCGCTGCCGGAGCTGCGGGGCATCCCGGTGATCGTCCTCAGCGCCAGGGGCGCGGTGGAGGACAAGGTCCAGCTCCTGCTGGAGGGCGCGGCGGACTATGTGACCAAGCCCTTCGACACCCGGGAGCTGCTGGCCCGGATCGCCGTACAGCTCCGGGAGCCGGAGAGCGGCCCCTCCCCCCTGCTGCGCTACAAGGCCATCTGCCTGGACACCGGGCTGCGCTCCGTGTCCGCCGGCGGCCAGGCGGTCCGTCTGACCCGGACGGAGTGCGCGATCCTGCGCCTGCTGATGGAAAACCCGGAGCAGGTGGTCACCCGCTCCCACCTGCTGGACGACGTGAGCCGGGACACCCCCGACTGCGTGGAGAGCTCCCTGAAGGTCCACATCAGCAACCTGCGGCGGAAGCTGCGGCAGGCCGGGGCCGGGGACTGCATCCAGGCGGTGTGGGGCATCGGCTTCCGCCTGGCCCAGGAGGAATCTTAACCTTTTCTTACCCATTCCCTTTACCGGTTTCTGAACCATGCCGTGGTACGATGGAGCCATCCCAACAAAGGAGGCATGGAAGCATGGACTATGTCCTGCAAACAAACCAACTATCCAAGCACTATCAGCAGTCCAAGGCCCTGGACGGCCTGACCATGTCGGTGCCCAAGGGCGCCATCTACGGCTTAGTAGGCCGCAACGGCGCGGGCAAGACCACCCTCATCCGCCTGGTCTGCGGGCTGCAGGCCCCCACCGGCGGCGGCTTTACCCTCTATGGCCGGAAAAACGACAGTCCCGACATCGCCCTCTCCCGCCGCCGCATGGGCGCGGTGGTGGAGACCCCCTCCATCTACCTGGGCATGACCGCCAGGGAAAACCTGCGCCAGCAGTTCACCGTGCTGGGGCTCCCCTCCGATGCCGGGCTGGAGGAACTGCTGGAGCTGGTGGGCCTGGGCAATACCGGAAAAAAGAAGGCCAGGGACTTCTCCCTGGGGATGCGCCAGCGGCTGGGCATCGCCGTGGCCCTGGCCGGGGACCCGGACTTCCTCATCCTGGACGAGCCGGCCAACGGCCTGGACCCCCAGGGCATCGTGGAGATCCGGGAGCTGATCCTGCGGCTGAACCGGGAGAGGCAGATCACGGTGCTCATCTCCAGCCACATCCTGGACGAGCTGAGCCGCATGGTCACCCACTACGGCTTCATCGACGGCGGGCGCATGGTGAAGGAGATCACCGCCGCCGACCTGGAGCGGGCCTGCCGCAAGTGCCTGCGGGTGACGGTCAGCGACGCCAAAACCATGGCCCCGGTGCTGGACCGGATGGGCCTCACCTACACCGTGTGGTCCGACACCATGGCGGACGTGTACGGGGAGGTATCCGTCACCAGCCTCACCATCGCCCTGCACCAGGCGGGGTGCGAGGTGCAGAACATCCGGGAGCACGACGAGAGCCTGGAGAGCTACTACATGAATCTGATCGGAGGTGGCCGCCGTGCGTGAGCTTCTGCGGGCGGGCTTCCGCCGGATGGTGAAAAGCAGTATCTTCTGGCTGTCCATGGCCGCGTCGGCCCTGTGGTCCGGGGCCATCGCCGTCATCCGGTACAGCGAATTGGAGACCAGGCCCCAGTACGGCGACCTGGACCACATCCTGTGGGAGTTTACCCCCATGATGGGTATTTTCGCCGCCGTGTTCGTCTGCCTCTTCATCGGCGTGGAGTACAGCGACGGGACTATGCGCAACAAGCTGGCGGTGGGCCACAGCCGCTGGGCGGTCTACCTGTCCAACTTTACCGTGTGCGCGGCGGCGAATCTGGCCGTCATGTTCACCTGGGTGGCAGTGACCTTCTGCCTGGGGCTTCCCCTGCTGGGCGCGCCGAAAACACCTGCGCCGGAGATCCTCATGAACCTGGTCCTGGCGGCTCTGACGGTGGTGTCCTCTACCGCCATCTTCCTGTTGATCGCTATGCTCACCACCAACAAGGCGGCCTCCGCCGTGGCCTGCATCCTGCTGTCCCTGGCCCTGGTCATCGCCGGAAGCTACTTCTATCAGAGCCTCCAGGAGCCGGAGATCACCAGCCCCGGTATGCTGATCCATGAGGACGGCTCCTCCGAGTGGCTGGACCCCCAGCCCAACCCCCGGTACCTGGAGGGCACCATTCGCACGGTCTATGAGCTCGCGGTCATGGTCCTCCCCACCGGCCAGCAGATCATCATCAACGACCAGTACCTGGCCCTGCGGTGGTCCGACATCTTCTCCTTCACCCTGGTGACCATCCAGCCCTTGACCATGGTCCTGTGCTCGGTGCTGGTGGCGGTCCTGGCCGTTGGGGTGGGGGCGGCGATCTTCCGAAGGAAAGACTTGAAGTAACGCCTCCGGGCGGTAAGGAGGGTCCTCTATGGCGCTCTGTCTGGGATTTTTATGCGCGGTCCTATTGGCGGCGGTCCTGATACTGGCGGCAAAGCTGGCGCTGCTGGACCGGGACCTGGACCGCCTGCGCCGGGACCTTGCGGACCGCCTGGCGGAGGACACCAACGTGCTGCTGAGCGTCAGCTCCTCTGACCGGGCCCTCCGGGCCCTGGCGGCGGACTTAAACGACCAGCTCCGGCTGCTGCGCCGGGAGCGGCTGCGGTTCCAGCAGGGGGACCGGACCCTGAAGGAGGCCGTCACCGGCGTTTCCCACGACCTGCGCACGCCCCTCACCGCCATCCGGGGCTACCTGGACCTGATGGAGGGCCAGGAGCTGACGGCGGACCAGCGGCGGTATCTGGCGCTGATCCGGAACCGGACGGACCATCTGGCGGACCTGACGGAGGAGCTGCTGCTGTCCTCGGCGGCGGCGGCCAGGGAGCCGAAGCTGGAGGCCGTGGACCTGGGCAGAGAGCTGGAGGAGGCCCTGGCCGCCTACTACGGCGCGTTCTCCGCCCGGGGCCTCCAGGTCACGGCGGACCTGCCGGACTTTCCGGTGGAGCGGCGGCTGGACCGGGAGGCCCTGAGCCGGGTGTTCGGCAACGTGCTGTCCAATGTCTTGAAGTACAGCGGCGGAGACCTGGCGGTAAGGCTCACGGCGGAGGGCCGCGCCGAATTTTCCAACGCCGCCCCCGGCCTTACGGAGGTGGCGGCCCAGCGGCTTTTTGACCGCTACTTCACCGTGGAGACGGGCCGGGGCTCCACCGGCCTGGGCCTTGCCATCGCCCGGGAGCTGGCGGAGCGCATGGGCGGCAGCCTGGAGGCGCAGCTTGCCCGGGGCCGCCTGACGGTGACGGTATCCTTCCCCGGGTGACGCCATGATCCCCGCAGGACGAAGCAAAAGCCGCCCGGGCAATACGCCCGGGCGGCTTTTTGTGTGTATAGGGGATTTACTTTACGCCATCTGGCGATTCAAAACCTCCAGCGCCTTGCACACGGCAGCAACCACGATGCAGGACAGGATAGCCTCCGGCGTACCCAGCGTACCGGCGGCAGTCATGACAAAGCCGCCCACACCGCTCAGGTCGATACCGTAGTACTGCGCAATGGTGTTGGCGCACAGGAGCCACAGCCCGCCCAGATAAAACAAGGTGTTCATGGCGGAGCCCACAAAACCGGCGATGCCGTATGCGATGACGGACTTTTTCCCCTGGAAGACGGGCAGCTTCTTCAGCGCCGTGCCCAGCAGACCGGAAAGCCAGCCCATGAGGATTCGGGCGCCCAGGCACACCACCAGATACGCCAGGGGCGAGTGGCCCAGAGCCAGGGTGGCAAAGGGGTCCGCGCCGGGCATGGTCAGGACCTTGATCAGGGCACTCAGGCCAAAGAAGCCGCCTAAAATCGCGCCGGAAACAGGGCCCATCAGCACCGCTCCAACGATAACGGGCATCTGGATGGTAGTGCCCGCGATGGGGCCCACCGCAACATAGCCCAGAGGCGTGAAGGACAGAAGGAAGATGATTGCCACCAGTATCGCCAGCCGTGTGATCTGATGGACTTTGCTGTTGCTAGACATATGCTTGTTTCTCCTTTGGGGATCTTTCACCCCGCGCTGTCGTCTCCCCTCGGGGGAGTACGGCGCGCATATTATGTATCAAAACGGCTTGCGCCGTAATGACCCTATTCCCTGCCCCGGCGGGGGCGGTTCAGCTCGTAGAGATACCGCAGGCCCTTCAAGGTCAGGTCCGGCTCCCGGCAGATCTCCTCCCGGCAGGCGGCGGTAGCCAGCTCCGCGGAGCCGCCGGTGGCGACGACCCTGGCCCCCGCCATGCCCGGCAGGGCCCGGTACCGGCCGATGAAGCCGTCCACCATCATGGCGCTGCCCTGGATGAGGCCATAGCGCATGGCGTCGGCGCTGTTGCGGCCCAGGCAGCCCTCCGTATCCCGGCCCAGGGAGATGGCCGGCAGCAGGGCGGTGGAATCCTTGAAAAGGGACGCGCAGGCCCGGATGCCCGGCAGGATGCAGCCGCCCAGATAGGCCCCGCCCCTGTCCACGGCGGCGATGGTGGTGACGGTCCCCGCGTCCACGACGATCAGCGGCGGGCCGTACAGCCGGATGGCCGCCAGGGTGTCCGCCACCAGGTCTCCCCCCACCTGGGAGGGGTCGTCGATGCGGATGGGAAAGCCGGTGCGGATGCCGGGGCCCACCCGCAGGATGCGCCCCTCCGTCAGCCGGACCGCGGCGGTCTCCACCAGACCCGTCAGGGACGGCACCACCGAGGACAGGATGCAGCCGTCAATGTCCCGGCGCTCCACGCCACCCAGCCGGAGCTGGTCGAAGATGTCGGCGGCGAACTCGTCCGCGCTGCGCTCCCGGCGGGCGGACAGTCTGGCCCGCACCAGCAGCTCCTCCCCGCGGAACACCCCGATGGAGACGTTGGAATTTCCAATGTCGATGGCCAGCAGCATTCTCTTCCCCTCCTCTGCCCCGGATTCGGTGCAAGTGTACCACAATCCGTTCCGGGAAGCAAGGCACTTTTTTCACTTCCGCTTGCTCTTTTTCCAAAATGCTGTTACAATGGAATCGCTGTTCCACATAGCCATCCATACAATTTTAATATCAGAACGACAGGAGGACATCCCATGAAGAAATTGGGCTATGGCATGATGCGTCTGCCCACCGCCGACCGCCAGAACCAGGCCGCCGTGGAGCTGGACCAGGTCTGCCGCCTGGTGGACGCCTTTTTGGACCGGGGCTTTACCTACTTCGATACCGCCTACTTTTACCACGAGGGCCAGAGCGAGCACATCGTCCGCCAGGCCGTGACGGAGCGCCACAGCCGGGACAGCTTCCAGCTGGCCGACAAGCTGCCCATGATGCACCTGAAGGGCAAGACCGCCGAGGACCAGGCCCGCATCTTTGACGACCAGCTTAAAAAGTGCGGCGTGGAGTACTTCGACTACTACCTGCTCCACTGCCTGGACCGCAATTCCTACGAGGTGGCCAAGGAGCTGGACACCTTTCCCTTCCTCATGGGAAAAAAGGCGGAGGGCCGTCTGCGGCATCTGGGCTTCTCCTTCCACGACCGGGCGGAGCTTCTGGACCGCATCCTCACCGAGCACCCGGAGGTGGAGTTTGTCCAGCTCCAGCTGAACTACCTGGACTGGGAGGATGGCACCGTGCAGTCCCGCCTCTGCTATGAGACCGCCGTCCGCCACGGGAAAAAGGTCATCGTCATGGAGCCTGTCCGGGGCGGCCGCCTGGCCAAGCTGCCGGAGGAGGCGGAGGCCCTGCTGCGCCGGGCCCACCCTGACTGGTCCAACGCCTCCTGGGCCCTCCGCTTCGCCGCCAGCCACGAAAATGTCATGATGGTTTTAAGCGGCATGTCCGACATGGACCAGGTGCTGGACAACACCGCCACCATGGCGGACCCCGCCCCCCTCACCGGGGAGGAGACCGGCCTGCTGGCCCAGTGTGCGGAGATCATCGCCCGCACCCCCGTCATCCCCTGCACCGCCTGCCGCTACTGCGTGGAGACCTGCCCCCAGGCCATCCCCATCCCCGACTACTTCGCCCTGTACAACCAGATGCAGATGGACCGCCGCAAGGGGCTGTCGCCGGACCGGGCGGCCTGGGACAAGCTGGCGGAGAGCGGCGGAAAGCCCCGGGACTGCGTCGCCTGCGGCCAGTGCTCCGGCGTCTGCCCCCAGCACATCCAGGTCAAAGACTGGGTGCGGCGGATGGTGGACCCCTTCTGAGCTTCCGGCGTCCGGATCCCGCCTTTTTCGCCCATTCATAAATTTTTTACACCGGCGGCACAAGTTATACTTGCGAATGATGGCGCAATCGGGTATAATGTTGTGCGTTGAACGGTCACGGCCCGGCGGGGCCGGGCCGACGGCCAAAACGCCGCCCTTTGGAACGGCGAAATGATTTGGAAGGAATGAACACAAATGAGCGCATCCAGAGAAAAGAAAAAACGTCAGGAATTTATCGCCAGCGGCGGCGTGGACCCCAAGGCCGCCCGTGAGGCGGAGCAGAAGGCCGCCGAGCGGAAAACCACCATCCTCTACCGCGTGATCTTTGTCGCTTTCGTGGTGCTGGCCATCTTCCTGTGGGTATTCAACTCCGGCATCCTCCAGCGCAATAAGACCGCCGTGACCATCGACGGGGAGAAGTTCACCGTCAACGACGCCGCCTTCTACTACCAGCAGTCCTATCAGAGCTTCCTCAACTCCGACAACGGCTACCTGGCTGTGATGCTGGGCGGGCTGGACACCAGCAAGAGCCTGAAGACCCAGCAGGCCTGGGGCAGCTCCGAGCAGACCTGGGACGACTATATGAAGGATCTGGCCGTGGAAACCATGAAGTTCGTCCACGCCGCCACCGCCGAGGCCAAGGCCAACAACGTGACCCTGGACCAGGACAGCAAGGACATCATCGCCGCCAACATCGAGTCCATGAAGAGCGCCGCCTCCCAGAACGGCTACACCTATAAGCAGTACCTCACCGCCGTGTTCGGCAGCACCATGACCCCCTCCGCCTACGAGAAGCTCATGGGCGAGTACCTGCTGGCCTCCCAGTACGCCAGCAGCGTTGAGGAAAGCTTCACCTTCACCGACGATGAGATCACGGCCTACTACGAGGAGAACAAGAACTCCTACGACCTGGTGGACGGCGGCTACGTCACCGTCAGCGGCACGCCCGAGACCAAGACCGACGCCGACGGCAACGTCGTCGAGGCCACCGACGAGGAGAAGGCCGCCGCGCTGGACAAGGCCAAGGAGACCGCCGAGACCATCCTGGCCGCCTACAAGGACGGCGGCGACCTGCAGGAGCTGGCCGAGGCCAACGGCGCCACCTACTACGGCAGCGAGACCATGAGCTACTCCAACAGCACCACCGGCAACTGGCTCTTTGACAGCGCCCGGAAGGCCGGCGACGCCGAGGTCCTCCACGGCGACAGCGACACCAGCTACTTTGTGGCGGCGTTCAACGGCCGCGAGCGGGACGACACCCTGGACTACAGCGTCCGCCACGTCCTGGTCACCAAGGACAGCCTGACCCTGGGTGAGGGCGAGGAGGCCACCGACGAGATGGTCAAGGCCAAGGCCGAGGAGATCCTGGCCAGCTGGGACGGCACCGAGGACGGCTTCGCCGCCCTGGCCAAGGAGTACTCCCAGGACGGCAACAAGGACGAGGGCGGCATCTACGAGAACGTCCACAAGGGCCAGATGGTGACCAGCTTCAACGACTGGTGCTATGAGAATGGCCGCAAGGCCGGCGACACCGGCATCGTCTCCTCCAGCTACGGCCAGCACATCATGTACTTTGTCGGCTACGGCCAGGAGCAGTACTGGCACTACGCCTGCAACAGCGCCCTGGTCAGCAGCGCCTACAGCGACTGGCAGACCGCCCTTACCGAGCCCCTCACCGCCGAGGTGGACGAGAGCGGCATGAAGCTGGTGGGCTGATCCGCCGCTTTCCCAAAAGAGGACCTTACGGAGGGGCCGGCCTTTTCAGGGACCGGCCCCTCCCCCCTGTTCCGGGGGGACTTATGCGTCAAGGAGGGATCTGCCATGAGCGAACGCTTTCTCCGCAATGAAATGATCCTGGGCCGGGAAGCCCTGGAAAAGCTGGCCGCCAGCCACGTGTGCGTGGTGGGGCTGGGGGGCGTGGGCGGCTACGCCGTGGAGGCGCTGGCCCGGTCCGGCGTGGGCCGGCTGACGCTCATCGACCAGGACGTGTACGGCGAGAGCAACGTCAACCGCCAGCTGGGGGCCCTCACCTCCACCCTGGGGCAGTACAAGGCCCAGGTCCTGGCCCGGCGGGTGCTGGAGATCAACCCCGCCTGCCAGGTCCGCCCGGTGGTGGGCACCTACCGGGGGGAGGACCGGGAGCGGTTCTTCGGCCCCTACGACTATATGGTGGACGCCATCGACCTGGTATCCTGTAAAGTGGATCTCATTGTCACGGCCCTGGAGCGGGGCATCCCCATCATCTCCGCCCTGGGCACCGGCAACAAGCTGGACGCCTCCGCCCTCCGGGTGACGGACCTCAGCAAGACCAGCGGCTGTCCCCTGGCCCGGGTCATGCGGCGGGAGCTGGGGCGGCGGGGGATCAAGCACCTGAAGGTGGTGTTCTCCCCGGAGGAGCCGGCCCCGGTCTCCCAGCCGGAGACGCCGCCGCCGGGACGGCGGAGCGTACCCGCCAGCGTGCCCTGGGTCCCCGCCGTGGCCGGGCTGCTGCTGGGCGGCGCGGTGGTGCTGGACCTGACGGAGGAACAGCGGAAGCAAGGAGGAGACGCGCTATGACTATCCGGCCTGCCCGGGAACGGGACATCCCCCGGCTCCAGGAGCTGCTGCACCAGGTGTGCATGGTCCACCACCGAGGGCGGCCGGACCTGTTCCGCGCCGGCGGCAGCAAGTATACCGACGAGGAGCTGCGGGGGCTCCTGGCTGACCCCTCCCGCCCCATCCTGGCGGCGGAGGACGACACCGGCACGGTCCGGGGCTACGCCTTCTGCGTCCTCCAGGAGGACAGCGGCGAGCGGGCCATGACAGGCAGACGGACCCTGTACATCGACGATCTGTGCGTGGACGAGACCTGCCGGGGGCAGCACGTGGGCCAGGCCCTCTACCGGGAGGCGCTGGCGCTGGCCCGGCGTCTGGGCTGTTACAACGTGACGCTGAACGTGTGGACCTGCAACGAAGGCGCCATGCGGTTTTACGAAAAGCAGGGGCTGAAGCCCCAGAAGATCGGGATGGAGGTCATTTTGTAACCCACTCCCGGCGCGCCTGACGAAGGACGGGAGGACCGGCCGCTTACGGCCGGTCCTCCCTCGCTTATCCAAGCTTATGCCTCCTGCTGCGGGTCCTGCTCCCCATCTTCCAGGTAGACCTCCTCCGCCGCCTGCAGGGCGTCCACCAGGAGCTGGATAGCCTCCTCCCTGCTGCCGCCTTTTTCCAGAAGCGTTACCACCCGGTCTATGGGTCCCACCACTGTCATATACATCTTCCTGTAATCCGCCGCCATTGTGATCCCTCCATTTTGAAATATTGTATACTAACTTTTAGTATGTTTTCACATTATATCTCATTCTGTACTTATAATCAACTCATACTTAACTAAAAATAAGTATAATTTCTGCTAAGGTTGATGATAGTATGGCAAAGAGGAACTACGATAAGCACCTTGGATTTACGGTGGACAGCGAGACGCACCACAAGCTGCACTATGTGGCAAAGTACGAGGGGCGCAGCGCATCCGCCCATATCCTCTATCTCATTCGACAGGACATTCTTGCCTTTGAACAGCAGCACGGCAAGATCGAGTATCCGCCTAAGGCGGAGGAATAGCGTAAAAAAGGCCCGCCGGGGATGGACAAATTCCCGGCGGGCCTCGCTTTTTTCTTTACAAGTTTCCCCTGTTTTGCTATGATATCAGAGGATCATGCTCAGCAGCACGTAGATCCAGTGGGCGGCGACGCCTGCGCAGAGGCCGCCGATGGTGTGGCTGACGATGGCCTTGCTGATAAGCTCGTTGCAGTTGAGGCTGTTCATCATGGACACGTGGGTGCTCAGGTATCCGCTCCAGCACATGCACATGGCGGTGAACACCGCGATGTCCCCCGCCCCGGCAAGCCCCTTGGCTACCAGCTGGGAGGCCAGGCTGGTGGCGGCTCCCGCCGCGCCCAGGGCCGTGATGGGAACGCCTACCGCCTCAGGCGAGGAAAAGCCGAACAGCGGCCCCAGAATGAAGCTGCACTTGTCCGCCAGGAACGGCAGCAGCTGGATGCCCTCATAGGCCGCGCCGGTGTAGGTCCCGTCGGCGCTGGGCCCGTTGGTCAGCATCATCACCAGGGTGCAGATGATCAGGACGCCGGGGACGATGCTCACGCCCATCTTGACGCCGGACATGCCGCCGTCCAGCAGCGCGCCCAGAAACCGGGTGCTGATGCTGCCCTGACGGATGGGGCGGGTGCGCTGGGCGGCGCTGGCCACCGGCGCGTGGGGCACCATCTCCTCCTCCTTGCCGTACTGCCTCGCCGTGAAAAACAGCATGATCCGGGTGCTGACGACGCTGCCGATGACGGCGCCCAGCAGACCCACCAGGACGGCCAGGCTGTAGGACTGCTTGGAGATGTTGCCCAGGCTCAGCATGTAGGTACACACGATCAGCCCCATGCCGAAGGAGGTTCCCAGGTTGGTCAGGGCCGGGAACTGGTACTTTTTGAACAGGCTCTTGAAATAGTGGTCGTCCGCCAGGGAGAGGATGGCGGGGTTGTCGGACAGGAACGTGGCGACAACGCCCACAGACGCCGCCCCCGGCAGTCCGTACAGCGGCACCATCAGCGGGTTGAGCAGGCGGTTTGCCAGGGACACCACGCCGAACTCCGACAGCAGCGCCGCCACGGCCCCCATCAAAACGCAGATGGCGGTCAGGTAGAGCACCGTGTCGATCAGCAGCGAATAGGCGGTGTTCATCAGGGTGTTGACCGTGTTCATGATGCCCATTTTGTAGACGAAAATTGCGAAAAATGCGATAAATACTCCGATGAAAATAAAGTTTTCCGGCCCGATCTCTTTCTTTTCCCGGACCTGGACGCCTGTGGTATCGTTTTCCATGTTTCTTCCTCCCACCGTATGTTCGCGCGCTGTGACCACGCAGTCCCCATCATACGACGGCGGCAGAAAATTGTAAAATTAACATTCCTAACGAGCGGAATGAGGAAAATTTATGAACATACTGACCTGTGAAATGATCGTCAAGATCGCGGAGCTGAAGAGCCTGGCCCGGACGGCCGAGTACTTCAGCTACACCCCCTCCCGCATCAGCCAGCTGCTGAAGGCCGCGGAGGACGAGTTCGGCCTGGTGCTCTTTTACCGGGGCAAGACGGGCCTGCTGCCCACCACCGAGTGCCAGGCCATGCTCCCCGCCCTGCGGGACCTGCTGGACAGCCAGCGGCAGTTTCAGGACCAGCTGAGCCGGCTCAAGCAGCTGCAGACCGGCTCCATCCGCATTGGGGCCTTCACCAGCCTCTCCTGCCACTGGCTGCCCCAGCGGCTGAAAGGCTTCAGCGCCGCCTACCCCAACATCCAGTTCGAGCTGAAGCTGGGCGACAGCGACCAGATCGCCCAGTGGGTGCGCACCGGCACGGTGGATATCGGCCTGACCATCGACCCCCAGGCGGAGGACCTGCGCTTCCAGCTCCTGCTGGAGGACTCCTTCGCCGTGGTCCTGCCGGAGGACCACCCCCTGGCCCGGCGGGAGGCCCTGCCCCTGGATCTGCTCCAGGGGGAGTCGTTCATCTTCCTGGAGCCGGAGGACAACCGTCCCATCGAGTCCCACATGGAGCAGCTGGGGTTCCGGCCCCGGGTAAAATACCGGGTGAAGGACGACTACACCATCATGGCCCTGGTGGAGAACGGACTGGGCGTCAGCATCCTGCCCCGGCTGGTGCTGAACCGCGCCCCCTACCGCATCCGGGCGGTGGAGCTGCTGCCGTCCTACCGGCGGCAGGTGGGCATCGTGCTGCAGAAAAGCCGCGCGGTCTCCCACGCCACCCAGTGTCTGGTCTCCTTCTGGATGGGGTCGTAACGCAGACAGGAAAAAGCGGCGGAACAGGTTTTCTGTTCCGCCGCTTTCGCGTCCATATGGATTTTTCCGGGAGGCTGCCGGCTCAGGCGGCCTTCTTCCCGGCGATGGCCTTATCCAGCCAGTCCTTGCCGTCCACGAACCGGGAGACGATGAAGCTGACCACATAGTCGCCGGCGGCGTTGATCATAGTCGCCGGGGGGTCCACCAGGTTGCCGATGGCCACCAGGATGGGGAACGCCATGTCCATCTGAGTGGGGAAGAAAAGGGAGCAGATGATGTACTCGCCGATGTAGCCGCCGCCGGGGACGCCGCTCATGCCCACGGAGCTGAGCACCGCCACCAGCACCACAGGGATCAGCATTTTGAAGCTGAAGTCCTGGCCGAACACGCCCAGCACGAAGGCGATCTTCAGCACGCAGCTGAAGCAGGAGCCGTCCATGTGCATGGTGGCGCCCAGGGGCAGCACCATGTCGCTGACGTCCTTGGAGATGCCGGTGTCGGCGGCCTCCTCCATGTTGGTGGGGATGGTGGCCACAGAGGAGCAGGTGCCCAGGGACACCACGGCGGGCTTGGTGATGTGCCGGAACATGGTCCGAACGCCCTGCTTCCCGCCGCCGAACCAGGCGAACAGGGGCCACGCGGTGAAAATGTAGATGAAGCACAGGGGGTAGTACACCAGCAGCGCCCGGCCGTAGTTGGCGGTGATCTGGGGACCGTAGGTGGCCACCAGGTCGGCGAAGATGGCGAAGAAGGCAATGGGAGCGTAGTAGGTGATGATCTTCACGAACTTCAGCATCACGTTGGTCAGGTCCTCCAGGAACCTGCCCACGGGGGTCTCGCCGCCGCCGTTGAGATTCACGGCGAAGCCGAAGAGCAGGGAGAACACGATCAGGGGCAGCATGGCCTTACGGCTCAAAAGGCCCACAAAGTCGCTGGCGGTGAAGAAGTTGACCACCAGCTCGCTCATGCTGGCGTAGCCGCCCATCTCCTCCCGGGGGATCTCCACCCAGGGCTCCAGCACCGGGGGAATCAGCTTCATCAGCACGAACATGATGACGGCGGCGATGGCGCCGGTGACCACGAAGGTCAGCACGGTGACGCCCATGATCCTGCCCGCCCGCTTGCGGCTCTTCATCCCGGCCACAGCGCCGGAGATGGAGGCGAACACCAGGGGCACCACGATGCAGAACATCATATTGATGAACACCGTGCCCAGGGGCTTGAGGACCGTTGCGCCGGTGCCGGAAACGACGCTGCCGCCGGCGTCCAGCTGGGCGGGCCAGAGCCAGCCCACCACGGCGCCCAGGATCATGGCGCCCAGCATGATGGCCAGGAACCTGTAGTTCTTTGCCACCGATTTCTTATCCAGATTGTTGTTCATACGCTCTCTCCTCCAGAAATTTTTCCCAGGCCCTCCCGGGCCGGTTTTACAAGGTGGTTGGGGGGCTTCCCGTCACAGCTCCAGGCTCTCGTCCAGGACCTCGCCCTCGCAGACAAGGTTGGTGGGGCCTGTAAGCCATAATGCCTTTACAGCCTCTCCCTCCCGGTCCACGGTGAGATGCAGGGTCCCGCCGGGGGCCTTCGCCTCCACGTCCCTGCCGCTGACGGCGCCCATGAGGGTCAGCGCCAGCACCACGGCGCCGGTGCCTGTGCCGCAGGCGTAGGTGAAATCCTCCACGCCCCGCTCGTAGGTCAGCTCCACCAGCCGGTCCGGCCCTGTGAGATCGTAAAAGGTGACGTTGGCCCCCTTGGGGAAGGCCGGATGCCAGCGCAGGGTCTTTCCCAGCTCCCGGAGCCGGTCCATCGGCGTATCCGCCAAACCGGGATAGGGCACCGCCGCGTGGGGCAGGCCGGGGGTCCCCAGCTCCACATAGGAGCAGGGCCAGCGCCGGCCAAGGGCCTCCACCGGGGCGTCCAGGCGGACCACCGTGGGGTCCGTCAGCCGGATGCGGTAGTTTTGCCGGTCGATCCGGCGGCCGGTGACGATCCCGGAGGGCGTCTCCACCGTCTGCTCCTCCCCCGCCAGGCCCTTTTCAAAGCCGTAGCGGCAGATGCACCGGGCGCCGTTGCCGCACATCTCGCCGGCGGAGCCATCGGCGTTGTAGAAGAGCATCCGGTAGTCGCCCCCCTGCCGGGGCCGCTCCACCGCCATCAGCCCGTCGGCTCCGATGCTGAGATGCCTGTGGCACAGGACCCTGGCCAGCTCCGGCAGGCGGCTGACCTCAATGCGCTCCTCCATGTTGTTGAGGATGATGAAGTCGTTGCCCGCACCGTTCATCTTGGTAAACCGCATGGCGTCTCCCCTCTCCGCCGGGGACACGCCCCGGTCCCGGTCCTTCCGGGCCGTTCCTTGAACTGTTACCAGTATATCGCAAACTTTCACATTGTAAAACGTGCCTGCTGTCAAAAATCATGCAAAAAATGCTGTATGGCCCACCAAATGGCAGGCCATACAGCACAGTTCGCCAGGTCCGGCCCTACAGCCGGCACTTTCCCCGGGGAATGAACCGCCCTGCGGGCAGGTCCTCCGCCAGGCGGCCGCCCTCCATGACCAGGCGGCCCCGGAGGTACACCTGGGCGATGCCGCCCCGGAGGGGCGTCCCCTCATAGGGGGTGTAGTCCACGTTCTGCACGTGGTCCGCCGCGGTGAGGACGCTCTCCGCCGCCGGGTCCAGCACCACGACGTCGCCGTCGCTGCCCGGGGCGATGACCCCCTTCCGGGGCCAGCAGCCGTAGAGCTTGGCGGGATTTTCGCACAGGACCCGGCACATGTCCGCCTCGCTGATCCGGCCTGCGGCCACGCCGGCGGACCACAGCAGCGTCCCCCGGTCCTCCACGCCCGGCAGGCCGCCGGGGATCTTTGTGAAGTCCTCCCGCCCCGCCAGCTTCTGGGCCAGGGTGAAGGAGCAGTGGTCCGTGGCCACGGTCTGGATCTCGCCGCTTTTCAGCGCTTCCCACAGGGCCTCCCGGTCCTCCGCCTTGCGGATGGGGGGCGCGCAGACAAATTTTGCCGCGTCCAGATAGTCCGGCGCGTCGTATACGCTGTCCTCCAGCAGCAGATACTGGGGACAGGTCTCCACGTATACGGTCTGGCCCCGCCGGCGGGCGGCGCGGACCTCCTCCAGGGCCTCCCGGGTGGACAGGTGGACGATGATCACCGGCACATCCACGATCTGGGCCATGCGCAGCAGGTGGCTCACCGCCTCCGCCTCCAGAGGCGCGGGCCGGGTGCGGGGATGGGAGGACGGCCCCGTCCTCCCCGCCGCCTTGGCCTGACGGATCAGCTCGTCGATGACGCCGCTGTTCTCGCAGTGGACGCCGGCCAGGCACCCCAGCTCCCCCAGGCGCTGGAGGGCCTGGAACATCTGCCCCTCCCCGATCATCATGGCGGGGTAGGTCATGTACATCTTAAAGGTGGGGATCCCCTGGTCCGCCATCTCCCCCATCTCCCGGGAGATGTCGCCGCTCCAGTCGTCGATGGTCATGTGGAAGCTGTAGTCGCAGGCGCACTTCCCCTCCGCCTTCTCCCGCCAGGTCTCCAGGCCGAAGGCCAGCGACTCCCCCTTGTTGGGCGCGGCGTAGTCCACCACCATGGTAGTGCCGCCCCGGAGGGCCGCCCGGCTCCCGGTGGCAAAGTCGTCGGCGGTGACGGTGCCCGCCACCGGCAGGTCAAAGTGGGTGTGTCCGTCGATAAAGCCGGGGAACAGCAGCATCCCGGTCACGTCCACCACCTGCGCGCCGATGGCGGGAATGTCGCGGCAGACAT